>CAKRYD010000011.1 GCA_934426255.1 uncultured Bacteroidaceae bacterium | reverse complement strand
ATAAAGATACAAAATATTTATTGGACTACCAACTTTTTCCTTCATAATTTTGCAGCTTTCTTATCCCGAACTGAGGTTTACTTGAACTTTGAGGACTACGACAACAGGGAACTGCGCGACCCCATAGCCTTGTACAGATATATCAAACCCCTTATTCTGCCCGACAAGCCAACGTACATTTTTTTTGATGAGATACAACACGTAAAAGACTTTCCCGACATCATCAACAGCCTCAACCTGAAACCATACGTCGATTTGTATATCACAGGTTCCAACGCCTATATGCTTTCAAGTGAGATAGCCACACTGCTTTCTGGAAGATATGTGGAAATTGACATGCTCCCCCTTTCGTTTAAGGAATATGTAACAGGCAGCGGCAAACAAGACAATCTTGCAAAAGCCTATACAGACTATATCACACAAAGTAGTTTTCCATACACACTGACTCTTGAACGTGCCGGTGACATTGCCGACTATTTGAATGGGGTATATAACACCATCGTTGTGAAAGACATTATGAGCAGGAAGAAAATACAAGACGTGATGATGCTTGAAAGTGTGATACGCTTCACTGCCGATAACATCGGAAACATTATGTCAACCAGACGTATAGCCGACATAATGACCGCAGACGGAAGAAAAATTGACCAAAAGACGGTGGAAAAATACCTGACTTCACTGTGTGAGACATTCTTCGTGTATGAAGCTAAAAGGTATAACGTAAAAGGCAGACAGCTTCTCAAAACTTTGAGCAAGTACTATTTGGTGGATGTGGGGCTGCGGAGAATGCTTCTTGGCTCACGCTCGTTTGATGCGGGGCGTTTGTTGGAAAATGTAGTCTATCTTGAACTGCTGCACCGCCAAAAGAAAGTCTATGTCGGGAAAATCAATGATTTGGAAGTAGACTTTGTTGCAATGGACGAAAATGACATAGTATATTATCAAGTGGCTGCCACGGTGAGGGATGAAACCACACTTAAACGGGAACTGAAGCCACTGCAAGAAATTGACGACCAATACCCCAAATGCATACTTACCTTGGACGAAGACCCTGAGGCAGACTATAACGGCATCAAAAGGATGAATGCCCTAAAATGGTTGATGGGGGAATGTGGCGTATAATGCTTTATTTGTGCAAATTCGCATACTATTCATCCGACAAGGTGGTCAAATAAAGGTGAGGCTACGGATTGTAGTCGCGCACCTGACGGATATAGGTTGTGACTTCTCCGACACTTACGTGTGCATTCCGGCAAATCCATGAAAATCCCTTGTCGGCATCCGTATGCTGGTAGACATTTGTACCTAATTTTCCCAACGAGAAGTAGGAACTCACCATAGTTCCGCCTGACCACCAGCTGTTGTCGCTGCAATAAAGCGACATGAGGGCTCCTTCCCTGATGTTGGGCACCCTGTAGCCGTCGTCACAAGGCGAAGTTCCCGATTCAAGCGTGCTTTTTAGTGAGGTGTAGCCTTTGTTGATGTTTTTTAAATCGCCCGTCTCAAAACCTTTATAGACCTTCGCTATTTCCGAGTTCTCGTTGGCAGGCTCCAATTCCCTTGTCGTATAATAGCGGATAGACTTTTCATTGACATTGGTCATGTCAAACCGATAGACCGAAGATGAGGTGATGGTTCCATCTGGCTTGATGACGTTTATCAAAGGCGTTGGTTTGTTGCTGTCCTTGTCTTTGATGGTGCTTGCCGTAGCATCGTGCATTCCGAGGTTTCTGACGCAGCGGATGGAATAAGCTCCGCATTGGTAGGCTCCGTCCACGTCTTTCCATCCATTTCCTTCGAGAGGCTGCTTGTAATTGCTGACAGAAATGCCTTCTTCGGCCCACAACACCTTTACTTTGCCGCCACTGACACTGCTGCTGACAACGTGCGACCTCCATTTCTTGAAACCGCTATAAGGGCTGCTTGCATCAAAAGTTTCATTCGCGGCAGTGGCAAAACTCTTTTTATACAGCTTGGCGTCGCCCGAAAGTCCTTGCTCGCCGATGTAGAGTCCGTCCAACTGGCCGAGGCTGGCCACATACCAGCGCACCTCTTCGGGGTCTATGATGCCGTTGCCGTTGTTGTCGCGGTTGCGCATCATGGCAGCATAGCGAAGCACGGCCTTGTCGTCTTTCATGAACAGGGTGTTATAGTCGTTCTTGCGTTCGTAATCGAGATAATCGTCCCACTTGATGCTGCTATTATTATTATTCATGCCCCATAAAAGAGCCGTGTTGTAGAGGCCGTTGTCGGTGTCCGAATTAGTCAGATTCTCTATATAAGATGTTGTAGTGCTGTTTTCCTTAGTGGAGAAAAACCAGTTGATGCCGGCGGCTTCTTCCGACGACTCATCGATGGTTTCGCAGCCCCACGCCGTTTTCAGTTCGTCCTTGTTGAGGGCGTAAGGCGTTTGTATGGAGTTTTGTCGCAGGGTAATGACACTTCCCGTGGCCGTGCTGGCTTTGTCGAGGCTGGTCTTGCTGTCGCTGAGGATGTGCATCACGCGGTTGGGCTGGTTAACGAATTTCTTCCACAGGTCATCACTACTTTCCTGTGTGATGGGATCGCTGTCATAGTAAAACTCGTCGATGAAAACCGTCACATAGATGCGGCTGCGGATATATTTGCTTGGGTCGTCGGAAAACTTCTGTTTCCAGTCTGCGTCCGTTTCCTTATGGAAGTCGTTGGACTGCCCTTTGTCGAATTTTCGTTTCTGCTGCTTGATATATTTGGTAAATTGCACCACATCCATCAGCTCGTCACTATTGTCTCCGGGATATTTCCGGTTCAGTTGGCTGTAGGGCGTGTCTTGTGCTTCGTCGTCGCGAGTTGTCGATACTTTGTTAATCATGAAATGCGCCCATTTATAGTCCAGACCCGACGGCATTTCCGTATCTCCGTTTTTAATCGGTGTTCCTTCGCGTCCGAACGGGGTTTTGACATACCATGTAACCGTTTCCGGATTGATATCTTCGGCATCAAAGCAGAAAACGCGTTGCCCGTAGTGTGCATCAAACGTGTGGATGCTCTCTTTGGCGATATATACGTGGCCCGTTGCTCCCGATTCGGGTTCTTTGAATGTGTTTCCCGGTTGCGATGTCTCCACTTCCACCTGTATGCTGTTTACACCGTTCACCGTAATATTGTAGGTATAAAAGGTGTTTCGCTCCACATCGTAGTTTTCCCATTTGTTTCCTGCGAAGTCGCCCAAATGGATGTAGTAGACGACATCGGCCGACAACTGTTGCTCTTTGGCTTCGCTCGACACGTCGACCTCCATGACCACCTCGCCTTTTATTTCCAGATAAGTGCCGTTTTCAGGGGCTTTTGTCCACAAATCTCCCGATGTGTCATAGCTGCCGTCGACATTCTTTTTGCGTTGGTCGCGTTCGTGAAAGTTCAGCGGCTTGGCTTTTGCCTTTGCCTTTTGCTTGTTTTCGAGCATATAAAATGAAAAGCCGTGAAGCGTTTCCGAGTTGGCATCCTTTTCTTCCGTCTCAAAAGGCATTTCGTTGCTGTTAAAATATTCCGTGTCGGCATTCTCGGTCTGTTCGAAAGCATAGGCCGCTTTCGGTATGTTGACCACGCGCCAGCTTTCGGGCCGGAAATCCTTGATGGTCTGCCGGGTGGTAGTGTTTCCTTCCGTTGTGGTAGTAGAACTGTTTTTGTTTACCTTGATGTTTACTTTCACTTTGGCATCCAGCCGTTTGAGCAATGCCGGCAGCGCATCTTCACCGGTCGAGGTGATGCTGTTTTCCGCAATTGTGATATGTTCCACCTTCGCAGTCATGGGAAAATAGCCGTTTCGCGATGTCACCTCCTGATTCAGCTGTGCTTCCATGCTGTTCAGCTCGTCTTCGGTCGTAATGGCGTTGAGCCTTTCCGGCGAAATGTTCACCATGTCGGCATCAATGTTGGCCACGAGGTACATGGTGGCTTCGGTCACGGTGGGGCATTTGATGCGCACCGTTCCCTGGGTCTCGTCGCCGTCTTCCTTCTGCATGTTTTCCACATACCAGGCATCTTCCGACTGTTTTTTCAGCTCATTCAGGCTTTGCAGTTTGTCATCGCTGTCGAAGTGGTGCGAATAGATGCGCTTGCCGTTGGCGAAAATAAACACAAACAGGTTGTTGACGCGCGATTCCGGAAGAATGCCCAATGTGGCACGTGTTTTTATGTCAACGCGCTTGAAACTGCAATCGCCGAATTTGAAATCCACTACGGTTTCTTGGCCTATGGTGCTGTTTTCAATACCGTCGTTGTCCGTGCAGCCGCTCAAAAGCAGTACAGGCAGCAGGCTTAACAGCCATATTGTTTTATGTATGATGCTCATGATTTTGAGTTGTGGTTAGTTGTATTCTATTTCCTCGTCTTTCGTCGTCCATGGCAACACTTTAAATTCAAAGTCGATGGTCGAAGGACTGTATGAAATGCTGACAAGGCTGCGTATGAAGTCATTGCGTTTTATTTCCGTCAGGTCTTCCACGTTTCCTGTCGTCGGATGAATGTCGCGGAGCTCAAATGTGGCTGTTTTATTGGGGATATCCTTATATCCGGCTGTGATGGTATAAGTGTAACGGTTTGTTTCATCTTTGCTTTCAAGTATATAGGCATCGAAAACGGCCTTTCGGTTGCTTTCCGTGTGGTCAATATGTGGTATTTTCACAGGGCCACTAAACGGAATGATGGCATTTGTCGAACCCACGGTCGGTGCTCCTTTGGCTGTTATGCTGTATTTGCGGCTGCTGTTGTCGGGATCATCGAAAATATAAGCTTCTTTTTGTGCAAAGTTCGTGCTAAACCGTAGATTTGTGATGCTTAATTCCTCCTCGCTGTGGTTGGCGGCTTCAATGCGTATGCGCGAATAGGTACGCACGAGTTCGGCCGAAACCGAATTGTCACCGGGTTGCAGCTGCAGGTCTTTTACGAGGGTCAGCACTTGCGGCTGTTGCGGACAAACGTAGTCGCTGCTGCTTGATATTTTTGTGTTATATAGTTTTGAAAAATCGGTGGAGGATGTCGCAAGACCTTTGTCTGTGGGAAAATTCGTTGTGATATTGTCAATATATTCCATGACTTCGGTGTTGCCGGCATGGTTCTTGGTGGTTCCCGCATCATCGACCGCATTGATTTCCGAGTAGTTGGCTACGACAACCATGCGATATTCTCCGTGTTCCAATATTTCAATGTTTCCGTGCTTGGGGTGCATGTATTGAAAAGATGCTGTGGCGGTTTTTCCGTCCGCGGCAATCGTGATGCCGTCATCGCTTCCGTCTTTGCTGTCGCGGTAGCCTACGATGGCATTGGTCTTTTTGTTGATAAGCAGCAAGGTGACGCGATAGAGTTTTCTTCCGTCCACGTATTTGTCCCATTCGCTCATGTCATCGGCGTTTCCGTCGGGGTCGCTCAACGATACGCTGCGGCTGTCAACGCTGATGGAGGGGCTGTTCACCGCGATGGTCAGGTTGGCAAAATCTGTTGCCGCCTTTTCGTCTTGCACGTCGTTTTGGCAACATGTCAGCAGCAGTGCCGCCGGGATAATGGCGAGCAGGTGGCATATGGTGCGTAGGTGGGTATTTTTCATTTAGAAAATAATTTCGTCCGATGTCTTGCGGACGTTCCAATCCGCAATCGACAAATTTACGTCAAGGTTGGTCTTAGTGAGTGATATGGTATAGATATAGCGTTTGCTGGCAGCGAAATAATAAGGAGGTGTTGTCACTTCGTTGCCGTCCTTGTCTGTTCCCGTGTCTTCGGGCAGCAATACTTCAAAGACCGTGTTTCCGCCTTGTTGTGTGGTAAAGCAGAGGCGAAGCCCTCCCTTGTATTCTTGCGGAATAACGAGCAGATAACCGTCGTTCTTCGTATAGAGATTGCCTTCGGTTGCTTGGCCGGTATAGGCCGTAGCCGAAAGTTTATCCGTAAATGCTTTTCCGCTTTGCGGTTGCCAATAATAAATCTTTTCTCCTATCGGTTCCCAGAAAGTTGGTTGCCAATCGATGGCTTCTTCGGTGGTGGAATTGCCATAGACGAGTACGCCGGTCGTAGCAAAGCGTTCCGACTCTTCGGCATTTGTATTTTCGAGCCAACAGGAAGTCAGTACATCGTTGTCGGCATGATTTTCTTTATATTTGAATTGAAACATGATGGCAGCCAATGCATGCTTAAAGCCAAGCGGCACGGGAGTATGGAGGTCAAATGTGCCTCCTGTGGGTTGGTGCAATATGTCCAATGTGGCTGTATTGACGCGGTTGTAGGCCACGAGCAAGTCTTCTTGCAATTGATAGGTACTGTAGTCTATCTGAAACGATGTTGCCGATGAAGCCGTAATGATGTATTCGCGCATCTCTTCTTGCGGATAAAAGGCGCGGAACTTGTAAAGACCGCCTATTTGCCAAAAGAGTGGGTCGCCCGAATAGTTCCAGTCATTGACGGGATTGCCATTGTCGTCGTTTCTCTTTTGATAAGCGATAGAAGTGTTCTTGAAAATATCGGAAAAGATCAATTCCGAACCGTCTGTTTGCGGCAGGCTGTAGTCTGCCCATACGCCGATGCTGCGTCCACCCTCTGTGGGGGTGCAGGCTGTTTGCAAGCTGTGGTCTGTGCCGCTTTCAGGTTTTGCGCCCGACTCGATGAGCGAGCGTGTCGTGCTGTTTTCCACCGATGCCACATTGAAACTGATGGCTTGTCGGCCGGCCGTCGTTTCACTACGATGGTCATCCGAACACGAAGCGAATATGCCCGCTGCTGCAAGCATAAGGATAAAACTATAGTTTCTGCCTGTGTGTTTCAATATTGACATGATTTGGTTGTATGGTTTTAGGAAAGAATTTACCTGCCGAGCTTTATCCCGGCAGGTAAATTCAAGGATTTTAGATTGTAAGGTCAGGGCTAACTGTAATGTCGTCCCAGTTGGTAACTTCCGGCGAGAAATAGATGATGTTGTTCAATCCTATCACAATAGTATAGGTATAACGTTTACCCATTTCCCACTTTTCAATATCGTCTGCCCCATTTTTGAAATAACCGTTGCTATTTCCTGTAACCAATGATACTTCTGATACTTGTTTAACAGGGTTACCATTGCCAACTTTTATCGTATATTCAACTTGAACTATAATGTCCTTCTTCGTAGCAGCATCCTTATTATCTTGCATATTCTGCGGAATCAGCAATGCCGGTTTTGCATCCGTAGGAGTTTTAGCATCTGTTTCTAACACCGTACCTGTTGTACCTGAAATGACTTTATATGTTTTTTCATTGTAATTGACTGGCGTTCCATGTGGATTGTCAGTCTTGTTGATTTCCCATGCAGGGTTAGAGTTATAGACCGCACCTTCTGTTATATTCTCTTGGAATGTTCCTTTGTTCCATACGTTGAGAATGGAAATTTGATTGACCGTGATGGTTGTTCCATTATATTCAGCGGCTGCTTTGACTTTGAAATTGATGGAAGCCAATGCGTGGCGGAACAGAATGTCTACACCGTCGTAAGATTGACCCGTGTGACCCGGTTTTGGATCAGTGACTTCGGTCGATTGGTTTGTACTTGCCGTTCTGTCGTAAGAACGCTCGCTATACATCAAATCATATTGTTCGGCCACATTATCGTTTGTGGTGAAATCTGTGATGGTCAATCCGCCATTGCCATATTTTATTGTACCTGCTGCATCTGCCGGAGAATAAGCTGCAAAGGTCAGCTTACCTTTTTTAGGCCAATAGATAGGGTTGCCATCGGCCGGAATCCATCCTTTTTTATTAGTAGTGCCGTCATCAATACTTCCCGAGTATTTAACCCTTACATTATAGAGATAATTGTTGTTGTTATCCCAAGCTGTAAAAGCGTCATTGCTTTGATTGGCAAATACACAAAATTCTTCCTGAGTGCTGTATTTGCCGTTGACGGGTTGTTCACCGGGAATTGCGCGTGTGTTGCCGTTTACGATGGGTGCGTTGAACACGATTTTCGAGGGCTGCGATTGTTTGGCCGCTTCGTTTTGTTCGTCACTTGTACAGCCGGCGAGCGCTGTGGTCGCGAGTGCTGTGAGGAATAATAGTTTTTTCATTGTTTTGGAATGTTATTGATGAATATTTTATGCTTGTTTTCAAATAGGTATGTCGGTGCGGATGTCTTCCCACTCGTCCACTTTCGGGGTAAATCCGCCACTGTTTCCTCCGGGGCCGGGTGGTGTCGGCGGCGGGTCGATAACGATTTCCTTATCGAGAATAATCCATTGGTTTTCGCGCACCATCGGTGTCTCAAACAGGTCGGTGATGTTGATGGTCTCTACCTGTGAGCGTCCGTCGGTGGTGACAAACTCAAAGGTGAGGGTGAGCAGTGTATTTTCCTTGGGCAGTTTGCCGAAAGTGTTGAATGTGGTATAGATATAGGCCGTATTGACGGAGTCGGCCGCCCTGTAGTTGTCCATTTCCATATAGAGCCTCACTGAGTCGGTCTCGACCATCGCCCGTGTGGCCAATACCGACGAGCCCGCCATGCCCGAGAGAAGCGCCGTGGCCGTGCTCACGTAGCGGATGCCTTTGACGCGCACCTGCATGTAATAGGCCTTGACGAGCGTGGATGCCTTGAAAAAACTTCCGTCATGCCCACGCAGCGTGTCGATGTTGTGAGTGTAGGGAATATCTACCTGCCGGTGTGCAGCCACAAACAGGTGGTCGGGCATATAGGCAATCTTGCTTCCCGAAAAGGCTCTTACCGATTGCGGTATGCGTGCGTAGAGCTGCGACTGTATGGGGTTGGTATAGGCCGTTGCGGTGTTGTAGTTGTAATTGTCGCGTATGTTGGTCGTTTCGGTACCTATGTTGTATACCATAAGGTCGTAACTGCCGGCATCGGCAATGATATACCCGTCAAGATAGTATCCCAGCGAGTCGCGTCCCGAGTGCTGCAGATAGGATTCCGCGGTCTGTGCTCCGCTTTGGCGGTCGTTAAGGGTGACGCGCACCACCTGCGGCAATTTGAATTCAGGGCGTGCGAGCGTATCGTTATAGAACCGGCAGGTGGTATTCCTGATACTGTCGTCGATATAGACGCGTATGTAGTGGGTATTGCCCATTTCTTCCAGCGGACGGTGGATGCAGGCCGTGAACATCAAGGCCGAAGCGATGGCAAGAAGTGCGGCAGTCAGCACTTTCATTGGTCGCCTCCTTTCGTTGTCCAATAGCGTTTGACAATGGGCAGTACCAGCGAAATTTCGAGTTTGGTAGGGCCGAAATAGTGCCATGTTCCCGTTTTGTCGGGATTGCGCAGCAGGATGCCGTAGTCGTCGGTCGGCGTATAGTTGCGGTAGGGAATGGAGGCGTAGCCCAGCGAGATGCCGAATTCCAGGTTGAGCCGTCGCCCTATCGGCCTGGAAAAGCCGTAGGAGAGGCCGGTGCTCCAGAATTCGCCCTGATAGCATATCTTGCGCTTCCATTCAAAGTCCCATTTGCCGCCCATGCCATAGACGCCTATATAGTGTCCCATGAGTTTGTCGCGTCGCAGGCACCGGCCGTAGGGTTCGCGCGGCATGGGGCGGAACCACCAGCGTGCTTCACCGCCTATGGAAAGGAAGCGGTTGCAGTATTCGTTGCGGCCTTTGCCCCAGCGGAACCACGGGCACTGGTGCATGTATACCAATGATAGGCGGTCTTTATAGACGGGCAGCTCAACGGCAAAGTTGATCCACGTCACGGCATCATAAAGCAGGTTGGTCTTGAGGGCCAGGATGGTTTTCGTGTCGCTCGTGCGCTCTATGACGGTGGTTGTGTCGGCAGGTTCTTCCTGCGGTGTGGGCACAGGCAGCGTGTCTATGGGCAGAGGCTTGATGGTGTCTGCCGGAACAACGGGTTGGGGCAGGGCTTGTTTCACTGTGTCCTTCCTGAAGTGCCACACATAGGTCCATGTGGCGTAGCGCAGGTGCGGCATGATGTGCGTGCGCAGATACTGCCAAGTGCGTCCGCCATCGAGAGCCTTGAGACGTGCTTTCTTTTGTCCGTCACCGACAGGGCTTTCCAAAATGCCTATTACGCGGTTGCGGTCGCGTCGGTGGTAACGGCTTTTGACTTCACGAAGCAGTCCCTCCCAGTTTTCGGCCGTGGGACTTATATAAATAGGTATATCGGGCTGACGCGCCTTGTTGAAAATATGTTCCAGAATGTATTTTCGTGCCGTTTCGCCGCGACCTGCCGAAAGCCGCTTGTTAAAGGCATAGGTTCCTTCGGGCGAGGCATACGAAAAGATGACGAGGCTGTCTATATGGAGTGTGTCGGCGCAAAACTTGCGTATGCGTTCAAGGTTTTCACTGTTGTCCATATAGTTTTCACGGATGTCAATTTTGCTGACGGGATAGTAAATGCGGAAGCTGTCTTTCCTGACGCTGTCGGGAATCATTGCCGGAACGCCTGTGTCTGCCTGTGCCTTTTCGGGCAAAAGCGCTAAACACGTCAACAGAAACACAAATATGGTTCTTTGCATGGCTATATCCGCAAAAATTCGGGGACTACTCCTAAAAATGTTCCCTTTGTGAAAATAGTTGTTTGGTTAATTGAAATGTTTTCTTAATCCCGCTGCAAAAGTAAATGTAAAGGCTGAATTTTACCCCCCCGATAGTTAAAATAGATGAATACTCGATATTTGTCGCCATCATAAAGCCGTTTGAAAGGGAAAGGCGCGATTTTGCCATCTACCATTCCTTATTTAACGTGAGTTCGATGAAATCAGAACAAGGCTGGTTGCGTGTCAATCGTTCTCGATACATTGATACAAGGTTTCTTTGGGGAAGCAGCAGTATTCGGCGATTGCACTCAAAAGATTGACAATAAAATTATCGAGTATCATGGTGAGCATGATTTCAGCCTTTGACATGGTTGAATCACGGTGATATGCGCGCTTGTTTGCAGGCTTAAGCGTATATCTTGCCATCATTGCATCAAAAAACTTGCAGAAATCATCTGCCATACAAAACAATTCTATAACTTTGCTCTCGGTGATCATAGCGATTATTGTTCCATTTCTTTGTGTTTCGTAACTATAAAGATACAACAATTTTCGCTAATCATAAAAATTACAGACGATTATATTTCATCGAACTTACGTTAAAGTATGATTGCTTAATCTGATGGGTAAAAAATTAAGGCCGGATTCTTCTTTGGAATCCGGCCTTAATGATATGTTCCGATTTAATCGGCTGTCACATTATCTGATGAACAGCAGTTCTCGGTATTTAGGCAGTGTCCACATGCCGTCTTCTACGATAAGCTCCAGTTTGTCGATGTGATAACGGATGCTTTCCAGATATGGCATCACGGTGTCGTGGTAAAGGATGGCTTTTTCGCGCTCGTCGGTTATTTTGTTGGCTACTTTGCGTGCATCTACCATTTTCTTTACGTTCTCGATGATGAAGCTGTTGTGTGCCGAAATTTTCTTGATAATGTTGATATTGTTTGCATTGAGCTCGTTGGCCTCTGCATCGGGGAACGATTCGCAAATTTTGTGTACATTGTCAATCAGCATGCTTTGGTAACGTGTTGAAACCGGAATGATGTGGTTCATGGCCATGTCGCCAAACACGCGTGCTTCGATCTGTATTTTCTTGGTGAAAGTCTCCCATTTGATTTCGTTGCGGCATTCCAGTTCGTATTTTTTCATGACGTGCATGCTTTCAAACATCTTGATAGACGATTCGTCGAGATAGCGGTCATAGATGACGGGGCAGCTTGTTTCGCAGTCGAGGCCGCGTTTTTTGGCTTCGGCTTTCCATTCGTCGCTATATCCGTTGCCTTCAAAATGTATGGGCTTGCATGTCTTGATGTCTTCGCGCAGGATGGTGAGGATGGCCGCATTGGTTTCGGTTCCTTTGGCTATGAGGGCATCCACACGCGTCTTGAAGTCGGTGAGTGCCTCTGCCACTGCCGTGTTGAGCACAAGCATGGCTGCGGCACAGTTGGCCTGCGAACCTACGGCGCGGAACTCGAAGCGGTTGCCGGTGAAGGCAAACGGGCTGGTACGGTTGCGGTCGGTGTTGTCGATGTGCAAATCCGGAATCTGCGGGATATCCAGCTTTATTTCGTGGCGTCCTTTCAAGGAAGCGAGGTCGGTGGGTGCTGCGTTTTCAATCTTTTCCAAAATATCGGTCAGTTGCTTTCCGAGGAACGACGATATAATGGCGGGAGGTGCTTCGTTGGCGCCCAGACGGTGTTGGTTGGTTGCTGTGATGATGGAGGCTTTCAGCAGCCCGTTGTGGCGATAAACGGCCATCAAAGTCTCTACCACGAATGTGATGAAGCGCAATCCACCGTTTTCGTCTTTACCTGGTGCGTGGAGCAATACGCCCTTGTCGGTTGCCAGTGACCAGTTGCAGTGTTTGCCGCTACCGTTGATGCCTTTGAAGGGTTTTTCATGGAGCAGGCAGCGGAAGCCGTGCTTGCGTGCCACTTCGCGTATCAGCGACATCAGCAACATGTTGTGGTCTACTGCCAGATTGCATTCCTCGTATATCGGAGCCAGCTCAAACTGGTTGGGTGCCACTTCGTTGTGGCGTGTCTTGCAGGGTATGCCAAGCTCAAGAGCCTGTATTTCCAGGTCTTTCATGAATGCAGCCACGCGGCTCGGTATGGCACCGAAGTAGTGGTCGTCCATCTGCTGGTTTTTGGCCGAATCGTGACCCATCAGCGTGCGTCCCGTCAGCATAAGGTCGGGGCGGGCGGCATACAGGCTTTCATCCACCAAGAAGTACTCTTGTTCCCAGCCCAGGTTGGCGTGAACATGTTCTGTGTCGGGATTGAAATATTTGCACACTGCTGTCGCTGCCTTGTCTACTGCCGCAAGCGATTTCTTGAGAGGAGCCTTATAGTCCAAGGCCTCGCCTGTATAGGAGATGAACACCGTTGGAATCATCAACGTATCGTCAACGATAAATACGGGCGAAGAAGGGTCCCATGCCGAATAACCGCGCGCTTCGAAGGTGCTGCGGATTCCGCCGCTGGGGAACGACGAGGCATCGGGCTCTTGCTGTACAAGTTCTTTACCGGTAAATTCCTCGATCATGCCGCCCTTGAAGTCATGTTCAATGAATGCGTCATGTTTTTCAGCCGTTCCTTCCGTAAGAGGTTGGAACCAGTGCGTGCAGTGGGTCACACCGTTGTCCATTGCCCACTTTTTCATTCCTTCTGCCACCTTGTCGGCTACCGAGAGATCCAGGAATGCACCGTTTACAATAACGTCGCGCAGTTTTTCATACACATCGAGCGGCAAATACTTGAACATCTTCTCTTGATTGAAGACATATTTGCTGAAAAACTCGCTGGGACGCTCTGTTGGTCTTTTAATTTCCAATGCTTTCTTCTTGAAAGCTTCTTCTACGACTTTGAACCTTAAGTTTGACATAATAATTATGGTTTTGTGGCACGATGCTTTTGGCGAAACGCTAAATGGGCATCTCAAGTCATCAGTGCCTTGTTGATATTCTATACATGGCTTCTATGCAGTTTTCCCTGCTTCCAAAGGCGGTAAAGCGCACATAACCTTCACCGCTCGGGCCGAATCCCACTCCGGGGGTGCACACAACGTGGGCGCCTCGCAGAAGTTCGTCAAAAAACGCCCAGCTGTTCACTCCGTCGGGAGTCTTCACCCACAGGTAGGGAGCATTTTTGCCGCCATACACTGCCAGACCCAATCTATTCAATGCATCGCGCATAATGCGTGCATTGTCCATATAATATTTGATGCTTGCCTTGATTTGCTCTTTTCCTTCGGGCGTATAGGTGGCTTCGGCTGCGCGCTGCGATATGTAGCTCGTGCCGTTGTACTTGGTTCCCTGACGACGCGCCCATAGTTGGTTGAGACACACTTCCTCGCCTTTACCATTGTATGCTACCAGCTCTTTGGGCACAATGGTATAGCCGCAGCGCACGCCGGTGAAACCGGCTGTTTTCGAATAGCTGTGAAATTCTATGGCACACTTCTTGGCACCTTCTATTTCATAGATAGAGTGGGGGATAGCCTCGTCCTGGATATAGGCTTCATAGGCGGCGTCATACATAATGATGCTGTGGTTGGCCAACGCATAGCTCACCCACTTTTCGAGTTCTTCGCGCGAGATGACGGTGCCCGTCGGGTTGTTGGGATAGCACAGGTAAATGATGTCTACATGGCGGTCGGGTATTTGAGGCGTAAAATTATTTTCGGCCGTGCACGGCACATAGACAATGTTGCTCCAGGTGCCGTTTTCCTGGTCTCCGGCACGTCCGCCCATCACGTTGGAGTCGATATACACGGGATATATCGGGTCGGTCACACATATCGTGTTGTTAAGTCCGAGTATGTCGCCGATGTTGCCCGTATCGCTTTTTGCTCCGTCGTTCACAAACACTTCGTCGAGGTCTATCTGTACGTTTCTCGCGGCAAAATCGTTTTCCACGATGGCTCGGCGCAGGAAATCGTAGCCATGCTCGGGGCCGTAGCCCTTGAAGGTGTTTTTATCGCCCATTTCGAACACGGCTCTCTGCATGGCCGCAATCACTACGGGTGCCAGCGGCTGGGTCACGTCGCCTATGCCCAGGCTTATGATGTCTACGCCGGCATGGCTGTCCTTGTAGGCTTTTACTTTGTTGGCTATTTCTATGAAAAGGTAGCTCTTTTGGAGTTTTTGAAAATTATCGTTGATGTTTGCCATGATGTTTATTTTTTATAGTTGTATATCGCCTTCAAAGACAGTTGCTGCGGGTCCCGACATGTAAATGTGGTTGTTGTCCTTGTTCCATTCGATTTGCAGGCATCCTCCGTCCATGGCTATTGTGGCACGGTCTTTGGCAAACCCGCGCAGTATGGCTGCCACGGCTGTGGCGCAGGCTCCTGTTCCGCAGGCCATCGTTATGCCGGTGCCGCGCTCCCATACACGTGTGCGTATGGTGCCGTCGGGGCGTACTTCGGCAAATTCTATGTTGCATTGCTGCGGAAACACGGGGTGATGCTCCAGCAAGGGGCCTTCTTGCGACAGGTTGACCTTTTGTATGTCGTCGACGAATATCACAAAGTGGGGATTACCCATCGATACGAATGTGCCTTCATAGGTCTTGCCGCCGGCACCGATGATGCCGTCTTCCATTCGTCCGTTATTGGTTGCCAGCTGTCCTTTGTCGGTCAGGATGGGTTCGCCCATGTCTACCGTGGCACTTGTCACTTCGTCGTTGCCGTCGGTGTGCAGTTCCAGGTATTTAATGCCGGCCTTGGTTTCTATGCTGATGCTTTTGCTGCGGGTCAACCGATGGTCGTAGACATATTTGCCCACACACCTGATGCCGTTGCCACACATCAAGCCTTCCGAACCGTCGTTGTTGAACATGCGCATGCTGAAATCCGCCTTTTCCGACTTGCCGATGAGTATCAGACCGTCGCTGCCGATGCCGGTATGAGGCGCGCTCCATTTAATGGCTGCGTCCGAGGGATTGGGAATCTTGTTTTTCTCTACATCTACATAGATATAGTCATTTCCTGCTCCTTGCATCTTCGTAAAATGAATCGTGCTCATTGCTCAAGTCTTGTCTTTGTCGTTAATTTTGTTCTACGCTGCAAAGTTGGCGATTAGTTTTTGAATATTGATACATTTTGAATCGAAAATCTTTCAAAAATCAATTTTTCAAACCAAAAACTTGTCGTTTTGATACTTTTTGCAGCTTTATTCATTCTAATTGTCTTCTTTGGTTTACATTTCGCCCTCCTTTTGAAAGGGTTGGTCAATGAATCTCTTTGTCAGGTTGCCGTAGGCATCGATGCGGCGGTCGCGCAAAAAGGGCCACCATCTGCGCACGTTTTCCGAGCGTTGCAGGTCTATTTCCACCTCGGGCTCGGCTTCTTCGTTCTCTGAAGCGCGGGTGAGAAGCTCTCCCTGCGGACCGCATGCGAAGCTGCTGCCCCAAAACTTGATGCCCTTGGTGCTACCCGAGGGGTCGGGTTCGTGTCCCACCCTGTTGACGGCTATCAGAGGCAGTCCGTTGGCCACGGCATGGCCGCGCTGCACGGTCATCCAGGCTTCGCGCTGGCGTTGCTGCTCTTCGGGGCTGTCGGTGCTCTCATAACCTATGGCGGTGGGGTAGATGAGCAGTTCGGCACCGGCCAGCGCCATCAGACGGGCGGCTTCGGGATACCATTGGTCCCAACAGACCATCACGCCGAGCCTCCCCACGCTTGTCTGTATGGGTCGGAAGCCTGTGTCGCCGGGCGTGAAATAGAATTTCTCGTAGTAGGCCGGATCGTCGGGTATGTGCATCTTGCGATAGGTGCCCGCAAGGCTGCCATCGGCATCGAAGACCACGGCCGTGTTGTGGTACAGTCCGGCACTGCGCCGTTCAAAGAGCGAAGTGACGAGCACAATGCCCAGACGTGCCGCCAGGCGGCTGTAGGTCTGAGTCACATCGCCGGGGATGGGCTGGGCCAGGTCGAAGCAGTCCACGTTTTCGGTCTGACAGAAATAGAGCGAATCGTGCAATTCCTGCAATACGACGAGGCGGCAGCCGTCGCGCGCCAGCCGTTCCACCTTTTCGGCCAGCCTGCGCCGGTTGTCGGTGATGTCGGCAGTGTTGTGCTGCTGAATCATACCGACCTTCAGTTTTTTTTCTTGGGTATTCATATTTCGGTTGTTGTATCTGCACACGGATGTTCCCTCACGATGCCTTTGGGCAATTGCATGGTGGAACAATGGAGCGAGCCGTGCTGGCGCACAAGCACGCTACAGTCTATGCTGTCTACGGCATAGCCTTGAAAGGCCTTTTGAAGCATGTTGCGGGCTGCCTCGTCGGTTTCGGCCTGTCCGTAGGAGGGCATCAGCACCTTGTCGTTGACAACCAGGAAATTGGCATAGGTTGCCGGCAGTCTGTCGCCATCGTCATCGTATAGCGGCCGCGGCATGGGCAGCGGGTAGAGCGCATAAGGCTCTCCCTCGGGGGTGCGGAAGGCTTGCAGTTCCTGCTCCATCAGGCGCAGCTCGTCATAGTGTTCATCGCTGCGGTCGCGGCACTGCACATAGGCGATGCCTCCATCTGGGCAGAAACGGGCCAGGGTGTCAACATGGCTGTCGGTATCGTCGCCTGCCAGATAGCCGTGGTCAATCCACAGAATGCGGTCGACGTGCAACAGGCGTTTCAGGCGGCTCTCTATTTCGTCGCGGCTCATGCCGGGATTGCGGTTGGGGTTCAGAAGGCAGCGCGAGGTGGTCATCAGGGTGCCGCGGCCGTCGCTCTCGACCGAACCACCTTCGAGCACAAAGTCGTTGCAGTCCCTATAGCGGCCTTTCAGCCATCCGCCGGCATAAAGGCGACGGTTGATGGCATTGTCCAAAGCGGCCTCGAACTTGCCTCCCCAGCCGTTGAAACAAAAATCCATGAGCTGCCAGATGCCTTCCTCGCGCACACTGATAAAGCCGTGGTCGCGGGTCCAGGTGTCGTTGGTGGGACACTCCGCAAAGCCTATGCGCCCGAATGCTTCGTGCGGCAGCCTTGCCTTCAGCAGCGCACGCACCTCGTCGGGGTGGGGAGCCACAATGATGAGACGCTCCACCGAACTGATATGATAGGCCATTTTTACATAAACCTCGGTCACTTCGTCGAGATAGGGCAGCCAGTCGGTTCCGGCATGAGGCCAGGTGAGCATTACGCCGCTTTGGGGAAACCATTCGGAAGGAAACATCGAACGGGTCATCTCGATGGGATGCTCTTTCGGTTCCATTCCGCGCAATTGCAGAGTGGCCTCTGTGATGGTGGCCGTTCTCGCTTTTACTAAAAGACCCATGTCATTAACTATTAGTACATGCAAAATTACGGTTATTATACATATTATGATTATGAAAGTTCGTAAAATTACAAATCACTTAGATTAAAAAAATCGAACAGGCTGCATTTTTCGGAAATCTCACGCCGTAAAAGCACATTTGCAGCCTGCCAAACCGGATTTGCTCCCCTTGCATTGCCATTGTCAGCCCACTTTTTGAAAAGGCCACGCGGAGGCTCCGAAAAAATATTCGGGTCGCAAATTTGTCCGGGCAAATAGTTTTTCTTAAATTTGCAGCTTAAAATCCACAAGGTGTGAAGATAAAGGACGTGATAGAAGCCCTTGAGCGTTTCGCGCCTCTGCCCCTGCAAGAGGACTATGACAATGCCGGCTTGCAGACGGGACTGACGGAGGCGGAAGTTTCAGGGGCATTGTTGTGTTTGGACGTGACCGAAGAAGTGCTGCGCGAAGCCGCAGCCGAAGGCCTCAACATGGTCATAGCGCACCATCCGCTACTGTTTCGCCCCCTGCGCCACCTCACAGACAGCACGCAGGCCGAACGGTGTACCTATTACGCCGTCAGGCACGACATAGCCATTTATGCCGCCCACACCAACCTCGACAATGCCCGTGGGGGTGTCAACTACGAAATGGGATGCCGCATAGGACTCCGCGACCTGCAACTGCTGCAGGAACGCAGCGACGGGCAGGGCGGAAGCGGCGTTATAGGCCTGTTGGGCAAACCGATGGAAGCCGGCGACTTTCTGAAACATATAAAAAGGACTTTTCAGGTAGAATGCCTGCAACATAACCAACTTATCGCCGGACGCCTCATCCGGAAAGTAGCCCTATGCGGAGGTGCAGGCGACTTTATGCTGCCGCAGGCACTGAAAGCCGGGGCTGACGCCTTCCTGACCGGTGAAATGCACTACCACCAGTTTTTCGGGTGGGACGGCCGCATCCAGATAGGCGTGCTCGGACACTACCAAAGCGAGCAGTTCACGCAACAGCTCCTACAAAAACTGTTGGAAGACAGTCTGCCCGCACTTCGCACCCGGATAACCACAATAAACACCAACCCCATACATTATTTATAAGCACGAAACAATCATCCAATAAAACAACAATAAATATGGCACGCGAAACATTAAAGGAAACAAGCCCGTCTGAAATGACCGTAGAGCAGAAGCTGAAAACCCTCTACGAGCTGCAAACCGTCTTGTCGAAGATCGACGAAATCAATAACATCCGTGGCGAACTTCCCAACGAAGTACACGACCTGGAAAACGAAATAATCGGTATGGATGTACATATCAACAAAATACAGGCAGAAATCAAAGCCATCGACGTTGATATCACCAAATTGAAAGAAAAGAAAAACGTGGCACAAAGCACCGTGGAGAAAAACACGGCCAACCTCGAAAACGTGCGCAACAGCCGCGAATATGACGCCCTGAGCAAGGAAATAGAATATCAGAACCTTGAGATGCAGCTCTGCGACAAGCGCATACGCGAAGCCAACGAACAGCGCCAACGCCGTATGGACGAAATCAAAGACACGGAAAGCCGCAAAAGCGAACGCCAGGCCGACCTGGAAGCAAAGAAAGCTGATCTGGATGACATCATACGCGAAACAAAAGTACAGGAAGACGAGCTGAGAGAAAAATCAAAAGAGCTCGAAGACCAGATAGAGCCGCGCCTGCTCAAAGCATTCAAGCGCATTCGCGACAACAGCCGTAACGGCTTGGGCATAGTCTATGTGCAGCGCGACGCATGCGGCGGATGCTTCAACAAAATACCGCCCCAGAGACAACTGGACGTACGCCTGCGCAAGAAAATCATCGTGTGCGAATATTGCGGACGCATCATGATAGACCCTGAATTGGCCGGAATAGAAGTGGAAAAACCCGTAGAAGAACCCAAAAAGACACGCCGGCGCCGCACTGCCACCAAAGAATAAACACATCAGGCAAAATGCCGGAAAAACACATACATCCTGCTTTCCACAGCGAAGGCAGGATTTTTTCGTGCCGATAAAAATTATTAGAAATTGTGCCAAAACAGAATTTAATTGCTAACTTTGCAGCATTAGAATATTTAAAGCGTTAAATAAAACAACTAAATCACCTAATCCAAAACTCAACTTACAATGAAAAAGCGATTCAACAAAAACCGCCTGGCATTGGGTCTCACGACAATCGCAGTAGCATTGGCCTCGTGCATGAACAACGATTACGACTTGTCTGACATCGACTCAACAGTAGGCATCAATGTCAACGAACTGACAATTCCCTTGAATTTGGAACAGATTACACTCGACGCCATGTTAGACCTGGACGAAAACAGCCAGATCAAAAAAATGGACAACGGCGAGTATGCCATCGTAGAAAGCGGCACCTACCGTTCCAACACCATCCAAGTACCATCGTTTACGGCCGCTTCACCGACCATCAGCCCCATCGAAGCACAACTGACACTGAAAAACTTCACACAGGCAGCATCGCGCCAATACAGGGCAGGACAGAACACGGACACCCGACTGGCCGCTTACGATATATCCAACAAATCGACCGAAATAAACGTTCAGGCCGACAACGTGAGCGAATACATCGTAGGGCTCGACGACATCACCGTGACAGGCATGCAGGCTCATTTGCAACTCTCATTCGACGGACTGCAAGGCATTGCCAAGGAAATCAAAATTGAAGACCTCACCATCGACTTCATACCCGGCTTGCAGGCAACACCGAGCATCGGAACCTATGACGCAGCCACCGGAAAAATCAGCATAGGCAACATCTCTACCACGGCACACCGTCTCGACATTGCGCTCAACGTTGAAAAAGCCGGACAGGCATCGGGCATCAGCCTCGAAAACGGGGTGTTTTCACTCCAGTCGGCATGCAATGTGGCATCGGGCTCCATCAACATCTACGAATCAGACGTGTTGTCTGGCTATAAAGACAACAACGGCAACCTGAACCTTGAAGCATTCAAAAGCGCCGTGCCGCAAACCGTCAACTACGTATGCGCGCCGACAATGACAGACATCTGCGTGGAAAAATTCAGCGGTGACATCAGATACGACATCGACGGAATCAGCATAGATCCCGTCGAGCTCAACGACATTCCCGACGCCCTCAACCAGGTAGGCACGGACATACGCATGGCCAACCCGCAACTCTATCTCGAAGCCTCCAACCCGCTATACGGATACGGACTAAAGGCACAGGCCAACCTGAAACTCACATCGCACACCGCAGGAAAAACCAACAGCTACACGCTCGACAATCCCGAAGGCGTATCGATAGACAAGGCTGACAACAAATATTGTCTGTCGCCCTATAAGCCCGGCAACTACTATGTGGGAACCATCGAAAGCAACGGAGAAAAAATAACCGCCGACTTTACAAACGCCATGCAACAGGGATTCACACAGCTGTCGAACGTGCTGAGCGGCGAAAAGATACCCGAAAGCATCGACATCGACGTTGTGGATCCGCGCATACCCCAACAAAAAGTCACCGACTTCCAATTGGGAAAAGACATTGCGCCCGTAGAAGGCAAATGGGTGTTCTACGCACCGTTGCAACTGACCCCGGAATCGAAAATCAAATACGTCGAAACCATTGACGGATGGAACGATGAAGACCTCGATGCCCTCATCATCAAGAAAGTCAACGTTCTGGCAGACTGTAGCACCGACCTTCCCATCTCGGCCACCTTTACGGTTTATCCCATCGACACCGAAGGCAAACGCATCTGCGATGAAAACGGAAGGCCCATCGTAGGGACCATCGACAAAACCATCGCAAAAGACATGTCGGAACCCATCGTCATCGCCATTGAAGGCAACATACGCCACCTCGACGGCATCATCATCGAAGCCCGACTGGACGGTGCAGACGGACAAACGCCCCTGAAACCTACCCAGACCATTTCCTTGAAAAACATAAAGGTGAAAGTATCGGGAACCTACGAAAAAGAATTATAACGAACCCACTCAGTAACACTAAGAACAGACAAAAATGAAACAATATATCCAACTGATTTCGCGTATAGCCCTTCTTTCACTGCTGGCAGCACCTGCCATGGCACAAGACACAAGGTCGGCCTACTTTACAAACGGCTATCTTTATCGCTACAGCCAGAATCCCGCCATCGGCAACGACCGCAATTTCATTTCGTTCCCTGCATTGGGAAACATCAATATGGGACTGCGCAGCAACCTGGGCGTCGACGACATATTATATAATGTCAACGGTAAAACCACGACGTTTATGAATCCGAACGTGAGCACGTCTGAAGCAATGGGCAACATCAACGACAAGAACAAGCTCGGTTTTGACATGAAGCTGAACATCCTTTCTGTGGGCTTCAAGGCTTTTGGCGGCTACAACACCGTGAGTCTCAATGTTCGCAGCAATTTCGGTGTAGTCATTCCCGGTTCCATCTTCCATTTGGCCAAAGAAGGTCCCGCCAATACCACATACGACATCAAGGATTTTAATGCCCATGCCGATGCCTACGGTGAGATTGCCCTCGGTCACTCCCGCAACATCAACGAAAAGCTGCGTGTCGGCGCGGCAGTCAAGTTCCTGCTGGGCGGTGCCAATATAGATGCCGAATTCAACAAGGCCCAACTGACACTGGGCACCGACCAATGGACAGCCGTTACGGACGCAAAGATTCAGAGCAGCGTCAAAGGACTGACTTATGAGACCGAAGAAAAGATGCGCGGCCCCGAAGGCGAAAAAGTGCGCCACACCTATGTGAGCGGTGCCGACGTTGACGGAGGCGGTCTCAACGGTTTCGGAATGGCTTTCGATTTGGGTGCAGAATACAAGCTTGACAACGACTGGACATTCAGCGCCTCGCTGCTCGACCTGGGCTTCATCAGCTGGTCGAACAATATGGTGGCATCGACCAACGGCGAAAAGACTTTTACCACCGACCGCTACATATTCAACGTGGACGATGATGCCCGAAACAACTTCGAAGACGAGTTCGAGAGAATGGGAGAGGATCTTTCTTCGCTTTATGAATTGCAGGACAATGGCGATGAAGGCGGCCGCACCCGTGCGTTGGGAGCCACCTTGAACCTCGGAGCACAGTATACGCTGCCGGCTTATGACAAACTGAAATTCGGCCTGCTCAACACGACACGCATGCAAGGCAAATTCTCGTGGACCGAATTCCGCTTGTCGGCCAATGTAGACCCGACACGATGGTTCAGTGCCGGCGCCAATGTTGCGGCAGGAACCTACGGAATGTCTTTGGGCTGGATTCTTTCGCTTCATCCAAAAGGCTTCAACATGTTTGTCGCCACTGATCACACCATCGGGAAAATGGCCAAGCAGGGACTTCCACTGTCGTGCAACGCGGCTTTCAACTTCGGTATCAACTTTCCGTTCTGAATACGGAGCAAACAGACATAATTGACAACAAAATCATCCCGACATAGAAGCGCGGCCGAACTGCTACGACGCTACGTAGCTTTTACGGCCGTGCTTTTTGTCATTGCATTCGGCACATCGCTGTCTATCCGAGCCAATTTAGGTTCGTCGCCCATCTCGTGTCCGCCTTACGTGCTCAGCCTCCTTCCCGGAGCGTGGACGATGGGAAGCTATGTGATGTGCATGCACATTTTCTTCATCTTAGCCCAAATTCTCTTATTGCGGCGCAACTACGAGAAGATTCAGCTTTTGCAGATATTGGTGAGCTTTCTTTTTGGCTGGTACACCGATTTGACCATGTGGCTCACATCGTTTCTGCAAGTACCGGCCGACTGGCCGCTCTATGTGGCCTGGCCGCTGCGCTTCATAGAACTTCTGGCAGGCGGTGCCATCCTTGCCTACGGAATAGCCTGCGAAGTTCATTGCGATGTGCTGATGCTGGCCGGCGAAGGCTTTCCATTGGCCATTGCCAAAGTGCTGAAACGCGATTTCGGCAAAGTAAAGATATGCTCCGACACAGGTTTGGTATGCATAGGAGCCGCCATCATGCTCGTGGCGACAAAAAGCTGGCATTGGGACATGGTAGGAATCGGCACATTAGTCTCCATGTTCTTCGTAGGGTTCATGGTGAGACAGTTCAACCCGCATCTTTCATGGCTCGACCGCCTGCTTGGCGATTCAGCCGCCGTCCGCTCTTCGGAGCACCCGTCGCCGACTTCCCACCTGGTGGTCACGATAAGCCGTGAATACGGCAGCGGCGGACATGCCATAGCAGAAAAACTTGCCCACAGCCTGGGCGTAAAGCTCTACGACCGCAAACTGATTGACCAAACGGCTCACGAACTCGGGTTCAGTACGGAATATGTGGCGGAAAACGAGCAGAACATCTCCACTGCCAAGCTTTGGGAACTCATCTTTACGGACAAAAGCATACCATCGTCCATGAATCCCAACCACGATGACGCCATTTTCGTATCGCAAAGCCGCACCATCCGCGAACTGGCATCAGAAGGTCCGTGCGTCATTGTAGGCCGGTTGGCCGACTACACTCTCCGCGACAATCCCAACGCTTTCCATGTATTTGTCACAAGCAGCGAAGAATTTGCCGTCAGCCGCGTCAGCCACCGCTACCATCTGGACGAAAAAGCGGCCAAGGAGCGCATCGAACAAGTAAACCGCGGACGTGCCAACCATTGCCTGCAATATACCGGCCGGCGCTGGAGCGATGCACGCAACTACCATCTCGTAGTCGATGCCTCGAGCGTAGGCATACAGGGAGCGGCGCGCATTATAGAAGAAGCCGTGCGACTTTTCCGGCAAGAAATAAAGAATCCGGCACACTGAGCCTGTTTTCGCACTCAGACAGCCTGTTTCGCGCGCAGCACAGCAGATTTTCTCTCGAAAAAGGCTTATCTTTGCACTTTAACATCATTCATTTGCCATGAAAAGATTCTTATTGTCATTCATCACCGTTTCCATCATATCGACCTCGGCCGCTTTCGGCCGCGGTCACGAAGTATCCGTAACCGATTTCGGTGCGCGTCCCGACGACGGGCTCAACGATGCCGAAGCTCTGCGTGCCGCCGCGCGCTATTGCCGTGAGCACCGCGGCACCACGCTCGTTTTTCCTCCCGGCACCTATGATTTCAGCGACCCAGTGGCTGCCGACATCGAGCGTCGCGCCATCAACGGTGAACTGGGGCGCGGGCTGGAAGTGCAGCACCGCCTGTTTGTTCCCCAGAAACCTTATGTAAAAGGACTCGACTTCAGCTCGTGCCGCGACCTCACGATACGTGCCGCGGGAGCCCTGCTGCGTGTAGAGGGTTGGATGGAAGTGCTGTCGTTCACAAAAGCTCGCAATGTGGTGATCGACGGTCTGAGCATCACCTACAAGCGCCCGGCCGCCACCGAGGCGCGCATCACGGCCGTCGGCGAGTCGTCGTTTGACATGGAATACGACCCTGATCTGTACCGCTACATAGACAATGTGGTGCAGGGACGCGTACATTTCTATAGCATGTTGAAGCAGCGTTTCTATTATGCCAACACGGGCGACATGCAGCTGGTGCGTCCCGGCCTGATACGCGTACAATCCGATGCACGTCCGCCCGTAGGCGATTTTGTCATCATACGTTACGGCGGCCATTACCGGCCTTGCATCATGCTAAAGGAGTCGAAAGACATGACCGTGCGCAATGTCACCATCATGAGCTTTCCGGGCATGGGCATAGTGGGCCATCTCACACACAACATCCTGATTGACGGTCTGAAAGTGGTGCCCGAACGGGGACGCTACAGTTCGACCAACACCGATGCCACCCATTTCACCTCCTGCTCGGGCACACTCACCATCTGTAACAGCACATTCAAGGGCAATGGCGACGACTGTACCAACGTGCACAACTATTATTACAGCATCTACCCGCAGCCCGATTCGGACAAACGCATCGAAATCAAGGTCGAAAACGCCGACCTTCACGCCCAGTCGCTCGACTATCCCTCGATAGGCGACACCCTCGTTGCCGTAGACCGCCGCAACATGGCCGTAAAAGGCCGCTTCAAGGTGAAAGGCGTTGACACATCGACCGTAAAATGGCAAGTTATCATCACACTCGACCGTCAGGTGAGCGCAGGACTGGCCGACAGCTGCTACATGCTGAACCACACACGTTTTCCACATGTAAGCATTCTGAACAATGCCGTATATTATCACAGCGCACGAGCCTTTCTGCTGAAAGTGCCTCACTCCGTCGTTTCGGGCAATAGGATTGAACAGACTACCCTGACAGCCATCAAACTGGGAGCCGAACTGAGTTGGCGCGAAGGCGGCCCCGTGGAATCGGCACTGATAGAAAACAACTACATATCACATTGCGGCGAAGAGGGCAACCCGTCGACGGCCTCGTGTATCATGGTCTCGACAGAGGCAACGGCAACGCCGCCCTACGTCAACCGCAACATCATCATCCGCAACAATCTGTTTGACTCCTATCAGCCTTTCGCCATCCTCCTGCAGGATGCCGAAAACGTTGACATCAGCAACAACCTGGCAATCACTGCCGACGAAGTGAAAGCAGAGAACTGCCGCAACATCCGCATCAACGGCAAAGAAAAAAAGTGACACTTTTAAAACGGCAGCCGCTTGTTTAAATCTTTTTTGTATGGATTTAGGCCGCAAAATCGTACATTTGCCCTATCAACAAGAAAGAAAACATCCGTAACAGTGATTGACGATTCGACAAGACGAACGTACATAATATGGCTTTTGTGCCTGCTGTGCTGCTGCACCACGGGCATTGCAGCAAAAGACAAAGTGATAAAAAAGAAAGGACCGGTCATTGTGACGCCCGAGCCCGACGCCATGGTACATGCCAGCAAGGTGCAGAAAAGCCTGCCCGACCAGCCCGAAGCCGACAGCCCCAACTTTGTGGACCTGAGGTTCAAGGAAGGCATCGATGTGTCGCACTACCAGCACGAAATAGACTGGAAATCGGTGGCCAAGGACGGCCAGATAGGCTATGCCTACATGAAAGCCACCGAGGGCGCAAGCCTCGTTGACGACACCTATGAATACAACATACGCGAAGCACGGAAAGCCGGTCTGAAAGTAGGCAGCTACCATTTCTTCCGCGCCCACATCTCACTCGACGAGCAGTTTAACAACATGACAACGACCGTCAGGAAAGACATGCAGGACTTGATTCCCATCGTCGACGTAGAGCATACCAACGGATGCAGCTCGGCCGAACTGGTGAGACGTCTCAAAATATTTCTGGAACGCCTGACGGCCTATTACGGACGCAAACCCATGCTCTATACGTTTGTGAATTTCTACAACAAGCACTTTGCCGGTGCCGGCCTTGACGAATATCCGTTGATGATAGCCTTCTATCGCGACGCACAGCCCGAACTATCGGACGGGCGCAAATACGTCATCTGGCAATATACCTCGCATGGCGACGTGCCGGGCGTAGACGGCAATGTGGACCGCAGCATAATGATGGAGGGATTCTCTCTGAAAGACATCCGCTACAAGTGAAGCAACGATAAATACCTGCTTTATGACGACATTGAACTTCTTTATCGAATACATCACCCACGGCCATTCGCAAGTCTGCCTTGACTTGTATCTGCCCGAAGATGCCAATAACGAAAGCGCCCGTATTCCCATGGTCACATCCGATGGGCGCATCTGGCAGTGTGCCGTGTGTCTGAACAGCGACGACAGCGCTTGCCTGCACTTCCGCTTTCACGTGGAAGACAACGGGCAGACCATCGACAGCGAAGCGCGCGGAGCGTTTCACCGCTGCAAGCCGGCAGCACAGGGAAGCACCACCGTTCACTGCCGGTGGATAACGGCCGGAAGCAACTCCTATCTCTATTCTTCAGCCTATAAAGACTGCCTGTTTGCCTGCGAAGACAATGCCTGCATTGGGCTCGCCGATACAGACGAAAGCCTGCACAAGCTCCATCTGATTGTGCCCGAGTTTGTGCCGCACCAAGGCCAACGCCTGTTGCTGGTGGGCAACTCCGACTTACTCGGCAACTGGAACCCCTCGAACGCATTGCCGGTCAAGCGCACAGGACACTACAGCATGCAAGTAAGTATAGATGCCGACAAACTGGTTTTCCCCATGGAATACAAGTTTGTGCTGCAAGACGAAAAGACGCTCGAGACCGTCTGGGAAGCCGGCGACAACCGCCGCATCCTTTCATGCAACGGCCATGACAACTTAGTCATTGAGCAGTCGCCCTTGCGTTTCGAGTCATGCCCGGTACGCACAGCCGGCCTGGTGATTCCCGTGTTCTCCTTGCGGAGCCGCAAGAGCTGTGGGGTAGGCGACTTCGGCGATTTGCACAAGATGATAGACATAGCGGCAGCAACCGGGCTGCATGTGGTTCAAATATTGCCCGTAAACGATACGAGCCGCTCGGGCACTTGGGCCGATTCATATCCCTACAACGGCATTTCTGTCTTTGCACTTCATCCCATGTATATCTGCCTGCGGTGGCTGAAACCGTTGAAAGACAAAAAACTGAATGACGCATTCCAAAAAGAGTTTGAAGAGCTCAACAGGCAGCTCTCCGTTGATTATGAAAAAGTGAACCGCGCCAAAAACGCCTATCTGCAAGCCTATTATCTTCAGGAAGGACTCGCCGTCGAGGCATCGGACGAATATAAGACCTTTGTGGCGGCCCGGCAGGAATGGTTGCACCCGTATTGCTATTTCCGCTTTTTTCAAAAGCTCTACGGCACATCCGACTTTAGGCATTGGCCGCGCTTCAGCCGCTACAACAAAGCGGAGATAAGGCAATGGCTCGAACAAGAAAACAGAATGGACGAAGTGCGCTACTATGCCTTCCTGCAATTTGTATTATATGAACAGCTTTCGGAAGTACACGCTCACGCCCGACGGAAAAAGGTGGTGCTGAAAGGCGATATCCCCATCGGTGTGAGCCGCGACAGTGCAACGGCATGGGCAAACCCTGCGATTTTCAACTTTGACGGACAGGCCGGCGCACCGCCCGACTACTTTTCGGCCGACGGCCAGAACTGGGGCTTTCCTACCTATAACTGGCCGGAAATACTCAAGGACGGCGGACGCTGGTGGCAAGACCGCCTGCGCTACATGGCCGACTTTTTCGATGCCTACCGCATAGATCACGTTTTGGGCTTTTTCCGCATTTGGGAAATACCGTTTCCTTACCGCTCGGGCATGACAGGCCATTTCAATCCGGCTTTGCCGCTAAGCGAAACGGAAATAAAGGAAGCGGGTTTCAAGGCAAGTCTGCCGGTGCGGCGGCCTGGTCACGCGGCAAATGCTGACGAAGAAGTGCTGAAAGAACAATTGTTTTTTGAAGACCCTCACGCGGCCGGAAAATACCATCCCAACATCGGCGGAAAGGCCACCTCGGCCTACAGCCGGCTGACGAAGAGCGACAAAGAGGCCTACAACCGCATTTACGATGATTTCTTCTTTCACCGCCACGATGACTTCTGGGCGCGCGGTGCCATCGCCAAACTGTCGCTGCTTGTGCAGGCCACCGACATGCTGCCCTGTGCCGAAGATTTGGGCATGATACCCGCCTGCATGCGCAAGGTGCTCGACAGTCTGCACATTCTTTCGTTGGAAGTGGAAAGCATGCCTAAATATTCATGGAAACGTTTTGCCGATGTGGATTCCAATCCGCTGCTGTCGGTCGATACCATCACGACACACGACATGCCGCCTTTGCGTCTGTGGTGGCAGCAGAATGCCGCTGCGGCACAGGAATACTATACGCAAGTGCTGCGCCACACGGGAAAAGCACCCGAAGAAATGCCTGCGACTCTTTGCGCCGAGATATTGCTTCGCCACCTCAGCTCGCCCTCATTGCTTTGCGTGATTGCGCTTCAGGATTGGTTGTCGATGGATGAACGCCTGCGCAGCAACGATTTGGAAAGCGAGCAAATCAATAATCCGGCCGACCCTCACCATTATTGGCGCTACCGCATGCATCTGTTTCTGGAAGACCTGGAAGCCGATGCCTCCTTTACGGGCGCAATAAAGGCATTGCTTGCAAGGAGCGGCAGAACCTAAACGCCCAAAGCCCGAAGCCTATTTGATGCCCCGCCGGTTGAGAGCGTCGGTATAGCGTTTGGCGTTGGTCAGATGCTCGCTGTAGGTGCGCGCAAAGCGATGGGTGCCCGAAAAATCCTCCTTGGCACACATGTAAAGGTAGTCGTGCTGCCTGTTGTTCAGCACAGCGTCGATTCCTGCCACCGAAGGTATGCGTATCGGGCCGGGCGGAAGGCCTGTGTTCTTATAAGTGTTGTAGGGGCTCTTTACAAAAAGCATGTTGTGATATATTCTGCGCAACTGAAACTGCCGGGTGGCAAACTTGATGGTGGGATCGGCCTGCAACGGCATGCCTTTGCGCAGGCGGTTAAGGTACATGGCGGCGATGTCGGGCTTCTCGGCGTTGTTGGCCGTTTCTTCGTCGATAATCGAAGCGAGGGTGACAACCTGCAGCGGCGTAAGAGACGAAGCCTCGGCCTTTTTAAGACGTTCAGGAGTCCAGAAAGCGGTAGATTCTTTCTTTATCCTGAGCATGAATCTGTCCAAGGGTATGTTCCAATACATTTCGTACGTATTGGGAATAAACAATCCCATGATGCTGAACGTGTCGCATCCGTATTCTGCGCATCGCAACGAGTCCTTGAACAGTTCTATGAAGTCGGTAGAATCGAGCATGAGCCTTTTTCCCAATTCGGCGGCCAGCCTTTCGTTGGTCCTGACCGTGGGAATCGTGATTCTGATGGGTTTTTGCAAGCCATTTTTCATGTTGCGCAAGAGACGGAGGCATCCCGTCGAGGGCGTAATTTCGTAATGGCCCGTGCGTATGTTTCCGGCATAACCGGTAACGGAGGCCATGACTTTGAAGGCTTTCATTTGTATTCCGGCGTGGGTGGCATTGCCGACCTTGGCCAACACGGAATCCACGTTGTCGTCTTCATCAATGTCGACAAAGACGCTCGTGGCACCCGACGACATGGCAGAGAAAAACAACGCCCATACTGCCGCCGCCAACACCAGGAAACCGGCCACGGAAGCAATAAGTATTTTCTTTTTCATCATTTGCAATGACATTCTTCGGTTTTTTATATTGCAAAGTTACGACTTATAATGATTGAAAGCCGCAACGAGATGGTTCTTTTTATTACCTTTGCACTTCGATTTCAAGAAGACCTGCTCAGAGAGAGCTTTAACGTCAATCCAGACAATGACAGAACAGACAGACAGCGGAATCTATTCACAGGATATCATCGAATTTGTTACGGTTGCAACAGAATATTGTGTGCGCCTTGAGCAAGTGCAGGACGGCGACATCGGCACATTTGTCCCTGCCATGCTCAAGATATTGCCACTGTTGTATGTAAAGGCCATGCTTCTGACCGGCAAGGAATATGAAGCCGGCGGCGATGTAGAGCAATTGGTAACCGAAGAAGACTATAACTATGTGCTTTCAAACGTGGCGGCCGTCATGGGCAGCCACGACGACTATCTGGACGTCTTTGTGGAGGATATGAAATACAGCGACAAGCCCATACGCAAGACCATCTCGGAGGATTTGGCCGACATCTACCAGGATTTGCGCAACTTTGTCGGCATTTTCAGGCAGGGCTACGAGGAAACCATGGAAGCGTCGCTGGCTTTGACGATGGAACAGTTCCCCCACTACTGGGGGCAGCGCATTCCCTGCGTCATGAGAGCCTTGCACGATGTGATGTTCATGCAGGAAATGGAAGAATAGGCTAAACTATTGGTAAGGTGAACACGACAATTTATGCCGAAATAGACAAGGAGCGCATCCCACACATGCCGCAAGCCATGTTTGAAGGACGCATCATAGTAGTCGAAACGGCCGAAAGCGCCCGAAAAGCAGTTGAATATCTCAAGCAGGAAAGCCTTATCGGTATCGACACCGAAACCCGCCCGTCTTTCAAGCGCGGCCACGTCAACAAAGTGGCTTTGCTCCAACTGGCAACGGCCAAAATGTGCTTTCTTTTCAGGCTCAACAAGATGGGAATGCCCGACTGCCTGAAGGAACTGCTCGAAGACCGCACGCAGCTGAAAGTGGGGCTGTCGCTGCGCGACGACATGCACGCCCTTTACAAACGCATGGGCACCAACAACGGTCTCTACCTTGACTTGCAGGATTATGCCGCCTCTTTCGGCATTGAAGACAAGAGTCTGCAAAAACTCTATGCCAATCTTTTCGGAAAACGCATATCCAAGGCACAACGCCTGAGCAATTGGGAAGCCAACGTTCTTACACGCCCCCAAAAACAGTATGCCGCCACAGATGCCTGGGCGTGCATAAAGATTTACAGACGTCTCGATGAGATGAAAAAAAAGCACAACTATGTTCTGATTCCTCACGTCGACTGCGACAAATTGGTTTCGGACATCATAAAAGACATGTTTTCAGCATAAAACTACGCCATGTATAAGAAAGTATATCTCAAGCCGGGCAAAGACGGCGGACTCAAGCGTTTTCATCCGTGGGTGTTTTCGGGTGCCATCAGCAGGACAGACAACGGAGTGGAAGAGGGCAGCATTGTCAATGTCATCGATGCCAAAGGCGAATCGGCAGGCATCGGCCATTTTCAGTTCGGTTCCATTGCCGTGCGCATGCTGACCTTTTCGCAAGAGACCATCGACGAGGATTTCTGGTTCCAACGCCTCAGTAAAGCGTGGCTGATGCGCCAAAGCATCGGCGTTGTATCTGCCCAAAACCGGATATTCCGTCTTGTTCACGGCGAAGGCGATGCCCTTCCCGGCCTCATCATCGACATTTACGAGCATACGGCCGTCATTCAGGCCCACAGTGTAGGCATGCATCTGGCACGCCACGAAATTTCCGGGGCTTTGGTCAGGCTGATGCCGGAACTGCTCACAAGCATTTACTACAAGAGCGACACCACGCTGCCCTACAAAGCCAATGTGGAAGCCGAGGCCGGCTATCTCTACGGCTCCGAATCGCCCAACATTGCCAAGGAATACGGACTGAGTTTCGAGATTGATTGGGTGAAAGGGCAGAAGACGGGCTTTTTCATCGACCAGCGCGAAAACCGCCGCCTGCTGGAGCAATATGCCAAAGGCAGGAAAGTGCTCAACATGTTTTGCTACACCGGCGGCTTCTCGGTCTATGCCTTGCGAGGGGGAGCCTCCGAAGTGCATTCGGTCGACAGCTCGGCACGTGCCGTGAGCATCACAGATGCCAATGTGGCCCTCAATTTTCCCCACTGTAATAACCACTTTTCGCATGCCGAGGATGCCTTCAAGTTTCTTTCGGCCATGGACAACAGTTATGACCTGATTGTGCTCGACCCACCGGCTTTTGCCAAACATCGCGATGCCGTCCACAATGCCCTCAAGGGCTACATACGTCTCAACGCAAAGGCTTTCGAGAAAATTAAGCCGGGAGGACTCTTGTTTACGTTCAGCTGCTCGCAGGCCGTCAACAAGGAGCAGTTCCGTCTGGCCGTATTCACCGCAGCCGCTCAAAGCCGCCGGTTTGTGCGCATATTGCACCAGCTCCACCAGCCGGCCGATCATCCCGTCAATATCTTTCATCCCGAAGGGGAATATCTGAAAGGCCTCGTTCTCTACGTGGAATAGACCTCCCTCCCTGCGCGCCCGCGCGCGTATAGAAAGTTTCCCTTTCTTTCTTTTATATTTCTTTCTTTATAGATAGAGGGGTGTGGGGAGGAAGATTTTTCTTTCTTTGCTTTTCTTTCTTTCCCTTTTAACCCGTATTGAATACGGGGGTTGAATACGCGTATTCAATGCAGGCATAACGCCTTTTTGCGGCTCTCGAAGGCTGCCTGTTGCGGCAGGTGGGCTTCTATTTCAGAGGGTAAGGCTGCAAATAGGGATTGTGGGCCTGCTCTTCTCCGATTGACGTCTCTTCGCCGTGACCGGGCAACACCTTCACTTGGGGCGGAAGCACCAGAATGCGGCTTTGCAACGATGTGATCAGGTCGCGGCTGCTGCCGTCGGGCAGGTCGGTGCGGCCTATGCTGTGATGAAACAGGCTGTCGCCGCTCAAGAGGGTCTGCTCGTCTTCCAGATAGAAACACAGTCCGCCGGGCGAATGGCCGGGCGTTGCTATGACACTGATGCTATGTGTGCCGAAACCTACGCTGTCGCCATGGCGCAGGGGCAGGCCCGGAGGTGCGGGCTGACGGGGCGGACGCATGCCGAGAAACATTTCTGTTTGCTGCACAATGTCGCCATACAACTTGGCATCGTCGGGCGAGAAGCGCAGGCTCAGGCCAAACTTGTCGTATATCGAACCGCTGCCCATGATGTGATCGAAATGGGCGTGGGTTGCCAACTGGCATACCGGCTTCAGTTTGTTTTTCTCAATATATCCAATTACGGCATCTACCTCTTCGGGATAGAAAGCACCGTTGTCTACGATGACGGCTTCATGGGTCTGGTCGGAAACTACGTAGCAGTTTTCCTCAAGCGGGTTGACTATAAAGCGGGCAATATCAATCATTTTTTTCTGTTTAGGATAAAGGGACGTAAAGTATCTGTTTGGTTTCAAAAAACGGGTCTTTAAAGTAGTCGGATATGGCTACAAGCTCATAAGGGCAAGCGAGCTGCGAGAGTTCTTCGTCGAGATTGCCGCCCTTAAGACAGATGAGCCCGTTGGGCAGGGCGTTGTGTTGGCGGCGGTCAATGTTTTTTCGCACCATGTCGACCAGCTGGCGCGCGTTCATGACGGCGCGGCTCACGATGAAATCATATTTTCCCTTTTCTTCCTTCGCATTGCGTTGCACGGCAAGCGTGTTGGTGAGCCCGATGCCATTGGCCACGGCCGCAGCCACACGGATTTTCTTTCCGATGCTGTCGATCAGCGTAAACCGGCATTCGGGGAAACAGATGGCCAGAGGTATTCCGGGAAATCCGCCTCCCGTGCCTACGTCGAGGATGCTTGTGCCGGGCTTGAAACTTATGTAGCGCGCAATGGCCATGGAGTGGAGCACGTGGCGCAGATAAAGGTGATCGATGTCGCGCCGCGAAATGACGTTGATCTTGGCGTTCCAATCCTGATAGAGTGCATAAAGCCGGCCCAGCTGCTGCTGTTGCAACGGTGTGAGACGGGGAAACAAATCCGTTATCATGCCGATAGAAGTCTCAGGCGTGTCCATGTTGTGATTTTTTACAAGTGGTTTGCATTGTGGCGCAAAGGTACTACTAATTTGCGAAGACGGCAAGAAACGGCGGCCTGCACTTTGCGCCCGCTACGCATAGCTGTGCATTCCGCCCAGCAGGTAGTTGACACCGAAATAGGTCATGAGCAATGCCAGGAAAGCGAAAACCATGAAGACATGATAGGCCAAAGGTGCGTTGAGGCGGCGTATCAGAGTGGGGTGAAGAGCCACGGCATAGACCATAAAGGTGATCAACGCCCACGTTTCCTTGGGGTCCCAGCTCCAATACTGTCCCCAGCTCACGTTGGCCCATATCGCTCCCACGAAGATGCCTGTTCCAAGAGCCGCCACGGCAGGATAGAGCAGCAGGCGGCTCAACAGCTGCAAGGCCTGCATTTGCTCGTGCATGCGGTGGGTGTCTCTCTGCAACAGCCTTACAAGCAAAGCCGTCGCGCCGCACAGGAAAGTGAGCGACAACAGGGCATAGGCCATCATGATGACCGACACATGAAGGCTCAGCAGGGGCGAATTGAGCACCGGCATGCGGTGGGTGATCTGCGGGTCCATTAACGAGATGTGACTGACAAGCAGGAAAAAGCCCGAAAGCAGCAGTCCGAAAGCCAGCACGATGTGGAAACGGCGGTAGAAGACAAAAGCAAACAACTGTATGAACCATGCCATGGCGAGCATCGTTTCATATCCGTTGTTGAGCGGAACGGTGCCGCCTATCGTCCAGCGCAGGGCTATGACAAGCGTGAGCGCCAGAAAGGCCACGGTGGCAGCCGAAAGGAAGAACTTCCGCGCCATATCGTCAAAGCGCGATGGCTCCCGGCTGTTGCGGCGCATGAGCCCGAAAAGCGTAAGAACCATGGCGAGGAAGCCGAGCGTAAGGTTGCAGATGAACAGAATGGTGACCCATGGCGCGGAATTGTAGACCGTCTCGGCCTTGGTCACCACGGGCGACGGCATGCTTCGGCCGGCATTGCGCAGCTGATAGCGGTGCATCTTGTCTATCAGACGCTCCATGGCAGCATAGTTTCGCGCCTTGGCCTCCTGGTAAAGCAGATTGAAGAAATTTTGCACAAACAGACGCTCGCCTTCGCTCATCGAAGAAGGCAACCGGTCGGTCGGGGCATACCACACGGTGCGGCCGCCCTCGCCATGCGGAAACATCCTGAGCAACGCGCCGCGCCGCAGCTCCATGAACAACATCACCTGCTCGTCGGTTTTGGCTATATCGCGGTGAAACTTGTCGTTCACCCCGTGATAGTATTCCAGCAGGTAGGGCGTCAAGGCATAACCGTCGTCGCGTATCGCGCCCGAAGGATTGCCGAAAAAGGCCTTGGCAGCCACATGGTCGGGCCAACTCAGGCGCGACTGCAGCAAAGACGACGAAATCCGGATAAACGGCTCGGCGGCCCACTCATCTCCCCAAAAAATGCAGCCCGACAGCACCTGCTCGGCCGTCAGACCGTTGTAAGAGCGGCTGCCACAGATTTTTTTCGTAAAGTCGATGGCAAATGTCTGCAACGGACACACGCGGTCGTTATAGACCACCTGCAAGCGGCAGAAGTCGCGCGCCGTCTTTTCGGGCAATGCCGTCTGCGCCTGCACCCTCTGGGGAGCAAGCATGGCCGCTGCCGCAACGATTATCACCGACAGCCCCTTGCCAAGCAACGGATGGCGCAGCAAACGGCGGTAGGCACCGCGCGGATCAAACAGCATCCAAATCAACGAAAATATCAACAGGGCATAGCCCGCATAGGAAACGGCAATGCCGGCAGGGTCGGCATAGAGTGTGAAAACACTGCCGCGCCCATCCTCGTCGTACGACGTCTGATAAAACCGCATCGACTTGTAACTTAGAATCCTGTTCATCGAAACCACCGCCTTTTGCTCCTTTCCGCCATCGATGACGGTGAGATGCGAAACATAGTCGACCGGAGCGGCCGTCCCTTCGTGGTAAACCACATTGAAAGTGTCGAGTCGCAAGGCATAAGGCAGGCTACTCTCGTGCCATCGCCCGCCATCCTCAGCCTCCATATAGCAGTATGCCGTCTCGCCTATGCGCAAATGAAGCCGCCCGCCGTGCGAACCGAGCCTCGTGACAAGAGCACCCAGCAGAATGACGAGCAACGCGGCATGAAGCAGATAGAAAGTAAGGCTCTTGCGGCAGCGGCACGCGCGCCAAAGCACAACAACAGAAGTTGCGGCAAGCACTGCCCAGGCCGCGGTGAACAGGGACGAGGCGTATATGGAGCGCCCCAACGCTTCGTCGCAGTTTTCAACCAGCGTGGCAATCGCCATGACCGCCACCAACACCACATACGAACCGTATAGAATTGGTTTTATCATTGTCAAAGTCTTCATAAAAATGGAATTGTGCCAAAATTACAGCTTTTGGCACAATTTCCACAATCATCAATAAAGAAAACTCAAATGGAGCGCAAGAACTTCACCACCGCGTCACGATCCTTTTTAGGCAATTGGTAGAACTTGTAAGCCGACTCGTAGCCCTCGCTCTTCTTGCTGTAGGCGTGCCACATGATGGCTTCCACCTCGTTGCGCGCACGGCAATCGTGCAGACGGTCTTCGGCTCCGGTGTTCTGCTCAGAGAGGCCGCGGCCCCAGAGCGGAGTGGTGCGACACCACGAACCATGTATGCCGTTCTTCATATACAGCCTGTGCTGCACCATATCGGTATACGGATAAATCGTCTGGTTGGGATATTGCGGCAACGGCAGGTTGTTTTTGACCATCATACTCGGTTTCCAGTAATTGTCAGGTCCCGTAGTCCATTTGGGGCGGTGACAGGTGGCACAGCCAATCTCGTTAAACACTTTCTTGCCGCGCTGCACGGTTGCGTCATTGAGATCACGGGCACGGGGAACGGCCAAACCGCGTTGCCACACCATGTACTGCCAAAAGGTAGTGTCGGTCATCTCGGGCACAAACTTGTGATACGGATTGTCAAACTGATTGGTAGAAGGGTCGAGCAGAGTTTTCACCGCCTCGGCAATCTTTTCGTCAGTCCCGTCGGCATAATAAGGCGACTTGGGGTTGGCCTTGATCTTGGCAATGACCTCCTTGTTCTTCGACATGGCCGTGGCCCACGCCGTAGTGGTATAAAGTTTCGGGCGGTCGCTGCGGCTCACGTTGGGAATGTTCCACACGGCATTGGCACCGGCTCCATCCTGCAGCGAAGCGCGCGTCAGAGCATAGGTAAACCGCTTGATTTTCTTCGTGCCGTCGGCCAGCGTATACCATGCCGAGGCAGCCCAGTCGTTCTTGTCGTTGTCCCAAATCTGCGGGTTCAGTTCCACATACTTGGCCGTCTTCATATATTGCGCCTTCAGGGAATCTTCGGGGATGGCATCGAGCAGTCCCGTGCCATAGAGTCCGATTGTCGACTCCAGGCGGAAGGCCAGATTCGTTGGCTTGGGATCGGTGTTGAAAGCCGCCTGGTCTATGCTCAGTTCGGGATAGATCAGCTCATACTTCTCGCCGTCGGGAAACTCCATGGGAAGTCCGCTCTCCATCTGCTCAACTTTCGGCCACGTCAAGTGGATGCCCGATTCATCGATAGGCGGCAGAAACGGCGACACGGCTCGCGTTTGCGGCATGGCGGTCACTTCCGAAATATAAGGACCGTCGTCGCTGTTCAACCCATCGGACGGATGGTAGACCACCAGCAGATAGCCGTTGCCGCGAAAGTCGGCGTTGTAGCTTTGCACGCGCTTTCCGTGACCGTAGCCCGGATGGCAGTCAATACACGACGTGCGCACATAGGCAGGCCCCAGTCCTCCGAACGAAGCCGTGCTCTTTTCCGTGAAATCGTGCTCAAAGAGCAGCTCGCCGTGCTTGAAGGCGTTAAACAGTCCGGCATCGTTGACGGCTTGCGTTTCGTCTTCGTAGCACGAAGCGGTGGTATTTTCCGTCGTGCCGAGCTCGCCGCCCGGATACCATTCCTCGGCAAGAAAGTTTCCCACCTTTTTCCCTACATAGGCATAGTCGTCCTCGCCCGTTGTGCTTATTTCCTTGTTGTCGTTGTCGTCAGAACAAGACGCAGCCGTCAGCATAAACAGGGCGCAGGCAGCCATCAGTTTTGTTTTCATCTGTTGCATATTCAAAGTCTTTTAGAATAGTTGTCGCGTTGTAGTGATGCTTTAATTCAGCAATATCCATTTGGACACTTCGCCCAGGTAGCTGTCGAGCTCGGTAACCTCTTCCATGGCTTCTTTGACGCATGCGGCACCGGGATCCTGGCGGAAAGAACGGCCGCTGTTCTGACAGTCTACGAGGGCTTCCAATGCGTCTTCCAACTTGTCTTGCAGCTCTTCTTTCATTTCAGGGTTATAGGTGGCCAGGTAAGCCATTACCGAATTGACTTCATAATTGTCTTTGCCGATATTGCCATACAGGCTGTTCTTGATGCTCAAGATGTTGCCATAGAAGTCGGTATAGGAATTATAGCTGTAGGGCGATTCGATATAGTTGGGGTCGTCCTGCACCAATTCACCGGTTTCCTCGTCTTCATGATAGCCGGGTTTGCCCGTGGCGCAACGGTAGGCCTGTCCCATCTTCTGGTCGGCCACCTCGGCGCAAATGTTGGAGCAGCCGGATATAAGGATTGTCTCGACGGCTTTCTTCCACGAGTTCAAAGTTCCTGTTGCAGTGCCGCTCGCCAAAAAGTTCTCGCCATAGCTCAAACCGTTTTTCTCGACCGTGGTCTTGTAGTCTTCAAACTTCTTGGCGCATTCCTTGACGCGTGCCACGTGATTGGCATTGGCCTTGTCGCCTTTCCACGACACTTCGAGCTGGTAGCATTTGTCGCGCAGGTCACAGGCCACGGCAGCGGCGAATATGATTTCTTCGCGTCCGGTCACGTTCATGCCGTTAAAGTAGTTTTCAAAACTTTCGGTCTCGTCGTTGTTGAAAATGGCCACCGGGCGGTTCTTGCCGTCGCGGAAGAAGATAAACTCTATGCCGTGGAAGCCCAGATTCTCCTTGGTGAGGTATTTGCGGGCTTCACCGTTGGATTCGGCAACATCCAGCGCGGCAATCTTTGTTTCGTCGTTCAGGTCCTTGGCAAGGGTTTCCACATCGAGGGGCCATGTATCGATGTGCGGGTCAATCTCAAAGTCGCTGGCTGCACCGAAAAGGAAGGCCTCGCTTTCCTCCCAGTAGCGGCGCGCTTCCTTGTAGGAGCTACAGATGGCGTCAATTTCGCTCTGGGCCACGGTTTCATTGTTTTTCAGCTTGGCTTTGAGTGCGCTGATTTTGGTATAAAGGTTTTCAGCCTCATCGGCCAGGTCGGTATAGGTGGGATATACCACATTGTCGAGATAGGTTGTGGCCAGTTTCTGTATGCTGGCATTCTGTTCGGCCACCTTGTCCTTGTGGTCGTCATTGTTGTCATCGCTGCACGATGTGAAACTCAATGAAAACGTGCAGGCTGCCGCAGCAAGCAGTGCCGATTTGAAAATCTTGTTCATGTTATCAGTTGTTTTATTTTAGGTTAATGTGTATTATTTCGGGCTCAAAGGAAAAATCCCTGATAGGCTATGCCGATATTGAGCGAGGGCTCGTTGTTGTATTGCCGTCTCAGCATGCGCATCGAATAGTCGGCCTTTACGGCAATCTGCGGAATGGGGAAGTAGTTCAGGCCCACTGCCCAGCGTTTCTTGGCAGTATAGTCGAACGAAGGTTGCGTATGATCCTTGATATACGAATCATAGTATTCGTAGCGTCCAAACAGGTAGAGCTTCCGGCCGTCTTCCTTCAATGAGGCTATTTGCGAAAAAATGTCATAACCGGCCTCCAGACCAATGGCAACGGCATTCTTGCCCACGTAGGTCTTGTTGTAGGGAGAAGTTTTCTGCGAATTGATTTTCGCACTGTTCAGCATCGGCGTGTCCGATATAAAGCCATAGTCGGCCTGCCCTCTCACAATCCAGTTGAAGCGGTTGAACGTCATGTCGACCGACCCTATCAGCACGTTGCCCTTCACCTTGTCGTAGGTCTTGCCGGCACCTTCCATTTCGTTGGGATAGGTGTTGTGGAACGACTGTCCGAAATAGCCGCTCATCCCTATGCGGAGCCCCTCGATGCTGTAATTGTCGATGCGGGCGGCAAAGCCGTACTTGTTGGCCGGCTTGAACTCGAAGGCCGAGCCTGCACCGCCGTTAATCCATTTGTCGCGGCTGAACATCAAGGCGTTCAAACCGGCCACACACTGCACTTCATAGCGAAAACTGCCGGCCAGTCCCCAGATGCTGATGCCGGTGTCGTGCCAGGTGCTGGGCAAGATGGTATTTTCGCCTTCGGGGCGATAGACCGTAAAAAAGTTCAAGGGCTCATGGTGTGCGTTGTTGAGACCCACGGGCACCACAATGTGGCCCACGCGTATGTTCAAGGCCGGCATCACAGACTTTTGCAGCCAGAACTGCTCCAGTTCCACTTCACCGCCTTTTTCAATCTCGTGTTCAAACTCGCCGCCCTCGTCGTCTTCAATCTCGATGGCACTGCCCGTTCCCGTATGCTCGAACTCTATCTCGGAACCCATGGTCCAGCCTTTGCCAAAGTCATAATTCAGATAGATCACGGCATGAGGTATGTCGAAACGGCCGTTGCTCGGATCGTTCTTGTACTTGTCGGGATAGCGGTAGCGATATTGGTTGTCACTATAGAAATTGCGCGACAAGGCCACTTCGCCATAACCGCCCACAGAAAGGCGGCTCACCACGCTGCGTGTGGAATCTCCCTTAGCCTGCGCTGTGGCCGATGTGCTCGTGAGAGCCACCGACACAGGCAGACAAATCAGGGACAACACTATTCTAAAAATCTGATTTCCTTTTTTCTTCATCATCTTCATTTATCTTTTTCAAACGAATGCCACTACATGGGCGGTTCTTTTTTTTGACGGTGCAAAATTAAGGAGCAACGACAGCTTGCACAATACCCAAAAAGTAGTAAAACAGGCATCTCCGATTACTTCAACCAAGCTAAAGCAATTAGATAAACCAAACTTTTACAATCACTTATAAAGCATTGTTCATCCATGCCACAATGAAACAAAAAGAGTCCCTGCGGTTTTCAAATCGCAGCCTTGCGCATCAGAATCGCAGCACCCGCGTCTTTACCGGCTCACAACAAGGACGTATTTTGCCCATTTCACGGAAAAGGCTTAACTTTGCAGTCGCAAAACATAATCATGCTGTAAATCGAGAGTCATGGACAATACAGACAAAGAGCCTCTGGCGGCCTTATTCGACCTTGATGGTGTCATTGTTGACACAGAGACCCAATACAGTAAGTTTTGGAGTGAGATAGGTAAGGAATACCTTCCCGAGTGCCCCGCATTTCCGGCCAGCATCAAAGGACGCACGCTGGTGCAAATCATGAAAGACTATTTCGGTAGCGACAAGCAGGCGGCTTCCGACGTGACGGCAAAACTGGAGAGATGGGAAGAAAACATGAAGTATGACTACATTCCCGGCTTTGAAACCTTTCTGAACGAGCTTCATAAGCATGGCGTCAAAACGGCCGTCGTGACCAGCTCCGACCGCAACAAGATGAACAACCTGGAAAAGGCACATCCGCATTTCAGCTCACAATTCGACCGTGTGCTCACCGCCGAAGATTTCAGCGAATCCAAACCATCGCCCGACGGCTACCTGAAAGCAGCCGCTGCAGTCGGAGTATCCGTAAAAAGGTGCGTGGTGTTTGAGGACTCGCGCAACGGACTTGAAGCTGGTCACCGCGCAGGCATGAAAGTCGTGGGACTGGCCACCACCTTGCCGCGCAGCGAAGTGGCAAGCAAGGCCGACATCTGCATAGACAACTTCACAGGTTTCGGCATGGACAGTTTCAAAGCCGTTCTCGACCAACAATAACTTCAACAAACAACCGTTTCCACATAGCATACAACCCTTTTAAACAATACCGACATGAGCGGATATTTAGTAGATGATACACGCAAGGTAACCACCCAGCGCCTGCGCGAAATGAAAAAGCAGGGTAAAAAAATAGCCATGCTCACCTCATACGACTATACCATGGGGCGGCTGGTAGACGAGGCCGGCATCGATGCCGTATTGATAGGCGATTCGGCATCGAATGTGATGGAAGGCAACCCTACAACGCTGCCCATCACGCTGGATGAAATGATTATCTACGCCCGCTCGGTGGCCAGAGCAGTCAAACGCGCCTTTGTGGTGTGCGATATGCCGTTCGGCACCTATCAGGTCAACTGTACCGAAGGCGTGCGCAACGCCATCCGCATCATGCAGGAGACAGGCTGCGACTGTGTGAAGCTCGAAGGCGGCGAAGAGATTATCGAAACCGTCAAAAAGATTCTGGCAGCGGGGATTCCCGTAATGGGTCATCTCGGGTTGACACCACAAAGCATCAACAAGTTCGGAACATTCAGCGTCAGGGCACGCGAAGAAGCCGAAGCAACCAAGCTCATCAACGACGCACGCATGCTCGACGAGGCAGGATGCTGCGCCATCGTATTGGAAAAGATTCCGGCCCGGTTGGCCGAACGCGTGGCAAAAGAAGTGGCGGCCCCCGTCATCGGCATAGGAGCCGGAAGCGGAGTGGACGGCCAGGTGCTCGTTGTCAACGACATGCTGGGCATGGACCAGAGCTTCTCGCCCAAATTCTTGAGACGCTATGCCAATCTGGCTGACGTGATACACAACGCCGTGGGGCAATACATCAGCGACGTGAAAAACGTGGATTTTCCCGGCAAGGACGAAGCCTACTGAAGCACTGCGAAAAAGACGGAATCATAACAGGCATTGAGCCGCCTAAACGGCATGCAACCCGACAGGCGGCCACTCCGTATTTATTTTAAAGACACGATGGAAGACATAAAGAAGCCCGACACTTTCTGGAATACAGAATACTGCAAGATGTGCTTCACCCATTTTTTCATTACGCTGGCCGTTTTCATGCGCTTTCCCATGTTCCGTGCATGGGCGGGCGAAAACAGCGAAACCCTGGAGAGTACCTACTTCTGCGGAGCGCTGTTTTGCATCGGCATGTTTGTGCTGGGACCTTTCAATGCCTACCTCGTCGATGCCTTCAGGCGCAAGCGGGTATGCCTTTGCGCCATAGCGGGCATGGCTCTGGCAGGACCGGCACTGGCCGAAGCCCGAACGCTGTGGCAGCTGGCCGCCATACGGCTGTTTGAAGGCATGTGCTTCGGCGTGTTCGAGATGTCGCTGGGCGGCACATTGATCAACGATCTGTCGTGCTCGCAGCGGCGCACACAGACCGACTACCATTTTCTGTGGTTCGGGCGGCTCAGCCTGCCGCTCGGCCTGATAGCTGGATGGTGGCTCCTGCGCGACCACACGTCAGACCACCTGCTGCACGTTTCATCCTGCGTAGCATTGGCCGGCATGCTGCCTTTCATGAGCCTGAAAGTGCCCTTTCGCGCCCCCAACCGGGTGCCGCTGCTCTCGCTGGACCGCTTTTGGCAGCCGCAAGCATGGGTGCTCGTGCTCAACCTGCTGCCCGTTGCCATAGTAGAAGGGCTGCTGTTGGGCAGCCTGATACCGCCGTCCTACCTGGGCATGGCAGCCTTGGGATTGTTGGCAGCCTATATCGTACACCGCAACTTTTTCGAATCGGCCGACGAGCGGGCCGATGCCGTAGCGGGACTCCTGCTCATAATGGCCTCCATGGCCCTTCTGATGATGCAGCACGAAACACGCATTCTGTATGTGGCCTTCTTCATGCTGGGAGCCGGAATAGGGTGGACGGTATCGCGTTTCCTCCTGTACTTTCTGAAACTTTCCAACCACTGCCAACGGGGCACACTGCAACAAACCTACGTACTGGCATCGTGCAGCGGAATGTGCATGGGATTCTTCCTGGCCGGAACAAAAGCCGACACAACCCTGCTGGCATTGATACTTTCGGCCACGGCACTGGCCTTCTACCTGCTGGTGACCCACAGATGGTTCAAGAAGCAAGGCGGACGCGACTTCAAATTTCGCGAAGTGTAAGACACAGGCTCCACAAAGGCAGAAAACCGTTGCCTCCACACTCTTTTTCATAAAGCGCAAAGACTTTAAAGGTCTTACCTGCTTGAAAATGCAGATTATTTCTTAAATTTGCAGGCAAATTTCATAGCGCAACAATGAATCGCAAATTTCCAGAACATTCCGGTTTTGATCTGTCCAAGGTAAATCAAGAAATACTGAAAGCCTGGACAGACAAAGACATATTCCACAAAAGTTTAGAGAACAGAAAAGGACACCCCACATTTGTCTTCTTTGAAGGCCCGCCGTCGGCCAACGGACACCCGGGTATCCATCACGTACTGGCACGCACCATCAAAGACACCGTGCTGCGCTACAAATCGATGAAAGGCTACTACGTGCCGCGCAAAGCAGGATGGGACACACACGGACTGCCCGTAGAACTGAGCGTAGAGAAAGAACTCGGAATCACCAAGGACAATATCGGAAAGACCATCAGCGTAGAAGACTACAACCGCCATTGCCGCGAAGACGTAATGAAATATACCAAAGAATGGCGCGACCTGAGCGAAAAGATGGGCTATTGGGTAGACCTGGATCACCCATACATTACCTACGAAAACAGTTACATCGAAACCTTGTGGTGGCTCCTGAAAGAACTCTACAAGAAAGGACTGCTCTACAAGGGATATACCATACAGCCCTACTCGCCGGCAGCAGGAACAGGACTGAGCTCGCACGAGCTGAACCAGCCCGGATGCTACCGCGATGTGAAAGACACCGTGGTGACAGCCTTGTTCAAAATCAAAGAACCACGCCCGGAAATGGCAGAGTGGGGCACACCCTGCTTCGCAGCATGGACAACCACACCCTGGACGCTGCCATCCAACACGGCACTCTGTGTGGGTCCCAAAATAGACTATGTGTGCGTGCAGACATACAATCCCTATACCGACGAAAAGATTTCGGTGGTCATGGCAGAAAGCCGCCTGAACAGCTATCTCAATGCCGAAGGAGCGGAAAAGGCCATGGACGACTACCAACACGGCGACAAAGTGGTGCCCTACCGCATCGTAGGCCGCTACAAGGGAGAAGACCTGGTAGGCATGAAGTATGAACAGCTCATGCCATGGATAAAACCATGTATGAAAACCGGCAAAAACGCACCCGCATTTGTAACCGAATATGCCACGGAGCACCCCGAAAAAACCTTCACCGGCGAAAACGGAAAAGATTCCTACGTTGAAATGGCCGATGCCGCCTTCCGCGTAATCGGCGGCGACTACGTAACAACCGAAGACGGTACGGGCATCGTGCACATAGCACCCACATTCGGTGCCGACGACGCCTTTGTGGCCAAAGCCGCAAAAATACCTTCGCTCTACCTGATGAACAAAAAAGGCGAAACACGCCCGATGGTGGATCTGCAAGGCAAGTATTACATCACCGAAGAACTCGACGGACAATTCGTAAAGCACTGCATGGACACGGCTGCCTATGCCGGACATGCAGGCAACTACGTGAAAAACGCATACGACCCCAAGTTCAACCAAAACAACGTATATGATGAAAAGGCCGCAGCAAAAGCCGAAGACCTGAACATCGTGATATGCATGGAAATGAAACAAGCGGGAACAGCATGGAAAATAGAAAAACACATACACAACTATCCCCACTGCTGGCGCACCGACAAACCGGTGCTGTACTACCCGCTCGACAGCTGGTTTATCCGTAGCAGTGCCTGCAAGGAGCGTATGATGGAACTGAACAAGACCATCCGATGGAAACCCGAATCGACAGGAACAGGAAGGTTCGGAAAATGGCTTGAAAACCTGAATGACTGGAACCTGAGCCGCAGCCGCTACTGGGGAACGCCGTTGCCGATATGGCGCAGCGAAAGCGGCGAAGAAAAATGCATCGGAAGCATACAGGAACTGTTTGACGAAATAGAAAAAAGCGTGAAAGCCGGATTCATGAAAGAGAATCCCCTGAAAGAAAAAGGCTTCGTGCCGGGCAACTACGCAGCCGACAACTACCACAAAATAGACCTGCACCGACCCTACGTGGACCAAATCATTCTGGTGTCGGAAAGCGGCAAACCCATGAGGCGCGAAACCGACCTGATAGACGTATGGTTCGATTCAGGCTCGATGCCCTATGCACAGCTCCACTATCCATTTGAAAACAAAGAGCTCATAGACAAAAAAGAGTTCTTTCCCGCTGACTTCATCGCAGAAGGGGTTGACCAGACACGCGGATGGTTTTTCACCCTGCACGCACTGGCCAGCATGATATTCGACAGCGTTGCCTTCAAAGCCGTAATAAGCAACGGCCTTGTGCTTGCAGCTGACGGCAGCAAGATGAGCAAACGGCTGGGAAACGCTGTAAATCCGTTTGAAACAATAGAAACTTTCGGCTCCGACCCAGTACGCTGGTATATGATCACGAATTCTTCGCCCTGGGACAATCTGCGCTTCGACGTGAAAGGCGTAAAAGACGTGGCACGCACTTTCTTCGGAAAGCTCTACCAGACCTATTCGTTCCTGGCCATGTATGCAAACGTGGATGACTTTGACAACAGCCAACCGCAAGTTGCCACAACCGAACGTCCCGAAATAGATCGCTGGGTACTCTCAGACCTGCACACCTTAATCAAAGAAGTTACCAACAGATACGAAGACTACGACCTGACAAAAGCCGGGCGGTTGATAGAAGACTTTGTCATCAACGACTTGTCCAATTGGTTTGTGCGCCTGAACCGCAAACGTTTTTGGGGCAACGGCATGTCGAAAGACAAGCTGAGCGCCTATCAATGCCTGTATACCTGTCTGGAAACAGTGGCACGCCTGATGGCACCCTTGGCACCCTTCTATGCAGAACAGCTCTACCTGGATTTGACAGCAACAGCCTGCAACGGAAAACCGCAAAGCGTGCATATGGCAGACTTTCCGGTCTGCGACGAAAACCTCATCGACCACGAACTGGAACATCGCATGGAAATGGCGCAGAAAATCACTTCAATGGTACTTTCGCTGCGCAAAAAACACGAAATAATCGTTCGTCAGCCGCTGCAGTGCATCATGCTTCCGGTGGCCGACCAGCAAGAAAAAGAACAAATCGAGAAAGTCGAACGGCTGATAGCAAGCGAAGTAAATGTCAAGGAAATCCGTTTTGTCGACTCCATCAAGCTGCAAAAAACCATCAAGTGCAATTTCCGCATAATGGGCAAAAAATACGGCAAGATGATGAGCCAAGTTTCAAAAGCAGTCAACTCAATGACACAAGATGAGATTGCCGAACTGGAACGCAACGGCTCCCTGCAACTTCCCATAGAGAATGCCGCTCCCATAGAGCTTCTGCGCGAAGAAGTGGAAATCATCAATCAGGATATACCGGGCTGGAGCGTAGCCAACGACGGTGCCCTGACGGTTGCTCTCGACCTTGAAATCACCGATGACTTGAAACGCGAAGGAATCGCACGCGAATTCGTAAAACGCATCCAGACATACCGCAAAGACTCAGGGTTTGAAATCACAGACCATATCCAAATGACGATAGAGGACAAGCCGGAAATCAAAGAAGCGGTCGAACAATTCAAAAACTACATATGCAGCCAGGTTCTATGCAACAAATTGGAATGGGCTCCCAACGTAGACGGAACACAATTGGAGTTTGACGATTTTGTACTGAACGTTCTGATAGAAAAACTTTAACACACGGTAACAACAATGGCAGAAAAGACACGCTACAGCGATGAAGAATTGTCGGAATTCAAGGACATAATCCTTAAAAAGCTTGAGCTTGCAAAAGCCGACTACAATCAGCTGATCTCTACACTGATGAACCGCGAAGGAAACTCTGTGGAAGACACCTCTCCAACCTATAAAGTGATGGAAGAAGGCTTCACCACCCAGGCAAAAGAGGAAATATCAGCCTTGGCGGCAAGGCAGCAAAAATACATTAACAACCTTCAAGCTGCCCTGATACGCATCGAGAACAAGACTTACGGCATTTGCCGCATCACAGGCAAGCTTATTCCCAAAGAAAGGCTGCGTGCCGTTCCTCATGCCACGCTGAGCATCGAACCTAAATTGCAAAAGAACCGTAAAGACTGATTTTTAGTGACAATTCAAAAGGGTATACAAAGAAAAAGGATTATAGCCGCCAGCGTTGTAATCCTTGTCTTGTTTTGCGACCAACTAATAAAGATTCTTGTCAAGACCGGCATGACACTACACAGCGCCATAACGCTTTGCGGGACGTGGGCGCAGCTGTATTTCACGGAAAACAAGGGGATGGCGTTCGGTATGGATTTCATCGGCACCTATTTGCTGTGCGGATTCCGCATCATCGCTGTCAGTCTGTTGGGCTACGGACTTGCAAAGGTCATTGCCAGACGCGCACCCATCGGTTTCATCGTGTGTTTGTCGCTCATTACAGCCGGTGCGGCAGGCAATATTTTCGACAACATGTTCTACGGTCTCATTTTCTCAGAGAGCACGGAATTTTCCATCGCGTCGTTTGTGCCATTCGGTGAGGGTTATGGAAATTTTTGCGGTGGAAAAGTCGTCGATATGTTCTATTTTCCTTTAATAGACACCATTTTGCCCGAATGGGTCCCCTGGAAAGGTGGGCAACGCTTCGTTTTCTTTGCTCCCATCTTCAATCTTGCCGATGCAGCCATCTCATGCGGTGGCTTTGTGCTGGTAGTCTTTTACCGCAAGACGTTTTCCTTTTATTTCGACAAGCTCACGCAAAAACCGGCAAAAGCCGACACCGACAATCCGAACGAAGAGAATGCCAAGTAAGCACGTTCTCATATTGATGATTCTGTTATTAGCCGTTTCGTGCAAGAACAAGCGGCCGGCAGGCGTGCTCAATCCATCGAAATTGGAGGACGTACTTTTTGACTACCACATTGCGCGCTCCATTGCCGGGATGAGCGGCGACAGCGTTGACTTTCGCCGCATGGAATACACTGAGGCCGTTTTCCGGAAATACCGTATCTCCAGAACCGACTTCGACTCAACCATGCTTTGGTACTCTCGCCATACAAATGAGCTCTATAAGGTTTACCAAAACATCGAAAAACGCTTGAACAAAGAAGCAAGCCTGCTTGGTATACAAGCCAGTAACGCCAATTCCTACTCAAGGCTTTCCGACAAAGGCGACACGGCCAACGTATGGAAAGGGCGCGATTTTTATTGTCTTACCACCAAAGATGCCAACAATCTTTTATCGTTTAACATAAAAGCCGACACTTCCTATTATCCCCAGGACCGTCTGTTGTGGAACTTCCGCCCCCGTTTTGTTTATCAGTCGGGCCGCCGCGATGCCGTTGTCAGCCTGTCTGTCAGATACGACAATGATTCGGTGGGCACCGTCACCCAGCACCTCGCCTCCGATGGCGAATACAGTATCTCGCTTGATGTGGCCAACCGCAAAATCAAGCGTGTCTATGGCTTCGTCTACCACAATGCACCCTGGACGAAAGAAGAAAAAATCCTGATTATCGACAACATTTCTTTGGTAAGGTTCCACCAGCAAAAGGAAAAGCCCCTTCAAGCCGACACTGCCTCGGTGGCCGATTCAACACAGAATCAGCCTTTGCCCATTACAACCGACAGCATGCAGAACCAGCCTGACGCTTCGTCTCATCACGCAGCACCCGTTCCGGCCCGTAAGCGCGCCAGACAAACATATCCTTACGACAATCAAAACCTCCTGCCGCGACGGGAGCGCATCAACCGATAAAACCATTTGACCCAATAGTAACTGATATGCCCGATACCAACAAACAATTTGAAGAAGTATTAAAGCGTTGCCGCGACCTTTTTGTAAAAAAGCTCCACGACTACGGAGCAGCATGGCGCATCCTGCGCATTCCCTCGGTCACCGACCAACTCCTTATTAAGGCCAAGCGCATCCGCTCTCTGCAAGAAAAAGGCACAGCCTTGGTCAACGAAGGCATCCTGCCCGAATTTGTCGGATTGGTGAACTATTCGCTCATTGGCCTGATACAGCTGACCGAACATCCCTCCGACACCGAAGACATGGACGCTGCCGAAGCACTGCGCCTATACGACCATTTCGCTCACGAAGCCTTCGAACTGATGGTGCGCAAGAACCACGACTACGATGAAGCCTGGAGGGCCATGCGCGTCAGCTCGTATGCCGACCTTATCCTGATGAAGATCTATCGCACCAAACAGATTGAAGACCTTTCGGGCAACACGCTCGTTTCCGAAGGCATCGACGCCAACTACATGGACATCATCAACTATTCTGTCTTTGCCCTCATCAAATCAGGTTTTGACAGCCATGAAGCATAGGCCGCAGCTTGTCAGTTTCACGGCCTTCGTCAATATTGTACGCTTCCTCGTAAGCGCAACGTTCATCTTCTCGGGCTTTGTCAAGGCAATCGATCCCAAAGGCACCGCCTACAAGTTGGATGCCTACCTCAGCGCCTTCGGATTCGCCGATTGGGCCGACGACGGCAAGACGCTCGTTGCTGCCGTCATGATAGCCAGCATTGAATTCCTATTGGGAATCTACCTGCTGTTCGGCATCCGGCGCAAATTCACCGTAGCCCTCCTGCTGGCCATCATGGTGCTGTTTACCTCCTTTACACTCTATTTGGCTTTAGCCAATCCCGTAAGCGACTGCGGCTGTTTCGGTGACGCTCTGCACCTTACCAATTGGCAGACATTCGGCAAAAACGTCCTGTTGCTGCTTTCCACCATCCTGCTGTTCTTTCACGCCGGAAAGCTGTTCCCCTTGGTCACTGTTTCGGTCCACTGGGCCTATTCGCTCTACACCATGATATACATTGTAGTGCTTTGCATAGCTTCCATCCACTACCTGCCGCTCATCGACCTGCGTCCCTATAAAGTAGGCACCAACTTGCCCGAGGCCATGTCTGTGCCCGAAGGCGCAAAGCCTCCCGTCTACGAAATGCAGTTCGTCATGGAGAAAAACGGACAAGAGCAAACCTTCACGCTCGACAACTATCCCGACTCGACATGGCATTTCGTGCGCCGTATAGAAATCCTGAAAGAAAAAGGCTACGTGCCGCCCATCTCCGACCTCGCCATCATTGACGACCAAGGCAACGACATCACCCGAAACCTCCTGGCCGACACATCGACCACCTTCGTCGTTGTTTCGCCCCACCTTGAAAAGGCCGACCCCGATGTGGTAGACGAGCTGAATACCATCCACGACTTCTGCATGGACAAGGGCTACAACATGATAGGGATCACAGCCTCCGATTCGGCCGCCATCAGCCAATGGCGCTACAACACAGGTGCCGTCTATCCCATCTATTTCGCCGATGCGCTGACACTCAAGACCATGATACGCTCCAATCCCGGACTCATACAGATAACCGCCGGAAAAATCGACAACAAATGGAGCTGCAACAACCTGCCTTTGCTCTATGCAGGTGACAAAAAATCGGAAGCACAAATCAAGCCCGGCTCTACGGCCGACAGCTCGCTGAAAGTATTGTTAAAATACGCACTGGCATATATCGTTCCACTTTTATTTATTACTTTAGCACTCAATTTCGGAAAAGCGCTGAAGCGCCGTACCAAAGCATAATAAAAACAACTACTTAACACAGCAGAAAAATATGAGAAAGAGAATTGTTGCAGGAAACTGGAAAATGAACATGAACCTGCAAGACGGAATCAAATTGGCAACCGAAGTAAACGACAGTCTGAAGGCCGACAAGCCCAATTGCGAGGTTGTCATCTGCACACCCTTCATTCACCTTGCATCCGTAAACGGACTTTTGGACAAAAGCCTCGTAAAGCTTGGAGCCGAAAACTGCGCCGACAAAGCCTCGGGAGCCTATACCGGTGAAGTATCGGCCGAAATGGTCAAGTCGACCGGTGCCGAATATGTCATCCTCGGCCACTCCGAGCGTCGTGCATACTATGGCGAAACAGCCGAAATCCTTAAAGAAAAAGTCAAGCTCGCCTTGGCCAACAATTTGGAAGTCATCTTCTGCATCGGTGAAGTATTGGCCGAGCGCGAAGCCGACAGACAAAACGAAGTAGTAGGCGCCCAGTTGGCAGGCTCTCTGTTCGACCTCACAGCCGAAGAGTTCTCGCACATCGTACTGGCCTACGAACCCGTATGGGCTATCGGTACCGGCAAGACCGCTACCGCCGAACAGGCTGAAGAAATGCACGCATTCATCCGTAGAACTATCGCCGAAAAATTTGGTGCCGAAGCCGGCGAAAACGTCACTATCCTCTACGGCGGAAGCTGCAAGCCGAGCAATGCCAAAGAGCTCTTTGCCAAACCCGACGTTGACGGCGGACTCATTGGCGGTGCAGCCCTGAAAGCTGACAGCTTCAAAGGCATCATCGACGCCTGGAAATAATTCATTCAGTCAACAACCGAGAATAGAGGGATTCCGTCAAAAGTAATTCCTCTATTCTTTTTCACCGGTAACCATCATGAAACATGCACTTCCCCTCATCATGCTCATCGCTACGAGCGCCAACGCCCAGACATTCACCGACCGGCTGCAAAAAAAATCGGCCGGGCAGGGCAGCGTGACCATTTACCAGGACAAAACCATCGAAAACCTCGTAAACGGCAAGGAGAAAACCACGGTCAGCGACTTGCCGGCAAAAAAAGCAACAGCCCAAGAGGCCAAGACACAGCCCGTAGCAACCACATCGGGCACCGCCTCGACATCGTCCAACCCGACCCACCGGAAAACCTACACCATCGCAGGCTACCGCATACAGCTCTATTCGGGCAACGATTCGCGCGCAGCACGGCAAAAAGCCAATGCCATAGGCCTCAAAGCCAAAGAGGCATTTCCCGAACTGCCCGTCTATACCCACTTCCTTTCACCCCGCTGGATCTGCCGCATCGGTGATTTCCGCACCTACGAAGAAGCGGCCACACAGCTGCAAAAAGTGCGCAAAGAAGGAATTTCAAACGAGGCGTCCATTGTAAAATGCAAAATACAAATAGGTTATTAAAATCACTTCCCGGATGAACGAACACGAAGAATTCACAGGAAAAGAAAAAGAAATCCAAGAACTGTCAGCCCTGTTTCGCAAGGAACTGCAATTGCTGGGCGAAGACGCCGACCGCGAAGGCCTCCAAAAGACACCACTGCGCGTAGCCAAGTCCATGCTGACCCTCACACGCGGCTATCACATGAATCCGCTGGCCGTGCTGCAGTCGGCCAAGTTCAAGGAAGACTACCGGCAAATGGTCATAGTCAAAGACATCGATTTCTTTTCGCTCTGCGAGCATCATCTGCTTCCCTTCTACGGAAAAGCCCACATCGCATACATCCCCAACGGCTACATCACGGGATTGAGCAAGATAGCGCGCGTAGTAGACATCTTCTCCCACCGGCTGCAAGTGCAAGAGCGCATGACCACACAGATTAAGGAATGCATTCAGCAGGCACTCAATCCGCTCGGCGTGATGGTGGTTCTGGAAGCCAAGCACATGTGCATGCAGATGCGCGGCATAGAAAAACAAAACTCCGTCACCACCACGAGCGACTTCACCGGAGCATTTACACGCCCCGAGACACGCACCGAATTTCTGGCTCTGATAGGCCACGACCCAAAGGCCGGCATTTAGAAAACGGCCCAGCGCCCCGTTTTGACAACAAGGACAACAAGGATGCCCACGGCATCCCTTTTTTATGCCTGCGGTGAATCAGGCACCGCCTTCACAACATTTGAAAACGCTCCCTTCCGCATTCCCCACACTGCGTCGGAAAGCAGATTCACAGCCTTACTTTTTTTCTTTTAAACGGTAATGGTGCGGTCGCCTCCGGCCGAAGCCAGGGCTTTCTGTATTTCTTTCAAATCCTGATATTGCTTCATTTTCTCCGTATATAGCTCCGCATCGTTGTATACGGCAGGGTCTTGAAGCGATTTCAGAATGCTTTTCATCTGCGTGGCCACTATGGCCATTTTCAAGTCGACTAACATTATCGGCACGCTCTCGTTGAGTTTTTCGGCCTCAGAAGAAATGCGCTGCTCCCGGGCAAAATTCTCGCTCAACTGGTAGCGATCGCTCAACAGATGGGCTGCCAGACGGCTGATGGCCGAATCGGGATGCTGCATAAAGTATTTGGAGGCCACAAAGCCCGGCTCGTTCTGACTCTCAACGGCCTCGCGCAAAATCCGGGCGCAGACGGGATGAGTGAATGCCAGCCCGTCGCTTTCGAGTTCGGACTGGATGTAGCTTATGACGGTATAGGCTTTCTTCCCGCCGTTTTCATCCTCGTCATAGGCCATGACAGTTTCGCCATAACGCACGATGGCCTTGACCAATTGCAATTCTTTTTGGCCGATAACATCGGAAGGATGCAAATCCAGTTCTTCTTCCTGCTGAACAGGAGTCCCTGCACCGGCATTGTCAGCGGGCTCTTTGCCTTCCTGAGATGTCACGCTCTGTTCCTGGGCTTCGCGATACTGCCGCTGCCTTTCCCGTTTTCTCTCTTCAAGCATCAGCTGCTGACGTAGGCGCGTTGTTTCATAAACCAAAGCTTCTTCGCGCTCATCGAGCAGGGCGCTACACTCCTTGATATAGGTGGAACGGGTGAGCGCATCGGGAATCACGGCAATGCTCTCCACGATGCTTCGCATCACCTGGCTTTTCTTTATGGGGTCAGACTGGGCATCCTGCAACAATATACCGGCCTTGAAACGAATGAAGTCCACCTGATGCGACTCCATATAGTCCTGATATTCCTTAGGACTGTGCTTGCGTGCAAAGCTGTCGGGATCGTCGCCGTCGGGAAGCAGCAAAACCCTTATGTTCATGCCTTCTTCCAACAGCATATCGATGCCGCGCAACGAGGCACGTATGCCGGCCATATCGCCATCGTACAAAATCGTCAGATTGCCCGTAAAACGGTGAATCAGGCGTATCTGGCCATGCGTCAAAGAAGTGCCCGACGAAGCCACCACATTCTTTATGCCGCTCTGGTGCATCGCTATCACATCCATATAGCCCTCGACCAGATAGCAACGGTCGGTTTGCTGAATGGCGGCCTTGGCCTGATAAATGCCATAAAGCACATCGCTCTTGTGATAGATGGGCGATTCGGGCGAATTGATATATTTGGCCACATGCTTGTCGGAACTGAGCGTGCGGGCACCGAAAGCTATGACCTTGCCGTCCAAGGCCTGAATGGGAAAGACCACGCGTCCGCGGCACTTGTCTTTCAAACGTCCGTCGTCCGTGCGAAGGCAAAGGCCTGTATCAACCAGAAAATCCTCGTTAAAACCCTTTCGCAAAGCTTCGCCCGACAAGGCCTCGCGCGCCTGCAGGCAATAGCCCAGGCGAAAGGTCCTGATGGTATCGTCGCGCAGACCGCGGCCACGGAAGTAGGAGAGAGCCACGGCCTGTCCCTCATCGGTCTCATACAAATTGTGTTGAAAATAGTCGCAGGCCCATTGCGTCACCACCAGCAGGCTTTCGCGCAGATTGTTGCGCCTGATGTCTTCGGGTGTAAGCTCGCGCTCTTTCACCTCGATATTGTATTTCTTGGCCAGCCAGCGCAAGGCTTCGGGATAAGTGAGCTGCTCGTGAAGCATCAGAAAGTGCACCACATTTCCGCCTTTGCCGCAAGAAAAACACTTGCATATGCCTTTTGACGGCGAAACCATGAAAGAGGGCGTCTTTTCGTTATGAAACGGGCACAGTCCCTTCCAGTTTGTGCCGGCTCTGCGCAACGTCACAAACTCTGAAACGACTTCTACAATATCGGCCGCATTCAAAATGCGTTCTATGGTAGCTCTGTCAATCATGCCTCAAGGCGCAAAATTACAGAAAAGCTGGCGAACCGTCATCCCGCAAAAGCTTATTTTATCTTGCAGGTCTCATTTTTAAGCAGCAGAAAAGCTGCAGTCTCGCAAAAATGCCGTAATTTTGTAAGTGATTAAATAGAAACAATCTTATGACGAAGAAAAGTGCTTTGCAAATAGCAAGAGCTGCCTACAGCCCGAAGCTTCCGCTCGGACTCCAGGGTAGCGTTAGTGTAAAAGAAGGTGAGCCTACTCAGAGCGTTTCCGACCAGGAGGAAATCAAAAAGCTGTTTCCCAACACCTATGGCCTGCCTTTGGTAGAATTTGTGCCGGGAGAAGCACGCAGCTATGCTCCGATGAACGTCGGCGTGATACTGTCGGGAGGCCAGGCCCCTGGCGGTCACAACGTAATCAGCGGCATTTTTGACGGCATCAAACGCCTGAACCCGGCCAACCGCCTGTATGGCTTCCTGCTGGGACCCGGCGGACTGGTTGACCACAAATATATGGAACTGACGGCCGAAATCATTGACGAATACCGCAACACCGGCGGCTTTGACATGATAGGTTCGGGCCGCACCAAACTGGAAGAAGTATCGCAGTTTGAAAGTGGACTGAAAATACTTCGCGAGCTCGATATCAAGGCTCTCGTCATCATCGGCGGCGACGACTCGAACACCAATGCCTGTATCCTCGCAGAATATTACGCAGCCCAGAAAGCCGGAATCCAGGTAATTGGATGCCCGAAGACCATAGACGGCGACTTGAAGAACGACCAGATAGAAACAAGCTTCGGCTTCGACACCGCATGCAAGACCTATTCGGAAGTAATCGGAAACATCGAGCGCGATGCCAATTCAGCCAAAAAATATTGGCATTTCATCAAACTGATGGGACGTTCGGCTTCGCACATAGCCCTTGAATGCGCCTTGGAAACACAGCCCAACATCTGCCTGATATCGGAAGAAATCCAGCAGAAAGGACTCACGCTCGACGACATCGTGACGGATATCGCCCAGGTAGTAGCCGCTCGCGCCGAAAACGGCAACAACTTCGGTACCGTATTGATACCCGAAGGACTGATAGAATTCATCCCGTCCATCGAGCGGCTTATCAGCGAACTCAACGACATTCTTTCATCGGCAGCCTATACCGAAGCACAGCCCAAAGACCGCATAGAATGGCTGTTGGGCAACCTGACCAAAGAAAATGCCGCAACGCTTGCCTCGCTTCCGCGCACTTTTGCCGACCAGCTGACAGGCGAGCGCGACCCGCACGGAAACGTTCAGGTATCACTCATAGAAACAGAAAAACTGCTGTCGTCGATGGTGGCAGAAAAACTGCAGAAAATGAAAGCCGAAGGCAAATACAACGGCAAATTCTCGGCCCTGCACCACTTCTTCGGCTACGAAGGACGCTGCGCAGCCCCCTCGAACTTTGACGCAGACTACTGCTATTCGCTCGGTGTGAGCGCATCGCAACTGATAGCCAACGGAAAGACAGGATATATGGCCATCGTGAAAAATACCATCGCCCCCGCCGAACAATGGATTGCCGGAGGTGTGCCCATTACCATGATGCTGAACATGGAAAAGCGCAACGGAGCCATGAAGCCCGTTATCCGCAAAGCTCTTGTAGACCTCGAAGGAAAGCCCTTCAAGACATTCGCCGCACAACGCGAAGAATGGAAAAAGAACACCTGCTTTGTCTATCCGGGTCCCATCCAATATTTCGGCCCGTCGGAAGTATGCGATCGCACAACCGTCACACTCCAACTTGAGCAGGCTTGACTGACAAACAATCCCTAATATAGGATTCCACACAAACTAATCTCCCTTTTTCGAAAAGCGGGAGATTAGTTTTGTTTTGCGACAATATGGAAACCCACAAAAAGCATCTGCCCCAAAAAACGGCCGCACCGAAAGCCAAGCCCGTGAAACGGAAGAAAAAGAGGAAACGCACACGGAAATTTCCCCTTAATATACCCACATGGGCATTGTGGGTGGGTGGCCTGCTCATTGTTTCGGCATATGCTTTCGTATTCTATTATTTCTTCGTCAATCCCTTTTCGTTTAGATGGAAAGGCATCTTCGGCGAAGGCAAATATCCTTCGGGCTATTCCATTCACGGCATAGACATATCGCATTATCAGGGCGAAATAGACTGGGACCTGCTGCGCAACGCACAACTATATGACACGCCGGTGCGTTTCATCATCATCAAAGCGACAGAAGGAACCAACATCCTGGATGAAAACTTCAACGACAACTTTTACAAAGCCAAAGACAACAATTTCATTCGCGGAGCATACCATTTCTACGTGCCCTCCAAGACTGCCGAGGCACAGGCACACTATTACTTGAAACAAGTGCACCTGGAAGACGGCGACCTGCCGCCCGTACTCGATTTTGAAAAGACCGGAACACTGACACCGCAGCAAATAAAAAAAGCCGCCCTGACCTGGCTGCGCATCGTGGAAAAGCACTACGGCGTGAAGCCCATCATCTACGCCAACTATGACTTCAAGAAAAAATATTTCAGCGACAGCATATTCGGACAATATCCCTACTGGATAGCCCACTACTACGTAGACACCTTGAAATATAAAGGAGAATGGCGATTCTGGCAACATACCGATATGGGCAAAGTGAGAGGCATCAAAGGCCATGTAGACTTGGATATCTACAATGGCTCGATGTATGATTTGCAGAAGTTTACCATCGGCAGAAAGGAAGACAGCGAAAACGAATTCTTCTAAAGCCATTCCATACCATTATCGACAGGAACAAGAAAACACAGACTACAAACCATGAGGAGGAAACTATTTTTGATGCTGACAGCGCTGGCCGCAACAGGAATCTTCGGAATAGCCAAGACACAGAGCAATTTCAAAATGCTTTTGCGCCTTTGGCCTCACCATCATACCAACGACAGTCTGAAAGCAGAACTTTTGCAGGCATTAAAGGCATATCCTGATTTGTGGGACGAAGCATGGTTTTGTATGGAAACAACGACTCTTGACAAAAACAAGCACACCCGTTCGGCACAAAAAATGGCACACGCAGCAGTCGAACTGCGCAAAATCGGTATCGGAACATCCATACAAGGCATCACATTGGGACACGGCGATTCTTTCGAGTTCAGCTCTTCAGAACTAAAGCCGAAAGAATGGTCCACAATTGTCAACAACGCAGGAGAAGCGACACAAATGGGCAACTGTCCGCGGCAGGAAGCCTTTTTGACATATATCGAACAGACCTATGGCAAATATGCCGCTGCATGCAAACCGGTAACCGTATGGCTTGACGACGACTTGCGCATCACTAACCACTGGCCGGCACGCATGTTGTGCTTTTGTGACACATGTATCGGCCTTTTCAACCGTGAAAACGGGTTTCATTATGACAGGGCAGCATTGGTCGAGGCCTTGGAAAGCAATGCGGGCAACGGCAATGTGCGCAGCAAATGGATTCGCTTTTGTCAGGAAAGTCTGGCCTTGGTTGCCCAATGGGCAGCACGAGGCATCCATGCCGCTTCGCCATCAACCACAGTTGGTCTGCAACATGCCAATTTCCATCGTGAACTCCTCGAAGGCTACGACTGGCAGCCAATATTCAACGCCATGCGCCAGGAAACAGGCATGGCACCGGTTTCACGGCCGGGCAACGGCTTTTATGACGACCACGAGCCCCGTGGCATGATACAAAAAGCCCTTGACATGGCACGTCAGATAAGGCGTCTTCCTCCAGATGTGCGGCAGATTGCAGCCGAAGTAGAAGGTTTTCCGCATCGTGCAACGGCCAAATCGCCCCATGGGCTTTGCGTGGAATCGCAATTGTATTTGGCCATGGGAGTAACGCAGCTTTCATATGCCATCATCTGTAGCGCAGTGGAACCCATGGAATGGTATGCAGACAATTACTTTAAACACCTCTCGCGCTGGCGTGCTTTTTATGAACGATTCACTCTTTTCAACGAAGGAACAGAACCCGGTGGCCTGAATCCCTACATAAGCCGCAATTGTGTGTTGCGGCAAAAAGAAAACGGAGAACCGCCCTTCGCTTGGATCACGACCAACGCCAACGACGGCATCGAAAGAATGGCAACATTAGGCATGCCTTTTACGCCTGACGGGCATTTTCCTACGGCACTTTTCATGGATGCCGGAGCAGTAAGGGGGCTCGGAGAAGCAGAAGGCCGCGAACTATTTGAATCAAAAAGCATCCTGCTCGACAAAGGCGCATGGGATTATGCCTGCAAGCGTGGTTTCGACAGGGCATTGCACCCTGTTGCTTCGCCCATATCCAACGTATCGTGCTACCAATCAGACAAAGGAGCACGCATAGCCATTGTAGCTAGCTACAATACAGAAATCAGCAACGCCGAACGCCTTTTGCTGTTGGAAGCTGCGGATTGGTGCTCAGGCAGAAAGCTGCCTGTCATATCCGAAAACACGCCACAAATGATGGTCATCCCACGCGTTTATCCGGATGGACAATTGCGTTCTGTCACTTTGCTCAACTGCACCATTTCCGAATGCGAAGACATCCGGCTGAAGCTGCGTGGCTGCCGGCCCGGGAAAAAGTGTGTATGGCGTAAAGCCAATGAAAAAGACAAGAACTTGAAGCAAGTACGCAACGGAGAAGACGTCATTGTCACAATTCCGCGACTTGAAAGCTGGAATACAGGCTACATAGCCATCGTGTAAGCTACAATCAAAAACATCATAAAACATCATTTTATGGCAAAACCATTGGCAGAACGATTAAGGCCGCAGAACCTTGACGAATATGTAGGACAAAAGCATCTTGTGGGACCCGGAGGCATCTTGCGCAAGATGATAGAGACTCAGAGGATTTCATCGTTCATCATGTGGGGACCGCCGGGAGTTGGCAAGACTACGCTTGCACAAATCATAGCCAATGCGATGCACTCGCCATTTTATGTGTTGAGCGCCATCAACAGTGGTGTAAAAGATGTGCGTGATGTTATCGACAAAGCCAGGAATAACCGTTTTTTCGATTCACCGGTTCCGATATTGTTTATCGATGAAATACACCGCTTCAGCAAATCACAGCAAGATTCGTTATTGGCGGCAGTCGAAAAAGGTATTGTCACTCTTATCGGTGCCACGACCGAGAATCCGTCATTTGAGGTGATACGTCCGTTGCTATCGCGTTGCCAGGTATATGTACTGAAAAGTCTGACGAATGCAGACTTGGAAGAATTGCTCAAAAGAGCCATTCACAAAGACATCTACTTGAAAGAACGCAAAATAGAGATTCAGGAAACAGAGGCCTTGCTGCGTTACAGTGGCGGTGATGCGCGCAAATTGCTGAACATTGTGGATCTTATAGCTAATTCGTATGACGAAAACGACACCATCGTTTTCAATAACGAGATAGTGACCCGTGAATTGCAACAAAACCCGCAGGCTTACGATAAAGGCGGTGAGATGCACTACGACATTATATCGGCATTCATCAAAAGCATCAGGGGTAGCGATCCGGATGCCGCACTGTATTGGCTGGCACGCATGGTCAGTGCCGGTGAAGACCCGAAATTTATTGCACGGCGTTTGGTCATATCGGCGGCCGAGGACATTGGCCTGGCCAACCCCAACGCCCTTTTACTGGCCAACGCAGCCTTTGATGCGGTTCAGAAAATAGGTTGGCCGGAAGGACGCATACCTTTGGCCGAAGCAACCGTATATCTGGCAACGAGTCCTAAAAGCAATTCTGCTTATCTGGGCATAGACAAAGCCTTATCGATTGTAGAAGCCACGGGCAACCAGCCGGTACCGCTTCACCTGCGCAATGCACCCACACAACTGATGGGCGATTTAGGCTATGGAGCCGACTATAAGTATGCACATGATTACCCGGGACATTTTGTAGTGCAACAATACATGCCCGACAGCCTGAAAAACACGCGCATTTGGGAGCCCCAAGACAATCAGGCCGAGTCCAAGCTCGGAGAAAGGATGAAAAAGCTTTGGGAAAACCGCTTTTGATTTTTTATCAAGATAAGTATCAATATATTGTACTTCTTACTTAACTTTGCTGCTTAAACAGTATCAAGCATTGAATATCCATATGAAAAGAATCATCTTTACAACTGCACTGACATTACTATGCTTTTCGCTTAGTGGAAAAAGCATTTTCCTTCAAGGCTTTGAATATGGCAACGCCACGGCTCCCGATGGAAACGAATGGAACAATCCGGAACGCCTGGCTTATAACAAAGAGCAGCCACGCGCATGGTTTTTCTCATTCCAAGACATAGAAAGTGCCAGAAAGGTGTTGCCGGAAAACAGCAGCTACTGGCAATCACTCAACGGCAAATGGCGATTTCATTGGGCACCCAATCCCGAACAACGTCCTGCGTCATTTTATAAAGAAGGATTCGATGCTTCACGCTGGGACGAGGTCACAGTTCCCATGAGCTGGAACATTTACGGGATACAAAAAGACAGAACCTTGAAATACGGTGTTCCGATTTATGTGAACCAGCCTGTCATTTTCCAGCACAGCGTCAAAGAAGATGATTGGCGTGGAGGCGTCATGCGCACACCGCCTGAAAATTGGACCACCTACAAATACAGAAATGAAGTCGGGTCGTACATCCGCACATTTGAAGTGCCGTCAACATGGGACGGACGCGAAGTATTCATCAGCTTTGATGGTGTTGATTCGTTTTTTTACCTATGGATCAACGGCCACTACGTAGGCTTTTCCAAGAATTCGCGTAACGCAGCCCGCTTCAACATCACCCGGTTTTTAAAAAGCGGTCAGAATACGGTAGCTGTTGAGGTATATCGTAATTCAGACGGCAGTTTTCTGGAAGCGCAGGATATGTTTCGCCTTCCGGGCATATTCCGCACCGTCGCCATATACTCCGTGCCGCAACTGCACTTCAAGGATTTAAAGGTTGTTCCCGATTTGGACAATAATTTTGAGAACGGTTCTTTGAGCATTGAGGCTGAAATTGCCAATCACAGCCCGAAGAAAGCCAAACATTATCATATAGAATACACTTTGTATCACAACAAACTTTATTCGGATGACAATACGATTGTTCCCAACATCTTAGGAAAATCCGACATCCTCGAATTAAACAAATTTACGGAAGGCACGGCAAAGACAACACTCTATGTGGTGAAGCCCGAATTATGGTCGTCTGAAGCTCCCAACCGCTACATCCTTGTAGGGCAACTGAAAGACAAGAAAGGAAAAGTAGTGGAAACAGTGTCGGCAATCGTCGGTTTCCGTAAAGTTGAAATCAAAGATACGCCGGCTTCGGCTGATGAGTTCGGAAAGGCCGGACGATATTATTATGTCAACGGAAAAACCGTGAAATTAAAAGGAGTGAACCGCCACGAAACCAATCCATCATTGGGCCATGCCATCACACGCCGGCAAATGGAGGAAGAAATCATGCTGATGAAGCGCGCCAATATCAATCATGTGCGCAACAGCCATTATCCCGACGACCCTTATTGGTATTACTTGTGCAACAAATACGGCATTTATCTGGAAGACGAGGCCAACATCGAATCCCACGAATATTATTATGGTAAGGCTTCGCTTTCACATCCCAAAGAATGGCTCAACGCCCATGTGGCACGCGTCATGGAGATGGTTCGTTCCAATGTAAACAACCCGAGCATTGTTATCTGGTCGCTGGGCAATGAAGCCGGTCCGGGACACAATTTCGTTGCCGCCTATGACTCTTTGAAAAACTATGACCAATCGCGCCCCGTTCAATATGAACGCAACAACAATATTGTTGACATGGGCTCCAACCAATATCCCTCCATTGCATGGGTGCGTGAAGCGGTCAAAGGAAATGCCGGCATCAAATATCCGTTCCATATTTCCGAATATGCCCATTCCATGGGTAACGCCGCAGGCAACCTTATCGACTACTGGAAAGCTATAGAATCTACCAACTTTTTCTGTGGAGGAGCCATTTGGGACTGGATAGACCAAGCCATGTACTACTATAACGAAAAAGGCGAACGCTTTATGGCATATGGCGGTGACTTCGGTGATTTTCCCAATGACGGCCAGTTTGTAATGAACGGCATCATTTTTGCAAACATGCAACCAAAACCGCAGTACTATGAAGTCAAGAAAGTCTATCAGAACATTCAAGTTGACAGCGTTAACATGCTAAAAGGCGAAGTGTCGGTATTCAACAAACAATATTTTGAAGACCTGTCGCAATATGATGCTAAATGGAGCTTATACCGCAATGGAAAGCCCATCAAGACAGGACTTGTCAATGTCGGGACTTTAGGTGCGCGCCAACGCAAGACCATTCAAATACCGCTCCAATACGCCTCATTGGACGCTGATGCCGAATATTTCGTCAAACTTCAGTTTTTACTCAAATATGACAGGCCATGGGCCAAAGCCGGCTACCCACAGGCCGAAGAACAAATCCTTGTAAAAAGAGCGGCACAACATCCGTGCATTTCGCTTTCGGACACCAAACAAAAACTTTCTGCAAAGGCTGTCAACGATTCTATTACAGCCATTCAAGGGAAAGGGTTCACAGTGAAGTTCAATAAGAACCAAGGCACCATCTACAGCCTTGAATATAATGGGCAACAGATTATTTCAGAAGGTGGAGGGCCTAAAATCGATGCTTTCCGTGCACTGACCAACAATGACAACTGGTTTTTCCAATCATGGTATGAAAACGGCCTACACAATTTGCGCAATCATGTAAAAAGCGACAAAATCATTGTCAATGACAACGGCACCATATCCATTAACTATTCTCTGACGGCTCAAGCACCTTATGGGAGTCGGCTGGTAGAAAAGGGACTGGCTTCGGGATGTTATACGCTAAACAATAACGTGAGCAAACCTTTTGGAGAATCTGATTTTCAATTTATAGCCAATTTGCTTTGGACTGTCTATCCCGACGGTTCCATCGAACTGCAATCAACAATCACTTCAAACAAACCGGGCTTAACTCTTCCACGTCTCGGCTATGTTATGGAACTGCCAAAGACAATGGACAAGCTCACCTACTACGGACGAGGACCGATAGGCAACTATCCTGACCGGAAAACCGGCCAGAACATAGAAGTCTATGAAACCTCTATCAAAAAAAACCTCAACATCTGGCCCAAGCCGCAGGATACCGGCAACCACGAAGATGTAAGATGGTGCAGTATTACCGATGAAAACGGAAAAGGCGCAGTATTCATCGCACCTGATGCCATGTCGATGCAGGCCTTGCCCAATTCGGCACTTGACCTTACCTTCGCACGCCATCCCTATGAGCTGCCGCAACGCCCGAACAACTATCTTCACCTCGATGCAGCCGTAACCGGGCTGGGAGGCAACAGCTGCGGACAGGGAGGGCCGCTTGAAATTGACCGTGTCAAAGCCAATGACCACCGCATGGCTTTCATGATACGCCCAGTAAACGGCAACGCTGAAAAGCAGAGCCAAGTGAACATCTGTGGGAACGCACCGTTACTCATAACACGTGCAAACAACGGCCAGGTAACCATCAAAGCAGCAAAAACGGGAGAAACAATTGTCTATCGCGTCGGTAAGTCAAAAGCCCAGACATATAAAGAGCCGTTTGCCTTGCCTGATGGCGGTATAGTAACGGCATGGACAGCAAAAGCTCCTTTGCTGACATATACATTGAAATTCGAGAAACTAGCGGCCATTCCCCTTACCGTCAAATATGCCAGCAGTGAAGAAACAGGTGGTGATGAAGGACTGGCGACACATCTGATTGACAACGACCCTGCTACTTACTGGCACACCATGTATTCAGTCACAGTTGCCAAGTTCCCGCATTGGGTTGATTTCGATGCCGGCAGCGAAAAATCCATCAAAGGTTTCACATACCTGCCACGCCAGGACAGTTGGAATGGCAACATCAAAAACTATCGGATACAAGTAAGCAACGATGGAAAAGAGTGGGGTAAGCCCATCTGTGAAGGAGAGTTTGAGCGCAATCTTAAATTGAAGAAAATCAACCTACAGCATCCTGTCAAGGCGCGCTATATACGTTTTACGGCTTTAAGCGCACACGATGGACAGGACTTTGCCACCGGAGCTGAATTTCAAGTATTAACCGACTAAAAAGGGCACTTCAAGAACCGGCTTCCACGTAGAAGCCGGTTCTTTTGCTTTCGGGTCATCTGCGTTAAATAATGGGTTCGAAGAGCCGCATATCGGGATTTTTGAGCAATTTTGCATTCAAAAGTCTGATGAATCATGGAATCTTCGATATATAGTTACTCACTTTGCATCGCGCTGCCGCTGATGTTGTTCTTCGGTTTTGAATTTTTGTTGGCAAAAACTCCTGAGAAGTCGGTCTTTGAGAACTACCTGCGCTCGCGGCGGATGATGGGGATGGCCATATTAATACTTGCGGCAAACTATTCGATACATTTCTTCTGCGGCATCAGGTTTAAGGATGTCGATGCGGCCATTCTTATCAACCTTTGCACTTACTTTCTGTGTTACTGGCTGTTCTCCTCGGCCTTGATTACGCTGCTCGACCGCTTTTACATTACACGACGCCGGACATTTGTGCATATCGGATTGTGGATCATATTTTCTCTCCTTGCGTGCATTGTGCTAATGACATTCCCCAAGGGGCCAATCAAGACAACTGCACTGTTCGGTCTGTCTGCATGGTTGATTATCTACGGATTGGTGCTGGCCAGCAGGATTTTACGGGCGTATCATAAAGCCATTCACATTTTCAACGACACCAATTCCGATGACATAGGCGCATATATTCGCTGGCTTTCGGTGTTCACCTACTGGGCCATTATATTCGGAGTCGGTTGCGGTATACTGACATTCTTGCCCAACCGCTACGTTTACGTCTGGATTCTGTCGTCCGTACCATTCTACATCTATCTTTTCCACTGTTATCAAAACTATCTCCTTTTCTACGAAAGAGTGGAACACGCGATGGAAAGCGAAGTTACTCCCGATCTTGAGACTGATGAAACAAAAACCGAACAAAAGTCCGATTCGCCCGTCTACCATGCAGAAATCGCCGAGAAAATCAAAGAATGGATTGCCAATGAAGGGTATGTGCACCCCGGCCTCACCATCAAAGAGCTTTCGGACACCTTTCTCACCAACCGCACCTATCTCTCCGAATTTATACGAACCGAATATGGCACCTCGTTTCGCGATTGGATCACCGGTCTCCGCATCGAATACGCCAAACGACTGCTCGTGGAAAATCCTAAGCTGATTATTGCCGATGTTTCCGAGCTCTCCGGATTCATGTCACCAAGCCATTTCATCCGCCTCTTCAAAGAAGCCGAAGGTTGTACCCCCAACAAATGGAGAAAGTCGAAATAGTCTAAACAGCAAAAAATCGCCAAATCGGCAAATTCAAAATACTTGAAACCGCAAAGATGTGCGAACCTAACAATTGAGACGTTTTTTATGCTTTAAAACGCTGCGAGGTTCTGATATCGTTGCTAATTTTGTATTGTTGAAAATTGAATCAAAAAGGAAACATATGAGCAAAAGGGTCTGTTATATTTTCTTGTTTTCATGGCTGCTGGCTCTCCCGGCTGCAGCACTAAGCTTCACCTATACTTATGAAGGGTATACGCTGAGGTACACCGTTATCAAGTCATCAATAAGTTATTGCGAAGTTGCTCCGCAGAATACTTCTTTTCTCAAGGGTGACCTCGTCATTCCCGCAGAGGTCTCTGACAGCAGAAACAAAACTTACAAAGTGACAGGCATTGGTGATCTTGCCTTCTACAACTGCAAGAACCTGACTTCGGTAACTATACCCAACACAGTCAAGACCATCGGCATGAAAGCATTCGGCTTGTGCTCTAAACTGACATCAGTGACCTTGGGCAGCTCTGTTACCACCATCGATGAAAGTGCTTTCGACCGTTCTACAAACCTGGCAAAAATCGAAGTCGATGCAAACAACCCCCAATATTCATCTGTCGGCGGAGCATTATATAATAAGGACGCAAGTAAAATCGTTTGTCTTCCATGTGGATTTTCAGGCTCCTATGAAATACCCGGCTCCGTAACATCGATCGGCAGCAAAGCTTTCCATTATTGCAATAAATTGACCGAGGTAACCATCCCCAACTCTGTTACATCCATCGGCGACTATGCTTTCTCGGGTTGCAGCGGCTTGACATCGATGAGCCTCCCCAATTCCGTCACTTCCATCGGCAATGCCGCCTTTGCCGATTGCAGCAACCTTACCACGGTGAACCTTCCCAATACAGTTACCGCCATCGGTGGCACCGCTTTTTCAGGCTGCGTCAGTCTGACCTCAATAATCATCCCCAATTCCGTCACTTCCATCAACAGTTCCACTTTCCATAGTTGCAGAAAGCTGGCCACGGTGACCATTCCAAACTCAGTCACTTCCATCGACAACTCTGCTTTTTCTAATTGCAGTAGCCTTACCTTGATTGACATTCCCAACTCCGTCACTTCCATCGGCAACTCCGCTTTCTCCGGTTGCAGCGGTTTGACCTCAGTTGTCATTCCTCCATCCGTCACCTCCATCGGCAGCGCCGCTTTTGCCGGTTGTACCGCCCTCATAGACTTTGATGTTAAATCAACCAATCCCAACTATACATCTATCGATGGTATTCTTTTCAGTCGGGATCTAAAGACAATACACACTTTCCCTGCAGGGAAACCGGGTTATTTCTTCATTCCGGAATTTGTCACTACCATCAACGACTATGCATTTTCCGGTTGCAGCGGCATGACTGCGGTGAATATTCCTAATAGTGTCACATCCATCGGCAAGTATGCATTCCAGTACTGCACAGGCTTGACCGAATTAGTGCTCCCCGATTTTATCACAACAATAGAAGAAGGACTCTTTAAGTCAGACGTCAACCTTACATCGGTAACCATTCCCGCCTCTGTCACCACCATCGGCAAAGATGCTTTCGACTGCTGCTCAGGCATGACACGCCTTATCTGCTATGCCATTAATCCGCCTGTATGTGAACAGAATGCACTGACGGACATCAACAAGAGAAATTGCCAGCTTTGGTTGGTCATTGGAACAGGAGGAGGTTATCTTTATGCTGACCAATGGAAAGATCTCAAAGTTGGAAAGATCTTTGACCCTTCACAGGATATTATCAACAATATTCATACAGTTGACACGGACAAATCAGATGCACCCATCTTCGACCTGCAAGGTCGCCGCATTGCTTCGGACAGGAATCTCACACCCGGCATCTATATCATCAACGGAAAGAAAACATTGATCCGCTAATTCAGAGGAAGCATACACAAACGAATCATCTCAATGACGCGAAAGTCGATTACCATGCTATTGGACTAATCGGCTTTCGCTTTTTTCTGAAAGCAACGAACTATTTGATGAAATATAGTGCTACATTTGCATTGAAATTTTTCCACTTCTCCTTTTAAAATTGTTTGTAGATTGTCGCTCACTCAAAGAAAACCCCTAAATTTGCATCTAAAGCAATAAATTGAGGTGAAGTGAAAGATTTGAATCAATTAAAGCTCGTATTAGTTAAAAAGAAGAGAACCAACAAATGGCTGGCTGAGCAGTTGGGCGTAAACCAAACGACTGTTTCCAAGTGGTGTACCAATACGACCCAGCCCGATTTGGCAACGCTGAAACGTATATCGGAATTGCTGGAGATTAGTGTGAGCGAGATTATCAACTTTGAATAAGATGCACGATTATGGGCAATAACAAATTTAATGAGAATACCAGAGTACAAGTTCCGGCAGCACTCCATCTATGCAAGTTGGGATATACTTATTTGGATAACATTTGTACTTATGACACAAAGACAAATATCTTGATTGATGTTTTCTTGAATGCAGTAAGGCGCCTTAATCCCGGTTTGTCTGACTCTGAGGCCTCACTATTGTATACCAAAATTGTGAATATAGCCAATAATGATGATTTGGGGCGTGAGTTTTACCTGTTGCTTTCAGCAAACAGCGGTACGAAACTTATTGATTTTGAAAATCTAGAAAATAACGATTGGCATGTAACTACAGAATTTACTTGTGAGAATAAAGATACAGAAGATGAGTTCCGTCCTGACATCACTTGTTTTGTAAACGGCCTCCCGCTTGCTTTCATTGAGGTCAAGAAACCGAACAACCGTGAAGGCATTTTGGCGGAAAGGGAGCGAATCAACAAGCGAATGAGCAAGTCATGCTTCCGCAGCTTCTTCAATATCACCCAACTGATGATTTTCTCCAACAACCAAGAGTATGACACCGATAGTCGTGTGCCTATACAAGGGGCATTTTATTGTTGCACGGCTAAGGAGAAGGCGTTCTTCAACGTGTTCCGTGAGGAAGACAAACGGTACGTACCAGATTATCCTTATCAGGATATCACTGATGAAATGGAGAATAAGGTGCTAAAGCATCGCAACTGCGTGGTCATTAAAAACTTGCAAGAATACCAGACCAATAAAGCTATAACCACGCCGACAAACCGCATTCTCACCTCTATGCTGAGCAAAGAGAGATTTTTATTCCTTTTACGCTATGGATTTGCATACGTGGAACGTAAAATAGAGTTGGCCGATGGCACACAGGGTACTCAATTGCAAAAGCATGTGATGCGCTATCAGCAATTGTTCGCTTCGTATGCCATCCGCAATGCCTTGACGAGGGGAGTGAAAAGCGGCATCATTTGGCATACGCAAGGTAGCGGAAAGACCGCACTCGCCTATTACAGCGTGAAAAGCCTAACAGACTATTTCGCACAGCGCAATGTGGTAGCAAAGTTCTATTTCATAGTTGACCGTATTGACTTAATGGAACAAGCAACGGACGAATTTGCTGCCCGTGGTCTTGTCGTCCACAACGCTAAAAGCCGCAAGGAATTGATGGATGACATAGCAAACCGAGACGTAACAAGCAATGATGAGGGAAAGCCTGAAATCATGGTGGTCAATATTCAAAAATTCAAAGAAGACAAAGCCAAAGTGATGGTGGATAACAGTTACAGTACCAATCTACAACGAATCTTCTTTGTTGATGAAGCGCACCGAGGATATAACCCACAAGGCAGTTTCTTGGCAAACCTTTTGGAGGCAGATCAAAATGCAGTAAAAATTGCACTGACAGGAACACCATTGCTAAAAGAAGAACGAGAATCGTGGAGAGTGTTCGGTGACTACATCCATACTTATTATTACGACAAGTCCATTGCCGATGGCTACACCTGTAAATTGATGCGTGAGCCTGTCGAAACAATCTACAAAGAGAAGATTGAAAATATACTTGACAAGTTGGCAGGTGATGTGGAAGTTAAGAAGTCCGACATCGACCGCAACCAAATCATGGAGCATGAAAGCTACTTGAATGCTCTGTTGGACTATATCATATCAGATTTCCGCCGTTTCCGAAAGGAACAAAATGATGAAACAGTGGGTGCAATGATTGTATGCCGCACAAACTCACAAGCAAGGGTTCTATTCCGCCTTTGGCAAGAACGCTTCAATATGGCTAACAAAGTCAGCCACTACAAAGAGCAGCAAATGTTCATGGCGGCAGAACCGATGCTCCAATACGGGAATTACAAACCACTTACGGCATCGCTCATCCTGCATGACGAAGGTGACAAACAGGAACGCAAAGAGTATATTGAAGGGTTCAAAAAACAGCAAGAAATTGATGTTCTCATTGTTAATAAGATGCTTCTTACTGGCTTTGACGCACCACGTCTGAAGAAATTATATTTGGGTCGCTCACTCGATGGCCATGATTTGCTGCAAGCCCTAACAAGGGTAAACCGTCCTTATCATGATTTCAAGTATGGATATGTCGTGGACTTTGTAGACATCAAAGAAAACTTTGATGCGACCAATGACCGTTATCTGCGAGAACTTAACCGTACTTCGGATGAATCGGATAATCCGCATACCGATAATATAGCCAATGATCTATTGGTCAGCAAAGAAGACGTAGAGGCCAAGATAAAAGAGATCAAGAGTGTGCTTTTCAATTTCACCATTGATAATGTGGAGGAGTTCCGCAAGCAAATAGACGAAATTGAGAATAAAGACAGCCTGTACGAGTTGCGCAACACGCTCACCGATACCAAAGCTATCATCAATCAAGTACGTTCTTTTGGCGATGAAGAAACCAAGAATAAAATTGTTTCGCTCCCTATGGGAAGGATTCCCTCCCTTATCACAGAGGTCACCCACCGCATTGAGCGCATCAATCTTTTTGAAAGCACAGAACATAAGGCTGATGTTTCCGGCATTATCAATGTGGCTCTTTCGGAATTGGAGTTTGAATTTAAGAAGGGGATGCCCGAAGAGTTGCGGATTATCGTTAATGACATTCGGGAGCGTTGCGAGCGAGTACAAGCAGAGTTTGAGGCGAATTTCGATACCAAAGAAGAACAATACGTTATCCTCGCCGATGAATTCCGTGAATATTTCCGCAAGAAAGGTTTTGTGCCGCAAAGCACTGAGGATGCCAAAGCAAGCATTCAATATATGGACGCAGTAATGAAGAAGATACATGAGATAAATCGCCGCAATAACATCCTTAAACGCAAGTATAACGGAGATGAACGGTTTGTCCGTATTCACAAACGCATTGAGGAGCAGAACCAGAAACGTGAACGCCCCATCATATCGGCATACGAATACGAGATTGCCGAGAGCCTGGCAAAGATGAAAGACGAGATTGACAGACGGCTGTTCCTCGACATTAACATTCTTGACAACGAACCGGCATTTGGCCAGGACGTGTTGTCTATCATTGGCAAGGAGCTTATCGCAATGAAGATTCGGGCAGACATTAAAGACCGCAAATATCTGAGCAACTTGATTACAACAGAATATTTACAACAACGCAACTACACTTATTAGTATATGAGTACTATCAACATATCAGAGGCAACCATAACCCTTATCGATTCTCTTAAAAGCACCACTGGAGCTTTCGGATTGGCAGGAACAGGAAGTGAGTACAAGATTGTGACAGAAATGTTCCTCTATAAGTTCTTCAATGACAAGTTTGGCTATGAAGCCAAGCGTGACCCGATGTATGGGGAACGTTTGTCAAAAGCGGAGAAATGGGATGCCGAGTATGACACCTTCACTGAAGATGAAGTGGAAGATTTGTTCAGCTATCTGCCACATTCCGTGCCACGCTTGAAACCCGAACATACGTTGTCACATCTTTATAATTCTGCCACAAAAGGCGATTTTTCTACTTTGCTCGATGCCACATTGGTAGATATAGCCTCGCTCAATGCCGAGACTTTCTCTGTTACCACATCGGGAAAGAGCAAAGTCAATATCTTCTTTCCGTTGACAACCTACGTTACCGATACACAAAAGCGTGACGAGTTTGCTCGTTCGTTGATGCGTAATGTGGCCTCATTCAATTTTGAAGATGTATTTGATGAGAAATACGATTTCTTCTCACGCATCTTCGAGCATCTGCTAAAAGGGTTCAACAATGCAGGAGGTGGCAAATATGCCGAATATTACACGCCTCGCGCCATTGCACAAGTGATGGCACGATTGCTCGTGGGCGATGATGCAGAGTTACGAGGTGTTACGTGTTATGACCCCTCGGCAGGTACGGGCACGTTGCTCATGGCTTTGGCTCATCAGATTGGCGAAGAGCGTTGCACCATTTTTAGCCAGGATATTTCTGAAAAGTCAAGCGAAATGTTGCGCTTGAACCTTATTCTCAATAACTTTTCTGCTTCATTGCAGAATGTGGTACAAGGTAATACGCTCACCGAGCCATCGCATAAGGAGGATAATGGCACGCTGAAGAAGTTCGACTTTATCGTGAGTAATCCGCCTTTTAAACTTGATTTCCCAGAGTATCGTGAAACCTTGGCTGCCGACTCTATTCGCTTTTGGGCAGGTGTACCGAATGCAGTAAAGAAAGTTGATCCCAGCAAGCCAAAAATGGCCATCTACACGTGCTTTATTCAGCACGTGCTCAATTCGCTAAAGCCGAATGGCAAGGGAGCTATTGTTATTCCTACAGGTTTTATCACAGCTAAGAGCGGTGTAGAGAAACGTATTCTGCAACGCATTGTAGATGAACATTGGGTATATGGCGTGGTGTCAATGCCGAGCAATGTATTTGCCACCACAGGTACGAATGTTTCAGTACTATTCTTTGACAAGTCTGCTAAAGCGGAGAAAGTCATTCTGATTGATGCCAGCAAGTTAGGAGAGGAATACAAAGAAGGCAACAACAAAAAAAGTCGTTTGCGCGACTTTGAAGTGGAACAGATTGTTCGCACTTTTCGTAATTGCGAGGCCGTAGATGATTTCTCAGTAGCTGTGACTTATGATGAAATCAAAGAAAAGGGCTACAGCCTTTCCGCAGGTCAATATTTCGACATCAAGATTGACTATGTAGATATCACTGAAGAGGAGTTTAACCAGCGCATGAACAACTATAAGACCACGCTGAAAGCACAGTTTGAAGAAAGTCACCGATTGGAAGAAGAAATCCTGAAACAGTTGAATAGCCTCAGTTTTAACCCGAATGTAGGGAAGGAGAACTGCAATGAGTAACGAGATACAATTTCTGCTTTACAACATGCCCGATGCTGATGGCAAGGTGCAAGTGGTTATCAAGGACGAAACGCTTTGGTGTACGCAAAAGGCTATGGCGCAACTATTTGGCGTTGGTGTTCCAGCAATAAGTAAGCACTTGAAGAATATATTTGAAGAGGGCGAACTGGAAAAGGATGTGGTTGTTTCCAAAATGGAAATAACCACTCAGCACGGTGCAATTGAAGAAAAGACGCAAACCCACAAGGTTGATTTCTTCTCTCTTGATGCAATTATTGCCGTAGGCTATCGTGTATCTTCACTGAAAGCCACTCGTTTCCGTCAATGGGCAACAAAAATACTCAATGAGTATATCAAAAAGGGCTTTGCAATGGACGATGAGCGGTTGAAGCAAGGCAATGCAATGTTCGGCAAGGATTATTTCCGTGAATTGCTTGAACGCATCCGTTCTATCCGTACAAGTGAGCGTCGCATTTGGCAACAGATTACGGACATCTATGCGGAATGCAGCACCGACTATGACAAGAACTCTCCGACTACAAGAGATTTCTATGCTATGATACAAAACCGCTTCCACTATGCTATTACAGGGCAGACGGCAGCGGAAATCATCTATTCAAAGGCAGACCATACGAAAGACCACATGGGACTGACAACATGGAAGAATGCACCCGATGGACGTGTTTTAAAATCGGATGTCAACATCGCCAAGAACTATCTGCAAGAGAAAGAAATCCGCCAACTGGAACGTGCCGTTACAGGATTCTTTGATTATATCGAAGACCTCATAGAGCGTGAAAACACGTTCAACATGGCGCAGTTCTCGGCAAGTGTCAATGAGTTCTTGACATTCCGCAAGTATCAGATATTGCCAGACAAAGGCAAAATATCGGCAGCGCAAGCCAAGAAGAAAGCGGAAGAGGAATATGACATTTTCAATAAAACACAACGTATTGACTCTGATTTCGATAAGGAGATAAGAGGATTGCTTGATAATGAATGAGTATTTTTGCAAGTCACTTGCAAAATTGATTCTAACAATAGTGCAAGTCAGACTTGCACTATTTCAAAATAGAGATAAGACAAAATGGAACTAAAAAAATACAGACTTGCCGACATTGCTAAGATTGAGATTAGCGGTGTTGACAAGAAAACAACAGAAGGTGAAATGCCAGTGCGTCTATGCAACTTTGTTGATGTCTATTACAACTGGGCTATCACCAAAGAAAAGGCAAAGTCGTTTATGGCTGCGTCTGCCAAACAAACCGAAATTGACAAGTGTTCAATAGGCAAAGGCATGGTTGCCATCACCAAGGATAGTGAAACAAGGGATGATATAGGTGTTGCTACTTATATTGCCGATGATTTCGAGAATGTAGTTCTCGGCTATCATTGTGCCTTGATTATTCCTAATTCTGCTATTGTTGACGGAAAATATCTGAATGCTTTTATGCACACTCGCTGCATTCAGAAGTATTTTGAAAACAATGCTTCTGGCAGTGGTCAGCGATACACTCTTTCCAATGATACAATAGGCAATATACCTGTGTTGCTCCCATCCATAGAGGAACAGCATACCATTGGAAAGGTCTTGGCTGACATTGACCGCAAAATTGAACTTAACAAGCAGATAAATGATAATTTACCGATGCTTGACCGTTCATTAAGAGGGGCAAGAGTTCGTCGCGTTGCTTAGTGAGAGCGTTGATTTCTTCAACACAAAGCTTGCGTTTTTCCCATAGTGGAGATATTATGTTTTCAAAATTCATCATCAACTCCGATTTTGGTAACGCCATATTATAACCACAAAGATTTTCTTGGCTAATTTTCTTCTGAATAGAACCAGTTTCTATCTGCTTAGCAGGAATACTTCTAAGCATTTGATAAGTAAACATCGTATATTGTTCGTTCTTAGGGAGGATGATATGTGCATGGTTGTTCACCCAATTCTTTCCCCAAATATATTGTACAATAGGAAAGCCATTCGCATCAGAAGTTGACCCATCCTCAGCCAAAAGGATATAATCACCATCGAAAATATACTCATTCACATAATCCATAATGCCTGTTGCGCCATAGTACGGATAAGTACCTTTTCGCTCTTCTCGATCTTTACTTGACAATGGAATTCGTTTTGAATCAAAAAGATTGATAAAATCTTTTAGTTTACAATAGTTCCATCCTTGCGGTGTTTCACGTTTCAATTTCTCATTCCACACCATAGCCCCACCGCTCGACTTGTACGGCTTGCCCTCCTCATTCGGAAAGTCAAACTGCACAAACCAATAGTCGTAGAGTTGCTTTGCCATCGCCTCTAAATTATCATTTATCTGACGATTAAGTTCTACTCTACAATCAATATTATGAAGAACAGAAGCTATACGCTTTTGTTCTTCTACACTTTTTGGAAAGAGGTGAGTATATTTGTAAATCGTAGGATGTCCGATATTGGGTTGCGCTAATTTGCTATCAACGTTATTAAGAATAAAACTTCGGAAAGATGAACTTGATAACACATAATATAAGTAATCTTTATCACATTGACTTTCAATTGCTTCAAACTTACAAACACGCTGATTTATATAAACATTGTTCATATTAGTCTGAAGCTTTCCAACCTTACCGATTGTAGCTCCTGTCATAGCCATAACATAGTCACCTTGCGATAGCTTAAATTTATCTTGTGGTGTAAAAGATACTATATCAGCATTTTTGATATTTATAAAAGGAGGTTCTATGTCTTTGATTTTTATAGCAATGTTTTCACCAAAACCAAAGTCTGTAGATTTGAAAGCATAACCAGGGATAATTATACAAACATCTTGCAAAGTTAATTTTTCGTACTGCATAAATCTACTCCTCCATATTTTTTGGCAACTTGTTTGAAGTCTTTTCTATTTTCTTCTCATTACTTGCCACACGACGTTCAACTTTCTTGATGTCTTCAGCAGCAGGCAATTCTTCAGGCTTGATGCCACGCTGTCCAAGCATTTGACGAACACTGACATTATTCTGTATGTGTTCTTGCGTGATTGAACGTTCACCATTCAAATCTTTTTGTTCAACATTGTAATTGGTCATTTCTGTAGCCAGATTTTTTGCCGTAATAGTCAATGTTGGTAAAAAATCAGCTAAAGGGCGAGTTGATTTTATGTCCAATCGTTTTTTCATATCTTCAGTTGTGTTGCCACCAAATAAAGCAGTATCACCTTTTGAACGAATACGACCAAAGCCTTTGTCGTCTACACCTCGTTCGTAAATATTTCGAGAAAGTTGCTTTTCTGATGCACGCAAACGGTCGCGAGTCTCTAAGCGCGAAACCTGCTGTAAATGTTCTGCAACAAGTTCTGCACGTCGAGTTTGCAATGCAAAATATCCCTGTGCAAAAGCAATTTCTTCTTTCTTTGGATCTCCATTTTGTGCTATTAGGTAGCATGCAAAACGAGTGAGCATAAAATCTTTAACTTCACGTTGCGACCCACTACCAAGTTTGACCATTTTCGTGACCTCACGAAAATGGTTGTAAATACTGATATTCTGTGACTTACATGAATCTACAGCTCGATTGATCGCAACTAAAAAATTCTCCCATCGTGCATATCCGAGAACTTTTTGAAGTTCTCGAGCAAACCATATTTCTACTTCTTCTTTACCATTATCGCTCTTAATGGTATGTGTTATCTCATTAAGAGCGGTTGTATATTGATTTATTATTTGATAGTCCATAAACTTTATGCATGATATTTGTATTACAAAAGTAAGCATAAAGCCACAAATATCAAACATTAATGCAAACTAAACGTCATTATCCGATATATTTGCGGTGCGCAATCTTGACATTCGTCTGATTTACCATAGCATAATGCAGCGTTGTGTCAATCTTCACGTGTCCCAACATCTTTTGCACTTGTTCTATCGGCATACCCTTATCGATAGCCATTGTTGCCAATGTTCTACGGAATTTGTGAGGGTGAACCTTGTTGATGTTTACTTTCTTTCCAAGTTGGCGCAAACGGACTTCCACGCCACTAATGGTTAGGCGTGTGTGTGGTTCATGCAGACTTACGAATAAAGCAGGATTGCTGTCCGTGCGCTGCTCCAAATACTTTTTGAGGTGGATTTTAGTCCTTGCGTTAAAATACACCTCACGTTCTTTGTTGCCCTTGCCAAACACAACACATTGGCGTTCTTGAAAGTCAATGTCTTCACGGTTGATTTTCACCAACTCCCCTACACGCATACCAGTACTGAGCAACAAGTCAATCATGGCAATGTCACGCAATTCTTGGCAACTGTCACGTAGCACTTCGATATTCTCGTCTGTCAGTACCTCTTTCACCAAAGCATCCGTGCGTACCTTATGGATTCTGCGGACAGGACTTTTAGTAATATAGTCTTCATCTTCCAGCCATGAGAAGAAACTGGAATAGATACGACGCAAGTTGTCAATAGAGACCTTGCTAAGTCCTCGTTGTTCCTGTTGATCAGCGAGATAACAGCGAATATCGTTGGTTGCAATGTCGCACACATTCTTCTTCACAGTCGCTATCAGCTTCTCAATGGAAGACTTATAATAGTGGATTGTCTTGTCTGAACAGC
>CAKRYD010000010.1 GCA_934426255.1 uncultured Bacteroidaceae bacterium | reverse complement strand
GACAGGCCTGCCCAAATGGGCAGGCCTGTCTGATGGATTGAAAGCTGTTGTTTAATTCTTACAACCGTATATTTTCGATTGCTCTGCAATAAGAGCCTTGTCTTCAAAGTAGTTGATGCGCATAGAACGGCGCACGTCGGCAAGTGTGTCGGCCGCTGCCGCACGCGCAACCTCACACCCTTTTTCGAGCATGGAGTAGACTGCCGGTATGTCTTGTTCAAATTCTTTTCGTCTGCGGCGAATCGGTTCCAGCTCCTCTTGCAAGATGGCATTAAGGAACTTCTTTACTTTCACGTCGCCCAGACCGCCACGGCGATAATGCGCCTTCAGCTCATCAAGATTGGCATAATCAGGCAGATATGCCGCAAAATGCTCAGGACGACAAAAGGCATCAAGATAAGTAAATACGGTATTTCCTTCTATCTTGCCGGGATCTTCAATCCTAAGATGCCCCGGATCGGTATACATGGACATTATGCGCTTTCTGACATCTTCGGGCGTATCCGCCAAGTATATACAATTGCCCAATGACTTGCTCATCTTGGCTTTGCCGTCTGTGCCGGGCAAGCGTAGGCAAGCCGAATTGTCGGGAAGCAAGATCTCGGGCTCGATGAGAGTCGGTCCGTAGATGGCATTGAAGCGGCGCACAATCTCACGGGCTTGTTCAAGCATGGGCTCCTGGTCCTCGCCTACGGGAACCGTAGTAGCGCGAAAAGCCGTAATGTCGGAAGCCTGGCTGATGGGATAGGTAAAGAAGCCCACAGGTATGCTCGTCTCGAAATTGCGCATCTGTATCTCCGTTTTCACTGTCGGATTGCGCTGCAAACGCGACACGGTAACAAGATTCATGTAATAAAACGTAAGCTCACACAGCTCAGGAACCTGCGACTGGATGAAAATAGTGCTTTTGGCCGGATCAAGTCCGCACGAAAGGTAGTCGAGCGCCACTTCAACAATATTCTGGCGCACTTTCTCAGGATTGTCGGCATTGTCTGTAAGAGCCTGTGCATCGGCAATCATGATATATATCTTGTCAAACCTTCCGGAATCCTGCAATTCCACACGCCGTTTCAACGAACCCACATAATGACCCAAATGAAGGCGGCCAGTCGGACGGTCGCCGGTAAGTATAATCTTCTCCATCTCAAAAATATCTGTCACTTAACTTTAACGCTGCAAAAGTAACACATTCTACCGTAACTATAGCCGCACGCCCTGCGAAAAATGGTGCGGCAAACAGAATTTTAGTACCTTTGCACACCGAATCGGCAACGGCAAAAGGGCACACTCGTTCGACAACACATCACCCCGACTGCACAACACCGTAATAACAACCTATCAGCACAATAAATGTTCACATTCAGAAGCTTTGGGAGCGGAAGCAGTGGCAACAGTTACCTTTTCAGCACCGACCACGGAAGTTTCCTCATAGACGCAGGCGTAGGCATAAGGCGCATCAAACAATACCTCTACGAATCAGGGCTTTCGGCAGATAAATTGCAAGCCATATTCCTGACCCACGACCATGCAGACCATGCAAAAAACGCAGGAGCACTGCAAAAAGAAGCTCAAAAATCAGGCCGCATCCTGCCAGTTTATGTCACGGAAACATCGCTCCAAGGCATAAACAGAAATCCATCCATCAGAAAAAAGCCGATTGCCGACGGAACACGGCTAATTCAGAAAAACAACAAAATCGAATGCTGCGGATGCCAACTGACACCCTTTGACGTGCCTCACGACAGCGAAGACAACACAGGCTTTCTGATACAACATGGTCAGCAAACCATTTGCCTCCTTACAGATGCCGGCAGCACCACACCAGAAATACTGCAATACATAAATCAGGCACAACTGCTCATCATAGAATCAAACTACGATCGAGGCATGCTCGACACAGGACCATATCCGCGCAACCTGCGCCAACGCATTTACGGAGGACACGGGCATCTGAGCAACGAACAAGCCGCCGAAATCATCTATGACAATCGCGAAAAACTAAAAAGAGCATGGCTGTGCCACCTTAGCAACAACAACAATACCCCCGACCGGGCACGGATCACAGTAGAAAACAAATTCAAAGAAAAAGGACTGCAAATAGAAAACTTTCTTCAACTCGACATACTTCAAAGACGAGTGGCATCAGCCATATTCAATCTTGAAGACAATCGATAGACAAGCAAAAAACATCTTTTTTCGCACAAGCGCAGAAAAAAATCAAGAAACATTTGGCCGATGTGGAAAAAAGCAATACCTTTGCACTCGGAAAACAAAAAGATGCGTCCTTAGCTCAGTTGGTAGAGCAATTGACTCTTAATCAATGGGTCCAGGGTTCGAACCCCTGAGGGCGTACAAAGCGGAAGACAATCTTCCGCTTTTTTTTATACTACCCCACCAAAAGCAAAAAAGGAGCCTGCTAACAATATAGCAGACTCCTTTTTAAATATACACTTCTTGTATTTATAAATACTGTCCGATCTATTTAAAGAGAAGAGTTGGCAAGAGGCGCAGCCTGCACATAAGTACGCGTTCCAAGCTCCTTGTCAAGCATATAAAGCCCATAACCATTATCCTTTATCATCTTAAGATTGTCAATTATCGTCTGGGCATTCTCTTCTTCCTCCACTTGTTCATCAATAAACCACTGCAATTTACTTTGAGTTGCAAAGTCTTTCTCTTCAGTAGCAATCGCATAAAGATTATTAATGAGTGCCGTCACTTTTTGTTCGTGAGCAAGCGTACACTCATAAACGTCTAACATATTTTTCCACTCAGAAGGTACAGCCTCAATGGGTCTGAGAATTACGCGCCCGTCACGCGAGTTAACATAGTTGAAAAGGATTTTCGCATGATCCTGTTCCTCTTGAAACTGAACCTCAAACCATGAAGCCATTCCGCTTTGCCCTTCCGAATGGCAATATGCCGCCATAGAAAGATACAAATATGCCGACCACATCTCAGCATTTATCTGGGCATTGAGAGCCTCTTCTACTTTTTTACTTAACATGACATTTTCGTTTATTGTTATACATAAGAAAGATCTGATTGGGAAAAGAAAAAGTTATTTGGACTCAGCCATATTATTGGCAGGCACAACGTTGTAAGTCTCAATCTTTCCGGACTTATAAGCAACTACCCTTTGACTGCGCAACGCGCGTGTCGTAGTATCGAAAAAGCGTGCAGGATTATATGCCTTGCCATTAATGCGTACTTCAAAGTGACAATGCTCGGTTGTTGCCCGTCCTGTTCTTCCTACAATGGCAATCGGCTGTCCGGCATGCACAATGTCACCAATTCGGACAAGATGGCGCTGATTATGCGAGTAAACAGTTTCAAGTCCTGTGCTATGACGTAGCACAATGACATTGCCATATCCGGAATAACGCTTTGCAAAACGCACACGGCCGGCAAAAGCAGCATAAATCGTGTCTCCTGCATGCGTTTTAATGTCTATGCCGGAATGGCCGCGCCTCCTTCCGCCATAAGGGCTTATCACACGACCGTTTCGCATAGGATAGCACCAATCATTGCGGCCGAGAGTTGAAAGATCAATGGTTATTTGGCTCTCGTCGCCAAACAAGCCTGTCGTAGGAACCTGTATATGTTGCTGCTCACGGTCACTTATTTCGTCTTTTAATGTTACATCGTTTGAAGCCGAAGGGCTTCCGCTTGGCGTTGCATGCGACGAGTGTAAATATAGCGCAGGCAGTAACAAAATGATTCCCGTAAGGGTGAAATGTTTTATATTCATAATGTACAGTTTTATCTTAATATGATTCCCGAATAAGTTCTCCCTGTATTTGGCGATTGCCTTCGTACAGAGAAGAAAGCGTCAGGGTATTGGTATGTATTATATTCAGTGAAAATGCAGTTGTCCAAAGGAACACCGATAAGCTTCAATGTCTGTTTATTGGCCTCACGAATGTCTAAATATAGTTTGCTCTCTTTTTGCGCCACAATAGTTTTCATGTCGAAACCGGCATCGGCGAAGCGCTGATGTACATCGTCTTTTATTTCGTAGTCTTCAAGACTGATGCAAGGCCCAAAAGCTACTCTCAGCTCCGAGAAGCATGTACCATACAGCTTATTGAGCAGCTCTGCCACGTGCAAAGAAATGCGTGAACACGTTCCCCTCCAACCTGCGTGGATAGCTGCTACCACATGATTGCGTTTGTCATAGAACAATAAAGGTAGACAGTCGGCCGTTGAAACGCCAATACAAACCTGACGCTCGGCAGTAATGAGTGCATCAACGCCCTCCAAGCATTCACGCTTCATATCGGAATCCATTGCCAAGAAATCTTCATCTATTACCTTGGTTTTGGTTCCATGCGATTGGTGAGGCATTATTAATCGTGACGGTGAAATCCCCAGTTTCCGGCAAAGAATTTCTTTGTTCTTGCAAATGCTCTCGGATGAATCGCCACAATATTCATTTATATTAAATGATGCGTAGGCACCTGTACTGAAACCGCCATGGCGAGTGCTGCTAAAAGCAGTAACGTCAGGTGACAAATCGTAATAACTCAGAATCGGCTCTACCATGGTTGCTTGTCTTTTATTCTACATACACTGTATCGTCGTCATCGCAGTCTTCATCTACGATTTCCACATCGTCTTCCCAATCGGAAAAATCGTCTTCCATTTTCTTCACATCCATATTCCGATGCACGATGGCATCTGAATCCGATGACAAATCGCTGCGCAGCTTATTGCTTTCACTGTTAAGTTCTTTCCAAATGAGTTCTTTTAAATCATTCAGCCCTAATGTCGTGACAGATGATATAAAGACGCACGGTACATCCGCCGGCAAATCGGCTTTAAGCATTTCGATGAGTTCGTCGTCAATCAAATCGCATTTTGTAACAGCCAGCAAGCGTTTTTTACCGAGCATATCGGGATTGAACTTCCTTAATTCGTTGAGAAGGACTTCGTAGTCGTCTTTTATCGAGGTTGCCTCACACGATACGAGGAACAACAGCAATGAATTGCGTTCTATGTGACGCAGGAAACGAAGCCCGATTCCACGCCCTTCGCTTGCCCCTTCGATAATTCCGGGAATGTCGGCCATGACAAACGATTTTCCGTCATGATAGGACACTATACCTAACGAGGGTTCCAATGTGGTAAAAGGATAGTTGGCTATTTTGGGCTTTGCAGACGATAACGCTGACAGAAGAGTTGATTTCCCTGCATTAGGGAAGCCCACCAATCCTACATCGGCCAACAGCTTGAGTTGCAGAACCACCATGAGTTCCTGCATTGGTTCTCCGGGTTGCGCATAGCGTGGTGTCTGGTTGGTAGCTGTGCGGAATTCGTAGTTGCCTAAACCTCCGCGCCCGCCTTTCAACAGCAGTACGACCTGGCCGTCACGGGTCACGTCGCAGATGTATTCGCCCGTCTCACCGTTATAAGCGACCGTACCGCAAGGCACATCTATATATTCATCCTTTCCGTCTGCCCCCGTCGAGCAGCAATCGCCACCGTTGCCGCCATTACCGGCAAACACGTGACGCATATACTTTAAATGGAGCAATGTCCAATAATTGTGATTGCCACGCAGGTACACATTTCCGCCACGTCCGCCATTGCCGCCGTCAGGCCCGCCATTGGGCATATACTTGGCGCGATGCAGATGCATAGAACCGCGGCCGCCTTTTCCGGAGCGGCAATGAATCTTTACGTAATCAACAAAATTGGACTCGGCCATTGTTACAGCGTGTCAATTATCTTGCATACGTCAGCAAAGATTCCTTCTACTTCGCCAACACCTTTAATATGGGAGTATTTTCCTTTTGACTTGTACCAATCAATAAGCGGTGCGGTCTGATTGTTATAGACTTCCAAGCGCTTCTTTATGGTTTCTTCGTTGTCATCGGCGCGACCGGAACTCTTGCCTCTGTTTACGAGACGTTCTACAAGGATTACATCGGGAACATCAAGGTCTATCATGGCACTGACCTCCATATTGCGGTCTTTTAACAGCTTTGCCAGGCTTTCGGCCTGAGGTATCGTACGTGGAAAGCCATCGAAGATAACACCTTCACAAGGACAAAGCGAATCATACACGTTTGCCAGGATATCTATCATCAATGAATCGGGTATCAGTTGGCCTTTATCGATATATTGTTTGGCGGTTGCCCCCAATTCCGTTTGGTTCTTAATTTCATTGCGAAGCACATCACCGGTAGAAATATGTTTGAAACCGTATTTTTCAACGATTTTGTCACTTTGTGTTCCTTTGCCGCTACCGGGCGCTCCGAATATTACTATGTTTATCATTGTCGTGTTTATATTGTTTTGCTATTATCATTATCAAAGTGCATATATATCTGGAAGATTCCTGTATTGTTCGTTATAGTCAAGCCCGTAACCAACGATGAAACGGTCGGGAATTTCAAAGCAATGGTAATCCACCTTTACGGTAGCGGCCAACTTCGACGGCTTCACGAAAAGTGACACCAAACGAACGCCTTTCGGCTGAAAGGCTTCTATTTGCCCCAACAGGTAGTGCATTGTATGTCCCGTATCAACTATATCTTCAAGAACTACTATATAACGTCCACGTAATTCATCAGTTAAGCCCATCACAGTTTTTGCCTTTCCTGTCGATTCCGTACCTTCATACGAGGATATTCTCACAAACGATACCTCACAACGCCCTTTATAAGCACGCATAAAATCCGCCGTAAACATCAAAGAGCCCTTTAATACGCACAAAAACAAAGGATTAACATCACCCAAATCCTCAAAGAGGCGATTGGCAACGTTCTCCACGCGATTCATTATCTCTTCATTTCCAATGAATAAGGAGAGATTTCTTCCATCTATGCTTAACGTGTCGTTTTCTTCCATACAATGGGCAAAGTTACGAAAAAAACCGGCACTCTCACCCGCATAAGGATGAAAGTATGATGAAAAAACTAAAATAATCGGGGTTTTAAAGTAATGAGGTAGCGCCTACGGGAATCGAACCCGTATACCATGCGTGAGAGGCATGTATCCTAACCGTTAGATGAAAGCGCCAATAAATAATATTCTCGACTGCGGAAGCTAGGAGATTCGAACTCCTGGTACGATTACTCGCACGGCAGTTTAGCAAACTGCTGGTTTCAGCCACTCACCCAAACTTCCATTCCGGATATCCGATAGGCAAAGCCACTTGATACATGACCGCTATCCTATCCATCGGCATTTCCACTCAAATGCGGTGCAAAGTTAGCATTTCCTTTCCAACTGACAAATTTTTGAGCTGTTTTTTTCACGTCTGCTACACTATTCTTCATTTTTTCTTGTTGAGCCGGACATTTCTGAAGATACAACCGGTAGCATCGCAGTCGTCACAGCAGCCACGCTTCGTTTTGTGCTTCTTGTACAGCCGCACTGCGGCCCAAAAAACGGCTGCAAGCAACAGAAGAACGACCAACAGGCTTTGCACATTCATATCACGAACCAAATAACAGCCTACATATATTATACGCTACAAACGCGCAGCACCATGCCACGACACACTGCCACAGAACAAGCGTAAAGGCATAGCGGCTTCCCATTTCGCGCCTGACTGTAGCCACCGTTGCCACACAAGGAGTGTATAGCAGACAGAAGACGAGCAACGAAAAAGCAGACGCCTGCGTAAGCACAGCCTGCAATTCGGCCGGACTGCCAAACAATACGGTCAATGTCGACACGACGCTTTCTTTGGCCATAAATCCGGATATCAGCGATGTTACAATCCGCCAATCATCGAAGCCTGTCGGCCTGAATATCGGAGCTATAATGCCGGCCAGACTTGCCAGCATGCTGTCTTGCGAATTTTCGACCAACTGCAGGCGGAAATCAAACGTTTGAAGAAACCATATAACAATTGTGGCGATGAATATCACTGAAAAGGCACGCTCCAGGAAGTCTCTCGACTTTTCCCACAACAGTCTGATTACGCTCTTGGCTCCCGGCAGACGATAGTTGGGCAGCTCCATGACAAACGGCACTGCCTCACCGTGATAAACGGTCTTTTTCATGACAATGGCCACCAATATTCCGGTCACTATACCTATTATATATAAGAGAGTCATAACCTCGGCCGCCGACTTTGGAAAGAACACGGCGGTAAAGAAGGCATAAATCGGAAGTTTTGCCGTGCAGCTCATAAAGGGCGTAAGCATCACGGTCAGACTGCGGTCGCGCTCCGACGGCAATGTGCGCGATGCCATGACACTCGGCACACTGCATCCGAAACCCATCAGCAGCGGAACGATGGAACGCCCCGACAGACCTATCTTTCGCAGCAGTTTGTCCATGACAAACGCAATGCGTGCCATATATCCCGTATCTTCCAATATGGAAAGAAAAAAGAACAGTGTCACGATAATGGGCAGGAATGTCAATACCGTACCTACCCCGTTGAACACACCATCGATTAATAATCCGTGCACCACATCATTGATTCGCCATTCCCCAAGCATCGCATCGGCTTTGTCGGTAAAAGTTCCGATAGCCTGCTCCAGCAGACCTTGCAATCCGCCTCCGACAACATCGAACGTGAGCCAAAACACCAAAGCCATGATGCCCAAAAAGGCCGGAATGGCTGTCCACCGTCCTGTCAGCACCGTATCTATGCGACGGCTGCGGCGATGTTCCTTGCTCTCGCGAGGCTTTACCACAGACTGCCTGCACACCCGCCCTATATAGGAAAACCTCATGTCGGCCATGGCTGCAGCAGCATCAAGACCGCGCTCCTGCTCCATTTGTTTCAGAATGTGGCCGATGGTCTCGCGTTCGTTTTCGGTCAGCTGCAAAGCTTCCATCACCAGCTTGTCGCCTTCAATCACTTTGCCGGCAGCAAAACGAACAGGAATGCCGCTCCGTTTGGCATGATCCTCGATGAAATGCATCACGGCATGCAAGCATCTGTGAACAGCACCGCCATGGTCTTCGGGACTGCAAAAGTCCTGTTTTTTCGGCCCCTCGCCATATTTTGCCACATGCAACGCGTGCTTTATCAGTTCGTCAACCCCCTCGTTTTTCATGGCCGAGATGGGAACTACCGGTATTCCGAGCATTTTTTCCATCTCATTGATGCGGATTGTTCCACCGTTGTTTTTCACCTCGTCCATCATATTCAAGGCCAGCACCATAGGAATATCAAGTTCCATCAGTTGCATCGTCAGGTAAAGGTTACGCTCTATGTTTGTGGCATCTACGATATTGATAATGCCCGCAGGGTGTTCTTTCAAGATGAACTCACGCGAAACAATCTCTTCATTTGAATAAGGAGACAAAGAGTATATGCCCGGCAAATCCGTGACAAGCGTACCGGGATAGCCCTTGATGCTGCCACTTTTCTTGTCGACCGTCACACCCGGGAAGTTCCCCACATGCTGGTTCATGCCTGTCAGCTGGTTGAAGAGCGTGGTCTTTCCACAATTCTGGTTACCCACAAGGGCGAAAGTCAGTATCTTGTCCTTATCCACAGGCTGCTCTTCACTGCGATTATGTTCGCGCCCCATTTCGCCATAGCCCGGATGCACATTCTTACCTTGCAGGAAATCTTCATCTCCATCGGCCGACGATTCTCCACTTCCGACCTTGCGGCAAGGCTTCACATCGATTTTCGCGGCATCGTCCAAACGCAAAGTCAGCTCGTATCCCTGCACCAAAAGCTGCACAGGGTCACCCATCGGAGCATACTTGACCATGGTCACTTCAGTGCCGGGAATCACTCCCATATCCAGAAAATGCTGTCGCAGGGCACCTTCGCCGCCCACCTTCAAGACTGTAGCCGTTTGTCCTATACCGAGTTCCTTAAGCGTCATTGTCATTCATCGTTTTCATTTATCATCCGCAAAGTTACTGCAAACCTTTTGCAACCAAGCCGGTTTGTCTTGCAAAAAAGCAAGTTTGCACTACCCTATTTAAAGTATTTTTCCACGTTTGCCAGCTTTCCCGCCGTCATTTGCAGCCTTGCCGTCAGGATTCGCTGCGTCCGGGTTCCGATTCGCTGCGTCAGAAATAACACTATCAGCCTTCGGCTTGCATATTTAACCGTTTTTATTGTCAATATTACCGTTTTACATTTTCATTTCTTGGGAAAGAATGAATTTTTTCCTATATTTGCAGCAACAATACAGGCTGTAAAATCCGTCTGCGCGGCGGCTTCCCCGAACGGGGCAATGTGCAAAAGTCAGCCTCTGCGCGCCCTTTTGCCGCTACTTGTTTTCAAGTATGCCGACAAAGGCTTCGGCCGCTTCCTGCAAACGGCCTTGCATGCCCTTTCACGCAAACACCGACAAAGAGACGATACCATGTTACGAAAAATCAGAATTATCTTAGGCATCATATGTTTTGCCGCCATCACCTTTATGTTCCTCGACTTTACCGGAACGTTGAAAATATGGTTTAACTGGTTGGCACACATACAGTTTATCCCGGCTTTGCTGTCGCTTCATGTAGGAATCCTCACATTCCTCATCCTGCTCACGCTCATATTCGGGAGAATCTACTGCTCCACCATCTGCCCATTGGGAGTCATGCAGGACGTCATAGCCCGGATTCACAGTCTGCATCGCAAGAACCGCTATACCTACTCGCGCCCCCATAATGTGCTGCGCTATAGCCTGCTTATTCTCACGATAGGAGCTTATGCAGCCGGCCTCACCGGTATTGTCGCGCTGGTTGCCCCTTACAGCAGCTACGGCAGGATGGCCGCCAACTTGCTGCAGCCCATATATATATTCGGCAACAACATCCTTGCCGCCATTGCCGCCCATTTTGACAGCTATGCCTTTTACAGTCGCGACATCATCATAAAAAGCAGCCTCACATTGGGTATCACATTGGTCACATTCGCCGCCATTTTCGTCCTTGCATGGCGCAACGGGCGCACTTACTGCAACACGATATGCCCGGTAGGCACGATTTTAGGTCTCCTGTCGCGTTTCAGCTGGCTGAAAGTTCATATATCCGACGACAAATGTGCCAAATGCGGTCTGTGTGCGAAAAACTGCAAGGCATCGTGCATCGATGTCGAAAGTAAAAGCGTTGACAACAGCCGTTGCGTGGCTTGCGGGAACTGCATAGGGGTGTGTCGCAAAAACGCCATCGTCTACAATCACGCCACAAAGCAGCGCCCGACAAACAAAAAGGAACCCGTTGACAACGGCAAACGGCTGTTTTTCATAGGAAGCGCATTGGCTGCCGCATCAGCGGCAAAAGCCCAGAAAAACAAGAAGCTGGATGGAGGCCTTGCCCCAATATCCAAAAAGAAAGAGCCACACCGTAACACGCCCATCACACCGCCCGGATCGCTAAGCGCATCCAACATGGCCAAGCATTGTACATCCTGCCAATTGTGCGTATCGCAATGCCCCAACGACGTGCTGATTCCATCAACCGACCTGGCTCATCTGATGCAGCCACGCATCAGTTATGAAAACGGATATTGCCGCCCCGAATGCACACGCTGCACCGAGGTGTGCCCGACGGGAGCTATTCGGCATCTGACCAAAGCCGAGAAATCGAGCACCCAGATAGGCCATGCCGTGTGGATACGAAAAAACTGCCTGCCCGTGACCGACGGTATCATGTGCGGCAATTGTGCACGCCACTGCCCGACAGGAGCCATACAAATGGTGAGCGACAGCAGCAGTAAGGACAAGCATATTATGATTCCCATCGTAAACGAAGAAAAGTGCATAGGTTGCGGAGCGTGTGAGAACCTATGTCCGTCGCGTCCCTATTCGGCCATCTACGTCGAGGGGCACGAACTTCACAAAACAATATAAACCGCACAACCAACATAGAATATGGAAAAGCCAGACAAGCACAAGATAAACCGGCGCACATTCCTGAAAATTTTCGGAGCAGGCGCGGCAGCAACAACAACGGCCGCCGTGACAGGATGCAGCAGCAACACACAGCAAGAAAACGGCCAAAAAGAACCACCAGTGGGGAAAATGACCTATCGCATCAACCCCAACACGGGCGACAAGGTATCTATCCTCGGCTATGGCATGATGCGCCTGCCGACGGTCGGTGCCAAAATATCCGCACGCGAAAAAGGCGATGGCGAAATAGATCAGGAAATGGTCAACAAGCAAATAGATTATGCCTTGAAGCATGGCGTAAACTATTTTGACACATCACCCGTCTACTGTCAGGGACGCTCGGAAAAAAGCACGGGAATAGCCTTGAGCCGCCACCCGCGAAAGAGCTACTACATCGCTACGAAAATGTCAAATTTCGGTTCGTATTCGCGCAAAGACTCGATAGAGATGTTCCATAACTCACTAAAAGAACTGCAAACCGATTATATTGACTATTATCTGCTTCACGCCATCGGAGGCAGTGACGACCGCAACGACCCCATGGCTCTCTTTGAAGACAGATACATTAATAACGGCATCCTTGACTTTATGATTGAAAAAAGGAAAGCCGGCATTATCCGCAACCTGGGATTTTCGTACCACGGCGACGTTTCCATATACGACCATGCGCTCAAGCTCCACGACGAAGGCAAGGTACATTGGGACTTTGTACAAATAGAGCTGAACTATCTCGATTGGAAACACGCCCACGAAATAAACGAGAGGAACACCAATGCCGACTATCTGTATGCCGAACTCGAAAAGCGAAAGATTCCGGCCGTGATCATGGAGCCGCTGCTGGGCGGACGCCTCTCGAACATGCCCGACAAGCTGGTAGCCCAGTTAAAACAACGCGACCCCGAAAGCAGTGTGGCCTCGTGGGCTTTCCGATATGCGGCAACCCCGAAAGGCGTACTCACTCTACTGAGCGGAATGACTTTTATGGAGCATCTCCGAGACAACCTGAACACGCTGTGCCCGCTCAAACCGCTGACAAAAGAAGACCAGAGCTTTTTGGAAAGCATTGCGGCCGAACTGGTAGGTTACAAGACCATCCCCTGCAACGACTGCAAGTACTGTATGCCGTGTCCTTACGGCCTCGACATACCGGGTATACTCGTCCACTACAACAAGTGCCTGAGCGAGGGAAACGTGCCCAACAGCAGCAAGGATCCCGACTATGCACGCGAACGGAGGGCCTTTCTGGTGGGCTACGACAGGAGCGTTCCCAAATTGCGGCAGGCCTCGCACTGCACCGGATGCGGAAAATGCATTCCGGCTTGCCCGCAACGCATCATGATTCCCATGGAGCTTCAGAAAATAGACAAATACGTTGAACAACTAAAACAAGAAACCCTTTAAAAGACATTGCCGAAATGCAAACAGTAAAGCTTTATTCACTGAATTACACCGAGAGCAAGACTTATGCGGCCGCTGCCATCTTCATCGTCGGGAACATTGTTTTGCCGCAACTGTTCCATCTGATACCGAAAGGCGGCCCTATATTCCTGCCTATCTATTTCTTTACGCTGATTGGCGCCTACAAATACGGTTGGCGCGTAGGCCTGCTGACGGCCGTGCTGTCGCCTTTGGTCAATTCGGCCTTGTTTGGCATGCCCGCAGCTGCAATGCTACCCATCATAATGGCCAAATCCGTATTTTTAGCCCTGACGGCATCTTTTATGGCATGGAAGTTCAAAAAGATAAGCCTGTTGTTGCTCGCAGCAACGGCAATAGCCTACCAATCGGCCGGCACTTTGTTTGAATGGGCCTACACAAGAAGCCTTGTCACAGCCTTGCAAGATGTCAGGATGGGCATCCCGGGACTGCTGCTGCAAATTTTCGGCGGTCTGGCTTGTATCAAATATATCGTCAATAAATAACGCGCGAAAAAAGAGGGTGGGATTCGAAAGAAAACTCACCCTCTTTCTTTTCATAAGGCCAGGCCAACTGCGAAAAAGCCTGACAACAGAAAAATTCGGGCTTTCACTTCTGTCTTCGCTCAACTTGGCGTATCTTTGCATACCTATAAATCAACGATAATACCGAAATGGTTTTAAGTTCAGACCTGCTGAAACAGACAAACGCCTATGCCATGCAACTGGGAGGAGCATTCGGGCTTTACTGGTGTGTGGGTTTACTGTGCTTTGTGGCCGGCTACAGGTTTCCGGCACTTCACAGCTTGTACGCACTCATACTTTTCAGCGTGCCGTTTGTAGGCATTATAGCAGCACGCTATTTTGAGCGTCAGGTAAGAGCTGACGGCATTGTCGATTTCGGACGATGTTACCTCTTTTCGTTTATGATGTATCTCTATGCAACCGCCATTTTAGCCGGAACGGCCTACATCTATTTCAGCATGTTTGATCATGGAAGCTTTGCCGAGGCAAATATCGCACGCCTGCACAGCGAAGAAATGAAGCAAATGCTGAACACACCGCAGCTGAAGAACCAATTAAACGAGACACTCGCAGCAACCGGTTTTTCAAGCATGGACGAACTGCTACGCAGCGTGACTCCGCTCATGATCACAGCAAACATTATTGACATCAATCTGATTCTTGCTTTGCTGTTGTCTTTTCCGACAGCATTGATTGCCAAAACAAAAAGAACTTACATACGCAACATTTAATATCATATATGGACATTTCGATTGTAATACCTCTATATAATGAAGAAGAAAGTATTCCGGAGCTGTTTGAATGGATCAAAAGAACCATGCAGACAAACGGATACAGCTTTGAAGTGATATTTGTCAACGACGGTAGCACAGATTCTTCATGGGAAAAGATTCAGGAACTTGGCAGCAGCAACGCCAATGTGAGAGGCATCAGGTTTCGCCGCAACTATGGCAAATCGGCGGCTCTTTATGTGGGTTTCAAAAAGGCACAAGGCGATGTTGTCATTACCATGGACGCAGACCTTCAAGATTCACCGGATGAAATTCCGGAATTATACAAGATGATTACGGAAGAAGGGTATGATTTGGTTTCAGGCTACAAGAAAAAACGCTACGATCCATTGTCAAAAACCATCCCGACAAAGCTCTTCAACGCAACGGCACGCAAGGTAAGCGGCATACACAACCTGCATGATTTCAATTGTGGGCTGAAAGCCTATAAGCTGCAAGTGGTAAAAAACATTGAAGTATATGGTGAAATGCACCGCTACATACCATATCTGGCAAAGAATGCCGGATTTTCAAAGATAGGCGAAAAAGTGGTTCACCATCAAGCACGAAAATACGGCAGCACGAAGTTCGGCGGATTGAATCGCTTTTTCAATGGTTACCTTGACCTGATGAGTCTGTGGTTTCTGACGCAGTTCGGAACAAAACCGATGCATGTCTTCGGATTTTTGGGCTCGCTGATGTTCTTCATCGGCTTTCTGGCCATCATCATTGTAGGCGCAACCAAGCTCTGTGCGCTGTCAAATGGGATTCCCGCACCATTGGTAACCGATTCTCCCTATTTTTATATTGCTCTTACCATGATGATACTCGGCACTCAATTGTTTATGACCGGATTCGTGGGCGAATTGATAAGCCGTAACGCAGACAACCGCAACAATTACCAAATAGAGGATGAAATTTAAGTGCCGTTTCCAACTTTTCATTGTCATCATTATAATAGGTATGCAAGGGCTGTTTTGCCAATGCAGCAGTACGGATTGCCCGCTCAACAATACAGTAAGCATGACGGCATGCTTTTATGACTCGCACACCGGACTACAAGCCAACATAACCGATACACTAAGCATAGTGGCCGTCGGACGGCGCGACACTACGCTGTTAAACCGTGGAATAAACTTTAACAGGGTGAAACTTCCCATGGGATATGCTCAGAAGACCGACACTTTGCTCTTTCGGGTCGTCTCAAAAACAGGGACAACCACAGACAGCATCTTCGTGAGCCACACAAATGAGCCGCATTTTGTATCGCTTGACTGCAGTACGGCATTTTTTCATACCATAACAGGAGTACGCATCACACGAGGCATACCAACAGCCGACATCAACACTGTCATTGACAGCATTGTCGTTGCAAATCCTGATGTAAACTATGACGAAAAAGAAAATCTCCAAATATATTTCAGCCATCATTAGTTTGCTGTTTGCCTTGTCGGCATCCGCTCAGGAACCGACACAACCGCAGCAACCACAACAGCGGACGATGGGCGTACAGTACCAACCGGCTATCGACTCCGTAAAAGCCTCACTACAGGCACGCCCCATGCATTTCTTTGAAGGAATGTCGGTTTCGGGCGACTTATTGGGACTTATCATGTACAAAGCCGCAACTTACGGACAAATTGAAGGTGCTTTCCGCATTAACCTGAAAGGAAGATTTTTCCCCACCGTGGAATTAGGATTAGGACACAGCGACCATCAAGACGGTGAGACAGACTTACACTTCAAAACGAACTCACCCTATATGAGAATAGGATGCGATTATAACCTTGCCAAAGACTTGCGCTCAGGCAACCGCGTATTTGTGGGTCTGCGCTATGCCTACTCCCAAATAAAGTTTGACCTGACAGGCCCGGACCTTGTAGATCCGGTTTGGCAGGAAAGCGTTCCCTACAGTTTCAAGGGACTTAAGTCCGATTGTTCGTGGAGCGAATTGGTTTTCGGATTAGAGGCCAAGATATGGGGGTGCTTTCATATGGGGTGGTCGTTGCGCTACCGAATGCGGCTCAGCCAAAAAGAATCCGATATAGGACAGGCATGGTATGTTCCGGGATTTGGCAAAAACGACACGCACAATTTTGGCGGAACATTCAACCTGATTTTTGACATTTAGGAGAAATTCATGGCACAAAACACAGAAAGAATGATAAGCAAGAAAACAAAATATGTCATACAAGCAGTTTCTCTTCTGTTTCTTATTGTAGGTAGCATATGGGTCGTGACAAATTCACATAAACCGGTACCTTATAAGAAAAGCGAAGGTCGCATCTTCGGAACAACTTATCACATAACCTACCAAAGCAATGAGAATCTGAGCAACGGCATCTTAAACGAATTGAGGAAAGTCGACAATTCCCTTTCCACGTTTAATCCCAATAGTACAATCAGTTTGATTAACTCGAATAAGGGGAAAGCCACCGACCCATTGTTCAGGGAAGTTTTTCATATATCAATGGAAATCGCACACCAGACAGACGGTGCTTTTGATATAACCATTGCTCCATTGGTCAATGCCTGGGGATTCGGCTTTAAAAACAAAAAGAATCTCAATCCGCAGCAAATAGACAGCCTGCTCGACATGGTAGGATACAATAAAGTGAGGATTGAAAATGACCAGCTCGTTAAAAACGACTCTCGCATTATGCTGGATTGCAGCGGAGTTGCCAAAGGATACGGTTGCGACCGCGTTGCCCAATTTCTTGAAAGCAATAACGTAGAAAACTATATGATTGAAATAGGAGGAGAAATCCGGGCACACGGCGTAAATGGGCAGCACGAAAACTGGACAATCGGCATTGTGCGCCCGCAAGATGACAATAAATCGCAAGACAACACGCTGCAAAATGTACTAAAGCTGACAAATGTCGCTTTGGCCACAAGCGGCAATTATCGAAACTTTTATTATCAAAATGGCAAGAAGTATGCCCATACGATAGACCCGCAAACCGGCTATCCTGTGCAGCATTCCATTCTTTCATCAACAGTATTGGCACAAACATGCGCCGAAGCCGATGCTTATGCCACTTCTTTCATGGTAATGGGGCTTGAAAAAGCAAAAAAAGTGCTTGCCCGTAATCCTCGCTTGCAAGCCCTGCTTATTTACACCGATTCAGCCGGACTTTACAAGACTTGGTGTTCAGACTCACTACGACAATCAATCATTAAATAACATTTCCATGCAACCGCAGGACTCCTTCTACAAAATGCTCTTGCAGCAGCCCTTGTTCCAAGGGCTTGGTCTCAATGACTTGACAGAAATAGTTTCAAAAGTAAAGATGCACTTTCAGAAATTTTCGGATGGAAGTGTCATTCGTCTCGAAACAGACCCCTGCCATAATCTGCTTTTTCTTTTGAAAGGGAATCTGAGAGTTTCACATGCCTCGACAAATAATCGCGTTGTTTTTGCCGAGCAATTGAAAACGCCGGCGGTTGTAGGCGCAGAAAACATTTTTGGCGTTTCACAGTACCACAACAGAACTTACATGGCCGAAACAGATATCCAAACGCTTACAATCAGCAAGGAATCCGTTTCACAAATAATGCTGAACTACGATGTATTCCGTTTTAACATGCTCAATCTGCTGAGTACGCGGCTTCAACGAGCCGATAAAGCCTTATGGGAAACGCCTTCTGCTTCTTTGACACGCAGATTCTTGCAAGTTTGCCAGCATAACTTTACTTTGCCATCAGGTAGAAAGGAAATCATTGGCAAAATGGTTGACTTAGCAGTATATATTGATGCAACGCGCTTAAATCTGTCTCGAGTACTAAACAGTTTGAAAAAAAACGGGCTGATAGAGCTTGAACGCAAGCGAGTTGTCATCCCTAAATTATAGAGCCTGGTTCATTTTGTACAGGAACATGACAATTGAGAGCACTTTTGAAGTGAAAAACAGGCTACATTGTTTTCCCTAAAAAAGAAAGCAGTAACTTTGTATCATAATTGGAAAATAATATGATAATGGACAATCACATTGCAAACACGAAGTCTGAAAATCCATTCTTCCACCCATATAGAACGCCGCACGAAGCGACCCCATTTAATCTCATAACAACAGATTTCATCAAAGAAGCCATTTTACGAGGTATAAAAGAAGAGGACAAAGAAATCGACGGCATCATAAATAATCCGGAAGCCCCAACATTCAACAACACACTGAAAGCTCTTGAACACTGCGGGGAAATGTTAGGCCGCGCAAGCACTGTAATGGAAAATCTTTTGAGCGCAAACACAAGCGATGAGCTTGAAAACCTGGCACAAGAGCTTGTTCCTGCCATGTCGGAGCATTCAAATAATATCATGCAAAACGAAGAATTGTTTGCAAGGATAAAAAAGGTGTACGATTCCCATCCAAAATTGAAGGATGAAGAGCAGACTCTTCTCAAAGAGACTTATGAGAGCTTTGTGAGACGTGGAATTAATCTGCCTCAAGAGAAGAAACAAAAGCTTCGTGATATATCGTTGGAACTATCACAGCTCGATTTGCAATTCTCACAGAATGTCCTGAAAGACCAAAATGCCTTTATCCTACATCTAACAGATAAGAATGACCTTGCAGGCCTTCCCGATCACCAAGTAGAGCTTGCTGCACAAGCTGCAAGCGAAAGAAAGCTGAAAGGTTGGGTGTTTACTTTGCAAGGTCCGAGCTATTCTCCATTCATGACCTATTCGGAAAAGCGAGAATTGCGCCGAAAAATGTATATGGCATATAATACGCTGTGTACGCACCCCAACAAACAGAACAACTTAGATTTGGTAAAAAGGCTCGTAAACTTGCGATTGAAATTCGCACAAATTTTAGGCTATCCAACCTTCGCTGATTTTGTTCTGCAGCACAGAATGGCAAAAGATGTCCCCACGGTTACACGTTTCTTGAATAGCCTGATACGTGCCTATAAGACACCGGCACGTCACGACATTGAAGAAATCAAAGCGATGGCCTGCGAAATTGAAGGAAAGGACTTCCAACTAAAACCCTGGGACTTCTCTTTCTATAGCCACAAGCTTCAATTGAAACGTTATAACGTTGATGCGGAAATGCTTCGCCCATATTTCGAACTTTCCAATGTCAAACGCGGAATATTCGGGCTTGCAAACAAGCTCTATGGCATTACTTTCGTGCGCAATACGCAAATACCCGTTTATCATCCGGATGTCGAAGCATACGAAGTGTTTGACAAAGACGGAAGTTACCTTGCCCTGCTATATACTGACTTTTTCCCCCGAAAAAACAAGAAGAGCGGTGCTTGGATGACCAGTTATCAAGGACAATGTATCAATGATGATAACACGGAAAAGCGCCCGCACGTTTCATTGGTCATGAACCTTACGAAACCGACAGCCGACAAACCGGCTCTGCTCACGCTCGGTGAAGTATCGACCTTTCTCCATGAGTTCGGGCACGGCCTGCACGAGATTTTCAGCAAGTGCCGCTTTGAATCCTTATCGGGAACCAATGTTTTTTGGGACTTCGTAGAATTACCTTCTCAATTCATGGAGAATTATGCCCTTGAAAAAGATTTTCTGCAAAGCTTCGCCAAACATTATAAAACAGGCGAGATTATTCCCGACGAGCTTATACAGCGGGTCATAGACGGCAAGACGTTCAATGCCGCCTATGCCTGCATGCGCCAAGTCAGCTTCTGTCTGCTCGACATGGCTTATTACACACAGCAGCAACCTTTAGAAGACAACATAATACAGTTTGAAAAACGGGCATGGAAGCGCGCCGTCTTCTTTCCGCAGACATTGAAAACCTGCATGAGCGTCCAATTTCAACATATCATGACAGGTGGCTATGCTGCCGGCTATTACTGTTACAAATGGGCCGAGGTATTGGATGCCGACGCTTTCTCGCTCTTCAAAGAAAAAGGCATTTTCAGCCAAGAGGCTGCCGAAAGCTTCCGCCACAATATACTTGAAAAAGGAAACACCGTACATCCACAAATATTATACAGGCGTTTCCGCAAACGCCGGCCGTCAATCAAAGCCCTTTTGGAAAGAGATGGTATTGCAAAGGCCTCAACACCAGCAAGCAAATGACTTACGAAGAAGAAAAGCAACATAAATTAGACGAGCGCTATCTCAGAATGGCGCGGATATGGTCTGAGAACTCTCATTGCAACCGCCTCAAGGTCGGTGCGCTGATTGTCAAGAACAACATGATCATAAGTGACGGGTTCAACGGAACGCCTTCAGGATTTGACAACACCTGCGAGGATGAAAACAACATAACGGTTCCCTATGTGCTACATGCCGAAGCCAACGCCATTACAAAGATAGCTCGCTCGCACAACAGCAGTGACGGTGCCACTCTCTATGTCACGGCATCTCCCTGCCTCGAATGTGCCAAGCTCATCATACAATCAGGCATCAAAAGGGTTGTATACGGTGAAAAATACAGGTTAGACGATGGACTGAAACTTCTTGAAAAAGCAAAAGTAAAAACCATACTACTTGACTTAAAGTCGCTTTGAACCCTCTCAAAAGATACTATTAACGATTATGACAAAAAACAATTCGTCGCGCTTCATACCCCTTATCATTGCCATCAGTATAATACTTGGCATCTTGATAGGGAGTTTCTACGCCAACCACTTTACGGGAAACAGGCTCAACATCATCAACACTTCCAGCAATAAGCTAAACGATTTGCTGCATATTATAGATGACCAATACGTTGACAAGGTAAACATTGCCGACCTTGTCGAAAAAGCCATGCCGAAGATCCTTGGAGAGTTAGACCCCCACTCTACCTACACGAGTGCCAAAGATGTAGAAAACGAAATGCAAAATTTGAAAGGCAGCTTTTCAGGAATCGGAATTGTCTTTACTTTGTTTAAAGACACGGCCCGTGTGATACGCGTCATCGAGGGTGGCCCTTCTGAAGAAGTAGGCTTACAGCCCGGCGACCGTATCGTAAAAGTCGACGGAAAGTCGTTTGTAGGAAAATTCCTTACCGACGACTATGCAAAGAGTCATCTGAAAGGGCCAAAAGACTCGAAAGTTGTCATCACCGTCAAGCGCCGCGGTTCAAAAGACCTGATTAACTATACCATTTCTCGCGGTGACATTCCTGTAAAAAGCGTTGATACAGCCTATATGTACGACGAGAACACCGGCTACATACGCATCAAGACTTTCAGTGACACCACCTATCCCGAATTGCTCGTTGCCTTGGCCAAACTCCATTATGAAGGATTCAAGAACCTTATCATTGACCTTCGCGGCAACCGCGGCGGCTATATGGCTCCGGCCGTGAGGATGGCCAATGAGTTCCTTCCCAAAAACCGCCTCATCGTTTATACGCAAGGACGCAGGTCGCCACGTTCCGAATATACTAGTGACGGGCGCGGCAGCTACCAGACAATTCCATTGGTAGTGCTCGTTGACGAAGTGTCGGCCTCGTCCAGCGAAATATTCACTGCCGCCATCCAAGACAATGACCGCGGCACCATTATAGGCCGGCGCACATTCGGAAAAGGACTGGTGCAAGAGCCCATCCAATTTCCCGACGGGAGCATGCTGCGGCTCACCATTGCCCGCTACTACAGCCCATCAGGCCGATGCCTGCAAAAGCCCTATGTAAAAGGTAATGACTATGACTACCAAATGGACTTGCTCAAAAGAGCAGAGCATGGCGAATACTTCTCGCAAGACAGCATCCACCAAGACGGCAAACGGTACAAGACCCGGTTAGGCCGCATTGTCTATGGCGGAGGTGGCGTTACGCCGGACTACTTCATCCCCGCCGACACAATCGGAACCACCTCCTATTTCCAGGATGCGCTCTACAAAGGGCTCTTGTCGCAATTTGCCTTCATCTATGTAGACAATAACCGCGACAAGCTGGGAGAAGCCGAAGATTGGAAAGCACTATCCCAATATCTGGACAAGCAGAAACTTCCTGAAAAGTTCGCATCCTTTGCAGCCGAAAACGGATTGAAACGCCGAAACCTCATGCTGCGCAAGTCATACAGCCTGTTCAAAAGCTTCATCATCGCTTACATCATAAATGACTTCTATGGCGAAGAACAAAACATCATGTACACCAATCAAGACGATCCGTGCATGCTGAAAGCCAAAGAGATTTTCGAAAAAGGCGAAGCTTTTCCCAAGAAGCCGCAACAAGCAGGCAAGCCCGACAAAACAGCTAAAACCACGAAACAGGCACACCGGAAAAAATGACGCTTGCCAAAGCAAAGCAACAGCTCAGGGCTCATATCCGTTTGCTCAAAAAGCAACACGACGCACAGTCGCTACAACTGCTTTCTGAAGCCGTAATGGCCAAAATAGAACGCACCAAAAGCTTCGAGCGTGCCCATGTGATTTTAATCTATGCTTCGTTAGATGATGAAGTATCGACATTCCGCTTCATAGAAAAGTGGCACAAAGAAAAAACCTTCCTTTTGCCCAAAGTCAACGGTGACACGCTGACACTTCACCCCTATGCAGGAAACGACAGCCTGCGTAGGGGCAGCTATGGGATAGCCGAACCGATGACAGACGAATTCCACAACGTTGAAATGATCGACCTGGCCATTGTTCCCGGAATGGCATTCGACCCTGAAGGCAACCGATTAGGGCGCGGACGCGGCTACTATGACCGGCTGTTCGCCGGCATAGGAAAAAATGTCTACAAAATCGGCGTAGCCTTTCCGTTCCAGATTGTTGAACGGATACCTGCCGGTCCGACCGATATCAAGATGGATTTTGTTTGCTATTGACAAGGCTTCAAATAAGAACAATATCCTTTATAACTTTGAAGCCAACAAAATTATTTAGCTTGGTCACTGTTTCAATTTTCCTAAGCATTAGATCTGCGCGCAACGAAGGCAATTTTATTTCGGCATAGAGTGTTTCGTTACGAATAAATAATCCACCCGTATTGCGCTCCGTTACATTTCCCATCACCTTGCCCCAAGCTGCCAACAAGCGGTACTCATTAAGCGGAGTTTCGAGCCCCTGCACACGCAGGAACTCTTGCAAGAGAGTTCCTATGGACTGCTCTTTCCTACGTTTCATGTCTTATAATACCGTTTTCGACACGAAAAAGCCGAAAATCCCTGTCGGTCTTTTCCAATGCCGAGCCTAAAAACTCCTTGCTCGTGTTGGTAATAAAAATCTGGCCGAAACCATCACCAGAAACGCTCTTGACTATTTTTTCAACGCGAACAGCATCCAGCTTGTCAAAGATGTCATCAAAAAGCAGGATGGGAACACGCTTATTGCCTTTGTCTTTCAAAAACGAGAATTGGGCAAGTTTCAACGAAATGACAAAAGTTTTGTTCTGGCCCTGCGAACCTTCGCGCCTTATGGGATAGTCATGAAGCAACATGCCAATATCATCGCGATGTATTCCGCGCAACGAATAACCCATGACACGATCCTTTGGACGACCGGCCCTTATCTGTTCATAAAGGTCACCTTCATGGCCATGCGACACATAGTGCAAATCCACATCCTCATCGTTTCCGGCCAATCGGGCATAGATTTCGCGAAACACAGGCCTGAACTCCTCAAAAAACAAGCAACGCTGCTGATATACATAACCGGCCGCCTCGGCCATCTCGTGCTCGTAAATGGAAATAAAGCCGTCATCAGGCTCCACTTCGGCACGCAAAAGCACATTACGCTGCTGCATGGCCTTGCGATAACGGATCACCTGCAACAAATATCGGGCATCATACTGGGAAATGACCATGTCCATAAACCGCCGGCGCATATCACCGGAACCGATAACCAGCTCTGTATCATACGGAGACACCATCACCAAACGTACATTGCCAATGTGCTCGGAAAGACGTGTATATTCCTTCCCATTACGCTTGAAAACTTTCTTGTGATGAAGCTTCAATCCACAAGAGATTTTTTCTTCTGTCAAATCATCAAGAACATAACGCCCCTGAAGCATCATGGAATTGGCTTCATGACGGATAATTTGCGAATCATTGGGATTGGTAGCACTCTTGCAAAACGACAAATAATATATGGCATCCATCAAATTCGTCTTGCCCTCACCGTTATGACCCACAAGGCAATTAATCTTGGGAGAAAACTCAAGAGTTGCCTCTTCTATATTCTTATAATTAAGGACAGATAGCTCTTTCAGGAACATAACGCACTAAAGTTTCATTGCAAAATTAGGGTTTATCAGCCAATAAGTCAAGAAAACACCGGGCAAAATCTGTAAAGCGTGAAAAATACCGTGAATAATTTCAGCAAACAAATGAAAATAGCTAAATTTGCGTCTGCAAAATTGACAACATAAAAAGACAAACATAGATTATGGCAGCAAATAAGTCCAATCAATTAGATGTAAATGAGACCCTGAACAAGTCGGAAGCGTTCTTTGTGAAGAACAAGAAAGTTATTATCGGTGCAGTCATCGCCCTCGTAGTAATAATAGGCGGTTCATATGCCTACCACCAAATGGTGGCACTGCCCAACTCGGAAAAAGCAAGCACCATATTGGCAAAAGGACAGGATTACTTCGCTCAAGGCAACTACGACGTAGCTCTTAACGGCGACAAAGGCGGCTATGCCGGCTTCTTGAAAATTGCCGACAAATATAGCAGCACCGATGCCGGCAATCTGGCCAACCTCTATGCCGGTTTAAGCTATGCACAAAAAGGTGATGCCAAAAACGCCATCAAATATCTGGAAAAATTTGACGGAGCAAGCGACCACATGATCACACCGGCATCATTGGGAGCCCTTGGCAACTGCTACGCACAAGTAGGCGAAATCGACAAGGCAATAAGCTACTTGAAAAAAGCTGCCGCAAAAGCCGACAACAATACGCTGAGCCCCATTTATCTGATACAGGCCGGTGAATTGCTTGAATCGCAAAACAAGCCCGAAGAAGCCAAGAAACTTTACGAAGAAGTCAAGACAAAATACAACAAAAGTCCTGAAAGCGAAACTGTAGAGAAATACATTCAACGCGTAACAAAATAAACACCCGCCAACCGTGTCATCAAGCACCTACAACCTAAGCAACATGCTGTCGCGGCCCATCCCCGACGCTTCCGACATGCGCTTCGGAATAGTTGTAAGCGAATGGAACGACCATATAACCCAGAATCTATTAGACGGTGCCATAGAAACACTGAAACAATATGGTGCCAAAGATGAAAAAATCATCATTAAAAGCGTACCCGGAAGTTTTGAACTCATCTTCGGCTGTTCACAACTATCCAAAAGCGGCTTGGTAGACGGGATAATAGCCATCGGCTGCGTCATCAGAGGCGACACGCCCCACTTCGACTACATCTGCAGCGGAGCAACTCAAGGACTGGTAGAACTAAACCAACATGGGAACATACCCGTGGTGTTCGGCTTGCTCACAACCAGCAGCCTGCAACAGGCCGAAGAGCGCTCAGGCGGAATCTTAGGCAACAAAGGCAACGAATATGCCGTTACTGCCATAAAAATGATTGAATACGCAAGGTCAATCAAAAAATAAATCGTAACTTTGCACCGCAAAACTACAGCGGGCAGTTTCCAGAGTGGCCAAATGGGGCAGACTGTAAATCTGCTGGTTCTTGCCTTCGGTGGTTCGAATCCATCACTGCCCACAGAAATCCTTTCGAAATAAAATCGAAAGGATTTCTTTTTATTACCAAAGCAGCGAAAACATATTAATATCAGAGAGACACTTGGCCATATCAGAAAAAAAAAGTACTTTTGCATCCGAATTAGTCCGCAGAGGCCCAATCAAGCAACTTCACGATGGAGCTCGCCTCACGGAAAGCGTAAAAACAAAATTACAGATGTACGCAATTGTAAGTATTAACGGACAGCAATTCAAGGTGGAAGAAGGCAAAAAAATCTTCGTACACCATATCCAAAATGCTGAATCCGGTCAGACATTTGAGTTTGACAATGTCCTTCTTGTCGACAAAGAAGGAACCATTTCAGTCGGCACACCGACAGTTGAAGGTGCAAAAGTCGTTTGCGAAGTAAAAAGCCCATTGGTAAAAGGCGACAAGGTAATTGTATTCCACATGAAACGCCGCAAGGACTCACGCAAACGTAACGGCCACCGCCAACAATTCACCGAGTTAACAATCAAACAGATTATTGCTTAATCAAAAAGTCAGAAGAAAATGGCACATAAAAAAGGTGTAGGTAGTTCTAAGAACGGACGCGAATCAGCGTCAAAACGATTAGGCGTAAAGATTTGGGGAGGTCAGGCATGCTTGGCCGGTAATATCATCGTACGCCAAAGAGGAACAGTTCACTATCCCGGCAAAAACGTAGGCATGGGAAGCGATCACACATTGTATGCATTAGCCGACGGCATCGTCAACTTCCGCACAGACGGACGCAAACACAGCGTAGTATACGTTGAAGCGGCAGCAAAAGAAGAAGCCCAATCATAAAACAGAAATGTCAATAAATCAGATAAAAAGGGTTATGTCCGAAAACGGATGTAACCCTTTTATCGTAAGACCGGATAACTCACTTTTCGGATTGAAAATTTCAGTATCCGGAAATAAAGATATATTTTTGTAACAGAAAGAACAACAAGAAAAAGATGTATAGCGTAGACGAATTAGAAGATAAACTGTTTGACTTGGCATTTGCCGAAGACATAGGCGACGGAGATCATACAACACTTTGCTGCATACCAGAAACAGCCGAAGGAAAATCAAAACTATTAGTCAAAGAACCCGGCATTCTGGCCGGCGTAGAAATAGCCGGAAAAATATTTAAGAAGTTCGACCCCACCTTACAAATGGAGGTATTCATCAAAGACGGAAGCGAAGTAAAGCCGGGAGATATCGCATTTATAGTAAGCGGAAAAGTGCGCAGCCTGCTTCAAACAGAGCGTTTAATGCTTAACATCATGCAACGAATGAGCGGCATCGCAACAATGACCCACAAATACATGGAACGCCTGAAAGGAACCAAGACCAAGGTATTGGACACACGAAAGACGACTCCCGGCATGCGCATCCTGGAAAAACAGGCAGTAAAGATCGGTGGCGGAGTGAATCACCGCATAGGGCTCTTCGACATGATTTTACTAAAAGACAATCATATCGATTTTGCAGGAGGTATAGCTCAAGCTTTGGAACGTTGCCATAGCTACTTAAAAGAGCACAACCTGAACCTGAAGATAGAAATCGAAGTACGTTCATTGGAAGAGCTCAAAGAAGTAATGGAATGCGGCGGCGTAGACCGCATCATGCTGGACAACTTCACCCCGGAGTTAACACGTAGGGCCGTTGAGCTGATAGGCGGACGCTATGAGACAGAGTCGAGCGGGGGCATCACAATAGATACGATTCGCAACTATGCCGAATGCGGTGTAGACTATGTATCCGTAGGCGCACTCACCCACTCCGTCAAAGGATTAGACCTCTCATTCAAAGCTTGTTAAAACACCGTACCATGTCGAAAAGGATTCTCAAGATGGCGTTGGCAAGCGTATCAATGCTGTTGACCATAAATAATGGTACAGATGCTTGCAGCAACCTGATTGTTGGGCGCAATGCCTCAACCGACGGCAGCGTAATTGTTTCATACAGTGCAGACAGCTATGGCTGCTACGGCATCATGCAGCACTTCAGCGCAGGAAAGCACCCCAAAGGAGCCGTTCGCAAAATATTCAACTGGGAAACAGACAAATACGTAGGCGACATTGAAGAAGCTGCAGAGACTTTCAATGTGATTGGCAACATCAACGAGCACCAGGTGACGATTGCAGAGACCACATTCGGAGGCCGCGAAGAGCTTGTTGACACAACTGCTTTTCTGGACTATGGAAGCATGATTTATATTGCACTTCAACGCAGCAAAACAGCCCGCGAGGCCATTAAGGTTATGACAGACCTTGTCAACAAATACGGCTACGCAAGCGAAGGAGAATCGTTTACCATAGCCGACCCACGCGAAGCTTGGATCATGGAAATGGTAGGAAAAGGAGCAGGAAGCAAAGGAGCCGTATGGGTTGCTGTACGCATTCCGGATGACTGCATTGCCGCACACGCCAACCAAAGCCGCATACATCGTTTCATGCAATACGACAAAGAAAATTGCATGTATGCCAAAGATGTCATCTCGTTTGCACGCAAAAAAGGCTATTATAAAGGAAAGGACGAGGACTTTGACTTTGCCAACGCATATTGTCCGCTTGACTTCGGTGGAGCACGCTACTGTGAAGCACGCGCATGGAGCTTCTTCAACCACTGGGCAACCGGAATGGACAAGTATTTCGATTATGCCTCCGGCAGGAATCTGAAAGCCGAACCGTTTCCCTTGTTCGTAAAGCCCATGAAAAAACTTTCCGTACAGGACATACAAGCATCCATGCGCGACCAATATGAGGGCACTCCCCTCAACATGACCAAAGACGCAGGTAGCGGAGCATACATTTCACCTTATCGCCCACGCCCTCTCGAATGGGAATACAAGGGAAAGAAATATTTTAATGAAAGGCCACTGGGAACGCAGCAATCATCATTCGTCTTTGTATCGCAGATGCGCTCTTCCCTGCCCGATGCCATCGGCGGTGTCATATGGTTTGCCAATGACGATTCAAAAACAACACCCTTTACCCCTGTCTACTGCTGTGCCACGGAAGCACCGGCATGCTATACGAAAAAATATGGTGACGACGTAACTTTCTCGTTCAAATCAGCCTTTTGGGTATGCAATTGGGTCTCAAACATGGTTTACCCGCGTTTTTCTCTCATGTTCGATGACGTGAAAAAGGCACAGGCAGAACTGGAAAACCATTATTTCACACACCAAAAAGAAATCGAGAGCAAGGCAGAAGCACTTTATGCATCCAATAAAAAAGAAGCCGTAGACTTCCTGACCGATTACTCCATCGAAAGTGCCAACCGCATGATGGAACGCTGGATAAAACTGGCAGAATTCCTAATCGTAAAGTACAATGACATGGTAGTGAAACCGGAAACAGACGGCATATTCAAACGCACTCCGGAAGGATTGGGTGCACCGGTAAAAAGTGTCGGATACCCCGAAGAGACAAAAGAAAGGATTGTCAAAGAAACCGGAGACAAGTATCTGATACCTACCGATAAATAACCAAGGAAAACGAAAATAACCAACTTAATAATGTTCCCATAAAAACGAAGAAGCAATGGAAGACAAGAATTTGATTCAACAATGCGAACAAAAGGCCACAGAATGGCTCAACTCGCCACTTTACGATGAACAGACCAAGAAAGACATAAAGTCCATGCTTGATAATCCGGACAAGACGGAGCTAATTGATTCCTTTTATCAAAGTCTTGAGTTCGGAACAGGCGGCCTGCGCGGCATTATGGGACCGGGCACCAACCGCATGAACATCTATACTGTCGGAGCTGCCACACAAGGATTTGCCAATTACCTCAACAAGTGTTTTGCCGGAAAGTCCAAGATTTCGGTAGCTATAGGCTATGATTGTCGCAACAACAGCCAACTGTTTGCTGAGACCAGTGCCAATATATTTTCGGCCAACAATATTCACGTATATCTGTTTGACGACATGCGCCCGACACCCGAAATGTCGTTTGCCATACGTCACCTTCATTGCCAAGGCGGCATTATACTGACTGCCAGTCACAATCCAAAGGAGTACAACGGTTACAAGGCTTATTGGGATGACGGAGCGCAAGTATTGGCACCCCACGACAAAGGCATCATAGAGGAAGTGAACAAAGTAAATGTAGGCGACATCAAATTCAAAGGCAATAAGGAGCTGATTACCATTATCGGTGAAGAAATCGACAAGGCCTATCTTGATGCCGTGCATTCGATTTCGATTGATCCCGAGTGCATCAAGCGCCAGAAAGACCTGTCTATCGTATATACTCCCATCCACGGAACAGGCATGAAGCTGATACCGCGTTCACTTAAGCTTTGGGGATTTGAAAATGTCCACTGTGTACCAGAACAAATGATTAAGGACGGGAATTTCCCCACCGTAGTAAGTCCCAACCCAGAGAATGCCGAGGCTTTGACCCTGGCACTGAAGCTGGCAAAAAGCATTGATGCCGATATTGTGATGGCCAGCGACCCTGATGCCGACCGCGTAGGCATGGCTTGCAAGAACGACAAAGGCGAATGGATGCTTGTTAATGGCAACCAGACCTGCATGATATTCCTTTATTATATCATCAAAAACAGATTGGCAAAAGGCCAGATGAAAGGCAATGAGTTTATTGTAAAAACCATTGTTACGACCGATCTGATCAGTGAGATTGCCCGGAAAAACCATATCGAGCTGTACAATTGCTACACCGGCTTTAAGTGGATTGCCCGCCAGATACGCCTGAACGAAGGCATCAAGAAATATATCGGCGGCGGTGAAGAATCGTATGGATTCCTTGCCGAGGACTTTGTACGTGACAAGGATGCCGTATCGGCATGCTCGCTCCTGGCAGAGATTTGTGCCTGGGCCAAGGACCAGGGAAAGACCCTTTACGACATTCTGATGGATATATATATGGAATACGGCTTCGCCTATAACAAGGCCATCAGTGTTGTAAAACCGGGAAAGACCGGTGCCGATGAAATCAAAGCCATGATGGAAAGCTTCCGCGCCAATCCGCCAAAGGAGCTTGCCGGTTCGCCCATCGTTGATGTGAAAGACTATAAAGCACTCAAAGCCTATGACGCACAAGGCGTTGCAACCGACATTGACATGCCTGAAACAAGCAATGTCATCCAATGGTTTGCCCAAGACCGTACCATGGTCAGCATACGCCCGTCGGGCACAGAACCCAAGATAAAGTTCTACATCGAAGTGAGAGGCACACTGAGCTCTCCGAATGACTACGAGGCTGTAACGGCTGCCGCTGAAAAGAAGGTCGACGCCATTAAGAAATCCATCGGCCTGGACTAATGGCCGACAGCCTTATCAGGTAATCCCGATTGCAGCTGTGCCTGCATGCAGGGAACCCGCATTGCCTTGAACGCCGTTAACGAATATTTCGGCAGATAAAAGGCTGCGAGGCCGTTTACATGCATGTTTTTGTGTAACTTTACAGTCAGAAATCCCATTAGGATGAATAGAAGCGTAATCACATTAGCTAATCTATCAAAAGAGAAAATCTTATACTTGATTAGGATGTCTGAAGAGTTTGAGCGTCATCCCAACCGCAAGTTGCTCGAAGGCAAGATAGTTGCCACGCTCTTCTTTGAACCATCCACCCGCACAAGGCTTAGTTTTGAAACCGCTGCCAACCGTTTGGGAGCACGCATCATCGGCTTTACCGACCCGAAGGTGACAAGCTCGTCAAAGGGCGAAACGTTGCACGACACCATTAAAATGGTCAGCAACTATGCCGACGTCATCGTTATGCGCCACTATCTTGAAGGAGCAGCGCGCTATGCAAGCGAAGTGACCAACGTGCCCATCATCAATGCCGGTGACGGCTCTAACCAGCACCCTTCGCAGACGATGCTTGACCTCTATTCCATCTATAAGACACAAGGCCACCTGGACAATCTGCACATCTACCTCGTAGGTGACCTGAAATATGGGCGCACAGTACATTCACTGCTCATGGCCATGCGCCACTTCAATCCCACATTTCACTTCATTGCTCCCAAAGAACTTGAGATGCCTGAGGAATACAAGCTATATTGCCGGGAAAACAATATCAGCTATATTGAAACGCGCGAGTTTGACGAAGGAACCATAGCTGATGCAGACATTCTCTACATGACCCGCGTGCAGCGTGAGAGGTTTACCGACCTGATGGAATATGAGCGTGTAAAAGACAGCTACCTGCTTTGCAACAGCATGCTGCGCAAGGCAAAGCCTAACATGAAGATACTGCACCCCCTGCCACGTGTCAACGAGATAAACACTGACGTAGACGACAACATCCATGCCTATTATTTCGAGCAGGCCCACAACGGAGTCTTTGCCCGACAGGCTCTGATATGCGATGTGCTTGGCATCAGTCTGGACGACATCAAGGCCGATTCAACTATTATCAATTAGCAAAACGATGAATAAAGAGGAACTTAGAGTTTCAGCTATCAAGGACGGTACAGTGATTGACCATATACCTTCCAACAAACTGCTGGCTGTGGTATCGCTACTGCATCTTGAAAATGTCAGCTCGCCCGTCACAGTAGGCTACAACCTGAAAAGCAGGAAAATGGGGAAAAAGAGCCTCATAAAGATAGCCGACAGGTATTTTACCGACGAAGAAATCAATCAGCTGTCGGTTGTCTCACCCAACGTTACGCTATGTATCATCAAGAACTATGATGTAGTTGAAAAGAAACAAGTCAAGATGCCCGACGACCTGTCTGGTATCGTACGCTGCCACAATCCCAAGTGCATCACCAACAACGAGCCCATGCGCACCCTGTTCCATGTGGTAGACAAAGAAAAGGGCATCATCAAATGCCACTACTGCGAAAAAGAGCAAAGCCTCGAAAAAGCCAAGCTCGTATGATTCATGAAATATTAAAAACATCATTATAACCAACAATGAGAAGAGACACAGTAATTTTTGATATTATCGAAGCCGAACATCAGCGCCAGCTCAGAGGCATGGAACTGATTGCCAGTGAAAACTTCGTAAGCGACGAAGTGATGCAGGCCATGGGTTCATGCCTGACCAACAAATATGCAGAAGGCTATCCCGGCCATCGCTACTACGGAGGTTGCGTCAATGTAGACAAAAGCGAAAGCATTGCCATCGAGCGTGTTAAGAAGCTCTTCGGTGCCGAATATGCCAACGTGCAGCCCCACTCCGGAGCCCAAGCCAATGCGGCTGTATTCCTCGTATGCCTCAATCCGGGCGACACGTTCATGGGACTTAACCTTGACCATGGAGGCCATCTTTCACACGGTTCCAGGGTGAACACATCCGGCATACTCTACAACCCGATAGGCTATAATATCAACAAAGAAACCGGACGTGTCGATTACGACGAGATGGAGCAACTGGCTCTGCAGCACAAGCCGAAGCTCATCGTAGGAGGCGGTTCGGCCTACAGCCGCGAATGGGACTACGCACGGATGCGCAAGATTGCCGATGAAGTAGGCGCACTGTTCATGGTCGACATGGCCCACCCGGCAGGACTCATCGCTGCAGGACTGCTCGATAATCCGCTCAAATACGCCCATATCGTAACATCAACCACCCACAAGACACTTCGCGGACCACGCGGAGGCATCATCCTGATGGGCAAAGACTTCCCTAACCCATGGGGAAAGACCACAAAGAAAGGCGAAGTGCGCATGATGAGCTCCCTGATCGACAGCGCAGTCTTCCCCGGCATACAAGGAGGACCGCTCGAACATGTCATTGCAGCCAAAGCCGTAGCATTCGGCGAAGCCCTGCAACCCGAATTCAAAGACTGGGCACTGCAAGTCAAGAAAAACGCTGAAACTCTTGCACAAGAGCTCATCAAACGCGGTTTCGACATCATAAGCGGGGGAACCGACAACCACAGCATGCTCGTTGACCTGCGCGGAAAATACCCCGACCTTACAGGAAAAGTGGCCGAGAATGCTCTTGTAGCCGCCGATATCACCGTCAACAAAAACATGGTGCCCTATGACACACGCTCAGCCTTCCAGACTTCGGGCATTCGTCTCGGAACACCGGCACTCACCACACGAGGAGCAAAAGAAGACCTCATGATTCTCATCGCAGAACTCATCGAAACCGTGCTCAATGACCCACTTAACGAAGATGTCATTGCCAAAACACGTGAAAAAGTCAACGAAACAATGAAGGCATACCCACTCTTCGCCTACTAATCGACAACATCACATCCTAACAATACCGGGATTGCCCCAACAGGCAGTCCCGGTATTGTTATATCTTCACAAAAACAAAATCCAAACATCTCAAACACAATTCTGTACATATCGCACCCTACAACCTGTGCACATTGCACCCTACGATCTGTACACATCACACCCTACGATCTGTACACATCACACCCTATGATCTGTACACATCGCACCCTATGATCTGTACACATCGCACCTTACGATCTGTACACATCGCACCCTATGATCTGTACACATCGCACGCACAAACTGTACACATCGCACGCACAACATTAAAGCTTCAAATCTGAAAGGTGACGCAGCGTTTTTAACAGCCGGCACACTCATTTCTGCGGAACAAACGACTCATAAGTGCCATCATCAAAAAAAACACGAATCTCCTTTACTTCACGACGAGGCTTCTCCACCTTGGCAACCACCTCAGTGACCTCGGGAGCAACTCTCGGCAACGACACCGGAGGACGCATATGCTCCTGACCGAACAAGTCGGGTGACTCAGGCACTGCACCGGAATCGTGCATATCAGAAGTAGGCACATTGCTACCATACATGCTTCCTTCACCAAAAAGAAGCCAGTTAATATTAACTTCTGGAAACGCCTGATGAATGGCCAAAGTGTGATTATTGGTGGCACGCGTGCGTCCGTTGAATATGCTCGAAAGCGAAGCAGGAGATATGTTGGTGCACTCTGCAAAATCTTTTTGTGACATTTGTTTGGCCTCCATGATCTGACGGATGCGGCCTTCCATTGTATTGCTTAATGAATCCATGCTGAAATCTGACGATTATATCGATATACAAAGGTAAAACATTTTGCACAAACACAAATCATAAATCGAAACATTTTTGCAAATAGCACAGTTTACAAATACAAATACGAATCAAGCAACCTAAACCATAATTTTCAGGCATTGACTCATCATCTTCAACATGGCAATTAATCATCTGGCAATCATGTTTATCAGAAACTTGAGTTATTGACATTATCGAACTGATCACTACTTACTTACTACAAAATACAGAGCAGATACGGAAACGTAATGTCCATATTCTCATTTGTAAACCACCATTTCAAACGGGACAAAGGCTTATTTTAATCTGACAATAGCTGCTTATACAAGCTTTTAATAAACAGGAAGATTTATCATTTCATCCATATCGGAATGGCCATACGCCACCTGTACATGGGGCATTTCTACCAAACAAACATGGTTATTTTCAATGACTCAACCAACAAATGATATAAGCCATATTTTTAAACTGGCTTTCTTTTAGTTATACATCATACTTATAACGATTAACGATTATCACATACGAAACTTTTCAGGGACACTTTTGGTTTGCAAATCAAAAGCATATATTCAAATTCAACATTTACAACTCTACACTTGCAAAGTCTGTCATTTACTTTTTACACTGCTGGTTTTGATTTACAAATCAACACTCTACAAATCAAACTGTATTTATATGTTATACCTGAATATTCGAGTGGTTTCGGAGGCAAAATAGCTTGATTTTCGTTCGTTTCGTGTAAATATCGTGAGCCACGATTTCAATCAATTCTCAGAGCGATAAAAGTGGCATAAACGTCATATACACAACAAAAAAGGCTCTATTTTTTGTGCACAGAAAATAGAGCCTTTTAGATATTATTTCAATAAAACTAATGCAGAATGTAGAAAATCAACGACCTTAAAAGGTCGCCCGAAGACACTTTAGAGCCATACATACCCTTAGATTTACGATCGGTCTCCCTTATTTCATCCAGAATCATCAGCACTTTTCGCGCACTGTAGTTGCGGATCACAGGGAGGATATTGCGTTGCACTTGCCATTCCTTCAAGGCCAAGAATGCGGCAAGCCCCCTCTCCGACTTGTCGGGTGAGTAGTATGCCATCATGGCATTTGAAAAGAAGCGGAAAAGCATTGGCAACACCACCTGGATGGGATTGGCCTTTTGATTCTTGTCAAAATAGGCGGCAATTTGATTGGCCTTAAAGACATCGCGCTCTACCAAGGCATTCTGAAGCTCAAAATAATTGTAGTCTTTGCTTATGCCGATATTGTCTTCAACCATCTGGGGCGTGATTCCTGTCGTGCCTTGCGGCAGAGCTATCATCAGCTTGTCAAGCTCGCCATAAAGCCTGCTCAAGTCCGTCCCCACCGAGTCGGCAATAATGCTGGCCGATTTCTTATCGATAGTGCATCCATGACGGGCAACATAGGCTGTGACACATCCGTAAAGCTGCGATTCGGAAGGCTTTTTCGACTCAAACAATATTCCTTGGGACTGTATGGCTGAAACATACTTTTTACGACGATCCACCACACCGTTCTTGTAAGTGATTACGAGTATCGTAGTAGGTTGCGGATGCTGCAGGTAAAAAGACAGGTCGTCAAGGTTTTTCATGTGCTGTGCCTCCTTGAGCAGCACCACAGAATGCGCAGCACCCATAGGATAGCTTTTGGCACTGTTGATAACACTTCCCATGTCGGCATCCATGCCAAAATAGGTTATCAAGTTGAAAGCCCTCTCGTCCTCTGTGAGTGCATTGTCGACAATGGCCTCGACAATGCGGTCGATATAATAGTTTTCAGCCCCCATGAGCAGATATACAGGCTGGAAACGTTTCTGCGATATGTCTCGCATTATATCCTCGAATGTAGGTTGTGACGTGCGCGACAAAGCCATTACCAATCAGTCTTTAAATGCTTCAACGTATCTGATGCGTCTATAATGGTGCGCAAGGACTCCACGCCCATCCTTACGTGCTGTTCGGCATATTGACGGTTAACCAGATTGTCGCTCTTGATGGTTTTCACCCCTTCGGGCACCATTGGCGTGTCTGAAACCAGCAAAAGGGCTCCTACGGGAATATGGTTGTAAAAGCCCACGCTGAACAATGTGGCACACTCCATATCCACAGCCATGGCACGCGTCGTTCTCAGATAATCCTTGAATTTATCGTCATGTTCCCACAGACGCCGGTTGGTGGTGTAGACGCTTCCCGTCCAATAGTCAAGACGATTGTCGCGCAACACAGTGGAAACTGCACGCTCCAGCACAAACGCCGGCAAGGATGGCACTTCGGGAGGAAAATAGTCGTTGCTCGTACCCTCGCCCCTCACGGCTGCCAAGGGCAGGATAAAATCGCCCAGCTCCGTCTTGCGTGAAATGCCGCCACACTTGCCAAGAAAGAGACAAGCCTTAGGGCTCACTGAGCTTAGCAAATCCATGATGAGCGCGGCATTGGGACTGCCGATGCCGAAATTGATGATGGTAATGCCATTGCCATTCGCTGCACGCATGTTATGGCGGTAATCCGCAGGAGGACATCCGCAGACTTTGCAAAACAAATCAACATATTGGTTGAAATTCGTAAGAAGGATATAAGGGCTTATCTCCTCGGGCGACATTCCCGTATACCTCACAAGCCAATTCAACGCTATTTCTTGCTTGGTTATCATATTTTCGTTACTTTTGCCACATAGAGGACGAAAACCATCCCCTTGCAAAATTACCAAATGTTTCAGATAAACTTGCCCCCCTTCAACACAAATATCATCGAAACAGAAGGACATCTGCAGATTTTCGACATCCTTCGCAAACGATTTGTTGAGCTGACACCGGAAGAATGGGTACGCCAGCACTTCATTCACTACCTGACCGAGCACAAGAACTACCCAGCCGCCTTGATGGGCAGCGAAATTTCGCTCAACATAAACGGCATGGCTCGTCGCTGCGACTGCGTGCTTTTCGGACGCGACAACCGGCCACGCATGATACTCGAATTTAAGTCACCGTCGGTAAGGATTTCGCAAGCAGTGTTTTCACAAATCTGTGCATACAACCAAGTTATGCATGTAAGGTATCTCATCGTAAGCAACGGACTGCGCCACTTCTGCTGCCTCGTTGACTACGAGCACCGCAAGTATGACTTCCTGCCCGGAATCCCCGACTATGAAGAACTTTCCTGACATATCTTAAAAGGGCAAGCCAACACGGCTTTGCAACAAATCAAAAAAGAGGATGCCCCGAAATGAGGCACCCTCGCAATTACAATGAAAATTATCAACAAAAAGTCTGTTATTCGTCGGTAAAATCACTCTTACTGATAACTCCGATTTCAGTTGTCTTCAAGAACTTGATGATATTATCAATCTCGGCACTTGGTGGAACCTGCTCCTCTATCTGCTTGATACCGTCTTCCAAACTGGTTTTACCATGGAAAACCAAACGGTAAGCATTGGCAATATGGTTCTGAATCTTTATATCAATGCCGGCATTGGTCAGAATAGTACTGTTGACACCTCCATACTCAATCGGGTTGTGCTGGGCAACAATGTAAGGCGGCACATCAAGACTGAAACGGCAACCGCTCTGAACCATAGCGCAACGCCCTACGCGCACACCGGGATTGGCAATCACATTGCTGCTCAGAATGGCATGATCCTGTATTTTGCAACATCCGGCAATCTTGGTTCCATAGCCGATTACCGCATAATTGTAGATGCAAGTGTCATGAGAGATGTGAACACCTTCCATAATAAAATTGTTATTGCCAATGATAGTCTTGTCACCGGCATGCGTGGCACGATTTACAACTACGTTTTCGCGAATAACATTGTTGTCGCCAATGAGCAATTCAGACTCTTCACCTGTAAAATCAAAATCCTGTGGAATCGCAGCAAGTACCGTACCCTGGAAAATGGTATTGTTCTTGCCCATACGCGTTCCGTTCATAATGCTGACATAAGGATAGATGGTACATCCGTCTCCGATAACCACATCACCTTCTACATATGCAAACGGCATAATGGTCACATTGTCGCCTATTTTTGCCGCTGCATCAACGAATGCCTGAGGATGAATATTTTTAGCCATGATTAAATTGTCTTGTTTTCATTGTTTTACTTGGAACCGCCGCCCAAAGCGTAATAAAGATTTACAACAGCCTGCATCTTCTTGAAGTCATCTGCAATCTTGGACAATTGAGCCTGCAGCAACGACTGCTGGGCATTAATGACATTCAGGTAATTGTAGTTACTGTTGGCCTTAAAAAGTTTCTCGACCACATCCACATTGCGCTGCAGACTTTCTATTTGCACCTTCTGCAGCTCACTGCGTTTCTGCGAAGAGTTATAAAGAGACAAAGCGTTGCTCACCTCACTCCCCGCACTAAGAACAGATTGCTGCCATGCGAGATAGGCCGATTCCTGCTGTGCTTTTGCCACTTTCAGCTGAGCTACGAGCTGACCATTCTTAAATATAGGCTGCACCAAACGACCTACAGCCGAAGCCAGCAACTTGCCGGGATTGACAATTCCCCCACCACCGCTGTTAGTCCATGCTGCAGAGCCACTGATTGTTATATTAGGATAGAAAGCCGAACGAGCCTGCGATACATTATAAAAGCATTTGGCCAAATTCATTTCGGCGGCATGCACGTCAGGACGATTAGCCAAAAGCTGCACACCGACACCCACGCTCAGATTTTCAGGCAGTGACTGCACATCCAATGAACTGCGCTCAATACGTGTCGGAGCCTCACAAAGGAGCAATGACAGGGAATTCTCTGTTTCGCGTATTTGACGCTCCAACTCAGGGATGCTGGCCAATACAGAATAATAGTTGGCCTTAGCTGACTGCACGGCAGATTCGTCAACTCCGGCAAATTTCTTTTGCTGAACCATCATCTCATATGTGCGCTTTGTCAGTTGTTCTGAATTCTTAGTAATCTCCAGTTGCTTATCAAGCATTAATAATGTATAATAGCAGTTGGCGATATTGGCAACTATGCCTGATTGGACAGCTCGCCGGTAATCTTCGCTTTGAAGCAGCACAGCCTGTTGGGCACGCTTGACATTAAGCAAAGAACCAAACAAATCAACGGTCCATCCGGCCTCTATTGGCAGAGAATAGGTCTGTGTTGCCTTTCCCTTGTCCCAAGAAGAGACTGATGCAGATGGGGAAAAGGTAAAAGAAGGAACAAAAGCCAGCTTGGCAACCTCAAGCATTGCCTTTGCCTGCTTTATGGATAAAGCCGCAGTGCGCAAATCGGTGTTATTCTTCAAACCAGAATCTATCAGCTGCTGTAACTTGGCATCAGTAAAGACTTGACGCCATGGAATACTTCCTAATGAAAAAGTATCGGTAGAGGCCAAGCTACGATTCAAATCTGCCGTATCACGAAACAATCCGTCGGTCTTCACTTCAGGACGCTCATATTTATTATATATGCCACAACTACCTAAGAAAACTAAGCAGAAGAGCATTGGATATATTGTTTTCTTCATTTTTTCTCTGTTTTGTCGCTTAAGGATTTCACATCAATAGGACAAGTGTATTGCTTCAATTCACTGTCATTATCGCCGGTAATAAGACCTACGAATTTCAAGGGCTTGATCTTTTCCTGCAAGTACTGGAAGAATACGAATAACGCCGGAACAACAAATATCTGGCATATCATACCTATCAACATACCACCTACGGCAGCTGCACCTAAGGTCCGGTTACCGTTGGCACCGACACCCATGGCAAACATCATAGGCAGCAAGCCAATAACCATTGCAAGCGAAGTCATAAGAATAGGACGCAGACGGGCACCGGCTCCCAATATAGCACTATACTTAATGGCCATACCTGTTTGACGGCGTTCCAACGCAAACTGAACAATCAAAATAGCATTTTTCGCTAATAGACCTATCAACATAATCAATGAGATCTGCATATAAATGTCATTGCTGTGTCCGAAAAGCTGAGTAAACAAGAATGCTCCGGCCAATCCGAAAGGTATAGAAAGAATAACTGAGAAAGGCAACAGATAGCTTTCGTACTGCGCACTTAAAATCAGATATACAAAGACAATACAAAGGATAAAAATCAAAGCCGTCGTATTACTTGCCTGTTGTTCCTCACGAGTAAGCCCCGAATACTCATAACCATATCCGGCCGGCAGAGATGTTTTCGCCACTTCTGCAATAGCCTTAATGGCATCACCCGAAGCATAACCGGTATTAGGCGTAACGTTCAAACTGATACTTGTAAACAAGTTAAAGCGATTGATATTGGAAGGGCCGTATACACGGTGCAATGTACAGAACTCATTAACCGGAGCCATGCCTGACGACGTGCGTACATATATATTGTTCAAGCCTTCAGGACGCATACGACTTGCCACATCTCCCTGTATCATGACACGATATAACTTGCCATATGAATTGAAGTTTGATGCATACAACCCACCATAATAACCTTGCAAAGTAGTAAGCACAGTCGAAGGAGCGATGCCGGCCTGCTTACATTTTGCCACATCGACATCAATCATATATTGCGGATAATTGGGATTGTAAGACGTCATGGCAGTCTGTATTTCAGGACGCTTATTCAACTCTGCCAAGAAATCCTTGGTCACTTTGAAGAATTTGTTCAAATCTCCACCTGTCTTATCCTGCATAGAAAGTGTCAAGGCATTGGTTGCCGAGAAACCAGAAATCATAGGAGGAGCAAACGCTAATATCTGTGCATCTTTTATTTTGGAAGTCTGTAAATAAATCATTCCCAAAACAGCTTTTGCACTTTGTCCCATATTACGTTCACTAAACGGCTTCAATTTGATAATGAACGTTGCCTGGTCAGAGCCCTGACCTGCCAAAAAGTTGTAACCAACCAACTGTTCACGAGTCATGATAGCCGGATTGGCAGCTAACATGGAATCCACCTGGTCAATAACTTGCTGAGTACGGGCTTGGCTGGTTGCCGGTGGCATTGAAATAGTGCAGAACAACGTTCCGGTATCTTCGTCAGGAACCAATCCGGTCTTTGTTGTTGCCATCGTTACGACCAGAACCACAATACCTACAACAACCGAAAGAGCAATAAGAACAGGACGTTTGATACACTTTTCAACACTGTTCTTATATTTTACAACAGTTTTCTCGAACGCTACATTAAATGCTGCATGGAAGCGGTCAACTCGGCTCATTTTACGCTCAGTACCGTCCTCATTCCGCGGTTTCAAGAATATGGCACATAGCGCAGGCGAGAGGGTAAGTGCATTCAGGGCTGAAATAAATATTGATACAGCCATTGTTACACCGAACTCCTTATAGAATGTTCCTGATGTTCCTCCAATGAAAGATACAGGAATAAACACAGAAGCCATCACCAATGTTATAGAGATAATGGCACCCGATATCTCGTTCATGGCATCGATAGAGGCAGTAAGCGCACTCTTATACCCTTGATCAAGCTTGGCATGTACAGCTTCCACTACAACTATGGCATCGTCGACCACAATGGCGATTGCCAAAAGCAAGGCTGACAATGTTAGCAAGTTTATGGAAAAACCAAACACCTTCAAGAAGAAGAAAGTACCCAACAATGAAACTGGAACTGCTATCAACGGAATCATTGTCGACCGCATATCCTGCAAAAAGACATATACTACAAAGAATACAAGAATCAATGTAATTATCAAAGTCTTGACAACTTCTTCAATACTTGCATACAAAAAGTCTGTAACATCATATTCAATTTTGCATTCTACACCGGGAGGAAAGTTCTTGGCCTGTTCTTCAATAACAGCCTTGCACCCTTTTGCAATCTCATTGGCATTTGAACCTGCAATCTGCTGAACCATTGCCATGACAGAAGGTTGGTTGTTATTCCGCATGGACACTGAATATTCCAATCCTCCCAATTCAATCTGCGCAACATCTTTCAGTTTCAAAGTCTGGCCTGTGGTTGTGCTGGTTAGAATAATATTACCAAACTCCTCCGCTGTCTTCAAGCGGCCCTTATAGCGCATTGTGTATTGGTAGGCAACATCTTTGCTTTGTTCTCCAAAAGAACCTGGAGCGGCCTCTATATTCTGTTCGCCAAGAGCTGCCGAAATGTCAGAAGGCATCAAGCCATATTGTTTCATCACTTCCGGTTTGAGCCATATTCGCATCGAATAAGTCTTCATACCTGGACTATTCACATCACCTACACCCTGAACACGCTGCAAAGCAGGAATCACATTAATCTTTGCGTAGTTTGTCAGAAATTCGTCATCGTAACGTCCGTCACTTGATGTCAATGAGAACATTATCACTTGTGACGATTGACGTTTGGTTACTGTAACACCTACACGCGTCACTTCGGCCGGGAGCAACGACTGTGCCTGCTGCACGCGGTTCTGTACGTTCACCGCAGCCATATCAGGATTTATATCTTGCTTAAAGAATACTGTTATACTCGCAGAGCCTGAATTATCGGCAGAAGAAGTCATGTATGTCATACCTTCCACTCCGTTTATGCTTTCCTCCAAAGGAGCCAACACAGAATTCTCTACAGTGCGAGCATCTGCACCCGTATAGGTCGTACGCACTGATATCGTTGGTGGCGCAATATTCGGATACTGCTCAATTGGCAATGTAACCAAACCGATAAAACCCAAAATCACAATTAAGATAGATATGACCGTTGAGAGTACCGGGCGCTTTATAAAGTTCGTAAATGTCATATATTCATCTATTTAAATTATACTCAAGACTCACCAGCCCACATAGACAGAAAGTCTTTACTTTAATATGGAAGAATTACTTGCTGTAAGCCTTCTTCATCTCTTTATAATTGCCTTGTATCGAGCCCAACTTTTGAGCATCGGCAATGTTCTTTTCATACTGAGCTTCTGTGATAGGTTTGATTTCCGCGCCATCGGTCAGTTTGGTTATGCCCTTCGTTACTAAACGGTCACCAACACCAAGCCCCTTGGTAACAATATAATTCTGCCCGTCATTCTGTGGTTCTACTTCTATTGAAGTATATTTCACCTTATTGTCCTTACCTACTACATAAACAAAGACTTTGTCTTGCACTTCCGAAGTAGCACTTTGCGGTATAATAATGGCGCCATCTGCTTTATGCTTAATGACTATCGCACCTTGTCCGCCAGAACGAAGCAAGTGATCGGGATTAGTAAAATCGGCACGGACACTCACTGAACCGGTCTTTTCATCAATTACACCGCTAATCGTGGAAACATGTCCGGGATAAGCATAAATGGAACCATCTGCCAACTGCAATTGAACTTCAGGAAAAGCCTCTGTAAGTTTTTTCCCTTCCATCTCGCGTGATAATTCCATAATCTGTTTCTCGTTCATGGAAAAATAAACATACATCTCTTCAATGTTGGAAACCACTGTCAATGGTGTTGCCATTGATGAATTAACCAAGCTACCCACACGATAAGGAATACTACCTACAACTCCGTTACTCGGACTTGTAACGTTGCAATACGACAAATTATCGCGAGCTGAAACGACTGCTGCTTCGGCTTGTGCCACTGCAGCCTTAGCCGTTGCGAAGTTGTTTTGAGCTGTCTGCAAATCATAGTCTCCAATGATATTCTGCTTATGCAGCTCCACCTTATTGTTGTATGTCAATTCTGCCGTAGCCAAAGCCGATTTTGCAGAATTCAAAGACGCTTTTGCTTGATTCAATGCCGCACGATACTGTACATTGTCAATCGTAAACAGCACTTGGCCGCGATGAACCACAGAGCCCTCATCTACACAAAGCTTGGTTATAAAACCCGATATTTTTGGTCTAATCTCAATATCCTGCTTTCCACGTATTGTCGCCGGATACGAGCTGCTCATTTCTGCACTTCCTGCTTGGATTGTCATCACAGGATACTCATTAGACTGAGGCAGCCCTCCCCCTTTGTTTCCACAAGAAGAAACTACGGTCGCGCTCACTGCCAACATAAACACAGGTAATAGTCTTTTTACTGTTCCCTTCATCTTGTTGTACTCTTTAATTATCATATTTCTCTTTAGCTATGAATTGTCCCAAAATACATAAATCGAAGTAACTTCACTGCAAAGTTACCGTAAAATTAGTGCCTCACAAATCTCAAAGAGTTCAATTAATCGTTGCATTATGATAGATTAAGACTTCTCCCTCGTATTATTTAATTATGTTCAGCACCATTCCTTTATAACGACTTTACAGGCTCGTCATTATAGGACTCTAAATTGGTTGCAAAGTTCCGAATTTATATTTTCAGCGATATCGTCAAAACACATTTTTTATTCGTCAAAAACGCCGAATATGACAATGAGAGTTCTTACGCCACCATTATTATCTAAGGGTTTCTCTGTTTCCACCAGAGAAGCCCTTAGATAATTGTAAGACATTAAGGTTCAACTTTCGAATCCCCCTCTTTTACAGTTGATAACTGCCAAAATATTTTTTGTAAGAATCGCGGCTCATCTAATTAGGCCACTTGTCTAACGTTTGCTACTGATAAATAGCTTTTTCCCCTGCCAACAGAGTATTTTGCATCAGCATGCAAATGGTCATAGGCCCCACTCCACCTGGAACAGGCGTAATAAAAGAGCATTTAGGCGCAACTTCGTCAAACTTCACATCTCCATTCAATCGAAAACCGCTTTTTTTTGACGGATCAGGCACGCGCGTAGTTCCAACATCGATAATGCACGCACCGTCTTTCACCATATCAGCAGTTACAAAATTGGGATGACCAATCGCTGCGATTATAATATCAGCCTGACGGCACTCTTCTTTTAAATCAGACGAATGGCTATGACACACTGTAACCGTCGCATCGCCATACTGCTTCTGAAGCATCAACTGAGCCATGGGTTTACCAACTATATTGCTACGCCCCAAAACAACACACTTCTTGCCACTAGTCTCTACTTTATAGCGTTTAAGCAATTCCAATATGCCCTTAGGTGTTGCTGATATGAAGCAAGGCAAACCAATAGCCATGCGCCCGACATTAACAGGATGAAAACCATCAACATCTTTACGATAGTCAATAGCCTCAATTACTTTTTGCTCACTGATATGCTTCGGCAAAGGAAGCTGAACAATAAAGCCGTCCACATCGTCATCTTCGTTTAATTCGTGCACTTTGGCTAAAAGTTCTTCTTCACTTATCGTATCTTCATAACGGAACAATGACGATTTGAACCCACATACCTCACAGGCCTTTACCTTATTGGCTACATAGGTTTCACTTCCGCCATCATGTCCTACCAATATAGCGGCCAAATGTGGGCGCTTTTTACCTGCTTCGACAAGTTCTCTTACGCGCTCTGCTATTTCTGTCTTGATGGCTGCTGCTGTAGCTTTTCCGTCTATTAAAGTCATTATTATTTTGTTTTTATGGGCTATGATCTATTCCTCAGTTAATCTATTTCACTGTTGTCGTGTTACCGGCAAATCACTCTTTTGAAAGGTTTGGCAGATTGGGTGTCTTTCCTTTCATGCCACGCATCATATTACTAAACTTATTGTCAGTTACCATTTTCATCATCTTTCGGGTTTGGTCAAACTGTTTCAACAAGCGGTTTACATCTTGTATTTTTGAGCCCGACCCGGCTGCGATGCGAGCACGGCGGCTTTGATTGATGCATGCCGGATTTGCTCTTTCATAAGGTGTCATTGAATATATGATGGCCTCTATTCCTTTAAAAGCATCATCACCGATTTCTATATCCTTGATGGCTTTTCCTACTCCGGGTATCATTGAAGCCAGCTCTTTGATATTACCCATCTTTTTGATTTGCTCAATTTGCTTGAGAAAATCATTAAAGTCGAATTTGTTTTTCGCTATCTTTTTCTGGAGTCGCCGGGCTTCCTCTTCGTCATATTGCTCTTGTGCTCTCTCTACCAACGAAACAATATCACCCATACCAAGAATACGGTCGGCCATACGCTCAGGGTGGAAAACATCAAGCGCATCCATCTTTTCGCCCGTTCCTACAAACTTGATAGGCTTGTTTACAACGGCACGAATGGAAAGCGCCGCACCTCCTCTTGTATCTCCGTCTAATTTGGTTAAAACGATACCGCTAAAATCCAACCTGCTATTAAATTCCTTGGCTGTATTCACAGCGTCTTGACCTGTCATTGAGTCAACAACGAACAACGTCTCATCTGGATTCAAAGCCTCTTTCAAATTAGAGATTTCGTTCATCATCTCTTCGTCTACGGCCAAACGACCCGCCGTATCGATGATCACCAAATTATACTCTTTTTGTTTTGCTTCCCTAATTGCATTGCGAGCTATCTCCACCGGATTCATATTGCCCGGCTCACTATAGACTGGAACTCCGACCGTCTCGCCTACCACCTTCAATTGCTCAATAGCCGCTGGGCGGTATACATCGCAAGCAACAAGCAGCGGCTTGCGGTTTTTCTTAGTTTTCTGCCACAAAGCCAATTTTCCGGAAAAAGTTGTCTTACCGGAACCTTGCAAACCCGACATCAAAATCACGGCCGGACGATTCTCAAGTATCAAATCGGAAGCTGTACTTCCCATCATCTTGGCCAATTCATCGTGTACAATCTTAACCAACAATTGACCGGGCTTGACAGCAGTAAGAACGTTCTGGCCCATTGCCTTTTCCTTCACCTCATCGGTAAAGGTCTTTGCCACTTTATAATTGACATCGGCATCCAGCAACGCACGACGTATTTCCTTCAGTGTTTCCGCAACGTTTATCTCGGTTATCTTACCTTCACCTTTCAGGGTCTTAAAAGAACGCTCTAATTTCTCGCTAAGATTCTCAAACATATTCTTGGTTTTAGATGCAAAAGTACTACTTTTTCTGCAAATACATCATAGCCAGAACAAAACTTTGAAGCCACGAGAAAAGAGGCCAAGGCGGCATTTTTGCCATATCAAATATATTTCTTAAGTTTGCACCCTTGAAAACTAAATAGAAGAGCATCATGCAAGAAGTAAACCGCGAAAAAGCATTGGTAGTGTTTAGCGGAGGACAAGATTCAACCACCTGTCTTTTTTGGGCAAAGCGCCACTTTAAAGAAGTCTATGCCCTAACATTCATCTACGGGCAAAAGCATGTCATTGAAGTGCAATACGCTGAAAAACTCGCCAAGAATGCCGGTGTCCGTTTTGACACGATGGACATTTCCTTTGTTTCCCAATTGGGACAAAACTCACTGACCAATCCCAGCATCGAAATGGACCAGGAAAAACCGGCAGATTCTTATCCCAACACCTTTGTCCCCGGAAGAAACTTGTTTTTCATCAGCATTGCAGCCGTATATGCCCGCGAACGCGGCATAAACCATCTGGTAACAGGTGTTTCACAAACCGATTTCAGCGGTTATCCCGATTGTCGAGATGCCTTTATCAAAAGTCTGAACGTCACCCTTAATCTTGCAATGGACGAACAATTTGTTATTCATACTCCCCTTATGTGGATTGACAAGTGCGAAACATGGGCTCTTGCTGACCAGTTGGGCGAACTTGATAATATAAGGAACAACACGGTTACCTGTTACAACGGCATACCCGGTGACGGATGCGGACATTGCCCCTCGTGCCGTCTGCGACGTGAAGGACTGGAATTCTATTTAAAGCAAAAAGCAGAAGGACGCGACTTTAAAGATCTTATTTATGAGTAACCGAGAAAATGAAGGACTGAAAGTCTTGGGCCGCCAGACTTCCTATAAATCCGATTACGCCCCGGAAGTGCTTGAAACTTTCGAAAACAAACATCCGGGCAACGACTATTGGGTGCGTTTCAATTGCCCGGAATTCACATCTCTTTGCCCCATCACGGGACAGCCCGATTTTGCCGAAATAAGGATTTGCTATATTCCCGATCATAAAATGGTTGAAAGCAAAAGCCTGAAACTATATCTTTTCAGCTTTCGTAATCATGGTGACTTTCATGAAGATTGCATTAACATCATCATGAAAGACCTTGTTCGCTTAATGGATCCGAAATATATTGAAGTAACCGGGTTTTTCACGCCTCGCGGCGGCATCAGCATCTATCCCTTTGCCAATTATGGCCGTCCCGGGACGAAATACGAGGAATTGGCTCGTTTCCGCTTCGACCGACAAAACCTGTAAACAATTAGTCAAGCTCCAGACCCAGACGGTCTTTCATTTTGGCCAATCCTGTGTTTTCGGCCATCAATTTATTCAACAATTCCTGTGGGTTGTAACGCAACGACTCCTCTTTTGAGACAAGGACTTTTTGGACAATCTTCACATCGTGATTGTTCAATTTGTTCTTCAGATACTCTTCAATACGTGGAATATAGCGCGACATGAAGCTCATCACTTCCGCATTATTCACATGTACTTCCACTTGTGCATTTTCCAACAGTTTCACATCCATCTGCCTCATACGACCACTTACTGCCGACTCTTGCGGCGGTAGTTCCGTGGCAAACTGATTCCAATAATAGTTCAGTTCAGTTTGGTCAAATGGTTTTCCGGCAACATACTCCACAGGTGCTTCTTCCAAGACTGGCCGAGGTTTCACCTCCTCCTGTTTCCCGGCCAGCCGTATGGTTGGTATATGCCGTCTTTGCAGGTGCGGAACTTCCTGCTCCTTTTCTGATTCTTTGGGCAAGGGTTTCTCTTCGACTTGAGTTGGTTCGGCTTTAGTCGTCACGGTCACGGAAGCAGGTGCTACAGGCTTAGCCGGCAATTCCGACCGGTTTACAGTTTCCTTGAATACTGGTTTTATTTGACGCTCAGGGACAAGCCCCGCGCCGTCATCGTCATCGGAGCTTTGTGCCAGCTCTATCAATGTGATTTCTACAGACAGCCGCTTATTATACGATAGTTTGTATTCATTGGAACACTTGTCGCACTTGCGAATAGCCTTGTACAAAAACTTCAGAGGACATTGCTGCGCCTGAGCTGCATAGCGCTGCTTCACACTTTCCGCCACGTCAAGCAAACGGGTCGTTTCGGCATCGCGACTCACCAACAAGTCGCGCATATGACGGGCTAACCCTCCTACGAAAACACCACCGTCAAAACCTTTGTTTACTATATCGTTGAAAAGTAGAAGCGCTTCGCTCACCCTATGTCCGATAAAAGCGTCTGTCATCTTGAAATAGTAATCATAGTCCAAGACATTCAAGCATTTCAAAACGCTGTCATAGGTAATGTTGCCTCCCGAGAAATTTGTTACCTGGTCAAATATCGAAAGGGCATCACGCATACCGCCATCGGCTTTTTGCGCAATGACATTCAGTGCCTGCTCTTCAAAGCCGATATGCTCACTGGTCGCCACTTTCATCAGTTGCCCTACAATATCATTGATTTCCATTCGGTTGAAATCAAAGATCTGACAGCGGCTCAAGATTGTCGGCAGAATTTTCTGCTTTTCGGTCGTTGCCAGAATAAATATCACATAGGATGGCGGTTCTTCTAATGTCTTCAGCAAAGCGTTGGATGCACTTTGCGAGAGCATATGCACCTCGTCAAGTATGATTACCTTATAATTGCCTATTTGCGGCGGTATACGCACTTGTTCAATAATCTGTCGGATATCGTCAACCGAATTGTTTGCTGCGGCATTGAGCTCCTGTATATTCATACTGCGCTGCTCATTGAACGATATGCAGCTCTCGCATTCGTTGCAAGCCTCGCCATCGGCATGGGGATGCAGACAATTGATGGCTTTTGCAAAAATGCGGGCACACGTTGTCTTGCCTACTCCACGCGGACCGCAGAAAAGATAGGCACCGGCCAATTTATGGTTGATGATGGCCCGCTTCAGCGTATTGGCCAATGACTGCTGACCCACCACATCTTCAAACGTGGCAGGCCTGTATTTTCGGGCAGAAACAATAAAATTCTCCATTGGGATGATAATGGGTCTTTTTTCGACTACCGCAAACTTACGAAAAATAGCTGAATCTGACATCGGGAACCATGCTAAATCAAATAAAAGAAGAACGTTTTTTTCGTCAACTTGCAAGGATTCATTAACTTTGCCGTGCATTACTGATTATAAGCATCTGAAAATGTCAAAACTGCGCAATTGCTGGGACTTTATATGCCGCCACAGATATTTGGTTGCCATTATTCTTTTTTCCTTGATTGTAGGATTCCTGGATCCTAACAGCTATTACAATCTCTATAAGCAAAAAGAAGAAATCAAACAGCTGGAAGAAGAAATTGGCTCGTACAGGTCGCAATACGAAAAAGATACGCGGATGCTGAAGCAGCTTGACACGGACCCCAATGCGATGGAAAAAATCGCAAGAGAACGCTATTTCATGAAAAAGCCTAACGAAGACATTTACGTATTCAGCAAGCAATGAAACAACTTACGCCTTTGCACAATTTCATCTACCAAGCCGGAGGCATTCTCCTCTTGCTTGGAACAATGCTTTGGCTTCCAAAGCTGAGCTTCGCGCCTTACCTCTACGGCATAGGTGCCATAGCATTCGCATCCATGCAATTTATGGCTTCCTATGAAGGAAAGAGCCTCGTGTTGAAACGCTTGCGTTCACAGCAGGTACTTGGATCCATTTTTTTGCTCATTACAGGTGCCCTGATGTTTGGCAGCCTGTACCGCATTCCCTACACCACGCACAACGAATGGATGGTAAGTTTGAGCATCGGAGCTCTGCTTGAACTTTATACAGCCTTTCGCATACCCGCCGAGCTCAAGAAAGAGAACAAATGAACCTGACGAACTGCCAAAACGCTTATTAACAAAATGAACATCGTTACCGACCCAACGAAACAGTCCGTTAACGTCGTCTTTTCAAATTACGTGTAAAATCCATATATAGCGTTAAGCACATGAACAAGTTGAGCCAATTGTTTTTATATTTGCCCTGTTTTTAGTTCAAATCATGCTGCTGCACAATGTATAGACTGAAATACTATCTCTTTGTTTCGTTATCAGTACTGCTTGCCTCATGTTCCGAGCAGTACAACATCAGCGGAGATTCCACCGTATCCGCTTTGGACGGACGCATGTTGTATTTAAAAGTACTTACCAGCAACGACCATCTGCGTGACCTTGATTCATGTGAAGTCATCCACGGCAAGTTCAACTTTATGGGCATGATCGACTCCATTTGCATGGGAGAGCTGTGTATGGACGACGAGAGTGTTATGCCGATCGTTATAGAAAATGCCAATTTAAACATCAAAATCAACAATGTCGAGCAAAAAGTCACCGGTGGCTCGCTCAACAACCGGCTTTATCGCTTCCTTGAACAAAAAAGCCAGATAGAAAACCAAATTATCGAACTATCAAATCGCGAAGCACGGCTCATACTTTCGGGCGCATCCCCCTCAAAAGTCCATAAGCAACTTGCAGGAAAGGCCGACAAGCTTTACAACAAAATCGAGAATCTTGAAACTGCGTTCATCATCAATAATAACAACAATATTCTGGGTACTACTTATTTCATGATGCTCTGCAGCCAGTATCCATACCCCATCCTGACATCACAAATCAAGCAAATAATAGAAAAGACTTCACCGTCGTTCCATCGGCAACCTTTCGTCAGCAACTACATACGTGCTGCCGAGTCGAACATGCGCTTTTTGCGTCAGACTCATCCATCAGAAGGATTCTGACATGGCCTTTTCTCTTCAAGTAAATGCATATTCGGCTATAATCCTACGGGCACACTCTTCCAGTGTATACAAACTCTTCGTTTTCTGAATCTTCTTCTTGAGTTTCCGATCGGCATCAGGCAAAAAGAATTGCCAGAAAGCCTGCATTTTCATCAATACTTGCGACTCGCCACACAATAGCCGCACATAGGAATCATAAAGCCGGTTATAAAAAGAACCGCACAATGCCCTGCACCTCTCACTATCGGAATCATAGACAGCCAGCATGTCGGGACGGCCGACCAACCCGCGGCCGGCCATAACAGCCCAAACACGCGGAAAATCCTTTTCAAGCTGAATTACGTCGGCTAAGGATCTGATATCACCATTATAAACAACCCTGTGGACGCATCGATTTGCAAATTGCCCGAAAACTTCAAGATCGGGCTTCCCATCATAGCCCGCAAGAGCAGTGCGCGGATGCAATGTTACATGATGAAGACAAATACCATTGATAATATCGGTCAATTGCCACAGTTCGTCACTGCATTTAAGCCCGCTCCGCAACTTCAACGAGAACTCTATGTCAGGAAATTCGTTGACAACGCTCAAGACCTCTTTGACCCGCTGCGGATTTTCCAATAAGCCGGCTCCGGCTCCGGTATGCACAATCTTCGGAAAAGGACAGCCCATATTAATATCAGCCCTTTTATACCCTTTGGCACGGACTTCATTGGCAAGACACACCGCCTGGTCGCGATTTGCCGGCAATAGCTGAACAACGGTTTTAGGCTCTCCAGACAAGGCAGCCAGCTCCTTCGCATCCTTATTGCGGAGAGTGCCGTGTTCCCAGCGGATAAAAGGCGTATAATACTCATATATACCGGAAAAGACAGCCTCATAGGCCGTTCTGAATACATGATCCGTCAATCCTTGCAAGGGTGCAAACAAAACAGGTAGCATTATTCTCTTTTTCTTCTCAAAACAAGTATTTCAAGACTCCCCGCCTCCTGTTTTCTCATATGCTGCAAATTGATTTTCACAGGCAGCAAATCAAAAACAAGAGGCGTTGAATTCGGAGCAAGATGCTCCAATGAAAAAATAAAATCTCAAGGTTTCTTAGGCTCAACCTCACGTATTCCCTGAGGCAGCCACACTTTCATTTGTCCGGCTCCGCGATGATTCCACGCATAATAGGGAATCAGATGCAACACCTCGGGCGAAGTCTCAATGAGGCCGTCACTGTTGTACGACAGGCGTTGCGCCTTGACGCTGATACCTTCGACACCCTTCAAAGCCGCAGGACCTTTCTCAAGCGACAATTCAGGACGTGTGGGGAGCAGCATTGTAAATACACCGGAGGGATTGTCGGCCTCTTCTGCACAATATACGATTGGACCGCGCTCAATGGCAACCATGTCGCGGTCGTCTTTTACTTTCTCATTGGCTTTGACAACACGAGTCGGCATATCGAAAGCTATTTCTACAACATCATTCTTTTTCCATTTACGCTCAATTATAAAATAGCCCTGCTCCATTTGCCCGTCGACAGACTTTCCATTGACCTTTACAACGTATTTGGGCTGAAGGCCGTCGGCATAGGAATAAAGGTCTCCGGGAACAGGACGGTTGAGCAACCAACCGGGAATACGGATGGCCATTGCAAAATTGCCGGCCGAGTTTTTATTTACAGTCAGTTTGATACCTCCGTTCCACGGGTAAGTGGTCGACTGCGACAAAGCAACAGTTTTTCCCTCCACCTGAAGCAATGCAGAATTGGACAGGAACAAATTGACATAGATCTTTCGTCCTTTCACAGCATAGACATAGCCGGGCAATGAAGGAATAAAACGACAAATATTGGAGGGGCAACAAGCACAACCAAACCAATGGCTGCGTTTGTAACCTCCATGAGAACTCAATGGATTGGGATAGAAGAACGTATTACCCTCCATAGAGACACCGGAAAGCAAGCCATTGTAAAGCGTGCGTTCAAGGACATCAATATACTTGCTGTCACCATGCAAAAGAAACAGACGCTGATTCAAAAAGGTCAAGGCAATGGCTGCACAGGTTTCGTTATAAGCCGTTTCATTAGGCAATTCGTAGGCATTTCCAAAAGCTTCGCTCCCTCGGCGAGAACCAATGCCGCCAATCAGATAAAGACGGTGCTGGATAATGTCCTGCCAGATTGTATCTATTATTTTCACGTAGTCATTGTTGCCGGTAAGAGCCGCCACATCGGCTATGCCACAATAAAGATAAGCAGCACGCACAGCGTGACCGACTGCTTCGGTTTGCTCTGTTATCGGCTTGTGACTCTGAGTATACTCCCACTTTTTTTCTGTGCGTCCGCGCATATCCAAAAAGAAGCGCGCCTCATCCAAATAGCGTTCTGTACCTGTCACCAAATAAAGCTTGCAAAGAGCCAACTCAATTTCTTCGTGTCCGGGAACAATCTTGAGTTGCCCGTCATCGGGGCCAATGGCTTTACAGATACAATCAGCCGACTTGATAGCTACATCCAGAAGCTTGCGCTTGCCCGTAGCCATATAATAAGCCACTGCACCTTCAATCAAATGGCCTTGATTGTATAATTCGTGCGAACCGCGTTCGACATTCAGCCAGCGATGCGGCCCAACCGTCTCATTGCCATGAAACTTTGGATTCATCGTACGGAAAGTATACAAATAGCCATCAGACTCCTGAGCGGCCGCTATCAAATCAATAATACTATCAACCTTATTCTCAAGCTTTTTGTCGGGGAAAGTTTGCAAAGAGTAAGCAGCTCCCTCGATTATCTTGAAAACATCGCTGTCATCAAAATAAAGGCCTTTCGGCTTAATAGTATCATTGGGATGAGCAGCAAGACGGAAATGTTCGATGCGTCCGGTTATCTCACTTTGATGGAAAGCAATGGGAATGGTAACATTGCGGCTTGCCTCTAAACGCGGTGTCCAAAAAGCATCGCTGACTTTGACCGAGGTAAAAGGAACCGGCTGGATTGGATAACTGTGTTCAACTGTTTTCTGCTGCCGGGCAAAAAGAGTGGAACAAACAAAAGGCATCAATAAAAACAAGAAAATTCTTTTCATATGGCACATAAAAATAAGACTTAACAAACACACCAGCATAACACCGGCAAAAGGTTCATAAAAGAACCCACCTATTTTCTTCCAATAGAAAGGTATTTGAATCCATAGCGTTCAACAACCTCTGGTATATACAGATTGCGACCATCAACTACAAGAAGATGCTTCATCTCAGCAGCTATTTTTCCCCAATCAGGCATTCTGAACTGCGTCCATTCGGTTAAAACAAGAATGGCATCAGCTCCATTGGAAGCATCATAAATATCCTTGGCATAATAGAGCTTCTCGCCCATCCGGCGGCGACATTCATCCATGGCCTGAGGATCAAAAACACGAACTTTACAGCCACTGTCAAGAAGCAGACGCATCACGACCAAAGAAGTGGCTTCGCGCATATCATCGGTCTCGGCTTTGAAAGACAGCCCCCAAAGCGCAATCGTCTTATCCGCAAGTTGATGATGAAAATAGTCGGCCGTCTTTTCATAAAGCACTGTTTTCTGATGTTGGTTGACCTCCTCAACAGCTTTAAGCACGCGCATCTCATAACCATGCTCCTCGGCAGTATGTATAAGAGCCTTCACATCCTTAGGAAAACAAGAGCCGCCGTAGCCGCAACCGGGATAAAGAAATTTTGAGCCTATGCGTAAATCCGCGCCAACACCCTTGCGAACCATATTAACGTCTGCGCCGACAAGCTCACATAGGTTTGCAATTTCGTTCATGAAACTAATGCGAGTGGCAAGCATGCTATTGGCTGCATACTTGATCATTTCAGCAGAACGAACATCGGTAAATATAACTCGGAAGTTGTTTAACAAAAAAGGATGATAAAGACGAGTCAGAAGTTCCTTTGAACGTTCACTGTCAACACCGACAACTACACGATCGGGACTCATAAAATCCTTTACGGCCGTTCCTTCTTTAAGGAATTCGGGATTGCTTGCAACATCAAAGGGTATATTCTCCCCTCGTTTTTGGAGCTCTTCGAGAATGACACTGCGAACTTTCTCCGCTGTACCGACAGGAACGGTACTTTTGGTTACAAGTACCACATAATGGCTCATATTTTGCCCAACCTCGCGTGCCACAGCCAACACATAACTGAGATCTGCGCTCCCGTCTTCGTCAGGCGGTGTTCCTACTGCGGTAAAAACCAAATCTACACTATCAAGGCAATCTGTAAGACGCGTCGTAAAATGAAGGCGTCCTGCCTGATAATTATTCTGTACCAATGTATCCAGTTCCCTTTCATATATAGGAATGATGCCCTGCTGCAGATTTCTAATTTTTTCAGCATCCACATCAACACACGTGACATCATTTCCCATTTGAGCAAAACACGCTCCGGAAACCAAGCCAACATATCCCGTACCGATAACCGCAATATTCATTCACTACCAAACTAACCGATTACACATAAGTAAACAGAGGTTACCTCACACTTGTACGTTCGGCAACCTCTGTTATAAAATCTCTGGTAAGAGCTTTCCGATATTAACGATTGCCAATCGGTGCTTGCGACTGACCTGCCGCGGGAGTTCCCTGGCCTGCAGTTCCATTTTGCACCGGAGCTGCCGATGCTGGCTGCTGATTGGCTGCGGGAACGGTGGGCAATGCCGTTGCATTTGGCTTGGTCAATACAGACGAAGCACCCGATTTCGATGGAGCTGTATAGGCACATGCCACGCTCAGAACCACCAAGGCAATTGCCAGCCCCCATGTTGATTTTTCAACAACGTCCGTTGTCTTTCTTACACCCATTATTTGGTTTGAAGAAGAGAAACCAGAAGCAAGACCGCCTCCCTTAGATTCTTGAATCAGCACAATAAGCGTCATCAAAATGGAAGCAATTACAATTAGAACAATAAATACGTTATACATTATCTATACTTTATTTTTATTTATCAGTATCAGCTTTTCCAAAAATCTTATTTGGTCTGCAAAGTAACTATTTTTTTTTGGATTATTCAAGCTTAACGCCCTTATAATTTCCAAGGCCTGCTCATATTTATGCTGCCGGATATATATTTGTGCCAATGTTTCTGTAAAGAAATCCTCTTTTTGCGGTTCCTCTTCGCTTGGCAATTGCATTTCACTGTCTGCCTTTTCAGTCAAAACTATACGGTGTTTTCGCGCTGGAGCACTTTCCTCATCACTTGCCCTTGCCGCTGCCGGATAAAGCGCATTTTCCTCTTCCTCGTCTAATTGTATGAGATAGGCAGCATAATCCTGCGCAGCATCCACAGATGTGGTTTTACGCACAACCTTTTCATGCGGAACATCGCACAAGTACTCGTCTATCAACGAAAGAGTCCTATCACCAGATGCCGCTCCTTCCGGATTTTCGGCTACTTGCTGCTCAATTTCGTAATGCTCACCCTCTACAAGTTGAAACAGCACGCTACGGTCTGCCAATAGTGGAGCTGAATGGCGCAGCTCTTCATTGAATTGCGTATCATGAACTTTATATAAGTTTTCAAGCAATAGCAAGCGCAAAGTCTGATAATAAGGATAACGCACTATCAGCTTGCGCAAATAGTCTATGGTCACTTGATTAAGCAGTTCGCTGTTGCGTATAAGGTCTATTGTCTTTATCTCCATCTGATTCGTTTATCTCTATCAACATAGGGCTACCAGTTTGCTACGGTTGCGTTGAAGATCTGCTCCGTTATGTCTTTTATCATTTGGGTCACCAACTCTTCCTGCACGGCTGTCAATTGGCGCGACGAATCATACTCTGTCGTTGCCGTGAACTTGCGCTCAAAGTCATCAGAATGCTTTTTGTTGTTTGTGAAACGCACATTGACCGTCAATTTAAGTTGCACTTGCGAAGAGGTTCCATTAGCTGAAACACCTTTATTGTATTGGCTGTATTCTACAATCTCGCCCGAAAGTTGCAAATCGCCATTGCGTCGCACTTGCCGCAGTTTGGTCTGACGGGAATAGATATCCTGCAATTCATTATTGAACATTGCATGCATGGGAGCCCAGACGTACGCAGAACGTAGCGGAAAGTCCCCAAACTGAATCGTCTTGACTGTATTATAATCAATTGACGCTCCGTTAAACTTATAGGACACTGAACAGCCTGACATTACCCACAATGCGGCAACTGTCACACATAGCTGCATTAACCACCACCTCGATTTAGTCAAGTCCATATTCTTTTATTTTTCGATATAAGGTACGTTCTGAAATGCCAAGTTCCTGTGCCGCCTCCTTGCGCATTCCTCTGTGTCTTGACAAGGCCTTGCGGATGGCATCACGCTCCACATCGTCCATGGAGACAACTTCACCGGCATCTTCCACATATTCATCGGATGGATGAATATCTCTATTCTCTACTATTTTCTGTGGCAATGACGACACAAGCGGCATCTCGTCCTGCTTCTCCGCCGCATGCCGGCTGTTTACTATACTTTTCAATTCGGTGACATCGCGACGCAAATCAAAGAGAATCTTATACAGAATATCTCTTTCATTCTCATAGCTGTGTACAGATTCCGACGGCTTCATAGACACCAATTGCGTTGTCTCGCTATCATGTGGAATATAGCGTTCCAGGATGTCAAGGGTAATCTCGCGTTCTTCCGAAGTCACCGACATGTTTTCAGTGATGTTCTTAAGTTGTCTGATGTTACCCGGCCAGCTGTATTGTATAAGGCATTGCTTGGCTGCCTCTGTCAAACGAATGGGAGGCATGTGGTATTTTTCGCTCATCATAAGGGAGAACTTGCGAAACAAGAGGGCTATGTCCTCGCCTCGTTCACGCAATGGGGGAATGGCTATGGGGATGGTATTCAAGCGATAGTACAAATCTTCGCGAAAACGCCCTTCGCTAATGGCCTTTGGGATATTTACATTGGTCGCAGCGACTATTCTCACATCTGTTTTCCTAACTTCGCTTGCGCCTACGCGTATGTATTCACCTGTTTCGAGCACGCGAAGCAAGCGTGCCTGCGTCGGCATGGGAAGTTCGCCGACTTCGTCAAGAAAAAGGGTTCCGCCATTGGCCGCACCAAAATAACCTTCGCGCGAATCGACAGCTCCCGTAAAAGCTCCTTTTTCATGACCGAACAGTTCTGAATCGATTGTTCCTTCGGGGATACTGCCGCAATTGACTGCGAAATATTTTTTACCTTTACGCAGACTGTTGTCATGAATAATGCGCGGAAAGACTTCCTTCCCAACTCCGTTTTCGCCTGTAATAAGCACCGACAAGTCGGTCTTGGCAACTTGCAATGCAATATCCAATGCCCTGTTAAGACCTTCGTAATTGCCTACTATCTCATAACGCAATTTTAATTTTTGCAAGGCTGTCTCATCCATTTCTCTTCTATTTACAGCAAAAATACAAACTTTCCAGCATAAACACGAGGGGCCATTCTCCAATTTTCCATCTTGGTATCTTATCAGAACGTCATACGGAACATAAAACGAAAGCCCCACTCTTTTGCTTTTGGATTATCCAAATAGTTCATGCGCCTTACCATCTGCACATGTATCACCTTGAAAATATTGTGTATGCCGAAGACCAATTCATAGTAAGGCTTCTTCGGATCCATAACGGTAGAAGAGTAATTATAGGTGCCGTCTGCATCAAAATGGCCCGGGAAATACATTAACCGGCTATCGTGTGGGTTCTTAAAGGGATTGTTCTTATCCGTAAGCGTTCCCCAAAGGGCATTCACGCCAATGTATTCACGCCATTTCAATTTCTTAATCAGCGGAATCCTATTAAAGAGCTTGCCATTTAAATCCCATGAAGCCATGAGTGATGCATACCGGTCGTTCAAGAACTCCATATTGTTTATCATACTGAACGTTTCATCTTCAATAATATATGACAAGTCTGCCGCCGGCATGATGAGCAAGGGGAAAGGCACTTTATCCCATTGTACACCGCCCTTGATGTGCACGTCTATTTTTCCTGCGGTCGGAACCCAAATGCGTTGATACAAATGTCCCTCCGTAAAGTTATAAGTATAGTCGCCACTCAAGAAACCCTTAAAGCCTGTCGTATGATACAACGACATGATTGGCGAATCACGGTTGACTGTTATTCTGCGTTGCTTTGTATTGATATACTTTGCTTTTGGCTGAAAATGAAAGCCCATGGTAAACGAGGTGGTATTCAAATACCGCTGATGCAAGGAGGCATCTTGCGAAGGCCGACCGGTACCATCCATGTTCTGATAGAAAAGTTTTCCGCATGCTTCGTCGCGTTCCTTATTGAACTCCGTTTCAAATCGCAGACCAAACTGCCATTCCTTTTGGTATTTCAATTTCAGACGATTGAAATACATCATCTGATCGACTTTCGTAAACTTGAACGAAGTGAAGACGTTATCCTTATCTGTCGGCATGAATTTGTCTGACGGTGACATCACATCCGACTGGTACGAAAGTACAAGGTTGTTCATCGGATATTCGCGAGGCAGATAGGCTTTTTCATTGAATGAGTAAGTAAATTCACCTAACCCTTTCCAGCGTTTGTCACGAAAGCCATAAGCCAGATACCCTTTTCCAAAAATATGCTTGTTCAGGTTGGCCGTGGTCTGTGCACTGAGTCGCAGCCTGAGGCCGTCAATGAAGTTTTGTGAAACCATGGTGTTGACCGGACCGATGTCCACTTTGCTCGGGTGTTCGGGAGAGGTGGTAGTTTCAACGAAATTTTCGATAAAAGCTTTTCCCACAAACAAAAACAGCTTGAAATTCTTCATCTGTTCCATGCTTTTTATAAGACCGCCCATGTCGTCTTCGCTTTTCGTAAGCTCTACGGGGCGCTTGTCTTGCCAAAATGCGCGGTCGCGCATCTGTGCGTTCGGGTCGGTCATCTGAGGCCCTGAAAACTTGAATTCTTTCGTAGGAATTTCCGACAGGCTGTAATCGGAATAATAAGAACCCCGTTGCACCTGGAACTTGCTCAAGAAGTTGGCCAGCTTCATTTGAACTGTCATCTTGTCGCTCGACAGCACTTGCTCGCCTGTCGGAAGTGTAACAAACTCTTGGTCTATGTTCAAATGCTCCACAAAATTCACATCCGAGCGTCTCGGAATTTCCAGGCTGGCACGACGCAGACGATAAGTGCTATCGGCCATGATAAAGAGACTTCCCATAAAGCCAAAATCCTGCGGATTGCTCGGTGTAAGCGACACTTCGATACATTTGTCATTGTCAACCATCAAGGTATCCACAATAAAGTAACGATAAAAACTGAGAGCCAGATGATCGGATATGGGACTGATAAAAGGATATTGCAACAGACGCACATTGTCTTTATACAAGTCAACATCAGTAAAGCAATCCTCCAAAAGCGTATTGAGAATGTCACCGGTATTGAGGAGCTGGTTTACACCCTCTTCGCGTTTGCCCGTAATAATGTCCTTTTCCGATTCGGGATCCTTGCGATAAATATGTCTTGACATGGTTTCCTGCACCGATACCGGCAATATCAGCTTACCTGTCTCGGCACAAGTCTCGACATGATTTTTCAAAAACGGCATGTTCTTGAAGTTGGCATCGCTATACACCTTTTCAGTAAATTCATTAATGGCGAAAGTCATCTTCTGATACTTGCTATAGCTAAAATAATCGTGCCGATGCAGGTCGTTTCGTGTTTTAGCCGCAATCACCTTGCGCATCAGTTCAACGGCAGGGTTGTCTTTGCGCTTATATTTCTGCTTTTTAGCCTTAACGGTTGCATTGCCCAAGATACGTTCTACCTCCTTGAGCTTTATTGTAAGGGTTGTCGTTGCATCTGTTACTTTTACGGTTTGTTTTCCATAACCGATGATGGCAATGTCCAGCAAAGCATCATTTATTCTTACCACCGAGAATTTTCCTTCGTAGTCGGTTGTCGTACCGGCAGTCTTTCCCTGATAATGAATAGAGGCATAAGGAATGGGGAGCCCGGTCTTGGCATCGGTCACAACGCCTGTTATACGTGCATCGCGCTGTGCCTGAGCTGTTTGAAAAACACATAGCAAAATCATGACAAGCAACGATTTTAGCCTAAAGGCACTATCCTTGCAAATACCGGCTTTTGAATATGGAAAAAGATATTTCGGATTTTGGAAAAGAAGCATATGGTTTTCTTGTAGTTTACGGAAAAGCTGTTTTTATCCTTTATACTGAGAAAAGGACGAACCTTCTTCGCACAAGGAGGTAAGGCTCTTTAAATACATACATATACAAAGACAGGCAACGGCCGCTTAATCCAGATGCATTAAAAGGCCTGTTGCCTGTCTTGTGTATTGCTTAATCTATTTCTTCGTCGGCTTCATATCCGCCCATCTCGCGGATAGCATTCTTCAGCATGGTATACTGCTGATACAGATTGTTCACGGCTTCTTCGCCCTTTGTATAATCGTGCATCGGGCTCTTGAGGAAGAAGCTCAAGAAGCGCTGTATGCCATAACGGCCGGCACGCGCTGCAAGGTCGCTCAACAGTGTCAAATCGAGCAACAAAGGAGCAGCCAAAATCGAGTCACGGCACAGGAAATTGATTTTTATCTGCATGGGATAGCCCATCCAACCGAAAATATCAATGTTGTCCCAACCTTCCTTGTTGTCATTGCGCGGTGGATAGTAGTTGATTCTTACCTTATGATAGTAATCCGTATATAAATCCGGCTGTACGTCGGCTTTCAGAATAGTTTCGAGGGTTGACAGCTTGCTCACCTCTTTTGTACGGAAATTGTCGGGCTCATCCAATACCAGGCCGTCACGATTTCCAAGAATGTTGGTCGAGAACCATCCGCTCAGACCGAGGCAACGCGTTCCAATGATGGGAGCAAAACCGCTCTTGACAAGTGTCTGACCGGTCTTGAAGTCTTTTCCGGCAATAGGCATCTTTGTCTTTTCGGCCAATTCCCACATGGCGGGAATGTCGACTGTTGTGTTGGGAGCACCCATTATGAACGGTGCACCTTCTGTCAATGCAGCATAGGCATAACACATGGAAGGAGCAATGTGCTCGCGGTCGTCAGCTTTCATGGCTGCTTCGAGGGCGGCAAGACTACCGTGCACCGTCTCATCGACAGGAACGTAGATTTCCGTTGATGCGGCCCATATCACTACGATTCTATCACAATCGTTGGCCTTTTTGAAAGTACGGATATCATCGCGCAAAGCTTCGACCATTTCCCAACGGCTCTTGCAATCCTTTACATTGTCACCGTCAAGACGCTTTGCATAGTTTTTATCGAACACGGCTTTCATCGGCACGATTTTTTCCAATTCATCGCGCACCGGATTGATGTCTTTCTCTTTTAATACTTCGGCATACATCGCAGCCTGATAGGCATTCTGCGGATAAACATCCCATGTGCCGAACACGATATCGTCCAGCTTGGCCAAAGGTACGATTTCTGAATAATGAAGATATTTCTTGTCGGCACCTCTGCCTACACGTATCTTGTCATATTGCGTCATCGAGCCAATAGGCTTGGCCAACCCTTTGCGCACCATCAAGACACCCGTCATAAATGTGGTTGCCACGGCTCCGCAGCCAACTACCATTATGCCTAATTTGCCTTTAGCAGGTGCTATTCCATTACTTTTCATGATTATGATGTTTTAATAATATTCCTTTGTTTAATCCTGGACCAATATTTCTACTTGCGTTTCAATTTGAACGCAAATATAGCTATATTTATCAATTCTATCATCCACAATGATTGTTTTTTTATTGCCTTTGTTGTGAATTGCAGTTTACAATATCCTTTATTGCGTCTTTTTTGACCACTTGGCAGGTGCTTTTTACCAATCGGCATCAATATGACTTTACGAATGCACCATCTACATGGCAATTGGTAGCCTGCCTTTTTGGATTTTCTTTGTCGCCTTTTCCATTTACTGCGCCAAAGATTTTCCAAGCAACACTCCGGGCAGCTGTTCTATGCCTGTTATTACGGCATCGGCCAACGAGGTGTCGTGCTCCTCGGGCTTCCACTCCTCGCCTTTCAGCCAAATGGTATGACAGCCTAAGGCATGCGCCGGAACTATATCCTTATCAAACGAATCGCCTATCACGCAAGTCTCGCAGGGAAGCAGCCCCAAAGCCTCAGTCCCCTTCTTATAAATTGCCGGATCGGGCTTACGTACGCCTGCAAGCGCCGATTCAACGACAGAAGAGAAAAAAGTGTCGAGATGAAAGTCGGCAAGCACGCTTTTCATGTTGCCATAAAAATTGGTCACCATCACCATGGGATAGTGAGCCGAGAGCTGTTCAAGGACATGCCGCGAAATCCGTAGCTGCTTGCATACATACTCGTAGCAATAGGCGGCAATTCCTTCTGCCGCACTACTTGCATCGGCAGCATCGGCTTTCCAAAAGCCCTGTTCACGAAGAAAAGCAAGCTCTATCTGGGCTTTTTTCAACAGCAATACATGAAAATTGTCGTCCATGCCGATTATCGGTGATTTGGCCAAAGCCCTTTCACCATAAACATAGGCCGAGCGAAACTGTTCCTCGGTAACAGGAACAGCCATGTGCCTGTAACTCTCCCACAGGACGTTCGCCCAATGCCGGCCATTCGTGTCAAGTGTGCCGCCATAGTCGAATAGTAGGCCTTGAACCTTGTATTTATTCATTCCATCCATTTATTTTTGTTTTTTGCTGTTGCCCAATTTCATCAATACCACCCCTATCGCTATCCATATCAATTCTCTGATGCGTGTTATCAGGCTGGCATAGACACCAAACGCGCCCGAAAGGGACAAACCGCTTACTGCCAAGGCAAAACCGCCCTCGCGAGCACCCAACTGCATGGGAGAAAAGAAAAACAGGTTGGAAAACAATGAGGTAAAAGCCATTATCAGCACGCAATCAAAAAAGTTGACATCGGGGGTGAGTATTTTCAAAATAAAGAAAATCTCTGCGCTCGTCAATATGCGCGCAATGAATTCAAAAAAGAACGATTTATAAAATGTAGCCTTCCGCTGGCGATGCAATTCGGCAATTTGGGAATCTATTTGCTGCAAAGAATCTTTTTTGTCATCATAAAATCTATCCGCCCAATGCTTCACAAAAGGAATATGGCGCAACAGCCTGAATGTTTTCACCACCATTCCGTTACGATAGCCTTTCATAAAAAAATAAATGCACAACAGGCAAAACACGGTTACGACAGCAAGCAATATGCCGGAGGCAAAAGATACATTATACATCAAAATATAAAGCAAGACGGAAGCCAGCCAGAAACAAATATGAGAGAATATGTGCATCATCACATATAGAATCACACACGATGTGGCTCTCTTTGCACCAAGAAAAGGCGACAATTCCATGATTCGGTAAGGCTCGCCGCCCATCAAGCCAAAAGGAGTAGCATAGTTTAAAGCAAAACCGGAAACCGTGAGCTTATATGTGCGCCAAAAACCGACCGGAGAAGGACTTTTTCCGTTCTTAATCAAGCAGAACCATGACAAGGTATTAAACAGATAGATGATGAGCCAAATGCCTACTACTGCAAAAAACCAGTAACCGGCCCTTTTTATCTGATGCCACAATTCGCGATAGTCCATGTCGAATGTAAGCAACATCACAACCACGGCAATGAGCCCTAACAAGAAGAAGATATTTCGATACAGTGCCTTCATTGGTTCGGATACTCACCGTTTTTCAACCTTACACAAAAATCCTCACACATACTTTCGTGCCTGTGCTGCATGTAAAGCGACAATGAAGAAAACAAAAAAATCTCGACCAGAGGATAGAGCCAGGGGATATCAGCCAAACAGGCTATATACAAAGTAATGGCACGACAATTAAATGTCAGGATATTGGCATATTTCATCAAAGGCAGACTCCGCTTTCTGAAATCGGAGCAAAACTGCGGTGAAACTTTCCCGTCACGCTCATTTCTTATCACATTCATGAGCCTTTGGAAATGAGGCGTCAACTTTTCCTGAGCTTTAGTATAACGAACATAGCTTTTCAAAAAGGCACGCCACCAGAAGTTCCCTTTCTTAGGCGTCTGCTCAAGCAATGCCTCCTGTTGCGCAGAAGTATCGAATTCACTCGAAACCCCCGACATGAAATGCATATGTATGTTCCTATAATAATCAGCCAACTGGCATTGACGAGCATGACAAATGATGCCCGAAAAAGCACACAACAGGAAAATCCAGAACGTCCACTCGTGAGCAGTAAAAGGTATCGTCTGATTCATCAGCCTGAAGCTGATACTTACATAAATCACAAAAAACCAGACATCGCCTGCAAACCCGTCAAGCATTCGTCCCCAATGTGTCTTTTTCCCTGTCATTCGAGCCAGCTGGCCGTCGCAGCTATCATAAAAGTTGGCCCACATCAGCAGTAATACACCCAGGATATTATGCGTAAAATCCCTGAAATAAAACATGTAACCGGCCAAAACGCCCAAAATAATCGAAAGAACTGTCACCACATTGGGATGAACGCCGAAATGATTGAAGAAACGGGCCCACAGATAGCCTATCGGGCGTGTAAAGTAGACATCCAGCCACTCTTCGGTGTCTTTGGACTTGAATGTAGATTGTATATCACCTTTGGTAATTGCCATTTTACTTCATTTGAGATAATAAATAGTTTGCTATTGCATCGGCAGCAGCTTCCAAGCAACACGAGAAGCTGGGCCAATCATTAAAATCTATAATACGATAACAGCCTTCCGAATCGACAATGCAATCGCCGCCATAAACGGGAGTTCCCGAGACAACAGCCACTCTATCGGCATCACGCTTCAAGGCTTGCACATCAAAGGGGAAACGATGAGCCGGGCCGTTGATCTTTTCCAAGCCGAACTTTCCGTGGCACTCGGCTCCAAGTGTAGGATAATACCAATAAAAAAAACCGGTTGTCGCAACACCATAAAACTTCACGACATCACCAACCAAATGTCTGTTGTAGACAGCCGAAGAGATGCCGCGGCATTTAAAATCAGCTATCGTATGCAGCAATTCCTTTTCATTGCAGACAAAACAGACATCCTCTTTTTGTTTGGCACACGAGTCTCCGCGTTTTACCCAACAGGGATAAGACACCTCAGGAAGCGATTCGAGACAACTGACATCCCATGTAAAACTTTGGGGTACAGGAATCCCGTTTCTCTGCATCAAGTCGGTAATGACAGGGCGGGCACAATTGCGCACCCCCGCGGCCGAATTGACAACAATTTTCCCTGCCTCTTCGATAACAGCCAGCTTTTCCAAACTCCTTTCTTCACGCCCCATCGAAAAGTAGGCATCTGCCGCCTCAGTATCTCCGGCAAACTCGGCTTCGGTTTCAAGACGGACTCTTGCCGAACGGTGCTCCAACCTTTCGGCCACCTTCCGCATAATAGCCAAATCGTTTGAATTCGGAGAGAACTCTGCCGAACGAATAATGCCTGTAAACGTCGTCATTCTTGATGGCTTAAAAAATCTTCGGCTTTGCCTATATCACCGGCATGATCCACATCCAATATCTTAGAAAACGCATAGGCTTTCAGCTTCAGGCCTTCACTCACCAGACAGCGCTGATAATTGCGCATCCGGCTTTGGCCACTATCCATACAATGAGCCAACACGTCCAAAGCTTTTGACTTCAAACAATAAATGCCTCCAGATATATACCGGCACCCTTGCCTTTCATCATAAAATCCCGTAATATTCATATCCTTGTCAGTGGCCACATAAAGGGGTTTTTCATCGTCGATATAATCAGTCACTGCCATCAACCCGTCAGCATTGCACGTTTCAAAACGAGAGATATAGTCAGCAAAATCCTGCTCTCTGAAAACCGTATCAACCGTTGTCAAACAAAAAGGTTCACCTTCCAAATATGGGCTCAGCTCATAGAAACTATGCATAGAACTCGGGGTAGATTTTATCACCAGATCCAAAGGACACGAAGAATCGGACATTTCCCTTTGTTTCTTTTGCATGTATTCAGCTACCTCAGGCATTTTGCTGTTGACAATCACAGCAATCCGAGAGGCTCCCCGACCGATAAAAATTCTAATCAGCCGGTCAATCATCATCTCACCATTCAGCCTCACTAAAGGCTTGCGTACCTCCACACCTTCCTGAGCCAGGCGCGAGCCCTCACCGGCCGCAATAATCGCAAATTTCATTATTCTATCTCGTGTTGCACGTTGCGCTGCGAATAGGTCTTGCTGTCGCGCTCGGGAGGGACGATTTTCAAAGGATGAGCCTCCGCCTTTTCCTGACGGCGACGGTTACGCCATATGTCAATAGCCGTATAGATGGCCTGTCTGAACGAATTTTCGTCAGCCTTTCCCTGGCCTGCAATATCAAAAGCCGTCCCGTGATCGGGCGAAGTACGTATAATCGGTAGTCCGGCCGTATAGTTCACCCCATCAGACATCGACAATGCCTTGAAAGGAGCCAGTCCCTGGTCATGATACATGGCCAGCACACCATCGAAATGTCTGTATAGACCGGCACCGAAAAAACCGTCGGCAGAATAAGGACCAAAACACTGTATATCCGTTCCGCGCATCGCTTCTATCGCAGGTTCTATCACATCCTTCTCCTCATTTCCCAACAAGCCGTCATCACCGTTGTGAGGATTCAGCGACAGCACGGCTATACGTGGTATAGATATCGTAAAGTCACGATGTAGGCACTCGTTGAAAATGGACAGTTTGCGTTCGATTCTGTCCTGAGTAACAGCTCCAGCAACATCTTTCAGCGGCATATGAGTAGTAACCAAAGCCACACGCATTACCCGATTCATCAAAATCATCAAGGCCTCCTTGCCTTCGCCGGCCTCATGCTCCAAATAGTCGGTATGTCCGATAAAACGGAACTCGTCACAATAGATATTCTTCTTATTGATGGGACAAGTGACCAGCACATCAATGTCTCCGTTTCGATAGTCCTCAAGGGCCTTCTGCAGCGACAACATGGCCGCACGACCACTTTCGGGTGTAGGGAGCCCCAACTCTATCTTTATTTCATCCTCAAAGCACGACACCAGATTCAACCGTCCACTCTCGGCCTCTGTAGCCGATGGAACCACAGTAAAACCAGTATCAAGACCTAATGCCTTGCGATGATATACAGCCACTCTTTGCGAACCATACACAACAGGTATGCACAACTCGCTCAAAGCCTCATCGGCAAAAGCTTTCAGAATCAACTCGTAGCCAACGGCATTGGTATCTCCGTGGGTGATTCCCACCCTTATTTTCTTTTCATCCATGATTCATACTACTTATTTAATTTCCATTTCTTGGCTCAGGCCTTACCTCTGCCTGCCGCTTTTTCTGCATCTGCCGCGAAGTGGTTAGCAAACCGCATGCAGCCTCAATATCTCGCCCGCGAGAAGCACGAATAGTTGTATAGATTCCACGATGCGTCAGACTATCGCGAAACGCCTTCATCTGCTCTGGCTCAACACCTCGCAGGGGGCTTCCTGGAATGCTATGAAACGGTATCAGATTCACCCTGCAGTCCAATCCCTTGAGCAAAGCCGCCAAAGCCTGTACGTGCTGTTGAGAATCGTTCACACCCTTAAACATGATATATTCAAACGAAAGACGACGCTGATGGCTACCATCACGCACTTCGCCCGGCCGCAAGTCCTTGCAAAAATCATAATTCTTCAACAGTTCAATCACCTTCCCGATAGGATAAGCCTTTTCGGCAGGCATCCATTGGGCACGCAGTTCGGCCGTGGGAAAATGAAGGCTTACTGCTATGTTGCAATCACTCTCGTTAAGAAAGCGACGCAAGCCATGCATCAACCCTACCGTCGAAACCGTAATGCGTTTGGGGCTCCATGCCAGCCCATAATCGGCCGTCAACAGTTTGCACACAGCCAAGACGGCATCCGTATTGTCAAAAGGCTCGCCCTGCCCCATCAACACAATGTTGGTTAGTCTGTCAAAATGAGGAACGCCATATATCTGGTTCAAGATATCTGCCGTGGTCAATTGGCCCTGAAAACCTTGACGCCCCGTCATGCAGAACTTGCACCCCATCTTGCAACCCACCTGAGACGACACGCAAAGAGTAGCTCTGTCACCGCTCGGAATATAGACTGTTTCCACATAATTGCCCGACAACGTCTTAAACAAGTATTTTTCAGTGCCATCAACCGAAACGACCGTTTCGACAGGATGTGAGCGACCCAAAGTAAAACGCGCCCCCAACTCTTTTCTCGCTGCCTTGGACAGGTTGGTCATCTCGTCAATACTGAAAACTTGTTTCTGATATATCCACGCAGCCATCTGTTTTGCCGTAAATTTCGGCAAATTCAACTCAGCAGCCACTTGTTGCAACTCTGGCAATGTCATGCCCGACAATACTTGCTGTTCCATTCGATGCGGTCTCTTTTAACATGCAAAGTTACAATTTTCCTATGGAACAAACGTCTTTTTTAACAGCAGATGAAATACACTGACGCCAGAATCCCTTTATTTTGAACAAAGAAGCCGATAACCGGCAACCCTGACAAATGTCTGAAAACACGAATGCAACCACCGCGCCGGTTTACATGACGGAAAATTTCCGACTTGATAAATCACGCTCGCCTTATCGTATATTCCGTTGTCATTGGTAAAAGAATTGCTCGCTTTGGTATATGCGAGAGATCTACCTTTTACCGGTTTCTGCACTTCTGTTGTGACTGCAACAGAACATACGGGACAGGAAAAGACAACATTGCAGAAAGGCTGTAACGAAATACGGCTTCAAGAATCGCCACATACAATCTGAGGGCTTCCTATCTACAATCTTAGAGCCTCCCGGATTGTACATAGGAAGCCCTCAGATTGTATCCGACGACCTTTTATGCTTAACTTCGCAACACCGAAATCAAAACTTACGCACGCACAAATACGGTTTTGCGATGTATGCAACGCTGAATAGCGGGTCGCGGCATTTTATTTTTGGCAAAGGACTCCATTATTCTTGAATCTGCAGTCGCAGTACATCGCGACTTTCATCCCTGTATCGTCACAACCTTTCCGTACATTTCATTCGCTTACCAGTTCATTCAACACCTGTTCGGTATACACTCGCGCACCTTTGTCATTCAAATGTGAGGAATCTTTAAATAAAGTAGAATCTTTCATAAACACAGGAGAAGAGCAAAAATCAGAACAATGCACACGATTCCGAGCTGCTATATGCAAAATCTTTCTCTCCGCCTTTTGTGTCAATGTGTTCTTTACTGAATAAACCGGCGAAATATAAAGTCGGATATAAATACCCTCCTTGTGGCACCTCTTCAAGGTTTCATCAAGGAGCCGAAGATATTCCTTTGACACTTTACCAGTAGCATTTGGCTTTTCATGCTTCTTCACAGGATAGTCATAACCTGTTGATTCCAATGGGAAGTAGCCCTTCATTGTAGAAGAACGATTAAAAATCAATGGGACAATAAAACTCGGCAATTTTGAATTGTAGCCATACATCTCTGACATCATTCTCAGAGGCATTTTCTGTGATTCACTGTCTATGTAGCTCTTTGCCCAATGACTACTGTGATAGTAAGGAGTCAGATAACGGAAGTTCTGATATTCTTCTGCCGTGTTTCTATCAGTAAACGAACCCGGTTGAATATCCCAGAGTATCATCTTGGGTTTGTAACGGTCAAGAAGCATGTTGACAATACAATTCTGATAAAGGAAGAAGCACCCGTCCCGACCACAGTTATAGGCTGTCATGCCCAAATGGCGAGCAAGCATTTCCGGTATATAATGATGACTTGCCTTCGATGACCCTACAACTACAACATCGGCTGTCACTTTCTCAACTGTATAGGACGTCTTAAGCGACATACTCTCAGGGTTACGTTGTAACCCGACATTCTTCAATTCAAGAATAGTCGCACCCACCAATCTGTCAATTCCAAAAAGAATAATGAGCAGCAATACCACTCTCATGCAAAACGCGAACAAACCTTTTTTCTTTTCCATGTCTTCTCAAAATTGAAAGTATATAAATGAACCTCCGTCGAGTACTCCAAACAGCAATATCATCATTGCCATGACAATATATGCCATCCACCTCACAACAATATGCCTACTGTCAAGAACCTTTATCTTTCCCTTGAAATATTCGTCAACTAAGTCAATCACAAAAAGAAATAGAGCGAATACAAAGACATAAAAGATTGTATCAAGATCCACAAACAAGCTGCCTTGGTCGGTAAAGATTTTCTTGAAAACCAACGCAACATCATTCAAATCGGTCACACGGAAAAGAATCCAGGCAAAGTTTACAATGGTGAATGTAAGCATTTGACGCAACAGATTCAACAGACTGATGTCATTTGTTATCATCTTTATACGGTCGCCGTAGACCAATCGTTCCACCACCATACAAGCTCCATGAAACGCGCCCCACAAGACAAAGGCATAAGCAGCTCCGTGCCACAAGCCACTTATCGTAAAAACGACAATTATATTAAACGCCCAACGCATCTTGCTACATCGGTTACCTCCCAAAGGGAAATAGATGTAGTCCCTAAACCAAGTGGTAAGTGAGATGTGCCATCTGCGCCAAAAATCCGTAACTGTTTTAGCAAAGTAAGGACGACGGAAATTTTCTGGCAATTCTAAGCCCAGCATTCGCCCGCTACCAATTGCTATCAACGAATATCCCGCAAAATCTGCATATATCTGTATGGTATAGAGTATGCTTGCAAGTAACAGAGTAGTGCCGTTATGATGAGCAATGTTCCCATAAACAGCATCCACATAAATACCAGCCCTATCGGCAAGACATAGCTTAATTACCCCCCCCTATTAACATTAGTTTACATGCGCTTACCGCCTTTTCGTAGCTAAACACACGCAATTTGAAATACTGCGGCAGTTGCTTCTGTGCTCTGCTAATAGGTCCGCTCAAAATGCCGGGAAAGAACATCACATATGCCAAATAAGCCAACAAGTCACGTGTTGGTTCCACTTTGCGCTGATACACATCTATGGTATAGCTCAAAGCCGTAAAAGTGTAAAAGCTGATTCCTACCGGCAGTAATATTTTCAAAGTGGATCCACTCACTTCTTTTCCCATTAATGAGAACGCATCCACAAAAGCCTGCACAAAAAAGTTGTAATATTTGAAGAAGAACAATATGCCTATGTTCAACACAATTGTTCCCGTCAAGAACCACTTTCTCCTATTTCTTTCTTCAGTCTGCCCCATCCACCATCCGGAAAAGAATGTTGATAAAGCTGTCAGCAGCAACAATCCAAGAAAGCGCCAATCCCACCAGCCGTAAAACACAAGACTTGCAGCTACTACCAACCCGTTCTGCAACACTTTGCTACTACGACACACAGTCCAATAGAGGATAAACACTACCGGAAGGAATACCAGATATTCTAACGATTGGAATGTCATTGCAAAGCTATTTTACCATATCGAATCCCAGACGGACACCGCTATAGTTTTTGCTAATTTCGCCAATGGCTTCCAAGCTTTCGTTTCCGCTGACGGCTGCCAGCAGTTGCAAGGTGGAAAGCAGCTTTTTCGATTCAAACAGCAAAGCCAGGCCATTGTTGCCGTTGCGTTTCAAATAGCAGGTTGTTGTGAGTAGCAAGCCTTTCAGTTCGAGTTTTCCATCGGCTTCACTGAAAAGATAAGTACCTTTCATTTCTTTACCCGCTATTTTTGCCGAATAAGTGCTGTCGGAATTCAGTGTGACATAGGTATTTGTGTCCGTAAAGCCGATGCTCTTGTAGGATGGAGCCATCTTGTCTTTTATCTTTGCAGCCATCACTTCGCCACCGGCTTTTGCCAATGTCTTTTCACTGGTGAAGGCACAACCCGGACCACTGTATTTCCACATGCCAACAATTTGACTATGCGACAATTTTTCTGTGCCAATTACACTGCTGATGACATTTGATATGGTATTGGTGCTTCCAATGCTTCCCAAGACGCTTTCGGCCACACTGTTTTTTGAACCCTTCGTAGCTGCGCCTATGGCTGCAGTGCCCAATGTGGTGCAGCTATAAAATAGGAATGAGGCGGCTATAAGTGCAGCCGACAATAGTTTCTTCATGGTATTTCTTGTTGTATTCATAATGTTCTTGCTTTGATGTTTATTGCTCATGATAAGTTAGGAGGCCTTCGATGGGACTACGTTCCACTTTGCCTACAATCATGCCGGCCTTGCGGGCTGCTTCTTCCAGCTCGGGACGGAAACTATAGGCTATGCCTCCCACAAAATTAAGCGGCAATTCGGGGCGGGCATATATGCGTATGTTGCGCTCGATGAAACGACTGAAATGATCTATCAGAAAGGTATGAACGGCAGGATGCTCACGATGGTTACGCACCACCTGACTGAATGACGCCAAATAACGATTGGCCAAAGGGTGACGATATACGTGTTCTATGATTTCGGCATAGGTTGTTGCCGTTTCGGCAAAGAAGGCATTGCGTATATCTTGAGGCATAATGCCTTTTAACACGTCAGCCACAAAGTTCTTTCCCATTACAGCACCCGAACCTTCATCGCCTAAGATGTAGCCCAGAGGCGGTGTGTTCTGCAAGATGTCATGACCATCATACAGGCAACTGTTAGCACCTGTGCCAAGTATGCAAGCTATACCTGCCCGACGTCCGCAAACAGCCCGTGCCGCTCCCCACAAGTCAGAAAGTACTTCGACCTTTATATCACCAAAAGCTTCACGGAGCATACATGCAATGTCTCCACACCTGTCGGAAGTGCATCCTGCCCCATAGAAATAGATTTCATCCGGCATTTCACTCAGGCCGGGTTTCAATTCCTTTTCCAGGATATTCAAGACGGTGGCATTGTCTTGATGAACGGGACTGATGCCTTGGGTCTTTACTTGGGATATCGTCTGGCCGGAACACGACAGTGCCCAATCGGTCTTGGTGGCACCGGCATCGGCTATCAATATTTTTTTTGTATTCATATTTCAAATGGTTTTACGACCTTGCGGCATTGCTTTTCTTGCCAAAAGCAGGATCGATCTTGACCAGCATAGACACCAACAATGTTAATGCGCAACATACCATCACTATCAGGAAGAACGCAGGATAGCCGACTGACTCCTGCAGCATACCCGCAAACATTCCGGGAATCATCATACTGGCAGCCATGAAGGCAGTGCAGATAGCATAATGCGAGGTTTCGCTCTTGCCACGCGAGAAATAGAGCATGTAGAGCATATAGGCCGTGAAGCCAAAGCCATAGCCCAACTGCTCCACAAAGATGCAGCTGCATACTATGAACATGCTGTCGGGCTGGGCTATGCTGAGATATACATATACTATATCGGGCAATGTGATGCTTGCCACCATCGGCCACAGCCATTTTTTCAAACCGCCGCGCGAGGAAAGGATGCCGCCTATGATGCCTCCCAACGTAAGTCCTATGAGGCCTACCGTACCATTGGCAAAACCTATTTGGGCCGTTGTAAGTCCCAGACCGCCTTTTTCAACAGGGTCGACAAGGAAGAGCGGACATATCTTCACCAAAAAGGCTTCAGGAAAACGATAAAGCAACAAAAAGGCAATGGCCACAATGATGCCGGGCTTTTGGAAAAAGGTCTTGAAAGTGATGAAGAAATCCTGAAGCACGGTCCACACATGTTGCCATGTAACCGATTGTTTGTCAGCCTGTGACTTTTCCATATCGTTCATCGTAGAATGGTCGGCACTGGGCCTCGGCAGGATAAACAAATGATATACGGCAAAAGCCAGAAAGATTATCGCCACGGATGCCATGGTCAATGTCCAGGCCTTGGGCACATCGCGATAGTATAATTCCAAATTGCCGGCCACCATCAACGTGATGCCTTGCCCCACTATATTGGCAATGCGGTAGAAAGTGCTGCGGATGCCTACAAACAGGCTTTGATTGTAGGAATCGAGAGCCAGCATGTAAAAGCCGTCGGCAGCAATGTCGTGTGTAGCACTGCTGAAGGCCACGAGCCAGAAGAACGCCAAAGTCCACTGTACACTATTGGGAGCATCTATTGTAAATGCCACACCGGCAAGACCCGCACCAGCAAAGAATTGCATGACAACTATCCACCAGCGCTTTGTGCGAAACAGGTCTACCAACGGACTCCATATAGGCTTGATCACCCAAGGCAGGTAAAGCCAACTTGTGTATAAAGCGGCATCGGCATTCGACATGCCCAGACGCTTATACATGATTTCGGCAATAATCATTACCATTATATAGGGGATTCCCTCGGCAAAATAGAGGGTTGGAATCCATGCCCACGGGTTTCTGTCTTTTACTTGATTCATTTAGTGTATAACTGTTTTACGGTTGTGTGCTTATAATAATGCTGCAATATGTCGCCTGAGGCATAACCCTGAGAGGCCATGACCGCTGCACCTATCTGGCAAAGGCCTACGCCGTGCCCCCATCCGGCACCTAAGAGGAAGAAACGCCCCGGGATGCCGTTCACTACGTCGTCTTTCTTCACCACAAAAGCCGAGCTGTAAAGATGGGAAGAAGAAAGCACGGAACGTATTTCCAACTCTTTTCCTACAATCAGGCTTCTCTTGGAACCAACGATGCGCAGTTCCACAATGCGTCCGCTCTTTCCGCGCTTGACAGGCTGAAGATCCAGGATGTCACCGAAATCGCGACCGGTCTTCAAGGCTATCAAGTCGGACAATTCCTTTTGCGAATACTCTACTTGCCATCGATAAAAATCGGCGGTTTCCAAATCGTAGTCGTTGAGCACCTGCTGCAATACGTCACGGTCGGTTGTATTGCAAAAAGCAGGAGCATTGCTGCATATCCAGGCTTCGGCCTCGTCTTCGCGGGTCAAGTCGGGCAGTTTTGCATCATCGCGCAAATCGCGGACAGGCTGCAGATATGCCACTTCGCGTTGTTCCCAGCACGCGGCATACTCTTCCGACACTCCGCCACAGCACTTTGAGAAGCGCGTATCGCATATTTCGCCATCCGACATCAGTACTTGTCCGCAGGTGGCTTCAACGGCTTCGCGAGCCGTGGGGTTGCTCACACGTAGCAGTCCCTGGTAACGTTGGCAGTGGTCGTCTGCACAAACGTCATAGTATTTATGGGCTGCCCTATCGGTCCAACGCAGCAGACAATGCTCATCATTTTGCTTGCCTTCGGATGCTTCGGTCTTGGATTCGCTTTCGCGACGACATATCTGCGACAGTAGCCAGCTGCGACTGATGATGGCGGCAGCCTTAAGGAACTCCAGACCGGCCGTTGCTTTCATCTCACTGCTTATGACGCTTACCAGGTATTCTTCAACGGGAAGGATGTTCACTGCCGTCAGTTTGCCTTTTTCGATAATTATCTCCAGACTTCCTTTAAACTCTTGATCTTCCTTTCGTTCCCAATGGTAATCTTTTCCGATGGTCACACCATGAAGCATGAATGTGGAGGATTCGCTCAGCGGCCGGAAACATAGTGAAGCATAAGTTCGGCCATTCCAGCAGGCTGCATCACCGTTACAATCGACTTCTTGAAGGCCGTTTACGGTAACACCTCCGGCTGTAAAGTCTCCGTTCAGTGTAAAATGCAGACTGTCGGCATTCATGATTCCCACACTCACGTTCCGGTCATTGCGGATGCGGTCTACACAGGCTTCGACTTCGGCTTTGTCTAAAGTGACTTCCTGAAGTATAGAGGCTATCTTCTCTCCTGTCAAGCGGTCAAAGTCTTCTCGCCTTGGTGTAATCACCAATCCTCCCATGTCTATGCTTCCGGGGCTTACCAGGTATTGCTCTTCTCCCTCTTTGAAATAGCATTCGGGACGCAGCTTTTTGCGTGGAATGAGCAACAACAGCATGGAATCCTTATCTGCATCCGATGATTTCTGCCGCCAACCCAAAAGATTGAAGCGCGGTTCGTCTTCACCCTCTACTAGTGGAAGGGCTCTCAACAGCCTTTCAAAAAGCAGGAACTGTTCTTCATCGCCCGACAACTTGAGCACGAACAAAGGATAGACAAACTTGCGCAGCAGATAGATGCCACGGTCATTGCTTACCGTATAGACCGGTTCCAACTGGCTCTCATAGGCTTCCCAATCGCGTTGAAGAGGTATTTTGCCTTTTGCACCGAGCTGCAAATGAGCGTGATCGGGCGCGGAAGCACCACATTGGGCACCGTTATAAAAGACTACGAAGTCAGGCATGTTCATGGCCAGTCGGCACAGGGCACCTATCATGGGGCGTGCCATCTGCTTCACGTGTCGGCGGGTAGGTAATGTGAAATGATACGGAAGTATCGGAAAGGGATTTATGCACAGCTGATAGTTGCCATAGGCATACAGGTGCATCTGCTCTGCGGGCTGGTTGCATTCACAGAGGAAGCACGGACGATGTTTAATGGCTTCTTTGTCTACTTTGGCACCGGTCGAAACGATGCGTGCGGGATTGAATTGTGCAGAAAGTGCTATGTGGTGCCACGAGAAGTTCTTCACTTCAACGTTCTCCAAGTCTTGAAAGCGTCGCTCCGCATCAGGCCATGAGCGGAGCTGTTGCTCAAAAAAATCGTGGGCCTCCTCTTCTTTCACCTCGTGGTTCCATACTTTGTTCATCTGCTTGCGTGCCATCACTTCAAGCGTTCTGATGCGGTCTTTGTAGAGGTTGTTCTTGTTGGTCTTCTCAATCGAGAGGGCTGCATCCGAATTTCCTTCCCACCGGCGGCACAGGTAGAGCACATCATAGATGCGTCCTATGCGATAGTGGCGCGACACTGCCAGGCCTACGGCATAGTCTTCTCCGTAACTGGTGTTGGGGAAGCCAATTTCCCGCAATAGCGGTGTATAGAAGGCGCGGGGTGCACCCAGGCCGTTTATGCGCAAAGCATTGTTGCGTCCGTTGGCTTCGGTCCACTCTTTATGATCTATCTTTCCGGGAGGTAAGGTGTTCAACTTAAAGTCAACGAGCGTATAGGTGCCTACAACCATGGCGGCACGCTGTTCGTAAAAGGCATCTACGATGCGTTGCAGGGTATCCGGTGCACTATACAGGTCGTCGGAATCGAGCTGTACGGCAAACTTGCCGCAATAGGGGCTGCAAACGGCATAGTCCCAGCATCCGCCGATACCCAGGTCTGTACGTTCGGGCACCAGATGCACTACCTTGCCGTTGTCCTTAAAGCGTTCGATGGCTTCATAGGTTCCGTCTGTAGAATGATTGTCGACAACTATCACGTTGAACTCAAACGATGTTTGCTGTGCCAAGGCACTCCCTATGGCATCGGCCACGGTTTTTTCGCGGTTGCGCACAGGTATAATTACCGATGCTTCATAACGGAACGCGATGTCATCCAACCTGACATCGTCGAACTCGCTTGGGGCAAGGTAGGCTCCGATGGCTTTCAGATGCTCTGTGCATACCTGTTCCATCTCTATCTGAACTGCGCGCTTTGAAGGATCGACATAGTCGAACTGCTTTTCTCCGCTCAGGCGAAGGTCGCTTTCCTCTTCGGTATAGAGCATTTCGTTCAAGTGGAACAGTAGTCCGCGACGCTGACAGAAGAGGCGCAGATCATAAAAGCCGCTGTAGCAGTGCCGGCAAGGTTCGGAGGCTGCATAAGCCTTTACCGCGGCTGTGCTGAGCAACATGAGCGACCCGAAATCGAAGTCATCGCGCAGGCTGCCTTCCTGGCAGTCAATGGAGGGATGGGGCTTTGTCTGGCCGCTCTCTACCGACCAATGGTCAGCATAGACCATAACGGCCTTGCTGTCGTCCATCACTTCGCACAGACGGTGCAGAGCCCGCGCACCCACTTGCAGGGGAGAGCTCTTTATATATAATAAGGTATAAGGCGAAGTTGCGTTGTCTGCAATCTTCACATATGTGGAGGTCGCACCTATGCCGTCAACAGACAGGATGTGACAATTCTCGGGCAATTCGTCATATCTTGCGGCTTCGGCGTTAACAGCCAATAGATAAATAT
>CAKRYD010000009.1 GCA_934426255.1 uncultured Bacteroidaceae bacterium | reverse complement strand
TAAAGATACAAAATATTTATTGGACTACCAACTTTTTCCTTCATAATTTTGTAGCTTTCTTATCCCGAACTGAGGTATTGTTTTTGTCGGTTTGACACTCTTGCTTTTATTTTCCTGCCGCTACAAGGCTAATGTTTCATTGATGTGGCCGTTGTGTCCGGCATTGTAGTAAGAAAGCGCAGGCCGTTAAACGACCTGCGCTTTCTTAGTCTGTCAATCTGCAACCTCTCCGTTTTTTGGAGGGCAACTATATATTTGCCACTCTCATGATGTCAGCAAAGACACCGGCAGCGGTTACCTCCTTACCTGCTCCATAGCCCTGAATGATCATGGGATAGCGGTTGTAACGCTTGGTGGTGAGGAGCACTACATTGTTGGAATCGGCCAACTCATAGAAAGGATGATCTTTTTCCACTTCGCACAACGAAACGGTTGCCTCGCCGTTTGCCCAACGGGCTATATAACGCAAGTGCTTGCCTTCTTGTTCCATTCGTACACGTCGTTTTTCAAATTCTTCGTCGAGACTCTTCACTTTTTCCATGAAGTTGGCTACAGTGCCATGAAAATAGCTTTCAGGAATGAACGATTCGAGGCGAACATCTTCTTGATTGATTTTGATGCCTGCCTCACGTATCAGGATGACCAATTTGCGCAACACATCTTTGCCGCACAGGTCAACACGCGGGTCGGGTTCACTGATTTTTGCTTCTTTGGCCATCCGTATTACTTCGCTCAACGGATGTTCTTTGGACAGTTTGTTGAAGATGAAATTGAGTGTGCCGCTCAATACGGCCTGTATCTCCACTATTTCGTCACCGCTTGCACAAAGGTCGTTGATGGTCTTGATGATAGGAAGTCCAGCTCCTACGTTGGTTTCATACAAAAACTTCACGCCGCGCTTCAGGGCTGTCTGCTTCAATTTTTCATAATTGTCGTAAGGGGATGAAGCGGCTATCTTGTTGGCTGCTACAACGGATATGTTGTGGTCAAGAAAGCTTTGGTATAAAGCGGCTATCTCGTCACCGGCGGTGCAATCGACAAACACCGAATTGTAAAGGTTCATGCCTATCACCTCGTCTCTTATTCTTCGCCAATCGCTCGGTTCGCTTTCCTGTAGTTTCTTTTCATAATGGTCAATGTCGATGCCATCGCGGTCAAAAATGGCATGCCGACTATTGGCAATGCCTACAAGATTGAGCTTCAGCCTGCGCTTTTCCATGAGCATGGCCTGTTGCTCCCTGATCTGCCGCAGCAGGCTGCCACCTACCGATCCTACACCGCAAAGGAAGATGTTGACCACTTGATAGTCGCTCAGAAAAAAACTGTCGTGAATAACATTCAAGGCTTTCCTCAGCTGTCGATGGTCTACTATGACACTGATATTCATTTCGGATGCGCCTTGAGCCAAAGCTATGATGCTTACACCGTTTCTTCCAAGAACGCTAAACAGGCGGCCGGCCGTTCCGCTGGTGCGCCTCATCTGTTCGCCGACAATGGCTATGGTGCTCAAGCCGTCTATGCGCAGCATGGGATTCATGGCTCCGGTACTGATTTCTTTCTTGAACTCTTCGTTCAGCACTTTGCAGGCTTTTTCGGCATCCTCTGGAGTCATACAAATGCTTGTACTCGTTTCGGAACTTGTTTGTGCCACCATGAATACGCTGATGCCGTTCTCTGCCAAGGTGGTGAATATCCGTCTGTTTACACCTATCACACCAACCATGGCCATACCCGAAACATTCACGATTGACGTGTTGTTGATGGATGAAAGGCCTCTTACCGATGCTTTTCCATCGCATGCACCGTCGTTGATGACGGTGCCTTTGAATTCGGGATGGAATGTATTCTTGATATATATAGGTATATTCTTCCTTCTTACCGGATAGATAGTAGGAGGATAGATTACTTTTGCGCCAAAGTTGGATAGTTCCATAGCTTCGCCATACGACAGTTGTTCTATCGAATAAGCCGAAGCAATGATCCGTGGATCGGCTGTCATGAATCCGTCGACATCTGTCCAAATTTCCAAAGATTCGGCATCCATGGCTGCCGCTATGATAGAGGCCGTATAGTCGGATCCGCCACGCCCCAAGGTTGTAGTAACATCGGTTTTACAATCTGAAGCAATGAATCCTGGACAGATGGCAATCCCCGAATGCAAAACAAATGTTTCCTTGACACGACGGTTGGTCTCATCATAATTGACGGTAATATTACCGTTTTTCTTCTCTGTCTTTATGAATTTACGTGAATCATAAAGCTTGCTGCCTTCGATAAGCTCTTTCACCAGACGAGAAGACATACGTTCGCCATAACTCAGGATGGCATCACATATCTTTGGCGTTACATCTTTAATAAGACATACTCCGTGCAGGATGCCGCGCAAATCATCAAACATGACCTGGAGCTCATCCTCAAGATCCTTTTGTTTGGCATCTCCTTGTATCACTTCGGCAATCAGCTCATGATGGATGCGTATAATATCATCTACCTCCTTGCTATAGTCTCTATTCCCTTCACGCGCCATGTTCGTGGCACGCACCAGCTTGTCGGTTACACTGTGAAGCGCGGAAACTACAACTATGACATTGCCTTTTTCTTGTAAGACGATTTTTTTCAGATTAAGTATACCGTTGACAGAACCGACCGAGGTTCCTCCGAATTTTAATACTTTCATTTGTATAGAAAATGTGTAAGACGAAATTTATATTTGGAAAAAGATTAAGAACACGGTCTCAAAAAAGCCGAGGACACACGTATGAGTTCCGGAATGATGCCGTTTTTGTTTCACTTGGTTGATATACTTCTGCAAGCCCATCAGGGCATGAAACCAACCCTGCGGGCAAGATAAAATGATTTATTGTGTTTTCTCCTTTTCCAATAAAACATGATGCTGTTCTAAATCAACGGACAAAATTACAGATAAAAATCCGAACGCAAGGCAGTGCATATTGAAAAACATGTTTTTGCATTTCCCTATTCCGTTGCTATATCTGCAAATTGTGCTTGCGCCATAGCAGCCAGGTCGTTTGGCGCAATTTGTATCTGCAATCCGCGTTTGCCGGCACTGACATATATCTGACTGTATGCCAATGCACTTTTATCGATAAAAGTTGGAAAATGTTTTTTCATCCCTATAGGCGAGCAGCCTCCCCGTATGTAGCCCGTTGTAGCCAGCAACAGCCTTTGCAGCAACGGTTCGCATTTTTTGTTACCACTTGCCTTTGCCGCCAATTTGAGATTGACTTCCAGATTTCCGGGCACAACGCATACAACAAATTTTGTCTTATCGCCTGTTAGGACAATAGTCTTGAACACTTGCGCTATGTCTTCACCCAACTCGGACGCAATCGTCGTTGCCCCCAAGTCGTCTTCGTTCACTGTATATGCTACTGCCTTATAATTTATTCCGGCTTGATCGAGCAGTCTGCACACATTCGTTTTTTCAATTTTCATATTATGGTTTTTCAGACATTGATATATTGCGAAGTAAATCCCTTTTTGCTCTTGGCCACTTCCTCGGGCGTTCCGGTTACGACAACTTCGCCACCATTCCTACCGCCATCAGGCCCCATGTCTATGATATAGTCGGCTTGCTCTATTACATCCAAATTGTGTTCAATGATGATTACCGTATTTCCTTTATCAACAAGTTTCGCAAGTACGCCCATCAAAACACGTATATCCTCGAAATGAAGCCCTGTTGTAGGTTCGTCGAGCAAATACAAGGTGCGCCCTGTATCTTTTTTACTTAGTTCGGTTGCAAGCTTCACACGCTGGCTCTCACCGCCCGACAGCGTCGTTGAAGATTGCCCGAGCTTGATATAGCCTAATCCCACATCTTGCAACGCCTTAATCTTACGCAAGATGTTCGGTACCTTGTCGAAAAACTCCACCGCCTGATTGATGGTCATATCGAGCACATCGGCAATGCTCTTTCCCTTAAAACGGACTTCAAGAGTCTCTCTGTTGTAACGCTTACCGTGGCAAGTCTCACAAGGAACCATCACGTTTGGCAAGAAATTCATTTCAATTGTTTTATAACCATTACCTTTACAAGTCGGGCAGCGTCCGCCGGCTACATTGAACGAGAATCTGCCGGGAGAATATCCTCGTATGGCAGCTTCGGGCAAGCTTGCGAACAAATTCCTTATATCGGTAAATACAGCTGTGTAGGTTGCCGGATTGGAACGCGGTATGCGCCCTATAGGACTTTGGTCTACATTCACCACTTTGTCGATATATTCGATGCCTTCTATGCGGTCATAGGGCAACGGCTCTTGCAGCGAACGATAGAAATGTTGCGAAAGAATAGGCAGCAAAGTTTCTGTGATAAGAGTAGATTTTCCGCTACCCGAAACTCCTGTAACTACGGTCAGAGTTGCAAGAGGGAAATCGACAGTTACATTTTTCAAGTTGTTGCCACGCGCCCCCACAAGCCTCAGCTTATGCCCATTGCCGGTTCGGCGTTTGTCGGGATGCGGCATGCTTAGCTCGCCGTTGAGATAGCGAGCGGTCAATGTATGGGTAGCAAGCATGTTTTGTACATTTCCCTGATAAACTACCTCACCACCCAAGCGTCCGGCACGAGGTCCCATGTCTATGATGTAATCTGCATTCAACATCATATCTTTGTCGTGCTCCACAACGACAACAGTATTTCCTATATCGCGCAATTTCTTAAGCGAGCTGATGAGTTTCATGTTATCACGCTGATGCAGACCAATACTCGGCTCATCGAGGATATAAAGAACTTCCACCAATTGCGATCCAATTTGCGTGGCCAGACGTATACGCTGGCTTTCCCCACCTGAGAGACTGGCCGACGTACGGTTAAGCGATAAATAGTCCAGCCCGACATCCAGAAGGAATTGCAGGCGCTTTTGTATTTCCTTTAATATTTCCGAACTTATCTTTTGCTGCTTTTCATCCAAACTTTGCGGTAATTGCGCTATCCACTGATGCAATGTTTTTAAGTCCATGCACGCAACTTCGTAGATATTCTTTCCGCCAATAAGAAAGTGCAGAGCTTCCCTGTTAAGGCGTGCACCGTGACACTCGGGACACGTATCGACTTTGTTGAACTGATCGGCCCACTTTTTTGCTGCTGCAGTCATTTCCCGATCGTACATTTGCTGAATGTATTTGACAAGTCCGTCAAATTCGACATAGTAGTCGTTACTTTGATGCGTATACGAGGCTTTTATACGCAAATCTCGTTTGCTGCCACTGAATATTTCATCCAATGCTTCTTGCGAAATCTCCTTCAAAGGCGTATCCAAATCATACCCATATGCCTCAAGAAGAGATTCGATTTCCCAAAAGATCATCGAATTGGTATATTTTCCCAACGGAGCGATGCCGCCCTTCCTAATTGACAGTTTTTTGTCGGGTATCACCTTGTCAATGTCAATAACATTTATGTAGCCTAATCCTTTACAACGCGGACACGCGCCAGTTACAGAGTTAAAAGAAAAGTCATGAGGCGATGGCTCTTTATATGAAATTCCCGATACAGGACACATCAGATGCTTGCTGTAATAGCGTAGCGTTCCATCATCAGCATCAAGGATCTGCATCAGACCGTCACCATGCTTGAATGTAGTTTCTATGCTTTTAGAAAGACGATGACTGTCAACCGAATCGATTTTCATCTTGTCAACCACTATTTCAATGTTATGGGTTTTATAACGGTCGACTTTCAAGCCATTCGTCAGTTCTTTTATTTCACCATCAATCCGAGCATACAAAAAGCCCTTTTTGCGAATTGTTTCAAAAAGCTCGCGATAATGCCCTTTCCGGTTTCTTATCACCGGTGCCAAAAGATATACTTTGTGCCCGTTGTACTTATCTATCAAGAGCGACAATATCTGTTCTTCTGTATACCTTACCATTATTTGCCCTGACACGTAAGAATAGGCCTCCCCTATACGCGCATATAAAAGGCGAAGGAAATCGTATAGTTCCGTTACGGTGCCTACAGTAGAACGAGGGTTGCGATTCGTTGTTTTCTGGTCAATGCTTATAACGGGACTTAGGCCAGATATTTTATCTACGTCAGGACGTTCTACACTGTCCAAGAAATTGCGTGCATAAGCCGAAAATGTATCAATATACCGCCTTTGGCCTTCAGCAAATATCGTATCAAAAGCAAGTGAGCTTTTACCACTGCCACTTAAGCCGGTAATTACCGTAAGAGAGTTTCGGGGAATGGTTACATTTACATTTTTCAGATTATGTTCCCTTGCTCCCCATACACAAATATCGTTGTTGTCAGGCATAAGTCTAATTTCCGATCGTCCTCGTGTCACCTTGTTCGCTTAAATAACCGCGAAGCAAAGTTACAGCCTTTCTAATCTTGTAAATTCTGCCATCTGCACCTTTCGCGTCAATGCGGCAATAATAAACGCCATCGGCCACATCGCGTCCGTTGTGCTTTCCATCCCATCCTTGCGTGATGTCTTTCCATTCAAACAGCTTTTTGCCCCAACGGTTGAAAATGTATCCGTGAAATTCCACGATGCTGCGATAGTCTTCCTTCACACGGAACACATCATTTTGCCCATCGCCGTTTGGCGAAAAGGCATTGGGAACATTCAAGACCGATTCGCTTGCCGTTACAGAAAATGGGTCGTTCAATTCGTATTGTATCGTATCATTGGGAAGCGAGAACGTAATATATAGTTTTATGTAAGATGTGCCCGACTGCATGAATGTGTAATCAAAATCACGGTCATATCTTACAAGATAAGGATTGTCGGGCTCACCGGCCTTGTATACGTGCCATTCATATCGCGCTGTGTAGTCACCGACATTTACCGGATTTGAAGTGAAATGCGCTACGATAGGTGCCGAACCCGAATAAGTCTGATTTTCCTCATTCCCGTCAGGCGTTTCAATCACCATCTGGGGAGCTGCATCGGGATAGTCCTGAGCTTTTAAGCCTGTTGCTGCACACGCTACCAGCAGAATGGCTGTAATCAGTCTGAAATGGCTCATATTCTCTTAAACTTTCTGCAAAAGTACACTTTTCCCACGATATGGCTGCTTTTTTTTGTATTTTTGCGGCTCATAACTACTATATAGCGACTATAATCATGACAACAATCATGCGGTTTTGCTTCATTGTGCTGATACTTACAGGATGTCTGCTGCCGCAAACAACCGCGGCACAACAGAATTCCGTTTTGGTACAGACCTTGCAAGAAGGCGAGCGCTTGCATACCATCAAACAGGGCGAAACGCTTTATGCTCTGACAAAACTGTACAATGTGACAGCCGAAGCTATTTGTGCGGCCAACCCCGGCTTGAGTGCAGGCAACTTTAAAACCGGAACCATCATCCTGATACCCAAAAGCACAAAGGCAGAAGCAACAAAAGTCGAAGAAACCATAATACAGGAAACGGTCAACGACCACAAGCAAGGGCTCGCAGATTCGGATTGCCGCGAAATACACAAAGTAAAAAGCAAGGAAACTCTTTTCAGCATTGCCCAAGAATATGGTATTACATTAGACGAATTGAAAGCAGCCAATCCGGAGACCAAGAATCCCGACTACAAATTAAAGAAGAAAAGCCTTTTGTGCATTCCTTACCACAAAGAGCCGGTTCCGGTCAAGACCGAAATGGCTCCTACCAATGAGGAATTGTTTCGTCAAGCCAAAAAAGATTCCGAAAAATTGTCGGTTATCAAAGTCGGAGTGATATTGCCATTGAAAGAACAGAATGCCCTATCAGCACGTACTTTGGATTTCTATCGTGGTTTGCTGATGTCAATCGACAGCTTGAAGAATAGCGGACTTTCATTTGAAGTCTACACATTTGATGCCGGCAAAACGGCAGAAGACATACAGAACATTTTGGCGCGCCCCATAGTTCCGATGCTCGACATCATATTCGGCCCTGTAGACCCTACCCAGATAAAAGCCGTTAGCCGTGTATCAAAAGCCAACAAGATTCCTATGGTTGTTCCTTTTTACAGCCGAAGCACCGAAGTGTTTGGCAACCCCGGACTTTTCGTCCTAAATGCACCCGACTCCATTCAACAAGCTGAAGTATCCCGACTTTTCAAGGCTTCTTTCCGAGCTGCCAATGTGGTTTTACTCGAAACAGGAGAAACTGCCGACGGCATGGTTCCTGTCATCAAGCAATTGGTTCCTGCATTGCGCTTCGGACAATTGCCGATAACCGAAAACGCTTTATTTTCGCGCCTCGATGCCACCAAAGACAACGTTTTGGTACTTTCTTCTTCTGACATGAAATCGCTGAATGTGCTGTTTCCTGTTTTACGCAATGTGATACAAAAGCATCCGGAAATGAGAATTAAGTTATTCGGCTACCCTGAATGGCTTTCCTATACTTCGGCCTTAATCGATGATTTCTATATGGCCGACACTTACATCTACAGCCCGTTCTTTTTGGACTATTCTTCCGAAACTTATCGCTACTTCAGTAATAAATTTCACAAGAACTTCCATGCGGAAATGCTACATGCTACGCCCAAAATGGCCATCTACGGATTTGACTGCGGAATGTTCTTTTTTCAGGGGCTTTCACGCTTTGGAAAGAACTTTTCCGTACAAGACATCAACTTCTCGGGTCTGCAAAACGACTTCAAGATGCGTCGTGTCAGCACATGGGGCGGAATGTTTAACCGTCAAATGCAGTTTGTGCGCTTCAAGCCGTCGCATCAAATCGACATACACCGTCTATAGTCTGATATGCTTGCCATGATGAACATAAAGAAGTTATTCTGCCTTGCCATTACAGTCTTGTTCTTTTCGCAAATTCGCCTATTTGCCCAAATAGGCGAACAACGTTCGCGCCTCAGCATCGGTGGAGGCGGCGGAATGACTTTCAGTTCCATCGATTTCGACCCTACTATCAAGCAGAGTCAACTGGCCTGCCCCATGATAGGCGTGGCATTGAGATACACCTGTGAAAAATATTTTTCTACACTTTGTGCTTTGCAAGTAGAAATGAACTTCGTGCGTCTTGGCTGGAAAGAAGATATCGTCGACAGCAAAAGCCAGCCTTTGGAAGACACATACCAACGCGAGCTCAGCTACGTACAGATACCCTTGCTGGCACGCATGGCTTGGGGACGCGAAAAACGCGGTCTCTCGTTTTTCATCATGGCAGGGCCCCAATTTTCCTATAATTTAGGAAACACGTCAAAGCAAAGCAATGTGTGGACACTCAATCAAGATGGCAACCCAGATCGTCCCAACAATGTTTACCAGCAATACTCCATGGAGCCTCAACGCAAGGTTGACTATGGGCTTACCGGCGGATTAGGGCTTGAGCTGAGCACTGCCATAGGCCATTTCACGCTTGAAGGACGCTATTACTTCGGATTGAACGACATCTACAACAATTCCAAGAAGGATGTCTTTGCGCGCTCGGCTCATCGATCCATCATGGGCAAGCTCACCTACTTTTTTGATTTGTTTGACAAGTAAACGCTCCTGATTTACTCTGTTCCTTTTTATATTTGCCGCGTTTGTGTTTAAAATCGCAGCCTCACCGTCCGCATGCAAATGCAGGCATCAAAAAGGGAAAAGGTGACCAGCCGTTTTCGTCGTTAGCACGGAAAAGGCATAACGATTCAGATTTTCATACGCAACGAAAAAATAATCTTCTGGAAGCCTTAATGATTCACCATCAGGCAACGTCTTAATATCAAGGGTATAGAAATCTGCATGAATGACGCGATGGGTCAGCACATGTTTCACATCCTGCGCCAAAAGTTTCAATGTGGCACCCGTCTGCAAGCATTCCCTGATGAAAGGCGAATCGGGGAATGCGGCCTCATCGGCATTTTCACGCTCCATCAAGTAGGGTTCGTAAAGACCGGCCCAGATGTCGCCTTTTCTCCTGCGATGGATGAGCAAGCTGTTGCCTTTCGTTACCAAGACGTAAATTAGGAATCGATGCCTCGAGGCAATCTTTTTCGATTTAACAGGTAGCAAACTTACCACATCACCGTTATAAGCGACACAAAATTCGTGCAACGGACAAGAGATACACCGGGGCGAAGACGGGCAACATTGCATAGCCCCGAAGTCCATGAGAGCCTGATTATAGTCAGCCGGATGATTCACATCAAGCAAGGAGCCAGCAAGCTTCTTGAACTCGCGTTTGCCTTGCGTCGTGTCAATAGGTGCATCTATGCCAAACACCCGTGAAAGCACGCGGTAGACATTGCCATCAATAGTTGCGACTGGCAAGCCATAGGCAAAGGAACAAATGGCAGCGGCTGTATAGTCGCCGATGCCTTTCAAGGATCTTACCCCTTCATAGGTGGTTGGAAATCTGCCCAGTGCCACAATGCTTTTGGCTGCCGCATGAAGATTTCGGGCACGCGAATAATAGCCTAATCCTTCCCACTCCTTGAGCACTTCATCCTCAGACGCTGCAGCCAATGATGCCACATCGGGAAACCGAGCAGTAAAGCGTAAATAATAGTCATGCCCTTGATTGATGCGCGTCTGCTGCAAAATTATTTCGCTAACCCATATGAGGTAAGGATTGCCGACATCACGCCAAGGCAAATCACGTTTGTTTAACGCATACCAGTTTTCAATAATCTCTTGGAATTGTTTTGTTTTCATACAAGGCAACCAAATTGGAATCGCTGCACATCTGTAAAAACGTAATACGAATTTTCTGTCCTTTGTGCGCCTGACAGGACTCGAACCTGCAAGACTCGCGTCACCAGATCCTAAGTCTGGCGCGTCTACCAATTTCGCCACAGGCGCATAAAAGCGGAGCAAAATTACAACTAAATACTGAAATGCGAAAGAAAATAGGACGTTTCTTACACATTCACCCCTTCAGATGCCTCAGCCAACTATTCAGAAAACACCTTTGGCAAGTTGTATTTTTTCTATTATGAAGCTTATACGTCGGTAAAAATTCGTACTTTTGCCAAACCACAAAACAATTTGCCACAATGACGAGAAAAATAGGCTTTTTGGTCTTTGCATCCCTACTCTGCTGCAACGTGTTTGCACAATCAGGGAAAATACAGTTGCCTGCACCTAACGGAACAAAAACCGTAAAGATGTCCTTGATGACAGCCTTGCAAAACAGGCATTCGGTAAGGGAATACAATGAGAATAAAGACATTTCAAACCAAGACTTAAGCAATTTGCTATGGGCCGCTTGCGGATACAATCGTCCCAAAGAAAAACGCATCACTGCACCAAGTGCTCTCAATCTGCAGGACATTGTAGTCTATGTATGCAGCAAGGACGGAGCATACCGCTACAATCCAGGTCTTAACTGCTTGGAATCCGTAACGACAAAAGATTTACGCTACGCCGTGGCAGGACCGCAGACTTTTGTAAAGTCTGCACCCATTTGTCTCGTGCTGGTAAGCGACCAAACAAAATTCAAAACGCCGGATAAGACAATCGGGGCATTGGATGCCGGCTATGTATCACAAAACATTTGTCTGGGTGCCACAGCCATCGGATTAGCCACAGTTCCACGTGCCACAATGAACAAGGAAGAGCTTGCCAAAGGACTCGGACTTAAGGAAAACCAGATTCTAATGATTAATCATCCGGTAGGATGGCCCAAGCGATAAGCCAGGAGTTCTTTAGACAACAAAATCAATTCAAGAAATAAGTTCGTATCTTTACAGACATTTAAAAACTACGCTTCATGACAAAGACTTATATTCTTGCACTGTTACTATTCATTTCCATAAGCATAACCGCAACAGCGCAAGTCCAAAATATCCACGGGCCCTATCTTCAGAACATTTCAGCTACAGAAGCAACTGTAGTCTGGGAGGCCGATAAACCAAGTATCGGATGGGTAGAACTGGCACCGGACGATGGCACCAACTATTACGCAAAAGAAAGAAAAAAATTTTTCGACTGCACCAACGGAGTCAAAAATACGTCCTTGATACATTCGGTCAAGCTGACAGGTTTGCAGCCGGGAACAACCTATCGCTACCGCGTCTACACGCAAGAGGTGCTTTCACACAAAGGTATTTTTGTCAACTACGATGGACGAATTGCCGCCAACAATGTATTTAGCCAAAAGCCGCCACAGTTCACAACGCTTGACCCAAACAAGACTGAGACATCTTTTGTAGTACTCAACGATGTCCATGGAGAAAAAGATTTTATCACTCCGCTCATGAACTATGCAGATTACAAGAAAAAAGATCTGGTATTTTTCAATGGAGACATGATTAGTGCCTTAAACAAGGCAGAAGACTTTTTCACGGGCTTCATGGACGAATCCATAAAATTGTTCGCTCAAGAAAAAAGTCCTTATTACTCAAGAGGAAATCATGAAACTCGTGGAGAATTTGCCACCCATTTTCAAGACTATTTCTGCCCACAAAATCCGCACTTATACTTTACAGTAAGACAAGGTCCGGTTTACTTTATCATGCTTGACACCGGCGAAGATAAACCTGATTCAGACATTGAATATAGCGGTATTGTAGATTATGACGGCTATCGCTCACAACAAGCAGAATGGCTGAAGACATTGGTAAATGATCCGGATTACAAAAGCGCCAAATTCCGCGTAGTAATATGCCACATACCAATCTGTGTTGACAAAAATAATTGGCATGGACCACAGGACTGCGTAGAAAAAATGGCTCCAATCCTTAACGGCATGAACATTGATGTAATGTTAAGTGGTCATAACCATCGCGATTCTTTCCATGAGCCCAACAGCACATGCCAATATCCCGTCTTGGTTAATTCAAACAAAGGCATCATCGCGGCAGAGGCAAAGGGAGACGAACTTACCATCAAGGTAATTCACAAGGACGGCAAAGAATTCACGAAAAAAACATTCAAAGCCAAGCACTAACACAGAGTGAAACCGTATCAACGATTACATTTCAACATTATATCGGCAATTTTTCTGTTTCAGGTGCTGATGCTTCTGCCAGTATCGGCAGTCGGAAAAACAGACAACACAGGCAGTTCAGACTCAAACGACAGCTTGAAAGCCAGCCTGCTGACCTGCTCACCGGGACAAGAGATCTACGAATATTACGGACACACGGCTCTTCGCATACAGAACTTCACAAAGAAAGAAGACTATGTTTTCAATTACGGGCTATTCTCTTTCAACACGCCCAACTTCGTATGGAGATTCATACAAGGCGACTGCCAATATGAAATAGGCGCGACTTATACCGCCGAATTTTTGGCATACTATGCGGAACAGGGAAGAGCCGTAAGAGAACTATCCCTCAATTTAAGCCAAAATGAGGCACATCGACTTTTTCAGGCACTAATTACCAATTGTAAACCCGAAAACAGGAAATATCAATACAACTTTTTCTATAACAACTGCGCCACCAAAATAAGAGGCCAGATAGAAGCATGCTTAGACGGGAAAATAATCTATACACAACCGGTTAAGGAACAATCGTTACGCGATATCGTGCATGAATATTGCAAAGAGCACCCATGGTCACGCTTCAGTCAAGATCTGCTATTGGGAGCCGAAGCAGACAAACGCGCATCAAGAGATGCCCAAGAATTTGCACCCCTTTACTTAGAGCAAGACATCAGTACAGCACGCACTTGCGTAAGCAACCACATAGAAGCTTTGGTTTCAAATAGCAATGAATTGGTCACAGAGCACCCGACAAATCAAAAAGCAGGCTTTCCATTGACCCCGAAAACATGTGCAATAGTCCTATGTATACTTGCAATTTGCGCCAGCATATGGGAACGCATGCACCCGGGCAGAATCATATGGGGATACGACCTCATCTTATTGCTGGCACAAGGCCTCACAGGTTGTATCATTGCATTCCTGTTTTTCTTCTCAGCTCACCCAACAGTAAACAGCAACTGGCTGATTTTACTCTTCAACCCATTGCCTCTTTTATTTCTCTATTCTATAATAAAAGCCGAAAGGAGATGCAAAAAAAGTTGGTATCACACGATTGCATTCGGATGGATTTCATTATTTATCATAGCCTGCACGTTCATTCCACAAAAGATTAACATTGAAACCATTCTGATAGCATTCTGCCTGCTAATCAGAAGCGGAAACTATTTGGCAATTAATTCTTCTACATACAAAAAGAAAAGAAAAAATCAGCAATCACATTCTATCAGATGAAAAGAATCTATTACATACTTCCACCCTTGATAGCAGCCATGGCTTTGGCCACGGTTGAAGCGCAAGAGATACAATCTGTCCCGAAAGTGGTTGTAAACATAACCATTGACCGTCTTCGTTCAGATTACATGAACGCATTCCTTCCTATATATGGTCAAAACGGATTTAAACGCCTTCTAAAGGAAGGGCGCGTATATACTCATGCCGAATATCCGCAAAGCCGGCTTAACCGCGCAGCCTGCGTAGCGACTGTTGCAACTGGGACTGTGCCATACAACCACGGGATTATCAACGACACATGGCTCGACCGTAAGACTTTACGTCCGGTATTTTGCGTTGACGACCCACAATATGAAGGAAACCTGACCGGAGAAAAATCATCTCCACGATTCCTCAGCGTTTCAACACTGGGAGATGAATTGAAAGTCGGCACAGAAGGAAAAGCTATCGTATATGCCATTTCCCCCTTTCGGGACGCAGCCATCTTAGGCGCAGGCCATGCCGCAGACGGAGCCTTTTGGATCAACCCACTAACGGGACGATGGTGCAGCACCTCCTATTACGGTCCACTTCCCACATGGGTTCCTATTGCAGATCGCAAAAACGATCTTAACAACTACCTTGACAATAATGAATGGACGCCTCTGTCAGAATTAAGCGGCAACTTCAGTTACTTCCTTTCTGGCGGCATGAAATCTCCCTTCAAGTACAAATTCAAAGGCGACCATCGCTTCGCGGCATTCGCAACAAGCGGCCTTGTAAATGAATACGTAACTAAATTTGTTACAGAGTGTGTCAACACTTCCGGAATAGGAAACGACAACATCACAGACTATCTTTCTATCACCTACTACGCAGGGAACTATGAGCACCAGTCTGTAAGTGAATTTCCCATGGAAATGCAAGACACTTACTTGCGCTTAGATAAAGCCTTAGGAAGCTTGTTTCAAGCAATAGAAAGTAAGGTCGGAACAGGCAACGCCCTTTTTGTTGTCACCTCAACAGGATATACCGACAACGAAACGGCCGACTTAGCAAAGTATCGCGTGCCAACAGGAACTTTCTACATTAACCGCACATCAGGGCTGCTCAACATGTACCTAATGGCCTTGTACGGTCAAGGACAATACATTGAAGCAATCTACGGCGACGAGCTATACTTGAATCACAAGCTATTGGAAACGAAGCAGCTCAGCATGGCTGACGTATTGGAACGTTGCCAAGAGCTTTTGCTACAATCCGCCGGCGTAAAAGACGTATATACTTCGCAACGATTACTATTAGGAGCATGGACACCAGGCATCAGTCGTATTCGCAACAGCTATAATCCGAAATGCTCCGGCGACATACTTATTCAAGTAGCACCGGGATGGCACTTGGTAAACGAAGAGACAAAAGAAGATATCATGATACGCGACTCGTATTTCCCGTTTCCGATCTTCTTTCTCGGTGCCAACGTAACGGCCGAGAGTATTGATACTCCTGTAACCACTGACTGCATTGCACCGACCTTGTCGCAAGTAATGCGCATACGCGCGCCAAATGCCTGCACTACAGCCGCGCTGACCGGTTTTAGCAACTAAGAGAACACTATCAACACTAAAATAAAACTTGAAACAAAAGATACAATGGATATAAACAAGATATTAAGTAAAATGTTTGGCAACAAATCCACCCGGGATATGAAAGAAATTCAACCCCATGTGGAAAAAGTAAAGCAGGCCTACGAAATCATTGACAAATTAGACAATGATGCACTGCGTGCCAAAACGAAAGAATTACAACAGCAAGTACAGCACTCTGCCGATGATTTGCGCGAAGAAATAAACAAGCTCAAAGAAAAAGTAGAGACTCTTCCTTTAGAAGATCGCGAAAGCGTTTTCAATCATATTGACAAATTGGAAAAAGAGGTACTCCAACGCTTCGAAGACGAACTAGACAAGATCATGTATGATGCTTTCGCTATCATGAAGAGTACGGCACGCCGCTTTGCCAGCGGGAATGATGTTATTGTCACTGCCAATGACTTTGATCGCACTTTAGCCGCTACGCATGATTTCGTTTCTATTGAAGGCGACAAAGCCATCTATCATAATCATTGGATTGCCGGCGGAAACGACATGGAATGGAACATGGTGCACTATGATGTGCAGCTGTTCGGCGGTGTTGTTCTCCATAAAGGGAAAATTGCCGAAATGGCAACCGGTGAAGGAAAGACATTGGTTGCAACTCTTCCCGTATTCCTAAACGCGCTCACGGGAAATGGCGTGCATGTCGTGACTGTCAATGATTATCTCGCAAAGCGCGACTCGGAATGGATGGGACCTCTCTACATGTTTAACGGACTTAGTGTTGATTGCATTGACAAGCATCAACCCAACAGCGAGGCACGTCGCCGAGCTTACCGTGCAGATATTACTTTCGGAACAAACAACGAGTTTGGCTTTGACTATTTGCGCGACAACATGGCCATCAGTCCGAAAGACCTTGTACAGCGCGCCCACAATTATGCCATCGTTGACGAAGTCGACTCCGTATTAATCGACGATGCCCGTACTCCGCTGATTATATCCGGTCCTGTGCCGAAGGGCGACGTGCAAATGTTCGAAGAGTATCAGCCGCTCATCGAAAAACTCTATGAAGTTCAACGCAAGCTTGCCACTAATTATCTTTCTGAAGCCAAGCAGCTGATACAATCAGATGATAAAGAGAAGCAACAGCAGGGTTTCCTTGAGCTTTTCCGCAGCCACAAGGCTCTTCCCAAGAACAAGGCTCTTATCAAATACCTTTCCGAACCGGGCATTAAGACCGGGCTTCTCCATACAGAAGAGATCTATATGGAGAACAACAATAAGCGTATGCCCGAGGCCACCAGTCCTCTTTATTTTGTCGTTGATGAAAAGCTAAAGAGTGTAGACCTTACCGATAAGGGCAATGAATGGTTGGCCAAGCAAGTCAATAACCCGACGCTTTTCGTTCTCCCTGATATAACAACCGAGCTTTCCCAGCTGGAAAACAACAAGTCGCTCACCGATGAAGAGCGTTTGGAAAAGAAGGATGCCTTCCTGCAAGAATATGCAGTGAAAAGCGAGCGTGTCCACACCATCCTGCAACTGCTCAAAGCCTATACCATGTTCAACCGCGACGATGAGTATGTTGTTATCGATGGCGAGGTTAAAATTGTAGACGAACAAACGGGACGTATCATGGAAGGCCGTCGCTGGAGTGACGGTCTGCACCAGGCTGTCGAAGCCAAGGAACATGTCAAGGTCGAAGCTGCGACACAGACATTCGCTACGATTACCTTGCAGAACTACTTCCGCATGTATCATAAATTGGCCGGTATGACGGGAACCGCTATAACGGAAGCCGGTGAATTATGGGACATTTACAAATTAGACGTTGTTGAAATTCCGACCAACCGCCCCGTTATACGCAAAGACATGAATGACCGCGTTTACAAGACTAAACGCGAGAAATATAATGCCGTCATCGATGAAATAGACAAGATGGTTAAAACCGGCCGCCCCGTTCTGGTCGGAACAACCAGCGTAGAAATTTCAGAGACCTTAAGCAGGATGTTGCAAATGCGCAAGATTCCCCACAATGTCTTGAACGCAAAACTTCATCAAAAGGAAGCCGATATCGTTGCCAAGGCCGGACAGACAAGTACCGTTACCATTGCCACCAACATGGCCGGCCGCGGTACCGACATCAAGCTCTCGCCCGAAGTCAAGGAAGCCGGTGGTTTGGCCATCATCGGTACCGAGCGTCACGAAAGCCGCCGTGTAGACCGCCAGTTGCGCGGACGTGCAGGCCGTCAGGGCGACCCCGGTTCGTCTGTATTCTTTGTTTCCTTGGAAGACAACCTGATGCGTCTGTTTGCCAGCGAGCGCATTGCCAAAGTCATGGATCGTTTCGGCGTAAAAGAAGGCGAAGTAATCGAATCGCCCATTATCAACAAATCCATTGAACGTGCCCAAAAGAAAGTCGAAGAGAACAACTTCGGCATTCGCAAACATCTGCTCGAATATGATGACGTGATGAACAAGCAACGTACCGTTATCTATGAAAAACGTCGCCACGCCCTGATGGGAGAGCGCATCGGCATGGACATCAGCAACATGATTTGGGATCGTTGCGTCGACATCATCGACAAACACGACTGGGAAGGCTGCAAAGAAGAGTTCCTGAAGATCTTAGCCATGGAACCGCCGTTCACTCAAAAAGAGTTCGAAGAAGGAAACAAGCACGAAGAACTTCATGAAAAGGCTTTTGCCGCTGCCATGGAGGGACTCAAGCGCCGCACAGACCGAATGCGTGAAGTTGCAATGCCTGTAATCAGCCAAGTATTCGAAAAAGAAGGAGAAGTCTACGAAAACATTGCCGTTCCCATCACCGATGGCAAACGTCTCTACAACATTACTTGCAATCTCAAAGAGTGCTACGAAACCGAATGCCGATCGCTCGTCAAAGAGTTTGAAAAGTCCATCCTGCTCCACATCATTGATGATGAATGGAAGGAAAACTTGCGCGAGCTCGACGATTTGAAACACTCGGTACAAAACGCCAGTTACGAGCAGAAAGACCCGTTGGTCATCTTTAAGCTTGAGAGCGTGCAATTGTTCGACCAGATGATTGGCAAAATCTACAACCGTACCAGCAGCATCCTCATGCGTGCACAAATACCCATGCAAGAAGCTGCCGACGTGCGTGAAGCCGAACCGGAGCCACAGCCCAAACGCCCGCAATACAGCGAATCGCGCAACGACATGGCCGATCCGGCTCAACAAGCTGCAGCTCACCACGACACACGCGAGCAACAAAAGCCACAGCCTTATGTTGCCGAAAAAATGCCGGGCCGCAATGATCCATGTCCTTGCGGCAGCGGCAAGAAATTCAAGAACTGTCACGGCCGAGGGCTGGTATAAGCCGGCACCTCTTGGCCATCTGTCGAATATTCCAACTGCAAGCAGGAGGCAACGCACCCGCGTCGCTCTTCTGCTTGTAGTTTTCCAACAAACCCATCATGAGCCCTTTAACCGTTTTATACGTCGCTTTTCCCTTTCTGATTCTTTTCTTGCTACATGAAACAGAAGAAGCCGTAGCCCAATGCCGCCGTATATCCAAAAGTGCAGACGAGCCGCACTCACACGTACCCGTACTTTTGCAGGCAGCAACCCTCGTTCCAAAACTTACCCCCGCAGCTTTGGCTTTTGCCGCCATCGAGAAATCGCTCATCATCCTCATCGTCACGGCACTTATACTCGCAGGCCTGCTGCCTCACATATACATGCAACTATGGTCTGCGCTGTTTATCGCCTTTTCCCTTCATTTGATTCTTCACATTGCCCACGCTGTCAGACTGCGCACATACGTGCCCGGGCTTATCACCGCCCTCATCACACTCCCGCTCTCCATCAGCATACTCGCTACATTCTTCAACATATACACCCCACTCCACTTGCTTGCACTCGCCATAGCAGGTATCTGCCTTGCGGCCATCAATCGGTTTGCCATCCTGCTTATTGCAAAGTTCCTGACAAAAATGCTTCACAGACCATAACAAGTCCACCAAACATACTTTCATGTCCATCGTCAAAATCACCTCGCTTACACATCCCGGCACAGAGCTGTTCAGCAGCCTGACCGAAACCCAACTGCGCAGCCGCATAGAGCCGGATAAAGGCATCTTCATAGCAGAAAGTCCCAAAGTCATCCGCACAGCCCTGCAAGCCGGACATGAGCCAATAGCCCTGTTGTGCGAAGAAAAGCACATCCACGGAGATGCTGCCGACATCGTTGAAATGTGCCATGACATACCCGTCTACACCGGCGAAAGATCACTGCTTGCCTCACTCACCGGCTATACGCTGACGCGCGGCGTGTTATGTGCCATGCGACGCCCACACACACCATCTGTTGAAGAGACATGCAAGAATGCCAGACGTATTGTCGTTATCGACAATGTGGTAGACTCCACCAATATAGGCATCATCTTTCGTTCGGCGGCAGCACTCGGCATTGACGCTGCCCTTCTCACACCCTCCTCGTGCGACCCTCTCAACCGCAGAGCCATACGCGTATCGATGGGTTCAGTCTTCTTATTACCGTGGACCTTTCTCGACACCCCGCTATCGTCGCTCAACAAAATAGGATTTCGCACCGTAGCCATGGCTCTAACCGAACATTCTGTCCCGATAACCCACGCAGCCTTGACGGCAGAACCACGCTTAGCCATCATCATGGGAAGCGAAGGCTACGGTCTGAAGACGGAAACAATAGCCCAGGCCGACTATGTGGCACGCATTCCCATGAGCCACGGTGTCGATTCGCTCAACGTAGCAGCCGCAGCCGCCATAGCCTTTTGGCAACTGCGAAAGGAACAGGCCCAATAGGCCGTTGCACATCCATACACCATCCGGCCGGAACAACGGCTGACACTATCCGTTGAGCATCGCGCCAAATCTCTGACGCAGCAAAATCGCACGACAACGCGGAAAATCCGAAGAAACAGGCAGCAAATCAAAAAACAAACAAACAGATTCCCAGTTTGCAGCCACACCAGACAAGCTAATCAAGACTTATTGCTTATCTTTGCACTTCAGTTTAGCATTAACACATTAGAAAATGGAATCAACAAACAATAATTACGTAGAGGTAGACTACGAACTTTTCGTTCCCAATGAATCGGGAAACATAGATCTTGTAGAAAAAACATCTGAAGAACATCCGTTCGCATTCATTACAGGTCTGGGCTTCGCCCTCGAATCGTTTGAAGAAGGCATCAAAGGCCTAAAAGAAGGAGACGAGTTTGACTTTACCATTCCCGTAGACAAAGCCTACGGAGAATTCATGGACGAACACGTCATCGAGCTCTCTAAAGAAATTTTCAAGGTCGATGGAAAATTTGATGAAGTACGGATATATCCGGGAAATGTCATTCCTTTGGCCAATGCCGACGGCAACAGATTTGACGGCATTGTAAAGGAGGTGCGCGACAACGTAGTAGTGATGGATCTTAACCATCCGCTTGCCGGCAAGCCCCTTCACTTTAAAGGCCATATCGTAGCCAACCGCCCGGCAACGACAAAAGAAATAGAGAGCTTTGTCAACAAAATGAACGGTGAAGAAGACTGCGAATGTTGCGGCCATCACCATGAAAGATGCAACCATCACCACGAAGGACACGGAAGCTGCGGTTGCCACCACGATGGCGGATGCTGCAAAGACTAACATTCAAAAGAAAATAGGATGAACAGCTTTGGGACTCTGTTTCGCTTGACATCGTTCGGTGAAAGTCATGGAGCAGGCATTGGCGGCATTATCGACGGAATGCCCGCAGGCATCAGAATCGACAAAGACCTGCTGCATCGGGAAATGGCTCGCCGGCGACCTGGCCAAAGCTCACTCACAACATCGCGCAACGAAGCAGACGAAGTAGAACTGCTTTCAGGCATTTTCAAAGGCTATTCAACAGGCTGCCCCATCGGCTTTTTCGTACACAACTCCAACCAGCATTCAAGCGACTACGAAAACATGCGCAACCTGTTCCGTCCTTCGCATGCCGATTATACTTACTACAAAAAATACGGCATACGTGATCACCGCGGCGGAGGACGCTCATCAGCTCGGGAAACCATTACGCGCTGCGTAGGCGGAGCGTTAGCCAAAATGGCATTGCATAAGGTTGGAATCACCATCAGAGCATACACCTCGCAAGTAGGCAACATCGCATTGGAAAACGATTACAAGCTCTACAATCTGGATCTGACAGAAAGCAATGCCGTACGCTGTCCCGACCCGGAAAAAGCAAAAGCCATGGAACAGCTGATAGAATCGGTAAAAAAAGACGGCGACACCATTGGCGGAACCATCACCGGCATCATTTCGGGATGCCCGGCAGGATTGGGCGAGCCCGTATTTGGACGGTTGCAAGCCGGATTGGCAGCAGCTATGTTCAGCATCAACGCCGTAAAAGGATTTGAATACGGCGAGGGATTTTCAGGCTTGACAACACGCGGAAGTGAACAAAATGACACTTTCAAACCCAACGGGAAAGGAGGCATCACAACCGCTACCAACCACAGCGGAGGCATACAAGGCGGCATCAGCAACGGACAAGACATTTATTTCAGAATAGCATTCAAGCCCGTAGCCACAATTCTAAAGCAACAAGACACCGTAGACCTGCATGGAAACCCCGTCAGCTTCAAAGCACAAGGACGTCACGACCCCTGCGTGCTTCCGCGAGCGGTTCCCGTAGTCGAAGGCATGGCCGCCATGACCATCTTAGACCACTATCTGCTCTATTTGGCAGGTCACTATCCTGGCAGCAATTTCAATAGAGACAATACGCTTGAATAAACCCATTTGAAACATCCGGTTAACAAGTAATTGGCATCCGATTGCACCCTTGAAAGATAAATGCGCAAGATGGCAGCAACTAAGGTAAAAAATATATAATTTGCAATTTAAGGGGTTGCTTTTCCAACACTTTTGATGTAATTTTGCCTCCACAAGTGGAAGGAAGTAAAAACCATGAAGAAGAAATTACGCAGTTCCGTTTGCACGGAAGGAAGATTGATGGCCGGAGCACGAGCCCTATGGGTAGCAGCCGGAATGAAACGTGAACAACTCGGCAAACCAATTATAGCAATTGCAAACTCCTTCACTCAGTTCGTGCCGGGACACACACACCTGCATGAAGCCGGACAAATTGTCAAATCAGAAATAGAAAAACTGGGTTGCTTCGCAGCCGAGTTCAATACCATAGCCATTGACGACGGAATAGCAATGGGGCACGACGGAATGCTCTACAGTCTGCCAAGCCGCGATTTGATAGCCGACAGCGTAGAATATATGGTAAACGCCCACAAAGCCGATGCCTTGGTATGTATCAGCAATTGCGACAAAATCACTCCGGGAATGCTCATGGCATCCATGCGGCTGAATATACCGACAATCTTTGTATCGGGAGGTCCGATGGAAGCAGGAAAATGGAAAGGCGAAAACGCAGACCTCATCACAGCCATGATAGCAGGTGGCGACAAAAGCATCGATGATAAAGAACTCCAAAAGATAGAAAACTGCGCTTGTCCCGGCTGCGGTTGCTGCTCAGGCATGTTCACAGCAAACTCTATGAACTCACTGACAGAAGCCATCGGATTGGCGCTCCCCGGCAACGGAACAATATTGGCATCTCACGTCAATCGAATACAACTGCTGAAAGACGCGGCAAAGCAAATCGTGAAAAATGCATTCGCCTACTATGAAAACGGTGACGAAAGCGTACTTCCACGCAGCATCGCCACACGCGAATCATTCTTGAATGCCATGTCGCTCGACATCGCAATGGGCGGTTCGACCAACACCATACTACACCTTTTGGCCGTAGCCAATGAAGGAAACGTAGATTTCAAGATGAAAGATATCGATGCACTAAGCAGAAAAGTACCTTGTCTGTGCAAACTGTCTCCAAACACACAAAAATATTCCGTACAAGAATGTAACCGTGCAGGAGGAATCTTGAACATCTTAGGAGAACTGGCAAAAGGAAACCTGCTCAACCTTGATGTCAAACGAGTAGACAACACTACACTAAAAGAAGAGCTCGATAAATACAGCATAACCAAGGCCGATATAGACCCAGAAGCCGACAGAATTTATCACAGCGCACCCGGAGGAACATTCACCACAAAAATGGGCTCTCAAGACAAACGCTATGACAGCCTTGACACAGACCGCGAAAACGGTTGCATACGTTCCTTGGAACACGCCTACACCAAAGACGGAGGATTGGCAGTGCTCTTCGGCAACATAGCACAAGACGGATGCGTTGTAAAGACCGCCGGAGTGGACAAAAGCATCTGGCACTTTGAAGGGCCGGCCAAAGTATTCGACTCTCAAGAAGACGCATGCGAAGGCATACTAGGCGGAAAAGTAGAAAGCGGAAACGTCGTAGTCATCACGCACGAAGGTCCCAAAGGAGGCCCGGGAATGCAAGAAATGCTATATCCAACCTCATACATTAAAAGCCGCCATTTAGGTAAAGAATGCGCCCTGATCACAGACGGACGCTTCAGCGGCGGCACATCAGGCCTAAGCATCGGACACATCTCACCCGAAGCCGCATCGGGAGGGAACATCGGAAAAATCAAAGACGGTGATATCATCGTCATCGACCTGCCAAGCCGCAGCATCAATGTTAAACTAAGCGATAAAGAGCTCGAAGAACGCCCGCTACAACCATTGAAGAGAAATCGCCAGGTATCAAAAGCCTTGCGAGTCTATGCCTCAATGGTAGCATCTGCCGACAAAGGCGGCGTTCGAGTGATAAGCTAAAAACAGAAAAACAGGCCAAAAATGTCGCTTCCCTACGTCTGCACATCAAGGCCGAAGGGAGGCGATTTTAATATACACAGATTCATCATCATCCATGACACAAACAAAATTAACAGGTGCTGAAATATTCATGCAGAGCTTGATAGCAGAAGGCGTCACCACCCTTTTCGGTTACCCGGGCGGACAAATCATGCCGGTCTATGATGCACTCTACGACTATAGGAACAAATTAAAACACATATTGGTCAGACACGAACAAGGAGCCATCCACGCAGCAGAAGGCTATGCACGCGTCAGCGGAAAAGTCGGAGTCTGCCTTGTTACAAGCGGACCCGGTGCAACCAATACCGTAACAGGCATAGCCGATGCCATGCTCGACAGCACACCGGTCGTTGTCATTGCCGGACAAGTTGGAACCAATATGTTAGGGACCGATGCTTTTCAAGAATGCGACATAGTAAATGTTGCACACCCCATCAGCAAATGGGCTTACCAAATTAGACGAGCAGAAGACATCGCCTACGCAATAAAATGCGCCTTCTACGTAGCCAGCAGCGGGCGCCCCGGACCGGTAGTTCTCGACTTCACAAAAAACGCCCAGACCGAGACGGCAGAATTTCGGCCTCAAAAAATCGGATTCATGCGTGGCTATGAAGCTCTACCGGCGACCAATGAAGAAAGCATTGAGACAGCCGCAAAACTTATCAACGAATCCAAAAAGCCTTTAGTGCTGATAGGTCAAGGAGTCGAGCTCGGTAATGCCCAAGAAGAAGTCAAAGAGCTTATTGAAAAGGCTGATTTGCCGGCGGCCTGCACATTGTTAGGACTTTCGTGCCTTCCTTCGGATCATCCGCTCAATGTCGGAATGTTAGGCATGCACGGCAGTTTGGCATCCAACGTCAAGACACAAGAATGTGACCTTTTGATAGCCATCGGCATGCGCTTCGACGACCGTATCACAGGCAAAGTCAGTACGTACGCCAGGCAGGCAAAGAAAATTCATTTTGACATCGACCCGGCTGAAATAAATAAGAATATTAACGTTGACGTTGCCGTACTCGGCAATTGCAAAGATACGGTTGCTCAAGTCCTTAAGAAAGTAGACAGTAACAAGCACAAGGAATGGAGGGAAAGCTTCAAGGAATATCATAAAAAGGAATTTGAAAAAGTCATCAGCTCGGAAGTACATCCGCAAGCAGGCCCCATCAAAATGGGCGAGGTCGTTGACCGAGTATCTACGTTTGCCAACGACAAGGCTATTGTCGTAACTGATGTTGGTCAGAACCAAATGATGGCAGCACGCTATTCCAGATTTACAGAAAGCAGAAGCATCGTTACTTCGGGCGGAATGGGAACCATGGGCTTTGGTTTGCCTGCGGCAATCGGTGCCACATTCGGAGCACCAGACCGTACAGTTTGTCTTTTCGTAGGCGATGGAGGTTTTCAAATGACCATAGAAGAACTTGGAACCATTATGGAACAGAAATCTCCGGTGAAGATTGTTTTATTAAACAATAATTATTTGGGAAATGTTCGCCAGTGGCAAGAACTTTTCTTCAACCATCGTTACTCGTTTACCCACTTGCTCAGCCCTGACTACTCAAAGATTGCAGATGCCTACAGCATACCTTTCCAACTTGTCACAGAGCGTGAGAATTTAGATGGTGCCATTCAAAAGATGCTTTCGACAGAAGGACCATTTCTATTGGAAGTGGCTGTAATGGATGAGGACAACGTATTACCGATGTGCTGTCCGGGAAATAATGTTGATGATATGATGTTGGAAATTAAATAGTTTCAGAAGAATATGGATGCTAACAAGATTTTATATACTCTGATTATTTTCTCAGAAAATATTGCCGGTCTGCTGAATGAAATCACATCGGTTTTTACACGCAGGCAAGTCAACATAGAAAGCCTCAATGTCTCAGCTTCAAGCATTGAAGGACTGCACCGTTACACCATCACGTGTTGGAATGACGAGTGCACTATCCAAAAAATGACCAAGCAGATTGAAAAGAAAATCGGTGTTGTTCGTGCCAACTATTTTACGAGTGACGACATCTATATACAAGAAGTTGCATTGTTCAAGCTAAGTACTCCAAAGATTCTGGAGCATCACGAAATTTCCAAAATCATTCGCATATATTCGGGCAATATCGTTGAAGTTAATCCCACATATTCAATTGTAACCAAAGACGGCATGACAGAAGAAATCCTTGCCCTCTACGACAATTTGAAACGGTGGGACTGTATCTTGCAGTATGTCCGTTCCGGTGCCATTGCGATTACAAAGAACCGTCGCGAACTATTGGACGAATACCTCTGTGAACGCCAAAAACGATACGAGCAAAAAATCTTGCAAGAAAAATCATAAAGCCATGCCGGAAGGACAAAAAGTTGATTCGTTCAAGTTTACGGTGCAACCTTTTGACGATGACTACACCGGTCGCTTGAGTTGGAGAGTATTGGGCAAACATGTATTGGCATGTGCCGAGAATCACGCCGGAGCACGCGGCTTCGACCGGCTTACGCTTAACGGGCATCGTTTCCTTTGGGTACTTTCCCGTATGTCCTTTGATATGATTTCTTGGCCCAAGCTGGGCGAGGAATATACCATTTCCACCTGGATTTGCCGCTATTACCGTTACTTCACCGACCGTTGCTTTGACATACGTGATGCGAAAGGTAACATCATTGGCTATGTGTTTACCATTTGGGCCATGATTGACGAAACTACGCGAAAGCCACAGGTCCTGGAAGAGCTGTTCGGGCACACTTTTGATCCCTATATTGAAACAGAACGTTACTGTTCCATTCAACCGTTCAGCCGGATACGCCTTGACAACAGCTTCTGTCTCCACAATCGCCCCACATATTACAGTGATATCGATGAAAACAATCATGTCAATAGCATCCGATACATTGAGTTCATACTTGATACATTCCCCAAGGAGCTTTTCAGCACTCATCAGGTAGCTCATCTTGAGATAGCCTACAATTCCGAAAGCTATTGTGGCGACCAATTAGGCATTTTAGTCAAGGAAGTCGCAACAGACAAATACAACATTGTCGTCAAAAAAAACCTTGACGACGAAAGAAACCAGCAAACAGGCGAAACGGTCTGCCATTGCGCAGTTACGTTTGAGCCCATGGTTAAACAAGAGAATATTAAATAACACAATTACATATGTATAACTTGCAGCTTCGGCTGCGTAACAGTTTAAACAAAATGGCAAAAATGAATTTTGGCGGTGTCATCGAAGAAGTTATGACCCGCGAAGAGTTCCCTCTCGAAAAAGCTCGTGAGGTATTGAAAGGTGAAACTATCGCCGTTCTCGGTTATGGTGTTCAAGGTCCCGGTCAGGCTTGCAACCTCCGCGACAATGGTTTCAACGTCATTGTAGGACAGCGTCAAGGCAAAACTTTCGAAAAAGCCGTTGCAGACGGATGGGTTCCAGGAAAAACCTTATTCTCGATTGAAGAAGCCGCTGAAAAAGGCACCATCGTGTGCATGCTGCTGAGCGATGCGGCACAAATGCAACTTTGGCCTACCATCAAGCCCCACTTGACCACCGGCAAGACGCTTTACTTCTCGCATGGTTTCGCCATCACTTGGAACGATCGTACCGGTGTTGTTCCTCCCAAAGACATCGATGTCATCATGGTTGCTCCCAAAGGCTCGGGAACTTCCTTGCGCACCATGTTTCTTGAAGGACGCGGCTTAAACTCCTCTTATGCCGTTTATCAAGATTATTCAGGCAATGCTCTTGAAAAAGTATTGGCTTTCGGTGTAGGTATCGGTTCGGGCTATCTTTTTGAAACCACTTTTAAACGCGAAGCTACTTCCGACCTTACCGGTGAACGCGGCTCTCTGATGGGTGCCATCCAGGGATTGCTCCTTGCACAATACGAGACCCTTCGCGAACACGGGCACACTCCTTCAGAAGCATTCAATGAGACTGTCGAAGAGCTTACTCAATCGCTCATGCCTCTCTTTGCCAAGAACGGAATGGATTGGATGTATGCCAATTGTTCTACTACTGCCCAACGCGGTGCCCTCGATTGGATGGGTCCGTTCCACGATGCCATCAAACCTGTCATGGAAAAGCTTTACAACAGCGTTGCCAGCGGTCATGAAGCGCAGATATCCATTGATGCAAACTCCAAGCCCGACTACCGTGTAGGTCTGCAAAAAGAGCTGGAAGCTTTGCACGAAAGTGAAATGTGGCGTACAGGCGAAGTTGTTCGCAAGCTCCGTCCCGAAAACAACTAATCGCACTGCGATATAACCAATGAGAGCGGAAAGCCTTTTCTCTATATGAGATGGGCTTCCCGCTCTTCTTTTTACAACTCGTGTACAGATGTTTTTCAAAGCCTCATTATCATTGGGGCTCACAAGGTAACATAAAGAGATTTTATCGTTTTCAAATTCAAATCAGTACTTTTCTTTTCCAATTTACTGCTTTGCCGTTTCAATTGCCTGCCTTCGGTTTTTAACAACCACGTTAATAAGACCGTAAAAAGCAAAGACTATTCAGCATACATTGCATTCACTTATTCTTTTTCAGCAGCTTTTGGATCGCTTTATCCGTTTCGGCCAGCTTCTTCTGGTAGTCTTTATACTGCTTCATGCATTCTTTCGCAAGCAAACGGTCGGCCTTCGTGCCACGCTTGGTATAAGTGGCCGCAGTCTGCAAACATGCGTTGGCCGCTTTCTGCAACTGGTCGCGATAGGTAGCTAGATCGTTCATTTTGGTATCAGAATAAAGTTTTTTCTTGGGTAGTGTAATACCATACTTCTCCATTGCCGAAGAAAGTTCATTGAAAGACATATCTTTGGTCAGTTCCTGGCGGTATGCCTCAAGCTCATCGGGCGAAAGCGACTGCACCATGGATTTTGCCTTATAGAGACGTTCAACCACATCAGGGCGACGGGAAGTCACCAAAAGTACTGTTCCTTTCAACTTGCCATCTACTTCTCTCCACGAAATACAATAAGCATCCCTGAAGTCCTTGTTTTGAGCGTTGGAAACGCACATCACCAACCCTTCTTCCGCTCTATTTGCGCGAAAAGTGATTCCGACACTCGGCTTGTCGCTCGTCAGAATCAATGTTGACGAGTTTCCGTTGCACGACTGGTAAGGAAGGAAATGCGTTAAGGAATACGACACATCCTCATCCCGTTCAAATGCATCCTTAACCTTAGAGATAAGCCCCTGTCCTTTTGGACAAGTAAAATTACACTCTGTAGAACGCGAATTGAGAGCTCCGGTATCCGGATCTTTGTTGCAATCTACATTAATGCTAGCATGCACCAACGGATTATTCAAGAACTCATAAAGAGCCATACGCACATGGCGCGGTGACACATTGTCTTCGATCAATTCGGAAACTACATCGTCGGGCATCAGCACAGGCATTCTCCTTCCTGCAGCCTGCATTTGCATTCCACTGACTGTCAGCAAACATGCCACAGACAGCACTAAGAATCTGTTTTGTCTCATATCTTTCATCTAAGCTATAAATATTCTCACTATTGTTTATCGTTATTCATGCGTCACATCATCATAATCTGGCAAAGGGGCTTCCATAACCATTGTTTCAAAAGTATGCAACACTTCAGCACGTTTCATTTGTTCCAAAATGATGGCAGCCAAAATATCTTCACGCGTCAAAACCACGTCATCGGCACTTTTCACATTTCCGGCAACATGCTCAACCTGTATAGCTCGTTGGAGAGAATCTTTCGTAGCAGCTTGTGCCAGCCATTTGCCTACGACATCTGCAGACAGCGTATCACGTGCAATACTATCGGCTGCAACTGCCATCTGATTTCCTACCGTTTCAGCTTCGGCAAAATATCTCTTCGGCGGACGACGCACAATGCGTTCCTGCAAGAGTCGTCCGATGTTCCTTACTGGTTTTACCGTCAAGCGGGCCGGCTTCGGCTTAACCTCCCCTACGGACGTATCGACCTTATTATCAACTGAAAGCTTTGCATCAGCCAAGACTCCTTTTTCTGTAGGAGTCTCATTGGAATAGGGTAACATCAACAAGAAGACAATAAGACCCGCTGCAACACAAGCTACCCATAAATACGCCCTGCGCAACGGCCGCCTGATGCGCAAAGCATTTTTACCGGCCACTACAGCGTCGGGCATGCCCTCATCGAAATATAAAAACATCTCGCGATAGGCTTCCCACTCTTTCGGAATATCGGCCGAACGAAAATATTCAGCCAGCATCTGCTCTTCGGCACGAGAGGTAGACCCAGCCATAAACTTGTCCAGCAAATTTGCTATTGACGTGCTTTTTTCTGTCATTATAGGAATTTCTTTTTTATCTCATTCAACAACTCGCGACGCGCTCTCGAAAGCAACGTTTCCACACTATGAACCTCCAAGCCCAATATCGAAGCAATCTCAGAACGTGAACGTTGCTCCACTTGGCGCATCCGTAACACTACACGCTGAGTAGATGGCAGACATTGCAGACGTTTTTCAAGCCAGGCGGCCATTTCCTTCTCATGAAGACGTTCAAATGGCGAATCGGCATCCAAAGGATCTTCGACAAGTGCTTCGCGCGTTTCCAGCTGCCTACTGCGCAACACATTCAACGACATACGTCTGGCCATCAACGAAGCCAATCCCCTGACATGCTCAGCACGAAGCTCGCCGCACATACTCCAAAGACGCACCATCACATCTTGTGCCACATCTTCAGCATCTGCCTCATCTGTCAGCAAAGCACGGCTCGACTTTTCTGCCAGTAACCGCAACTCCTTGGCCATATATTCAAACGTCGTTGCATCCATTTTCTATTCTCTATACACACAAGCACGCGATAGCTCCACCAAATTTAATATTTATTCAGATTATAGAGCGTAAAACCAGCATATAAACGGCAAACAGCACGCAAGGATTCGGCACTCATCCCAAAAAATCAAACAAGAGCTATTGGTAAAAGATTATTTTCAGTACTTTTGTATGAAAAACAAAAGGCACTATCTTTTCGACTATATGAAAAAGTATACTTTACTTCTAATCCTCACACTCCAGTATACCATCTATTCACCTGTTTCAGCAGCAATTGATAAAGACACCAGCCGGATAACAGCCATCTGCGATAGCATAGAAAATATATTCGCACCCGACAAACGAATAGCCATCTTTGACATAGAATACCGCATGGGAACCGAAAACACAGTCATCCTAAGCGGTGTCACAGATTTACCGCCTGCGCGTGAAGCCTTGGAAAAGAGTTTGAAAGCTGCTGGCTTGAATGTAGACAACGGTATACGAATCCTACCCGACCCTGAAGAAACGGGCGAAAACAATTGGGGCATAGTCAACGTTTCAGTATGCAATCTACGCACTTACGCTGACTATGATGCCGGCCAATCCACACAAGCCATTTTGGGAATGCCCGTACGCATTATCCAAAAAGCAGGTTGGTGGCAAGTACAGACACCCGACAAATATCTGGCATGGGTCCTTCCCGCTTCCATTCACGCTGTAACCAGAAAAGAATTAAGCGAATGGAATAAAAGCCAGCAAATCATAGCAACAGACATCTACGGTTTCGTCTATTCGAAAGCCAGCAAAAAATCACAAATAGTAAGCGACATCGTTGCAGGAAACCGTTTGAAATGGATTGGCACGAAAAGGAAATTCTATCAGGTGGCTTATCCCGACGGACGGCAAGGCTTCATTCCGAAAGAAGCAAGCCGTCCTCTCGACAAATGGAGAAGTTCCTTGAAACAAGACGCCGAAAACATCCTGGCAACAGGACTTCGTCTGAACGGCATACCCTACATGTGGGGCGGAACAAGCACAAAAGGCGTAGACTGTAGCGGCTTTGTACGCACCACACTGTTGATGCACGACATCATCATACCGCGTGATGCTTCCCAACAAGCCTATAAAGGAAAAAGAATCGAGATAAACTCGGACTTCAGCAACCTTGAACCGGGCGACTTGCTGTTTTTCGGCAAAAAAGCATCTGTCGGGCGCAAAGAGCGCGTTTCGCACGTAGGCATCTATATGAGCAACAAACAGTTCATCCATTCATTGGGATGGGTTCACGTAAGCAGCTTCGACCCGGCAGCAGACAACTATGACGAATACGATTTGAACAGGCTTCTGTTCGCATCACGCATCCTTCCATATATAAATAAGGAAAACGGACTTAACACGACAGACAAAAACGAATTCTATCAATAGTATACACGACCATGAGTTCACGACGACAATTCCTAAAAACTTTAGGTTTAGGCGCAGCCTCAGCAGTAGCTGCCCAAAGAACACAAGCCGCTTCCATACCATTTTTCAACATCAACAAAAGCGGCAGTAAGAAGATGAAACTTCGTTTCTTTCCTTACGAGCTAAAATTGAGACATGTGTTCACGGTTGCAACCTACTCAAGGACTACCACACCCGACGTACAAGTCGAAATAGAATACGACGGCATCACCGGCTATGGAGAAGCCTCAATGCCACAATACCTTGGGCAGACAGTAGCCAGTGTTACGGCCTTCTTGCAAAAAGTAGATTTGGAACAATTCAACGACCCATTTCACATGGAAGACATTCTGGCTTATGTCGACAGCCTTTCACCGGGCGATACAGCAGCCAAAGCCGCCATTGACATTGCCTTGCACGATTTAACGGGTAAACTGCTCGGCGCACCTTGGTTCAAAATATGGGGATTGGACAAGACAAAAGCTCCATCGACAACCTTTACAATAGGCATCGACACAGCCGAAGCCGTCAAACAAAAGACCAAGGAATGCGCAGATAGATTCAACATTTTGAAAGTAAAACTGGGACGCGACAATGACAAAGAAATGATTGAAACCATTCGCAGCGTGACCAACCTTCCCATTGCAGTTGACGTGAATCAAGGATGGAAAGACAAGCAAAAAGCCATTGACATGATTCATTGGCTAAAAGAAAAAGGCATAGTCATGATAGAACAGCCCATGCCCAAAGAAATGAAAGACGATATCGCATGGATCACAGAACAAAGCCCGCTGCCTGTCTTTGCCGACGAAAGCATACAACGTTTGAAAGATATCAAAGACGTACAAGGAGCCTACTCAGGCATCAACATCAAACTGATGAAATGTACCGGAATGCGTGAAGCATGGAAAATGCTCAACTACGCACGCGCTATCGGCATGAAAGTAATGATCGGATGCATGACAGAAACATCATGCGCCGTATCAGCCGCCGCTCAATTGTCACCAGCCGTTGATTTTGCCGACCTCGACGGCAACCTTCTTATATCTAACGACCGATTTAAAGGAATGGAAGTCGTTAAGGGAAAAATCACACTCCCTGAACGTCCCGGCATTGGAATCACCAAAATATAAAAACCATATAACTTCATGAACAAGCTATTATATATCATTCTTCTTGCTTGTGCCACAAGCTGCGCTTCCAACGAGCAGAACAACTATTCATGGGAAAAAGACTTGCGCCATCGACTACTGTGCGATTTCACAAAAAGTAAAAACGATGTCAAGGCCTATATCCAAAAATATATTCCCAATGTAACTGATGAGCAAATGGACTGCTGGGAAAAGCAAAAAGCATTGGAATACATGGTTATCGACAGCCAAAAGCTTTATTTCCACAGTGCCGCACCCAACCTATTCCGTATCAATTCCGAATGCGCACGCATAAAGGCCGAAAAAGACGGAACATCGCATAGCGGCAGCGAAGAAGCCGACAAAAGCAACGTTCCCAATATCATTCGCGATGCAGAACAAGCCTCGCCCAAATATTTGGCGCAACCAAAACACATGCGTGTCACCTACACTTTGACAGTAAAGGCCGACGCTGTTCCTGCAGGAGAAAAAATCCGCTGTTGGTTGCCATTCCCGAGAAAAGACGTGCAACGCCAAACCAATGTAAAATTCATTTCTGCGAGTGAAAAAGACTATAAGTTCTCCGACCCCACATGCAAGCATAGCACGCTCTATATGGAAAAGACAGCCGTAGCAGGCAAACCGACGGTATTCAGTGAAAAATTCGAATATACATCACACGGAGCATTTTATAATTTGAACGAACGAGAAATCAAGCCTTACAATACGACATCGGATCTTTATAAGACATATACGTCAGAACGAGAAAAGCACATTCGCTTTTCTCCCCGATTACGCAAGTTAGCCGATAGCCTCACTACCGGATTAACCAATCCGTTGGATAAAGCACAAGCCATCTTCCAATGGATTGACGGCCATTTCCCATGGGCCTCGGCTCGCGAATACTCCACCATTGAAAACATCCCGGAATATGTTCTAGACAACCACCATGGAGATTGCGGACAAGTCAGTCTGCTATTCATCACACTTTGCCGCATCAGCGGCATTCCGGCTCACTTCCAAAGTGGTTTCATGATGCACCCAAACGCATGGAACCTGCACGACTGGGCCGAAGTCTATTTTGAAGGCATCGGTTGGGTGCCTGTAGACCAATCTTTCGGCATCCCAAGCTATGCATCTAATGATAAAGAAAAAATGTTCTTTCTGGGCGGAATTGATTCATGGCGAATGATTGTCAACAACGACTATGGCATGGAGCTAAGCCCCAAAAAGAAATATCCACGCAGTGAAACGGTAGATTTCCAACGTGGAGAAGTCGAGTGGAAAAGTGGGAATCTCTACTTCGACCAATGGAGCTATGACATGGACATCGAGTATCTCGACCTATAAAAATTGAAAGAATCATCAATGATAGGCAGAGAAGTGGTGGCTATCCACCACTTCTCTGTATTTGTCTATTACCTTCTTAAAGTCTTCCCAAGCATCACGCTTTAATGCCGGAGTACGCAGCAAAGCCGAAGGATGAAAAGTTGGCATTACCCACCGTCCACGCCATTGCAACCACTGTCCGCGCATCCGCGTTATACGTGCTTCAGGATCTATCAATCCCTGTAAAGCGGTAGCACCCAGCAAAACAATGATCGTCGGATTAATCAAGTCGATTTGTCTCAGCAGATAAGGCAAACAGGCTGCACGTTCTTCGGGTAATGGAGCACGATTGCCGGGAGGACGACACTTCACGATATTTGCAATAAACACATTGCGACTGCGCGAAAAGCCACACACATCCAATATCTTATCCAACAGCTGTCCCGACGCACCGACAAAAGGCCTTCCCTGCATATCTTCATAATAACCGGGACCTTCACCGATACACATCAAACCTGCTGTTGGACATCCTTCGCCAAACACCACATTATAACGGCCCTCGCGCAATGCACACTTATGGCACGACAAGACCTCGTCACGCAAATTCTCAAATGTTTCCATCAACTTGCAAAGGTATATATTCTTCTTGATTTTATAGATGAATGGCTTTGCTTTCTCCGTTATTTCCGCTAACTTTGCCGAAGTATGGATTTTCAAAAGCAATATTCCGAAAAAGAACTCAAAGATTTGGCACAATGGTTCAAATCAAACAAGGAGCTATTGCCGGCTTCTTTCAGGCTTGACAAAGCGACCAATTATCCCAACCTGCACTACACGGTAGGAATCATTATCGAACAAGCCCACCTCCTAAGTAAAAACACTACTTATAGCGGGCTTGCGTATCAGTACTTTTTACTACGCGAAAAACTGATTGAAAGGGGCGTAGTAGCACATCAGGAAAAATAATTTATAAATTCATGAATACAAAAATCTTATCTCTCATCTGCTTCGTGGCATCATTGGCTATTTCATGCACATGGAATAGCACACAGGCCGCTGAACGCTACAACATCATTCCAGTTCCGGCCAAGCTAACGCCAGACAATGGCGAATTCGAACTGACGGCACAAACAACCATCTACGCCAAAAAGGCCGAACATGTAGGACAATTCTTTGCAAAAAAGATAAGCCAAGCTACAGGCTACAACATCCAAGCCACCAACAACAAGAAACAAGCCGGCATCGTGCTGCTGCTTGACAAAAAGGTAAAAGGAGACGAAGCCTATGAACTGGACGTGACACCAACAAAAGTTACGGCCAAAGCTTCAACACAGCGCGGATTATTCTACGCCATGCAAAGCTTCATGCAATTGTTGCCGCCACAAATCGAAAGTTCCAAACCCGTCACAGGAATTGCATGGAAGGCCGCAGCTTGTCAGATACAAGACCAGCCGCGTTTTCCATATCGTGGAACTTTGATTGATGTATGCCGCCATTTCTTCACTATAGAACAACTGAAAAAGCATATCGACGTACTTTCCATGTACAAAATCAACAATATGCACATTCATCTGACCGAAGATCAAGGATGGCGTATTGAAATCAAAAAATACCCAAAGCTCACCGAAGTCGGTGCATGGAGAGACACCGAAAACGGACGCGTTGGTGGTTTCTACACGCAAGAGCAGCTAAAAGACCTTGTCAAATATGCCGAAGAGCGTTTCATCAACATCGTTCCCGAATTCGAGATGCCGGGCCACGAACTGGCAGCCATCGCAGCCTACCCATGGCTTTCATGCCGCGATGTACAAATCAAGCCACGCTCCATCTGGGGCATAGAACCTATTGTTATGTGCCCGGGCAAGGAAACGACATTTCAATTTCTCAAGGACGTAGTCGATGAAATGGTGCAGATATTTCCTTCACAGCTGTTTCACATAGGAGGCGATGAAGCGCCGCGTTCCGAATGGGCCAAATGTCCGCTTTGCCAGAAAAAAATTCAAGAACTCGGATTCAAAGACGAGAAAGACCGCAGCAAGGAAGCTCAACTGCAAAGCTATGTTGTATGCGAAATGGAAAAATACCTCAACAAATACGGGAAAAGCATCATCGGTTGGGATGAAATTCTTGAAGGCGGCAATCTCAACAAAAGCGCCATCGTCATGTCGTGGCGCGGCGACAACGGAGGCATTACGGCTGCCAATGCCGGCCATCGCGTCATCATGACATCGAGTCAGGGCGGCATGTATCTCGACTACTATCAAGGTGACCCAGCCATTGAGCCTCAAGGCATCGGAGGTTACGCTCCTTTGTCAGCTACCTACGCCTATGACCCTGTACCTGCCAAAGTTCACGAAAAAGGCATGGACAAATATGTCATGGGGCCGCAAGTGAACCTTTGGGCCGAATATCTTGCCGACAACGACATACAAGACTATCGTCTCTATCCACGTGCACTGGCTCTTTCCGAAATTGGCTGGAGTCCGAAAGAAAACAAGAACTTCAACAACTTCGCCCAACGTGTCGACTACGATGCGTACATCCGCCTCAAAGAACACAACGTCAACTTCCACATACCACTGCCAGAACAACCCTATGGCTCATGCGATTATGAAGCGTTTACAGACAATAACACCGTAACGTTCAAGACTACACGCCCTGAAAAGATGGTTTATACCCTCGACGGAAGCGAGCCAACAGCACAATCGACCGTCTATACGACACCCTTGCAATTCACACAAAGTGCCACCATCAAGATTGCCACTCTGCTGCCCTGCGGCTACATGAGCAAAACACGCACCATCCGCGTAGAAAAGCAACAGCTGCAACCGGCAACACCACAATCAGACAAAATGCAGAATGGCCTGAACGTACAATACGTTAAAGGATCATACTACAAAACAGAAGATTTGGCCAACGTTGACAAATGGGAAAATACCACCATCAAAGAACTTAAGGAACTTGTCAACCTGCCCGTCGATGGCGACTATGCCTCCATTGCAAGCGGATACGTCAAGGTTGAAAAAGACGGTGTTTACTATGTCAAGTCCAATAACGTTGAAGTATGGATTGACAATCAGAAAGTCGTTGACAACAACCGCACCCCTTGCAAGACATCACAGCCCAACGGGCGCAGCATAGCCCTGAGCGCAGGCCTCCACAAAATAAAGGTTATTTACCTCAATGTTGTCATGGCCGGACGCCCCGCCTCATGGGGAGGAAGCGAAATCACATTGCGCTACGGAAAAGAAGGCAACGCAGAAGCACTCAGCAGCAAATCCCTCTTCAGAATGTAACATACAAGAAAAACAAATCACATTATCAAAACAGCTTTCCATCGCTATGATGGAAAGCTGTTTATTTTAGGTATAACTGCCAAACGTCCTTATTGCTGTTCACTAACTTTTTGAATTGGATAACGCAAGAAGAGCATGAAACGGTCCGCATCCAATATTTCCATGTATATTCCGATTTATTGCAACCGCTCTATTTTATATTGCATCAACTTCCCCTGTAATTGAAAAACATAGTCTTGATCCTATATTTTCTACAGCATCTCTTCAATATACAGCCCCATTTCTGCAAACAGTTTTGAAATGGTTGCAACATTACCTCTACATTTGTCAAACCTATTGATAGAAGATTGGACTGGAGAAATACTTTTGGATATTAATGGTTTAATCCCTTTGTTGGTAAATGCTGTTCAATCACTCAAGAAACAAACTGATGAGCAAAACATAGGGTCTATAAAATTCATTTCATCAAAAAAACAAAGTCTTAGTCATGTTTTATCTAAAAAAATGCTAACTTTGCGCAAGTACGAATAGCAGACGGAAACGGCAGGATTCTCGCTGAAAAAGAAATTAGCGAACGAGGTAAAGGACTATATTCTTTCAATGGCATAAAATGGACTACAGGTATTTATTTTTGCTCGTTGGTTGTGGACAACACTATTATAGAAACACGCAAGTTTTCAAAAGAATAAGAAGTATCATTCAATAGCGTTATTTTTAAACCCTATATATTATGTATCGTATTTTATTATCAGTTGTCAGCCTGTTTATATGCAGCATAACTTATGCAGGACAAAAAGTGGTCAATGTGTCAGAAGCCGGAACATTGGCGGCACTGTTGACAGAAGAGGAAGTTGGGAATGTAGAAGACTTGAAGCTGACCGGCAACTTGAACGGCAGTGACATAGTGTTGCTACGCAAAATGTGCGGTGCAGACCATACGGTGCAAGGAAGCCTCCGGTATCTTGACATATCGGAAGCCAATATCGTAAGCGGCGGTGAAAAATATGGCAAGAGTTCGTTTGGTGACCTGTTTACACAAGACAATGTATTAGGAAGAGAAATGTTTGCCGGATGCAGTAACCTGGTCAGCATTTCCCTTCCAAAATCTGCAAAGGAAATTGGGCATGCATTGTTTTCCTTCTGTTCCAATCTGAAAAAAGTAGAACTCCCTAATGTCCCTGAATTAGGATACGGCACCTTTGCACACTGCACCTCACTGGAAAAGATAGACCTGCCCAGAAGCATTACCAAAGTTGGCGTCTTTACTTTTGGCAATTTAGACAATCTAAAGGAAGTCAATATGCCATCTGTGACCGATATTGGCGACAGTACTTTTGTTTATTGTCGCAGGCTGGAGAAAGTCTCAATGGCTTCTGTCCAACAAATCGGAGCCAAAGCTTTCTTTGGCATCAACAGCATTCGTGTCATCTACCTGCCGGCTAATCTGAAAAGCATCAATGAATATGCCTTTGCCCTATGCTATAACTTAGGAAAAATCTATTCCCTATCACCGACTGCCCCCGAAACGGCCGAAAGCAGCTTCAATGGCATTGACGAAAATTGTACCGTATACGTACCGAAAGGCAGCGCTGCTTCTTATAAAGCTGCACGCGGTTGGAACAAACTGAATATCGTAGAATCCGATCTGACAGGCATTAATAAAAACATTACCGGACAAAACATAAAAGTCATCAGCCGCTATGACCTGCAAGGTCGCAAGCAGGCGAAAGTTGCCCCCGGAATCAGTATCCTGAAAATGAATGACGGAAGCACACGGAAAGTCTGGAAAAGATAAATCACTGAAAAAAGAAGCGTTACATCCGGCAAACTTTTAGACAGCAACGCAAAGGTAGGCATTTCCTAATTTCCAGGAAGCAGGATCTGCGTAAAATAAAAACGATTCATATAGAATATATATGAATCGTTTTTATTTGAAATTTCTCCATTTTACATACCACCTTCCGTTTCACACTGTTTTTGGTCACTTTTCCATGATAGTTCGTAACTTTACAAACAAAATTACGGACTATAGGGAGTAACCAGAAAGCCTGCCTATCTTTTCAGTAGCCATTTGCGGATGCGACAACGTTTTCAGGACCTTTTTAGGAGGTAATACAAAGGAATTTCTTTCACATTCTTTCTTTTGTTTGGTATTTTAATCGTACTTTTGCTATCGGATAATTTGGTCGGGTGCATTCATACACTTCGGTCAATGCATCCAAGCCTCAGCACACGCCGAGCCTTTTGTGGGTTTACAGCCGCAAACAAGGAGGTTGGGTGGGTAAAGAGGCAGACATAAAAAGGCGTTTACTTGACGCTCTGTTCTTGACGAGTCGAAATCTTGCAACTCTCGATATTATAGTCTTGAACTTAGCAACGGTAGATGTCCCGGGTGTGATAACACCGTGCCATGAAATTCCCTGCAAGCCGGAATCGCGTTCTTTTGGAATGTGATGTGGCAAGGATAAGGAATTATCATGGTCTAGTTTTCATATCGGCGTGGGCTCTGACGTTGTCTGTTCAACTATAATAGGCAATGCAAGAGCCTCGACTCGTGGAACGGACAACAGGTAAGTTCCCACGCTTTCGTTTTCATACATTTATTATCCGCCATGATTGGGGACTAATGGCAATAAAAAGGGATGTGAATGATGGATCAAGATGAAAACGGAAAAAGCCATCGCCAAGAATTTTCAGTAGACAGTGCGGCAGTTCAAAGCCACATCTTCATACTTCAAGGCATCATTAACAGAATGGCAGGAAACAGTGCAAGTTGCAAGACTTGGACAATTGCCATTGTAGCGGCAATCATAGCCATTCCGACAGACCCAAACTCGGTACTGGCGAAACCGGTCTTGATTATTTTACCGGCCGTGTTTTTCTTCATGCTCGACTGCTTTTACTTGGGTCTGTGACCGAACTGCCCTGAAAAGAGAGCTGACAAATCAAAACACTGCAAAAGTAATTATTGAAAGATTGATGTCTGCAAAAGCTCTACTGTACGTACACACAAAAAACAGTCAGAATTCCAGATGGACACCGTGGGAGTTGGGATACTTCCATGCTTTAAGGGGCAAAATCTGTGTATATGTACACAATAACGATGAAATTCAGCCGTATATGGAAATATACCCTAAAGCGGTCTTGAACGACAAGGAATTCTATGTCAAAACAGAAAAAGGACTTACCCCTATTCTATCGTGGATCAGCAGCAAAGAACAAAACCAATCATAAACCTAAATAACATTATTAGTATGAAATCATTATTCAAAAAAACATTGATTCTGATGACCCTGCTCATCTCATGTCCACCGGCTTTCGCCTATGACTTTAAGGTTGGAGAATTGTATTATGATTTATTGTCGGAAACCACTTGCACTGTTATTCGTTACTCAGGCAATGCCAAAGACCTGGCCATCCCATCTGAAATAACTTGTGACGGAAAAAAATTTCGTCACAACGATTGGAGACGGCGCGTTCCGCGATTGCGAAAGCCTGACCAACATCACTATTCCCAACTCCGTCACAACGATTGGAGAGGGTGTGTTCTACGATTGCACCAGCCTGACCAATATCACCATTCCAAATTCTGTCACAACGATTGGAGGCTACGCGTTCAGCTATTGCTCCAGCCTAACCAATATCACCATTCCAAATTCCGTCACAACGATTGGGAATAGCGCGTTCAGTGAGTGCAAAAGCCTAACCAATATCACCATTCCAAACTCCGTTACAACGATTGGGAATAGCGCGTTCGGGGGTTGCACCAGCCTAACCAATATCACCATTCCAAATTCCGTCACAACGATTGGAAAGGGTGCGTTCTACGATTGCACCAGCCTAACCAACATCACCATTCCAAATTCTGTCACGACGATTGGAGACTACGCGTTCTCTAATTGCTCCAGCCTGACCAACATCACCATTCCAAATTCCGTTACAACGATTGGAGAGAGTGCGTTCTACGATTGCACCAGCCTAACCAACATCACCATTCCCAACTCTGTCACAACGATTGGAGAAAGCGCGTTCAGAGGTTGCACCAGCCTGACCAATATCACCATTCCCAACTCCGTCACAACGATTGAACGATGGGCGTTCTATGGTTGCACCAGCCTGACCAACATCACCATTCCAAACTCCGTCACAACGATTGAAGAGAGTGCGTTCAATGGTTGCAGGCTGCGTAGTATCACCATTGGCACTGGCGTACAAAACATTGGATATAATGCGTTTGCACAGAATAATCCATGTAAATTCATTTGGTTAACAAATACCCCTCCACATGGATACAAATACACTGACTTTAACTTCGAAAAAAATACTACAACACATTATGTGACCAATGATTCTTACAAAGAATTCAGAGGCAACGTAACTATATATCCATATCTTAGTTCATTGTTTGAAGTCGATGGTATTAAATATGTTCCTGTCAATCCATCGGAACGCACTTGCGATGCAATAGATTGTACTTACGATTCTACCATAACAGTTGCCAACATATCTACTACCGTAAAATATAAAGGCGTAGAATTTACGGTAAATGAAATCAAGCCCTACTTCTGCTTTAACAATAACTATCTTAATAAGGTTAGTGTCAACTTAAATGAAGGAAGCATTGGAGACTATGCTTTCTGTAATTGTTACGGAATCACCGAAGCAGATATAAAAGCAAAAGCAATCGGTGATCACGCCTTTTCTTCTTGCGAAAAGATGGCAAATATAGACCTGAAGGAGACACTTGAAAGTATAGGCAACAACGCATTTAACAACTGTACGAAATTACAGAAAATAGTCATCCCCAACTCTGTCACGAATATGGGAGAGTCATGCTTCGCAGGATGCAGCAGCTTGTCATCAGTACATATCGGTTCGGGACTTAGTAAAATCGAAGAGGGTACTTTTAGTAACTGTTCGCTTCTTGCCAATATCACAATACCCAAGAATGTGGACAGCATCCAAAACAACGCATTCATGGGCTGCAAATCATTGACACAAGTAAACATTGCCGACAGAGACACCGAACTGACATTAGGTTACAACCCATTAAATTATTCAGGTTTAATAAAAGCAAACCCATTGTTTTATGATTGTCCGCTAAAGAATATCTACATAGGAGGCAATATCACTTATAAAACATCTTCCGCTTACGGATATTCTCCTTTCTACCGTAACACAAGCCTTGAAACGGTAGAAATCATCGACAAGGAAACTGAGATATCCGAAAACGAATTTTATGGTTGTACAAACTTGAAAAATGTGACCATCGGAAACGGCATTAAGACAATTGGCGATTACGCCTTCTCCGGCTGTGCTTCGCTCGAAAGTTTTTCGTTTGGAACAAGTTTGGAATCTATCGGCAAGGAAGCCTTTTCCGACTGCATATCCATGACAAAACTTGTTGCCAAGGCTGAAGTTCCACCTACTTGCGGCGACCAGGCTCTGACTGATATTAACAAGTGGACGTGCACACTTTATGTACCTTCCATCAAAACTGATGCTTATAAAGCAGCCGAACAATGGAAAGATTTCTTTTTCTACGGCACCATCGAGACTGGCGTAAAAGGTTTGGAGGCTGATAGTACTACCGAAACAGAACGCTTCAGCATCAACGGTACTCGTCTGACAGCGCCGCAAAAAGGCATCAATATTATCCGTATGAGCGATGGAACAACGCGCAAGGTAAGGACAAGATAGGCACCACTACTATCCTTTAGACGAATAAAAGATGAAGGCTGTATTTCTCAATTGAATATATTGCTGTCCGCTAAAACTTTTGGTTGACTAAAAAATAGTCGTCAAACAATCAAAAGAAAGTCCATAGGGAGCTTGTCCATGGCTAATTTTAAGTCCTACTCCTATCATTCAGTAGGTTGAAATTGGAGATTTACACTTTAGCGGACAGCAATAAATTGAATACCACCTTCCGTTTCACACTATTAAAATCGGGAAAAGACAACATTCTATCCGAGAGCTCGTCACATACAATCCGGGAAGCTCCAACATACTATATGAGAGGCTACCACATACTATATGAGAGGCTACCACATACTATATGAGAGGCTGCCACATACAATGCGGGAATGTGCGTAATGGCATATCGCCTTTTCCGAGATATAATGTGAGTGATTGCAAAGTTCCATTTCATGCATTTCAGTTCTTATTCTTGATGGCTCTGAACACAATTGCCTGGCATAAAATTCAACCGCAGCAGGACGGAAAAACAGGACTTATACTGACTCTTGCTGAAACGAACCGCAGCAGACAAACGATTTTGAGGCGTCAAGGCTGCAAAACGATGAAATAAAAAACGGTCTACATAAAAACGGCGTTGGTTCATTAAGCCGACGCTGTTTTTATGTAGACCCTATTGCATTTGATCACCACGGATCCTCAGGCAGCGGTCCGTTATATATATATTTGGGTACCAGTTCAAAGTAGTCGAGCATACAGCAAGTACGTGTATTTTCGAGCACTGACTTGATGCGCACATAATAGGTTTCGTTGGGTGACATGTTGCCGCTCCAAAGAATTTTACGAAGACGTATATAGTCACCTTGTGCAGCACGCATGGGCAAGGTCACGGCTGATCCTCCGTTAGGACGTCCGTTGTGCATACAATTTTTCATATATCCGTGATTGCGCATGTCCTTGTCGATTTCCCTGTTTTCATCCAAATCATTGGTATCTGCACGCCATCCGATGGTGGGATTGCTTGATGGCAAACGGAAATCAAGAGGCAGGCCGATAGGAGGCAGGTTCTGGCGATCTGTACCAAGATAAACTTGGAACATACCGAAGTGCTGTATCTCAGGCGCACAGATGCGGAATTCCCATGTACCTTCATAGGGAACGGGAGGCAACTTGAATGTCAAGTCGTACTGACCCAGGATGTTGATTTCGTCGCATTGCAGATTGTCGTTACCGCCATTCCAATATGGCACATATCTCCAATAGGTATCTTCGGTATACCACCAATTCTTCAAATAGCCTTGTGGAATGAATCTCCAATCCGTATCGTCAACCTGGCGCTGACCATTGGTCATCAAGTCGGGACAAATAGCTGCGAAGTCGAAACGCAAACGTTCGTTCAGAACTTTTTGTGGAACTTCATTGTCATAGACAAGCACTTCACTGACGGGATAGTAGAAGCCGTTGAGGGCGTTTGTTGTCCTGGTTCCGTTGCTCTCATAAATCAAAGCACCGGGACGGTGAGTGGGCTTTTCACGATAGCTGTCATAGAATCCGTTTTCGTATTGCGAATATCGGTTGATGCGCTTGCCTTCGGTCTGTGAGCCTTCAGTCAGTTTTATCAGACGACGAGGCTTGCCCATTGTTTCGTAATATTCCCAGCAGTTAATTGTCAGTACTTCAGGCGATTTCCATGCATAACCCATCTCATTTTTATGAATGACGAGTTTATTGTAGATAATTCGCATGGGCAACAAGTGATATGAAACGAACTGGTTGACAGCGTTGTCCTGGCTCTTCATGTCTTCGGCCGTTGCTTGCGGATAAGCTTCCTGGCACTTTGCTTTCACGGCATCGATGATTTCATCATAATTCTCGACTTTTCCGGCATTGACAATCGGAGCAGGTATATTCCATTGAGCTTCAAACAGGCTATCGGTTTCGACAAAAGCCGTATAACCGATAAAACGGTGCTCTGGACTGGGACCGACTTCGCCACCCGATGTATTACCCGGGTCAATGGAGCCGAATTCGGGATGGTTGTATTCATAATACTCGTCTAAGTATTCCACCATGGAATCGGCCCATCCTGTCAGTTCCAGCAGTTTTGAGAAAATACGGAGGTTATCGGTATTCTTAATCAAGTCGGGAAGTGAGGATGCACTCATATCAACAACATGATCTATCGTATGCACCACACCATTATATACTTCGTTATCTGGTACTATGATTTTTGATTTGTTATTGACACGGGTAATCAGCGAGCCATTCTCATCGTTGCCGTAATTGATCTGGATGTATCGGTTATTCATATTCGTTGTACTCAATGCACCTACCACGAAATCGGTCGACAAGTAGGCTTCATTGTCTCCGTTGTCGATAATGCTGTTCTTGGCAATAAACTCGGCTGTCGAATCGGGAATTTGCGTAATATCATAACCCGTTGTGCCATAAATGGAATCCAAATAGGATTCAATGGCCTTATTATTGGGCGCAAAGACCGTGTAGTTGCCTCGAGCCGAAAGCAACTCGGCAACAGTCGATGGAGAACGCTTACTTAACTTTACCTTCGACAAGATGTAAGCATAATCGGAATAATCTTCAGATCCTTTAAGGAAGCTGTAAGCCGTTTCGCCTGTAAATGTGTACAAATCGCTGTCATCAACCTGGTCTTTGCAAGCTGAAAAGGACAGTACAATCAAGGCTGCAGAAAGAAAGCTTTTGAAAGTCATATATTATGTGTGCTAAATGTTATTCAAGACATGTAATCGCATACAAATGTACAAAAAACGATGACTGTTCAAAAGCCTTAATCGGACTAATTCATAGCAGGCCAATAAAATTTGTGTTTTTTTAACGGGTACGACAAAGGGGTATGCCTTTTGCTCAGACATACCCCTTAGCCTATGCAGATAGAGGAATCACCATGGATCTTCTTCCGTGGCTCCGTTGTAGACTGACTTCGGAACTATTTCAAAGAAATCAAGCATACAGCAGGTACGGGTGTTTTCCAATACAGACTTGAAACGCACATAGTAGGTTTCATCGGGTGACATATATCCGCTCCACAATATTTTTCTCAACCTGATATAATCTCCCTGTACGGCACGCAGTGGCAAGCTCACAGCACTTCCGCTGGTATGCCCGTCGTGCATGATGTTTTTCATATAACCGTGATTGCGCATATCCTTGTCTATTTCCCTGTTTTCATCCAAATCATTGGTATCGGCCTTCCAGCCTATGGTGGGATTGCTCGAAGGCAAGCGGAAGTCAAGCGGCAATCCAATCGGGGACAAATTGTTGCGGTCAGTTCCTATGTAGGGTTGGAACATCCCGAAGTGTTGCACTTCCGGAGCACAGATGCGGAACTCCCATGTTCCTGCATAAGGTACCGGTGGCAACTTGAAAGTAAAATCGTATTGCCCAAGGATATTGATCTCATCACATTGATAATTGTCGATGCTTGTATTGTAATAAGGAGCATAACGCCAATAGGTATCTTCTGTATACCACCAGTTCTTCAAGTAACCTTGAGGAATGGGTATCCAAGGATCGTCTTGATTCATTTGACGGATACCATTGGTCATCAAATCGGGACAAATGGCCGAAAAGTCAAAACGCAGGCGCTCGTTCAAAACCTTGTTGGGAACATCATTATCATAGACCAGCACTTCGTCAATGGGGTAATAGAAACCATTAAGCGCATTTGTCACCAAGTTCCCGTTGCTTTCGTAAACTCGTGCGCCTTTCCTGTCACACGATGTTTCGCGATAGTTGCCATAGAACCCATTGTCATACGTGGCATGACGGTTAATGCGTTTGCCTTCGGTTTGTGAACCTTCGGTCAGCTTGAGCAAACGGCGTGGTTTACCCATCGTCTCATAGTATTCCCAACAATCTATAGTGAGATTTTCCGGACTCTTCCATGCATATCCGATTTCGGTCTTGTGAACAACAAGCTTATTAAATATGATACGCATAGGCAATAGATGATATGATACGAACTGGTTGACTGCATTGTCCTGGCTCTTGAGATCCTCGCTCGTAGCATTAGGATAGGCTTCTTTGCATTTTTCAATGATTTCGGGGATAATTTCATCATAATTCTCGACATTCCCACCTACGATCTTTGGCGCAGGAATGCCCCATTGCGCTTCAAACACGCTGTCGGTTTCCACAAAAGCCGTATAGCCTATAAAACGGTGCTCGGGAGTAGGTCCCATTTCACCTTCGGCATAACTACCTCCCTTGTCTATATTACCCATTACAGGATGATTTTCTTCATAATAACGGTCAATATATTCAAGCATAGAGTCGGCCCATCCCGTCAGTTCCAATAATTTTGCGAATATGCGCAGATTGTCTGTTCTTTTGATAAGATCGGGCAACGTAGAACTGCTCATGTCAATGACATGATCGATGGTATGGACAACACCATTATAAACTTCGTTGTCGGGAGTAATTATCTTTGAATTGGTATTTACACGGGTTATCAATTTCCCATCCGCCTCGTTGGCATAATCAATTTGAATATAACGGCTGTTCATATTAGTGGTCCCCAACGCTCCCACTACAAAGTCGGTGGAGAGATAGGGATTGCCATCCTTGTTATCGATAATGCTGTTCTTGGCTATAGACTCTGCAGTTGAATCGGGAATCTGCGTAATGTCGTATCCTTTGGTGTTGTAGAGAGAATCAAGGTAATGTCCAATAGCTTCATTGGAAGGAGCAAACACCGTATAATTTCCTCGTGCCGAAAGCAATTCAGAAATTGTAGATGTTGATTTTTCACTAAGCTTCACCTTTGACAGGATGTAAGCAAAATCGGTAAAGTCCTTTGAATCGGCAAGGAATCCATAAGCCGTTTCCCCTGTGAATGTATACAAATCACTATCGTCCACTTCGTCGCGGCAGCTTGTCATTAAAGCCAACAGGCCTAATGCAACAATAAAGAGTCTTTTGATTTTCATCAGTTTGTTATGTTTTAAAATTATGCTTCATTTCTACTCTCGCTTGCAAATGTACAGAGAACATTTCAATCATGCAAGTAAGGGGGGGGGGGATTTTTTCAAAAAAAGAAAGCAAGAAAAACAAGAAAGGCGTGTCATAACCTAATCCATAGAAAATGACACCTGCCTTTCTGCTGCTTAGGAAAAGAAAAGGTCAACACCGATAGTGGAGATTGTCGGCGTTGCCCTGTTCTTTCATTGTTTCCAAAACATGGATGTAATATCTTCTTGACTACCGTCAGGTAAAATCTTATACAGCCTTTGGTTGGTATTCAAAGACTTTAATCCGCCCAAACTCTCTTCGTAATGTCCTGTTTTAATGAAATCAAAATTGTTCTTGTCGATAGCAACGGACAGCACGTCGCGTCCAGAATACCAAGCAGTCTTCAACGTAGGATAGTTGATTCGCAGATATGATGCGAAACGGTTAATCTGCTCGGGCTCGGCATCACCGCCCATGAAACACACACAGGTAATTAAACCCTCATATTGCTTTATCAGTATATCCATGCCATCGGTTGTCAATGGAGTGCCCTCGTCTTTCCACAAATGTGGGCTATGGCAACCGGCACAGTGGTTGGGGCAGTTGCAAATATTGACGGCCAATGTCGTTTCATCGGGTATTTCCTGAAATACAATGTCGTAGTTATAGAATTTAAGCATTGTTTCTTTCGTTGCTTCCAAAAATATTTTCAGCAGGAGCATAATACCTTTTCGCTGCCTCAGACTGCCGAGGCAAAGAGAAATTGCTGATACGTTTCATATACCCGATGATACGAGTCATATAGTCTATGTTTTTACTATGGCATTCGGGACATTCTTTCAGATAGCGTTTGTCAATATGCCCGCAATCATTGCAAATTGTATTGGGTATATTGAATGTAAAGTAATTGCAGCCTTCTATTGCTGCTATTCGGAGCAACTGCCGATACTGCGCCTTACTCAAATGTTCTTCCAAATTGGCATGCAGAGCCGACCCACCGGTCAAATGCTCAATGTACTTACGGCCGTGCAATCGGAATTTATCTATCAAGTTGAGCGATTCATCTTCTACAACATAAAAGTAGCTGTTGTAACAGTCACGAGCAACCTTATACCCATCTTCGCTGTCCCATTTCGCATGTTTCACCCCGACATTTTCAGCCGGAATCATTTCACAATTAAACAATATGTCCTTTGAACGATATTGCTTGTTGTACTTTTCTATAAGTCCCAACACACTTTGCACAAACTCTGCATATTTGGGATTGTCATTAATGGGAATGCCTAAAAACTCGGCAGCCTCTACCAAGCCGTTGACACCAATAGTAAGATACTGCCGCTTGATGTTAATATAACCGGCATCAAACAGCGGCAACATGCCTTTCGATGCCAAGGCTTTCAAATTTTCATTATAGGCCAATTGTACCTTATGAGTAAGGTCTACGATATCGGAAAGGAAATCAAGATAGGGCTCATTGCGGCGCGCTGCTTCTTGAATGCAGCGATTCAAATTGATGGTAAGCACGCTCTTTGAACCAGTCGAGACCCCACCGGCACCTAATGTGTAACTGAATCCGTTGTCTTGAATTTCATTGCGCAGACGACAGCAGCTACTCAACGAATCGGCATTATCACTCATATATGTAAAGAACGAGTGTCCTTCCGAATACATCTGAGCTGTCCAATCGCCATATTCCCGATCTTTTACATCACCGTTTTCCGTAAGGAGTGCCATGGTTTCCACGGGAAAGGTAAGCACCGTCTTCGTCCGCTCCTTATTAAACCATTTCATAAACCGCTTTTGCAGCCAGCTCAAAGACCCCCATTGAGGTTTACTGCCATCAGGGAACCGAAACTCACCAAACAAACTTTCAAAGTAGTGTTTATCATAGTAGGATATATTCCAGAATACAGCTTGAAAATTCCGTGCGCCGGTCGGCTGATTGATTGAATAAACTATCTGTTCAAAACAGTCGGTGATAATCTTGTCTATGCTACGTTGCTTCATAGACAAGTCCACAATCTTTTCGGAATGCAGATAATAATCCTCTCCATATTCTTTGGCGATGAAATAATTGAGATACATCAGAAATTCAGGGGTAGCACAAGCTCCGCTAAGCATACTTGACACGATGAATACCATGTTGACAAATCCACCGCAAAACGATTTCAAATTAGTCGGTGCTGTCGAGTTGCCGCCAATGGCTAATGTACCGGAAAGCAACCAGGGATACATCGTAATACTGGCACAATAGTTGGCCAAATTGGTCTCATCATTTTTATAGATAAAATGATGCTGCAGCAAACGCAGATATTTGTCTGCGGTTTCCTTGCCATACATTTCCTTGATTCTGTCGGTTAGCAGACGGCGATTCAGGCGAATAAAGCTTTTCTTCGGCAACTCACCGATAAGCGTCGCAATGTTTTTCTGTTCCACATTGGCATTAGCATCAAATTTACTGCCGGTGGCCGGATTGGCAGCCGCACAATAGTCAATCAAAAACTGCAAGTGGTCACGGGTTTCACGATCTTCCGTATGCCTTTGACGATAAAGCATATAGGATTTAGCTACCTTGAAATAGCGATCGGCCATGAGTGAAATTTCAATCTGGTTTTGAATTTCCTCAACAGACATTCCATTTTGGATAACTACACGTGATAATATACTTGTGAGATCTTCTTCGGTGGCATAACTTCCTACCGACAAGAATGCCTTTCTGATGGCGTTCTTGATTTTTTCAATGGAAAACGATTCGCGTTTTCCGTCTCTCTTGACGATAAAGATACTTGCACTCATTATTTCAATGCTTTGAATGTTTTTGCCGTTAGCAGAAGCCTTCGAACGTACAACACGGAAACGCGAATACAAGAACCGGCACGTATATGCCGATGATATGAATGGCGCTTTTACCGCTTTTGTTCCCGAAAGCTCTGTAAAATCTATTGTCCATGGCAGGTCTTCTGACTTGTTCCGAAAGGTTGTGCCTTCCCGGTATTGACCAGTGGCGTTTATACAACCTCCATGCTTGAACTCACAGCTACGGGTATAGCTCCGGATTTACACCGGATTCCCTTTTATCATGCCTCAGCATGAACCTATGAACTGCATGCAAAAGTAATGTAAATTTTCAATACGGAAAAGTTTTTCGAGCGATTTTCTTTGAAAGTTTTCCATTTCAAAGCACCATATAACTAATAATCATTTGCTTATATTTTGTTTCCCACCTAAAAGTTTTCCGATTTATCCATTCACTTCTATGCTTATGCTTTTCTTTTGAGTACAACAAAGCTGAAAGGCTTTTCATTGTGTTCATCCGACTGATGGCATTGCCTTTCGGTCTCATTCCACTCGGTCTTGTCAATAGTGGGGAAAAACGTATCGGCAGATTCCGGAATGTCATCAACCTCCGTCAAGTACAAAGTTTGCGCCAACGGCAATGCTTCATTATAAACAGAGCTGCCACCGATAACGAATATTTCTTCGTCCGGTCTGCAATGTTCCAACGCCTCTTGCATAGAAGCATAAGTCTCAGTTTGCGGCCACTGGAGTTCTTGCGTCGTCAGCACGATGTTGCGCCGATTGGGCAATGCTCCTTTGGGCAACGACTCAAAAGTATGCCGCCCCATCAGCACTGTGTGTCCTGTCGTCAAGGCCTTGAAACGCCTCAAGTCGTCTCTTAAACGGTAGAGTAACCTGTTGTCTTTACCAATGGCATTGTTTCGGGCAATGCACACAATTATATTAATCTTATGCTCCATAGCGCTATTACTATACCGAAACCTTGCCTGCTATATGAGGCCACGGATGATAGTTTGTCAATTCAAAATCCTCATATTTGAAATCGAAAATATCCTTTACATCCGGATTTATCTTCATTGTAGGCAACGGCCGCGGTTCACGTTCCAATTGCAACTTCACCTGTTCCAAATGATTGCGATAGATATGTGTGTCACCGGTGGTATGAACAAAGTAGCCGGGCTTCAGCCCCGTCACCTGAGCCATCATTTGCAACAGCAAGGCATATGACGCAATATTGAAAGGAACGCCTAAAAATGTATCAGCCGAACGCTGATACATTTGAAGACTCAATCGACCATCGGCCACATAAAACTGGAAAAACATGTGGCAAGGCGGCAGGTTCATATTGTCCAAATCACCCACATTCCAGGCATTCACAACAATGCGGCGCGAATCGGGATGGTTCCTGATATCGTCTACAGCTCGTTGAATCTGGTCAATCGATCCTCCCGCATAATCGGGCCACGAACGCCACTGGTAACCATAGATATGTCCAAGCTCGCCATTTTCGTCTGCCCACTCATTCCAAATGCGCACCCCATGTTCCTGCAAATAGTGCACATTTGTATCGCCCCGCAGAAACCACAACAGCTCGTAAATGATTGATTTCAGATGCAGCTTCTTCGTTGTCAGCAATGGAAAACCGTCATCCAGATTAAAACGCATTTGGTGGCCGAATACGCTTATTGTACCAGTCCCCGTCCTGTCTTCCTTCAATATGCCTTCGCGCAAAATACGCCGGCACAAGTCCAAATATTGTTTCATCTATTCTTTCTTTTTCCTTGATTGCCTCCTCGGCAGGCATTCACCAATTCGCCCACGCCATAGCAGGCAATCAATACACCTATTGCCATCCCCAAACTGCTCCCAAATATATCCAATATATACATAGCCAAGCTGATGCCTACACCGGTGGCAATGTGCAGAATAGCCTTTTCCTTCTTTTCATTAGATGTGTGTGTGTCATTCCCCACGACTGTAGTTCCCTCTTGTTGCCGTGCGCTCACTGTCCTGCCGCTTCGCTTTCTAAGTAGCAGATACAACACGAGCGCAATTAGCAACACAGGAGCAAAAACCATCAACACTAAGCCTATCAGACACGCGATAAACATGCCAAGAGCACTTACGCCAAAGAATTTGAACAAATGGGGGCTAAAGTTGTATAAACAGTCCAATCCCCAATTATTCGATGTAATCTCCTGCGTTGCATCGCTGTCTTCATCGGAATATACTACACTGTCATCGATGTCGGTAGTATCCGATACAACCGTCACACCGCTTGTCGACGGTTGTATTTGGGCTCGCACAAAACTGCCATCTATGCAAAGCCAACCGATCCAAAAGAACAATATGGGGAATATTCTTTTCATAAGTGCAAAGTTAGCACTTATAATCGAAACAGCACCATTTGCAGCCGATAAAAGCCAACTCCGGTTAAATGCTTCAATTTCAGTTCTAAATAAGAAATCTGCTCTAAATAAATTGTATCCAATTCTTTTAGAGCAGATTTCTTTTGCGGAAAGAGGGGGATTCGAACCCCCGATACCCTTTAGGGGTATACACGCTTTCCAGGCGTGCCTCTTCAACCACTCGAGCATCTTTCCTTTGGTTGATATGTTTTGCATCGGGAATTACCCCGAACAATGCAGTGCAAAGGTAATATATTTTTTGTATCCTGCGTGAGTTTTTCGATCTTTCATATCTATTTTATCGGAATATGAAGTCTCAATTCATGCAAGAGATGCTCCTTTGCCTAAATTGTGGCATACATCATAAATGGAGGCCATTCGTTGATAGCGAATGGCCTCCTTTGCTTACGGCATCAGCCCCAAAACAGCTCGGCAGTCCACAAACCATGCAAGTTGCAGTACTCACGCACCTTGACTACTGCGGCCTTTGTATGAAATATGGCCACTGGCTTTTCACCGGGCTTCAAATAATGACGAAGGGCGGTATCATCATTGGTCAAAAGCTCTATCCACTGAATATAGTGGTTGTCAAGCATCGGATGCTCTACGCTACCAACCGTTACCTTGTAGCCCCCTTCTATCTTCTCTACAACGGGAACATGCTTTTCCTTTGCCGCATCAACCGTGTTTTCTGCTTGAAGTTCCATGGGCTTGCCACAACACATCAAATGACCTCCGCCACTGATAACCACTTCCACTACGTTGCCACAAACCGGGCAACGGTAAATCTGATTTCTTGCTATCATTATCGTTAAATTTTAGTTCATTACAAACTTACGCATTATCATTCAATTAGATTCCGTTTCCAAATTAATTATTGTTAAAACAGCCGACTTTCGTATACAAACAACTCTGAACAACAAGTTGGCAAGTGAATTTTATTTTTACGCAAAGACAATAAACAATGCAACTCGGCGTTATCAGCTAATATGCATCATCTGAAATCAGCTTTCCGCCTATCCATACCTGTTCTGGGAGCATATTGGTTCCTTGGAATCACATACGGACTTCTCGCGGCCAATATGGGATATGACATTTGGATACCTATATTAATGGCGGCCGTCATCTACAGCGGTTCTGTAGAGTTTATAGCCCTGACTATACTGGCCGGCACATTTCACCCTATAGGAGCAGTCGCAATGGCTTTGACAGTGGGAGCACGCCATTTGTTTTACGGCATATCTATGCTTGCCAAATATCGTGGAGCACGATGGAAAAAGCCTTTTCTAATATTCTGGCTTACAGATGAGACTTTCGCTGTCAACTTCAACAATCAGACATCACACACACAACAGTTTTTGGTGTCTCTGTTTGACTACGTGTATTGGATTTCGGGTGGCATAATGGGTTATCTGCTCGGCTCTGCAATGGGTGAAAAACTGATTTCACATTTGAAAGGATTGGATTTTGTCGTGACTGCCATGTTTGTGGCCATTTTCATGGACGACTACATCCGTGCGAAAGATACTCGCTATAGTTCACGGTTGGGATTGGTTGCGGCAACACTATGTCTGCTCGTCTTTGGCTCGGACAAGTTTGTTATACCGGCCATGCTATGCATTCTTATTACATTGTATCTCAAATATAGGAGGACAAAAACATGACCTTCACCCAACAAATTATCACGATTTCACTAATGGCTACCTGTGTCATTCTAACACGCGCATTGCCGTTTGTCCTGTTTTGGGACAAAAACAAAATACCTCACTTTGTTTTGTTTCTCGAAAAATATCTTGCGGGTGCCGTATTTGGAATGCTGGTGGTATACTGCCTGAAAGATGTACCATTTACTACCGGCAACCATGGTTTGCCTCAAATGATAGCCATTACAGCCTGCGTTCTTCTGCATCTCTGGAAGAAAAATCTTCTACTGACCATTGCGGGTGGAACAATCGTCTATATGATTATTGTGCAATTTATTATTTTATAAAATTCACAGGTCGGCAAGGCCACGATAATTCGTCAAATGGAAATTATTTCGCCTTCATACCATCAGACAAGGTTCATGAAGCGTTAACAGCTGTCTGGTTTTGCACTTGAAAACGCCTTAATTGCCATTTTTGAAAAAAAGGCCTTGATAATTTCACTTTCTGCCTTGCTTCAAGTTTAATTGTTGTTGATTTGCTGCTGATTTTCCTTGATTCAGTCATAATCATTGTTGATGCTGAAACAAGTCAAGTACAATTCTGAACAAAAACAAGTGCAATCTCTTGGACTCAAATCTACGGCTTTGACCTTTGCCAACTGCTACATGAGAGCCCCCAACACAGCACTTGGAAGGGTCCTATGTTTAATATGAGAGGCTCTCAGATAGAACCTGGTGACCTGTCGGATAGTACCTGAGAGCCTTTCAAGCTTAATTTCGCAATGAACAACCTTAAAGAGCACCTCTACAACCAACATATGGCTGCATCAACTTTATTTGAGAGAGGTTTTCAGCATCTATTTTGACAAAAAATCCGGCACAAAATCTGCCCGAATATTTAACAAACAGGCAATTCTGATTGCCATATCATTAACCTCAACAACTATTCAAACGAGAAGCTCACCACTTCTTATATCCTTTGCCTGAATTCGGATGGCGAGATGCCTTCTTCTTTTTTAAAGAACTTACCGAAGCCTGATTGATTGGGAAAACCCAATTTCGCAGCCACCTGCGCAATGGTCATTTCTGATGCTATCAGCATTTTCTTTGCTTCACTCATCAGGAAGTAGGCAATCAGTTTGCCTGCACTTTTATTGGTAGCGGCACGTGTAACGGCACTGAGGTATTTGGGCGTCACACAGAGTTTGTCTGCATAAAATTCCAAACGATGCTTTTCCTTGAAGTTTTCAGCCAATAGGTGCAAGAACTGCGACACAAGTTCGTCTGCCCGTTTCAGTGCTATGGGATTGGCTTTGACATGCGATGATATTTGCCCATTCAGCCACATGGCCAATGCCGAAAGCAGGCTGACAATTATCTCTTTCTTGAATTGTTCGGTCTTTGCATTGATGGCATCAAAGAGAATGCTCCACATCTTCTGAAAAAAGATGACTTCATCATCTGAAAGGCTCAATATGGGATTTTCTGATATAAAGGTAAATACATCGCTCAGTGGAAGTGCTTTCCGGAAAAAACGTCCTTGCACAAACCGTGAAGCAAAAACTATCAGTTGGATGTCAAAATCGGGGCTGATGTCTTGCAACCTAACGCTCGGTCCCGGATAAAACAAGATAACATCGTTTTTACGGAGTGTCATGGTGGATTCTTTCCATTTCATCAAGGCTGTTCCGCTTTTACAAACGGCAAGAGCCGAATGGCTGGTCAATTCGTTTGAAGAATTTTTATCGAACAGACTGTGGTTTATCCCCTCAGCTACAATCAAATCATAATCACCGAAAACTATATAGTTATTGAAATCCTGCGATGACAATTCCCTTTTGCCCATATCGAACCAATTTCTGTATTTATCACGGCAAAGGTAGCGAAAAAAGGGAAAAAGACCTATTTTGGCCGACAAAATAATGTTGCTATGTGCCTGGCGGCTATAAAGGCCGTTGTCCAGGCTGCCTGCAGGTTGAAGCCACCGGTCACAGCATCGATATCAAGTGCCTCCCCAATGAAGTAAAGTCCCTGATAGTCGACACTTTCCATGCTGCTTGGGCGTATAGCCGACAAGGAAACGCCACCGCAAGTGACAAATTCGTCTTTGTTCGTGGCTTTTCCGCTCATCAGATATTCATCGTTGGTCAAAATGTTGACCAACTTGTTCTGCTGTTTTTTCCCTATATCCGCACAAAGCATCGTCGATTCCGTTTCAGCACGCTTCAGCAGATGCTGCCATAAGCGGCTGCCCAAACCGGGCCACTTAACGGAGCCCATTTGTTTGAGATGATTGCCTTGCAAAGCCTGACGTAAAAGCAATCTGACGCTTTCTTCATTCTGTCCGGTCCAATTGACCGACAGAAGTGCTCGATACCGGTTGTCAGACAGATAGCGGGCCGCATATGACGACAGTTTGAGCACTGCCGGACCGCTCAAGCCAAAGTGAGTTACCAACAAATCGCCTTGAGCACAGAAATTCGTGCCGGGCAGACGTACAACGGTCTGCTGACACCCCAAGCCCGATAAGGCACGCAAACGGTTGTCACGAATATCAAACGCGAACAGAGAAGGAACAGGTGGCACTGTCTTCAACGAAAGTCCCAAAAAAGTGCCGCTTTCCGAAAGCATCTGGAAACCTCCGGTAGCCACTATCACAACACCGGCCTGCTTCGTCGTATTCACACCTGTAAAATGCAGGCAGTATCCATCGCCCGAATGCGATATACGTTCTAAACGGTGCAAGGTCAAGACTTCAACACCTAAACGACAGGCTTCATTTACCAACATATCCGTGATTTCTGTTGCACGATTGGAAACAGGAAACACCCGCCCATCGTCTTGCGCATAGAGTTTCACGTTGTGTTGCTCGAACCATAGCCATGCAGCATTGTGATCAAATTCGTAAAAGCACTTTTTCATCAGACGGGCACCACGCGGATAGATGTCCTGCAAGTTGGCTACCTCAGCAAATGTATTGGAAAGATTGCAACGACCTCCACCTGTCAGTGCCAATTTGGAAAGCACTCTCGCTTGTGCCTCATAAATAGTAACAGCCATATCCGGCCTTCGTTCTTTCAGTGCGATAGCGGCAAAGAAGCCGGCTGCGCCTCCGCCTATAATGGCTGCTTTCGGACTTTCATTCATGATAAAGTCTATTGAGTAGGCAAATTTAAGGAAATCTCTATTCGATTCAACAATATCACTGGGATTTTGTGACGTGATTGAAGTCTTTTTGTACAAAATAGTTGCACACACCGGCACGATTGCCACAAATTACATTAACTTTGCAGCAATAAATATTGACTGAACAATGAGAACATACTTAGTTACCGGTGCAGCCGGCTTTATCGGTTCCAATTACGTGAAATACCTGCTGAAGACTTACGATGACGTAAAGATAGTCATTCTCGATGCTCTCACCTATGCAGGATATTTCGGAACCATCGAGAAGGATATCGACAATGAACGATGCTTTTTCCAAAAGGGCGATATTGGCGACAAGGAAACAGTATGCAGGTTATTCAGGGAATATAAATTCGATGTCGTTGTCAACTTTGCAGCTGAAAGCCATGTTGATCGCAGCATTGCCAATCCGCAATTGTTCTTACAGACCAATATTCTCGGTACACAGACACTGCTCGAAGCTGCACGTACAGCATGGGTAACCGGAAGCACGCCAGAAGGCTATCCTACATGGAGAAAAGGCGTACGTTTCCATCAGGTATCGACCGATGAAGTATACGGAAGTCTGGGTGCAGAAGGTTTCTTCACAGAACAAATGCCATTATGTCCACACAGTCCTTACAGCGCCTCAAAAGCGAGTGCTGATATGGTAGTAACTGCCTATCGCGACACCTATAAGATGCCCACCAGCATCACCCGTTGCTCCAACAACTACGGTCCTTACCAATTTCCCGAGAAGTTGATACCGTTAATTATCAACAATATACTTTCAGGCAAATCATTGCCCGTCTATGGAAAAGGAGAAAACATCCGTGATTGGCTTTATGTAGAAGACCACTGCAAAGCCATCGAAGCTGTCATTCGCCATGGACGGGATGGTTCGATCTACAATGTGGGTGGACACAACGAGATGAAGAATATTGACATCGTCAAACTCATTATCCGGACCATACACGACATCATGCAGAACGAACCACGCTATCGCGTCCTGCTGAAAAACGGGCACAATGACGAGACGGATATCAACCGAATAAACGACAGTCTGATTACTTACGTGAAAGACCGCTTGGGACACGACCAACGCTATGGCATAGACCCCGCGAAGATAGGCAAAGACCTCGGGTGGATGCCTGAAACGACATTTGCCATAGGTATCGTAAAAACCATTCGATGGTACCTCGACAACCACAATTGGATAGAGGCCGTTACCGAGAGCGATTATCAGGAGTATTATCAAAAGATGTATGGTGCGAAATAGCCGATGAATCTATGACCGGCTTGTCATAAATGAATGCCTGATATGAGAATTCCAGCATTCATTTACATCAGAAATCAGAGAGTCACGTGTATAAAATCGTTGGTCATATCCGCAGCATAGGAGCTGCGGATTTTCCAATTCTGCGGATACAGGTTGTTGGCACGATTGCCCAGATTGTTAACAAAGCCCAGAGGAAAACCATGATAAGTTAGTAGCACATAACCACGCTCACAATCGGACGGCAAGGAAAAGGAAAGACGACGCAAGTAATTCAATGCTTCTTCACGATTCACCTCGTATTCGGGAAAGACCCTGCTTTTCAAATGTGTGCTTAAAGCCATCCCCTGATGAGGAACTTGCTTTCCTCCTTTCAACGTAGCGATAGGAATGCCGGCCGATAGCACACGGCAAACAGCCGAAAGCCGGCCGAAATCAGCCGCCACAACATCAGGAATGGCAAAAACAGTATCAGCTCTTTCCCACTGTCGCCACTGATCAACGCGATCGTCAAGCCAACATCCGAAACATTTCTTTAGGGGAGCAAGCATTTCCTTTCCCTTGCGATGTCCAGCAAAACTCTCTTCTCCTTTCTTGCGAAGCAAGGCTAAAAAGAAACCTTCGCCACCGGTTCTTGAAGGCAGAAAACGACAAACGGGAAATGATGTTCCCTTCAACAGATTTCCCGTAACGCCCCAACTCTCGTCCACATTGATTTCAACTACTTCGGCTTGAAGTTCCCTGCAAATCCGTTCCACATTGCGTTCGTTTTCGTCCGTGTTGTAGGTGCAGGTACTGTAGATTAAATAACCACCCACAGCCAAAGCAGGCCACACGCTACGCACTATTTCCATCTGACGTGCAGCACAGGTAGATACCGCAGCCGGCGACCATTCTGATACGGCCCCTGCATCCTTGCGAAACATTCCCTCCCCAGAACAAGGCACATCGGCAGCAATCACATCGAAAAAACCTGTAAGAGCGGCGAAATCTACAGGATAATCATTGGTCACCACCACCGAAGCATGTCCCCATTTCAGCATATTTTCTAACAACACCTGTGCACGCGTTGCCACAGGTTCGTTGCAAACTAGCAACACATCATCATCCAACAAAGAACGCAGCAAAGTGGACTTGCCTCCAGGTGCAGCACACAAATCAAGCACACGATGCGGCTTCCCTATCTGACGCAAAGCCTGTTCGACAAACATTGACGATGGTTCTTCCACATAATAAGCTCCCGCATGCAACAAAGGATCGAAAGTAAAGGCAGGCCTTTCTCGCAAATAGACTCCGGAGGATGACCATGGAACACGCTCCGACCCATTTGCGGCCTGTGCACCCTTGGCGGCATTAGGGCGGAATGCTATCCGAGGAGACTCGTCAAGCGAATCTGAAAGAGCAGCAAAGCCCTCCTCTCCAAGTAACGATATCATTTGCTTTTCAAAATCTGCAGGCAGTAGCATAATTGTCAGATATAATAATCAGAGGCATCAATCAATCCGGCTCTTAGGGCATACTTAGTAGCCTCGTAGGCGGTATTGACATCGAGTTTTCTGAATATGTTTTTGCGATGAGTATTGACGGTATGGAAGCTGGAACAGCGGGCAGCAGCTATTTCCTTGGTGGTTTTACCCATAGCTATTTCTTTCAGAATTTCGGTTTCGGTAGCAGTCAGAGCTACTCTCGCCGGTTCGTCATGAGTGGAAAGCGACAGCAGCTGTTCCATCGTTGAGCGTGACAAATAGCGTTTGTGCTCGCGGGCAGCTCGCAGTGCGTTTTCGACTTCGGCAATGTCGCAATTTTTATTTACCACACTGAAAGAATTTCCCTCATAAGCAACACGCCTGATCAAATCATTGGCCGGCTCTTCGCTAAAGAGAATCCAACAGACGGATGGAAAGCGCAAATGTGTCATCAGCAAGTCGTCTGCATCCTTAAAGTCGAACAGTGAATAGTCAAGCACAACAACCGCACTGGCCTCCTGCTGCAAAAGGCGGAGCAGTCCGTCCTTGTCAGAAACGCTCTTTACTTGCGTGTCGGGCATGCGCAGGCACAAAGTTTCGAGGCCAACACGCGTGATATCCTGATTATCGGCCAATATGTATAGCATGCTGCAAAGTTACGCTTTTCGAATGTAAATCGCACCTGCATCCACAACAGAAAAGCCGCCCCAAAAGGAGATAAATGATTCGGGACAGCTTTTCTGTTATAATTCTCCTAAAGACAGAATTTCTTATAAAGGATATTCCTCGAAGGCGTAGAGCACGGTAGTGAGATAGCGCTCACCGGTGTCAGGCAGGAGCACCACGATGTTTTTCCCCTTATTCTCGGGTCGTTGAGCCAGGATGCGGGCGGCATAAAGAGCAGCACCCGAGGATATGCCTACCAACAGACCTTCGGTGGCAGCCAACTCGCGGCTGGCACGAATGGCATCGTCGTTGGCTATGTCAAGGACTTCATCGATTACTTCCTTATCGTAAGTTTTGGGAACGAATCCCGCACCTATTCCCTGTATTTTGTGAGGACCGCTCTTGCCTCCGTTCAGCACAGGAGACGAAGCCGGCTCAACAGCCACAACTTTAATCTTGGGATTTTTTTCCTTGAGTTTCCTGCCCGTTCCGCTCACAGTTCCTCCAGTACCCACTCCGGCAATAAATATGTCGACATCACCATCGGTGTCTTTCCATATCTCTTCTGCCGTTGTTTCATAGTGAGCCTTTGGATTGGCAGGATTCTCGAACTGTTGCAAGATGATGGAACCGGGTATTTCGCTTTTCAATTCGTTTGCCCGTTCAATAGCTCCCTTCATGCCTGCAGCTCCTGGGGTAAGCTCAACACGGGCTCCGTAAGCCTTGACAAGATTTCTGCGTTCAATGCTCATGCTGTCGGGCATTGTCAATATCAAATGATATCCTTTGACTGCTGACACGAAAGCCAGTCCCACACCGGTGTTGCCGCTCGTAGGTTCGATAATGGTGGCACCGGGCTTCAAGAGTCCTTTGCGCTCGGCATCCTCGACCATCGCTAATGCTATGCGGTCTTTTACGCTGCCTGCGGGATTGAAGTATTCCAACTTGGCAATCAAGTGAGCGTCAAGATTGTTTTTGCGCTCATAAGAATTAAGCTCCAGCAATGGGGTATGGCCGATAAGGTCAGTGAGTTTTTGTGCAATCTTCTTTGCCATAATCACGTATATTTTAAAAGTTTGATTTCATCTTTCGTCATTTAACGGCATCGAACGCCTGCTGCAAATCATCAATAATATCGTCGATATGCTCCGTACCAATGCTCAAACGGATGGTAGAAGGATAGATATGCTGTTCTTCCAATTCCTCGGGTGAAAGCTGTGAATGCGTTGTTGTGGCAGGATGGATGACAAGGCTCTTCACATCAGCGACATTGGCCAGTAATGAAAAGATTTTCAGATGGTCGATGAAAGTCCAGGCCTCTTCCTCACCTCCCTTTATTTCGAAGGTAAAAATGGAGCCACCGCCGTTAGGGAAGAATTTTTCATACAAGGCATGATCTGGATGGTCGGGCAACGAAGGATGGTTGACCTTAGCCACTTTAGGATGCTTCGACAAGAAGTCAACGACTTTCAATGTATTGTAAACATGGCGTTCCACACGCAGGCTCAGCGTCTCAAGTCCTTGAAGCAGTATCCAGGCATTAAAAGGAGATATGGTAGCACCCGTATCACGCAGGATGACGGCACGTATGCGCGTCACGAAAGCTGCAGGGCCGGCCACATCGGCAAAGACTGCACCATGATAGCTTGCATCGGGTTTGGCCAACGAAGGATATTTGTCGGCATTGGCTTTCCAGTCAAACTTACCGGCATCAACTATGACGCCACCCAGCGAGCTGCCATGACCACCGATAAACTTGGTGGCCGAATGAACCACAACATCTGCTCCATGTTCGATGGGACGTATCAAATAGGGTGTGCCAAAGGTATTGTCAACGATAACAATGGTACGGTGCTTGTGAGCAATCTCGGCAATTTTGTCGATATTGGTTACATTGGCATTGGGATTTCCGAAAGTCTCAATAATGACAGCCTTTGTGTTAGGACGAAAGGCTGCATCTACCTCTTCAAAGTTGGCAGGGTCGACAATCGTGGTTTCAACTCCTTGAGTAGACAGTGTATGTTCCAGCAAATTGAATGTGCCGCCATAGAGATTATTGGCTGCTACGATATGATCACCAGCATGGGCTACATTCTGCAAAGCATAAGTTATCGCTGCTGCACCTGAAGCCACGGCCAAACCGGCCACGCCACCTTCCAGTGCAGCCACGCGGCTCTCAAAAACACCTTGAGTGGAATTTGTCAGACGTCCATAGATGTTGCCGGCATCACGCAGGCCAAAACGATCGGCTGCATGCTTGGAGTTGTGGAATACGTAGGACGTAGTCTGATAAATAGGTACGGCACGTGCATCGGTAGCAATATCGGCCTGTTCTTGTCCTACATGAAGCTGTAAAGTCTCAAAATGTAATTTCTTTGTTCCCATAACTGTTTTCTTTTATCGTTTATAATCTTTTTGTGATGCAAAGGTCGGTAGTTTTTCAGCCTTGCACAATACCACACACGCGGCATTTTATATACCACATATATGGTAGCAACGCCCAATAAACACAGCTAATCAATTGTATATAAAACTTTTATATACACGCTCGTTTACTTGCTGATTCCGCAATAAATAATACCGAAAATGCTTCTTTCATCAAATTCCCCTAAAACGAAAACAAAGCAAAAGCCATCGAAAGTGGGAAAAATAACGTAACTTCGCACTCGCTAAAACACAAAGCTCTTCTTTTTGAATTGAATACCTATCAAATGAAAAAACTCTTTTTCTTGGCAACGTGTCTGTTTGCTTGTGGCATAAATGCCTTTTCGCAAACAAACAGCCAAAAGCAGTTGTCAGCCAATAAGCTCGTCAACACATTGATTGAACGCATCAAACTGAGCGGATACGCCCAAGGCGGATTTGACTACTACGACCAATCATCGCCTAAAGACCAGTTCAAGATTGCCCGTATCATCTTTATGGCCGATGCACACATCGACAAGCAAACAAATGCATTTGTAATGTATGATTTCAAGACGAGTGCTCTTCACGAGTTGTGGTTCAATCATGAATTCCATCCGGCATTTTCAGTAAAAGTAGGCCAGTTCAAAACACCTTTCTCCATTGAAAACCAGTTATCTCCCACCGTACTTGAAATGATCTACCCCACCTCACTGGCTGCAGGCTACATGATAGGCGGCAGCAATGCCTTGATGATGAAAGGCAGCGCAGGCCGCGACATAGGAATAGACGTGCACGGGAATTTACTGAATGGATGGCTGAGCTACGACATCGCCCTGATGAACGGTGCAGGAAGGAATAAAACCGATGACAATTCGCAAAAAGATTTCGTAGCCCGTTTGGGAGTTCATCCTACGCAATGGCTTACACTGAGCGGCTCCATATTAAAAGGTACAGGCAACATTGAAGTCCGCCCAGACGAAACCGGACAAATCGTAAGCGACCTTGCAGGAATAAGCGGACTGAAACACAACGGCAACTATCGACGCGACCGCTATGCCATAGGGACAGAAATAAAGACCCGGCCTGTCAACTTCCGTACCGAGTATATGAGCGGCAAGGATGGCAACGAGACAAGCAACGCCATGTATGCAACAGGCTCCATCAATAACATTGTGAAAAGCATCGACTTGGTAGCATCTTACGACTATCTTAGCATCTGGTCAGGCAAGACAAACCGCTATTCGGCAGGATTCCAATACTGGTTCTACCCTCGTTGCCGCATCCAGTTAGGCTATGGGCTGAACGACGCCGAAGGAAAGCCGAAAGAGAACTGCATCCTTGCACAAATACAAGTCCGTTTTTAGTTTATCCAAAACAGCAGGAAAATATCCCCCGCCTAAACCATGGAAAAAAGCTTTTTTATTTTGCACGTTGACAGTATTTACATTATCTTTGCACGCAATAAAACGATATTACAAGTGCCCAAGAGCTTCATTCAATGAGTTTCGAAAAGTTTGCTCATCAATTCATGCAGGTAGTTGATGAACTGTCAGATTGTACAGATATGGAAGAAAAAGGTTTCTTCCACGAATACCGGGACAGCGATCCCATTCCATCTTCCAAAATATTGGAAGAAGTCATAGAGCTCTGCCGCACCATTTTCTTTCCGGGATATTACGGAAAGCCCAGCATCAACCACGCCACCTTGCCCTATAACATGGGTGTAAACGTAGAGCGCCTTTATACCCTGTTGCTCCAACAGATAGCAGCCGGCATTTGTTTTGGCGGCAACCACACCGATTGCAGCCAAGTCTATCGCCAGGCCGAAGATATCTGTTGTCGGATAATTGGCCGACTACCGGAAATAAGAAGCGCATTAGAAACCGATGTAATAGCAGCCTACGACGGAGATCCGGCAGCTGTATCATATGGAGAAGTGATAAGCTGCTACCCCGTCATCAAGGCATTGATCAATTATCGCATAGCCCACGAGCTTCACAAGATGGGAGTTCCCCTGATACCCCGTATCATCTCGGAACAAGCCCACAGCGAAACAGGCATAGATATCCACCCCGGTGCAGAAATAGGCCGATACTTCACAATAGACCACGGCACGGGTGTAGTCATCGGAGCCACATGCATCATAGGCAACCACGTAAAGCTCTATCAAGGCGTGACACTCGGAGCCAAGAGCTTTCCGCTCGACAAGGACGGCAATCCCATCAAAGGCATAGCCCGCCACCCCATCATCGAAGACGATGTGATTATCTATTCTAATGCCACAGTATTGGGACGTATCACCATCGGAAAAGGAGCAACCATAGGTGGGAACATTTGGGTCACAGAAGATGTGCCGGCCGGCGCACGTATTGTTCAATACAGAAAACAAGAATCAAAATCATAAATGGAAGAATTTAAACTCATTGCCAAGACGTTTCAGGGACTGGAAGAAATTTTGGCTAAAGAGCTGACCGACTTGGGAGCAAAAGACATTACCCCAGGTCGGAGAATGGTCTCTTTTACCGGAGACAAGGAATTGATGTACCGCGCAAACTTCAGTCTGCGCACTGCGATAAGGGTATTGAAACCCATTGCCAACTTCAAGGCAAACACAGCAGATGAGGTATACGAAGCCGTTAAGTCAATCGACTGGAACAACTATTTGGATTTAAACACTTCGTTTGCTGTCGACTCTGTAGTATATTCGGAAGACTTCAAGCATTCAAAGTTCGTGGCCTACAAGGTGAAAGATGCCATTGTCGACTACTTCCGCGAGCAAACCGGAAAGCGTCCCAACATAAGTGTGACCAACCCGGACATTAAATTCAACATGCACATTGCCGAAGACAACTGCACGCTGTCGCTCGATTCCTCGGGTGAAAGCCTCCACAAGCGAGGCTACCGCGAGGCCACCGTAGACAGCCCCATCAACGAAGTGCTGGCAGCCGGCATGATACTTCTTACAGGCTGGCACGGTGAATGCGATCTCATAGACCCCATGTGTGGATCAGGAACCATTGCCATCGAAGCCGCACTCATAGCTCGCAACATGGCTCCGGGTATATTCCGCAAAAAGTATGCTTTCGAGAATTGGAAGGACTTCGACCGCGAACTGTTCGACCATATATATAATGACGATTCCCAAGAAAAGACATTCGAACATCACATCTATGCATATGACTTGGACAAAAACGCCGTAGCCGTAGCCCAACGCAATGCCGACGCTGCCGGAGTGGCCAACGACATCACCATCGTTGCCCAGCCGATTCAGCAATTCAAGCAGCCGGCAGAAAAGTCTATCATGATTACAAATCCACCCTATGGCGAACGCATATCTTCGCCCAACCTGTTGGGACTTTACCGCACATTGGGTGATCGTTTGAAACATCAATTCGTAGGCAACGAGGCATGGATCATAGGCTATCGCGAAGAGACTTTCGAACAAATAGGGCTGAAACCCAGCCTTAAGATACCCTTGTTCAACGGCTCTTTGGACTGCGAATTTCGTAAATACCAGATATTCGACGGAAAACTGGAGAACTTCCGCGCACAAGGCAACATCCTTAAAACAGAAGAGGAGAAGGAGCGCAATGCCGCCAAGCGCAAGCTGAAGCCACACCACGATTTCAAACAAGCTGCCAACTACGATGAAGAAGACCTTGAGTCTGAGATTCCAGAATATATACGGATACGCCACCGTGAGTTTGTGCAAAACCAGCAACGCGATACACGCCGCAGCCGTTATGACGATTACGACAAAAAGGATGACGATGACAAACGCCGCAATCGTCGCGGAGATTCACGAAAGGAATATGGAAACTATCGCAATGAAAAAGAGACCGATTCATTCAAAAACCGCGACAATTATTCCACACCGCGTCAAGGTCAGAATCCGTATAACAAGGACAAACGCAACGAACGCGGCGGCAACAGCTTCCGTGACAGACGCCCTTACGACAAAGATAAAAAGGCCTACGGCAACAAGGACAAAGGCAGACGGCCAAACCGTCGCTTCAACGGCAGAAACGATGATTAAGCACCTGATTACACTTGCCTTGTCCCTTTGTTCCATGACACTTATGGCGCAACCGAAGCAATTCACGCTTGACGACCTCATACCAGGAGGAAAGACTTATGCCTCACTCATTCCTGCACGAATGACAACTGCATGGTGGGGCAACAGCCTGATAAAGATAGAAGGCGAAAGCTGCTTTGTTCTCGACAAGAAAAACACGTGGCAGCCATTGTTTACCCTAAAAGAGCTGCAAGAAGCCATGAAGAGAGCCCACATCGAAGATGCTGTCAAGTCTCTCAATGGAGCCAGGTTTGCGAAAAAGGAAGAGACTATTGCGCAGTTTACCACGGCGAAATCCATTTTTCACTACAATTGGTCCAAGAAGCAGATAAGTCACATCGTCCGTATGTTTGCACCTGCCAGTGATGTGGATTGCAGCGGCATCGATGGCAGTGTGGCCTACAACCATCATGACAACCTTTACATTTCACGTGCCGATGCCCCACAGATACAAGTCAGCGCCGATGGTTCACACGATATTGTATATGGCCAAAGCGTACATCGCAATGAGTTCGGCATCAGCAAAGGTACCTATTGGAGTCCAGACGGTAACCGCCTATGTTTCTATCGAATGGACCAGAGCATGGTTACAGACTATCCACTGGTAGACATTTCCACCCGCATAGCCAGTGTGCAACCCATTAAATATCCCATGGCAGGAGAGAAGAGTCACAAGGTGAGCATGGGGATTATTGACATGACAACAGGCAACACCACATGGCTTCAGACGGGTGACAATACCGACCAATACTATACAGGTATTACATGGAGCCCCGACTCCAGAAAGATTTATCTGTACAACCTGAACCGTGACCAGAATCACCTGCGCCTGTGCTGCTTTGATGCTGCCACCGGAGTGAAGGAGAAAGAACTGTATGAAGAGACACACCCCAAGTATGTAGAGCCCGAACATGGCATTACTTTTCTGCCTTGGGACGATGACAAGTTTATCTATTGGAGCGAGAAAGACGGATATGAGCGTCTGTATCTCTACAGTCTCAAGGCCGGCAAAACCCTGCGAAAGCTGACCGACCAACGCACAGGTGTGGTGCTTGACCTCATGGGATTCAACCTAAAGACCAAAAGTGTCATCATCAATGCCACGGGTACACTGCCCATGCAGCACAACTTCTTCAGTGTGGGCATAGAGAAGAATACCGTAAGACTCTTGGGCGAAGCCAAAGGAGTGCACAATGGCAAGCTGTCGGCCAATGGTGAAATGCTGCTCGATGACTGGTCAGCTCCGGGTGTTCCCCACCGCATTGACCTTGTCAATACGTCTAACGGCAAGACTCATACACTGTTGAATGCCGAAGACCCATGGAAAGGCTATGCCGTTCCCATCATCACTTCGGGAACAATAAAGGCAGCCGACGACACAACCGACCTGTATTATCGCATGGTAAAGCCCCACGACTTTGATTCAACCAAGAGTTATCCCGCCATTGTATATGTCTATGGAGGGCCTCACGCACGCATGGTCAATGCCTCATGGAACTACCTGTCGCGAGGTTGGGAACTCTACATGGCACAGAAAGGCTACATTGTCTTTGTGCTCGACAACCGCGGCAGCGACGAGCGCGGACTGGCATTCGAGAATGTCACGTTCCGCAGGCTGGGCACTGAAGAAATGCGCGACCAGATGCGCGGAATCGAGTTTTTGAAGTCGCAGCCCTATATAGACACCAACCGTCTGGGTGTACACGGATGGAGCTATGGTGGCTTTATGACGACCAACCTTATGCTTACATATCCGGATGTATTCAAGTGTGGTGTGGCCGGAGGTCCGGTTATCGACTGGAAATACTATGAGGTGATGTATGGTGAGCGCTATATGGATTGCCCCCAAAATAATCCCGAAGGCTACCGAAAGAACAACCTGACCTTACGTGCAGGTGACTTGAAAGGCCGCCTGCTAATTATATTCGGCTACAATGATCCTGTGTGTGTACCGCAGCATACATTGTCGTTCATCCGTGCCTGCGAAACGGCAGGAACACACCCCGACTTGCTTACATATCCGGGCGATGGCCACAACATGATGGGCAAAGACCGCATACATTTGCACGAACATATCACACGCTACTTTGAAGACCATTTGAAATAGCGTCGACATACATTGTATATTATATCAGCAACATGAAAATACTTTTGTTAGGAAGCGGCGGGCGAGAGCACGCCTTAGCTTGGAAGATTGCTCAAAGTCCTAAGCTGGACAAGTTGTACATAGCTCCCGGCAATCCCGGTATGGGCCGGCTGGGCGAAAACGTTGACATCAAGGCCAACGACTTTGCAGCCATAGGTTCGTTTGTCACGGATAAGGGAATCGACATGGTTGTAGTCGGCCCGGAAGTGCCATTGGTCGAAGGCATTGTAGACTATTTTGCCTCTGAGCCATCGCTGCGGGGCGTTGGCATCATAGGTCCCGACAAATCGGGTGCGCGGCTGGAAGGCAGCAAGGATTTTGCCAAGGGGTTCATGATGCGTCATGGCATTCCCACAGCACGCTACAAGACATTCGACGGAACGAGCATACAGGAAGGGCTCGATTTCCTTGAAACCATGAATGCACCTTATGTGCTGAAGGCCGATGGCCTTTGTGCCGGCAAGGGGGTGCTCATTGTATCCTCGCTGAAAGAGGCACGCAAGGAGTTTCAGGATATGCTTCAAGGCATGTTTGGCGAAGCATCGGCCCACGTGGTATTGGAAGAATACCTGACGGGCATCGAATGTTCCGTGTTTGTGCTCACCGATGGCAAGCACTACAAGATTTTGCCCGAGGCCAAAGACTACAAGCGCATCGGCGAATATGACTGCGGCCTCAACACCGGCGGCATGGGAAGCGTTTCGCCTGTTCCTTTTGCCACCAAGGAGTGGATGCAGAAGGTAGAAGACCGCATTATCCGTCCCACTGTTGAGGGGCTTGCCGAGGAAGGCATCAACTACAAGGGCTTCATCTTCTTCGGACTTATCAATGTAGACGGCGAGCCCATGGTGATAGAATACAACTGCCGCATGGGCGACCCCGAGACAGAGACCGTGATGCCACGCCTGAAAAGTGATCTTGTAGACTTGTTCGAGGGAGTGGTCAACGGCGATTTGGACCAACGCCCCATTGAGTTTGACGACAGGGCTGCCGTCAATGTGATGTTGGTTTCAGGCGGTTATCCGCAGGAATATAAGAAGGGCTATATCATTGAAGGTGCTGACGACATAGAGGGTAGCCTTGTGTTTCACTCCGGAACTGCCATGAAGGACAACCATCTGGTGACGGCCGGAGGACGTGTCATCTCGGTAACATCCTATGGTGCTGACAAGGATGAAGCCCTGGCCCGCTCCATGGAAAACGCTGCAAAGATACATTACAAAGACCGTTACTACCGTCGCGACATAGGCAAAGACCTTTAAGAGGACCTTGCCCTAAGCCATCAGGCCGGCCATCTCTTCATGATGGCCGGCCTGACTGTTTAAGATTTAAACCCTGGATGAGCTTAGGCTTTATTGCTGCCTCCAAAGATGTTGAGCTTGTAGGTCAGTTTGAACAATACGTAACGTCCTATGGCATTGATTCGCGTTTCGGTCTTGCCTGATGCATTCACATCGTAGTGCACGTTTTTGCGCGAACGAAGTATGTCGCGAACCTCAATGCCCAGGGTCAGCTGTTTCTCTTTCATGAAGCTCTGGGTCAGGTTAGCGTCCCATATATATTCGTTGGTATTCATTTGCGGGTCGGTATATCCGCGCCTGTTCTGTATGCGTATGTTGCTTCCGAGCTCCATATCCCACTTGGTGCGTACATGGCTTTCAACGAAATAGTTCATACGGTAGATGTCCATGTCTGCGTTTTTCTGCTTGTCGGCTCTGGCGTGATTGTAATTGAAATCCACGCTGAAACGGGCGTCAAAATACATTACCCTGTAGGAAGCACCTATACGTTCGCTCAGCCGTGTGCTCCTGACAGTGTTCTTCACGTTGGTGGTTTCGGTGCCTGTTCCCACACTGACAAAGCCCACGCTGTTGTTCATGTTGATGCCGCTTTGTGCCTCAATCTGGAAGCGGTTGTTCTTGCCCAGACTGCGGTTGTAGCCGATGTTGCCGCGCCAGTTCCAGTTGCCGTTGATGTTTTCCGGGCGGGATATCTGCACACCGGTCTCGGGAATGTAGGTGATGGTGTTAGAGATTGAGTTGTACGTATTGTTGAACCTGAAATGTGCATTGACCGACTGCTGGGTCTTGCTCATGTACAGGTTGTAATGCATTTGCAGGGTATTGTCCCATGAAGCCTTCAGATTGTTGTTGCCTCGGGTTATATAGAGCGGGTTCGATTCATCGGGAACATCGATGAGGCTTAGTATATCGGGCTGATTGGTTCCTCCGTGATAGCGGAAGTCCAGCGTATGGTTTTCGCCCAGTTCATAGCGCAGGTATGTATGCGGCCATATGTTGACACGGTCGCGTTTTTGCAGTGTATGGAAGGTTCCTTTTGTATAGTCCAGCGTTGTGTGAATGGGCCTTACGGTCAGGTCGGCTCGCCATGTGAGTTTCTTGGGTATGGTGTAGTTGAACTCCAGACTAAAGGCATGCTCAATGTTTTTATAGGTGGTATACTGGCTGTTCTGTACATTGTAGGCTATCTGAAGCGAGTCATTGGTGGGTAGTGTGCCCAGTTGCGGATAGTTGTCGGCTTTATATTGCAGGAGAGAATCCAGCTGATACCATGCTCTGTCGTTGTCGTCATCGTTGTAGCGGAAGCGGTATCGCATGCCCAGATGTGTGTTTTTTGTGAATCCGTGTATATAGCCACCTCCCACACTGGCCCGCCGGCTTGTCTGGGGCGAACGTACATACTGGTTGTAGTAGGATTGGGGCTTTTGATTGCCGTCTACCTTATAATATTGTATGTCTGACAGGTTGTAGCGGTGATTGCCCGTATGGCTGAGGCCCCAGTCGCCCTCGAATATCAGGTGGCTGTTCATGGTGTCGAGCCTGTGATACAGCCCGAAGCTGCCGTCCCATCCGAAGTATTTCGAGTCGGTCTTGTCCTGCTGCATGTTGCGGTTGACGGCTATCTGCCTCAGGCTCTCGTCGGGTGAGTCCGAAAACATGTTGGACAGGGGGTCGGCCACTGTGGTGGCATAAGGGTCACTGTCGTATTTTGCACTGCGTGCATCACTGCGGTTGTCGCTCTTTTGTCCGTTGAGCGAGGTATAGGCCCATAAGGAGGTGAGGCTGTCCATCGACCATTCGAGCGAAATGTTGCCGCCCATCTCCGAGCGACGGTTGCGGTCTCGGCTGACACTGTTGGAGAAAGATTTGATGTCGGTGCCGGTGAGAAAGGTCTCCGAATTGCGGGTCGACTCCACATCGTCATCGTCATGACGGTATTTGAGCCCTACACTCAGCTGGTAGCGTCCCGGCTCACCCCACTTTTCCTTGTTCATCCATTGAAGGTTGGTGCCCAGCTCTTTGTTGGCATGAAGCCCCCAACCCCAGCCTCCGAGGTTTGACATGTTGCCCCACAGTGTCTGACGGTTTTTGTCGGTGAAGCGGTTCACAAAGAGGTCGTCCCTGTATCGGTTGTCGGTGCCGTTGCCTATGTTGCCCCGCGAGGTGACGGTCGATTTCAGTTCTTTTTTCAGGTTAATGTCGAGCACGGTTTTCTTTTCACCGTCGTCAACACCGGTGTGCTTGGTATAATCGCTCTTTTCTTCATAGGTGCGCACCTTGTCAACGAGGTTGACGGGCAGGTTGTCCATGGCCACCTGTGTGTCGCCTTTGAAGAAGTCCTTGCCGTTAATCTTGATTTCGGTCACTTCTTTTCCGTTTACCGTTATGTTGCCATCGTCATCGACAACCACGCCGGGCAGCTGCTCAACCAACTTTTTAAGCGTAGAGCCCTCCATGGTCTTGAAAGCTGCAGCATTGAAGATCAGCGTGTCTTTCTTCTGGGTCATTTTGGCTGCGGTGCCGGTCACCTTGGCCGCGCCCTTAATGGCTATGTCTGAAGGCACAAGTCTGATGTCGCCCACATTGACCGAATCCTTGTTCGCGAACGTTACATTTTTCCACACATTCTTGTAACCAACAAACTTGCACTCAAGCAGATAGTCGCCGCGTTTCTTTGCAATCAGGCGAAAACGTCCCTTGTCGCCAATCATCTGACCAGCCACAGCCGAGCTGTCGGTCTTTAATAAACGTATGGTGGCACCCACCAGAGCTGCATCTTTATTGCCTCCATCCAGCACACGACCTGTCACCACATAGTCGCGGGCCATTACTGTGACAGCGGTGAACGAAGCAAATGCCACCGCTGCAAATATTCTGTATCCTATCATCTTATTTATTGCCTTCTCACTCAAGAATTGCAAAGATAAGCCTTATAATTGACAAAACACAAAATGTAAAGCGTATTTTACAAAAAGAAATATTTTCATACTTTTGTCTCTTTTCTGCGGCAGCTTTTATCCACAAAAGGCGGCTCGAAAAGCCTCATGCCTGACATTGCAGCTTACGGTCTGTACACTTCGCATGAACGATCTGTACACATCGCACCTCACGATCTGTACATATCGCAACTTACGGTCTGTACACATCGCATGAACGATCTGTACACATCGCAAGCACGATCTATACATATCGCTACCTACGGTCTGTACACATCGCTCGCACGTTCTGTACACATCGCACGCTCAAGCTGTACACATCGCACGCTGCATTTTGGTGCCTCGGAATGTATAGAGCCAAAAATAGGCGGCACAGTTGACTTACAACCGTACCGCCTTTACACCAACGGCCCGACAGAGCCGTCAGCGACCTGACTTACCTGAATATCTCTTTCATGGGCTGACCGCGCCAACACTTGGGCAACTTGGCATTGAACATGTAGGCTATGGTAGCCGCAACATCGAATTGCATCATCGGATCGTTCATCACATATCCCTTTCTTATGTTCTTGCCACATACCACAAAGGGAGTCTCCATCTCTTCAAGGGTGATGCCGCCATGTCCCTTGTTGATGCCTCCGTGGTCGCTCGTCAATATAAAAATTGTGTTGTCATAGATACCTGCATCCTTTACAGCCTTGACTATCTCACCCACGGCATTGTCGACACGGGTCAGCATCTCATAATAGGGAGCTGTGTACCATCCTTGCGCATGGCCTGTTTCATCGAGACCTCCGATATAGATGGTGATAAATTCGGGCTTCACTTTTCTGATATAGTCAGTTCCCGCAGCTATGGCCACTTCGGGCTCATTTGCAGGTCCTTTCTCGTATTTCACGAAATCAATAGCTGCCGTATCGGTCACATAACCTACGCCATCCCAATCAAACGTAAGTGCCGTCTTGATCTTCGGATACTGCTCGCGCAGCACCGAATATATGGTAGGAAATATGTTGCGACTGTTAGTGGCCAACGACGGTATCTCGGGAATTTTTGAATTCCACTGTGTATAGCCCGTCATCTCGGTTCCGCCACCCATAAACAGCGAAGCCCAGTTGATGGCCGAAGCAGAAGGCAACACCGAACGTTTCTTTAAAGTATAACTGCCGTTCTGCATCATCCAACGGATATTGGGAATATTGGTGGCCTCATCCAGATTGTGCGAAGCCCATCCATCGACACCTATAAGCACCACATGCTTAGCCTTCCAGCCTCCGGCCTCTACAAGCACGGGAGCTGACACCAACAGGAGCAACGGCATAAGTGCAACTAATACGAATCTTTTCATACTGTGATACATTGTGTGTGCTATATTTTCTGACTGCAATATTACCAATAATCCATGAAACCACCAAGGACATAACAGAAAAAATATTAAAGGCTAAATGCTTTTGTTATGAAAGCCGGCTTTTAAAGGGAAATATTTTGGACTTATACCATTTTGAAGTAACTTTGTATTCAAAAGAAACCGGCATACATGTTTTTGAAAAGTAAAGGACAGACTACCGGCCCCGGCAATCAGGACAACCCGGCTCCGCAAAAAAAACGAAGCAACATATTGTTGCTGAACATTGTCGCCATGCTGATTGTAACGGCAGCACTCTTCACATCGGCCATCTTCGGCTTAGACATCTACACCCGTCATGGGCAGGAAGTGAGGATGCCCGATCTACGTGGTCTCAGCGAACAAGCCGCAGACAAAAAACTGCAACTGCTCGGACTGCAGGCACGCATCGACGACTCCGTATACGTAAAAACCCTGCCCGCAGGAGTCATCTATGAACAGACCATCGTAGCCGGTGAGCGGGTAAAGACAGGGCGCACAGTAGGACTGGTCATCAATTCGGGCGACGCCCCACAGCTCGTATTGCCCGACATTGCCGACAACAGCTCCTTGAGAGAAGCCATAGCCAGCCTGAGCGCACTCGGATTCAAACTGGGACCCACAGAATATATCAACGGAGAAAAAGACTGGGTCTACGAAGTCAAATGCAACGGTCACAACGTTGGAGCAGGCAGCCGTATAGACTCCGACGACGAAATAGTGTTGGTAGCAGGAGACGGATCTACCTATGGCAACGACATGGATATGGCCGACAGCGAATACAGCATCGACAGCCTGCAAAGCGAAACAGAGCTGACCGACGTGCCACCTGCCGAATAAACGAAACACGCAGCTTATGGAAATCCTTGCACAGGAAATGACAGCAATCCCCGACACCCCGCTTTACAACCTCACAGACATAGAGGACGAAGAGCAGGGAGACGGCCTGTATGAACACTTCAGAATACAGGCCGACAACGGACAACAGCCACTGCGCATCGACAAATTCCTATACCTGCACCTGCGCGACACCTCGCGCAACCGCATACAAAAAGCCGCAGAAGCAGGCTTTGTAAGAGTCAACGACCAAAGCGTAAAGAGCAACTACAAAGTCAAGCCCCGCGACATCGTAACCATCGTACTCGACCATCCACCCTACGACAACACCATAGAGCCCGAAGACATACCGCTCGACGTGGTCTATGAAGACAACGACCTCATGGTCATAAACAAGCCGGCAGGACTCGTAGTGCACCCTGGATGCGGCAACTACACAGGAACACTGGTCAACGCACTGGCATGGCACCTGAAAGACAACAGCAGCTTCGATGCCAACGACCCCGGAGTAGGACTCGTGCACCGCATAGACAAAGACACCTCAGGACTATTGGTAATCGCCAAAACACCCGAGGCAAAAACAAGCCTGGGGCTGCAGTTTTTCAACAAAACCACCCATAGAAGCTACAACGCACTTGTATGGGGCGACTTCAACGAAAACACAGGACGCATAGAAGGAAATATAGGCCGCGACCCCAAAGACAGGCTGAAAATGACCGTCTTCCCTGTAGGCTCCGAAACCGGCAAACCCGCAGTAACACACTATAAAGTCCTACGCCGCTACGGCTACACTACCTTGATTCAGTGCGTGCTGGAAACCGGACGCACACACCAGATACGTGCACATATGAAGCACATAGGTCACCCACTCTTCAACGACGCCCGCTACGGAGGAGACCAAATACTGCGGGGAACAACAGAAAACAGCTACCGACTCTTCGTCAGACACTGCTTCGAACTATGTCCGCGACAGGCACTACACGCCCGCACATTAGGATTTGTCCACCCACGAAACGGGCAGCAAATGGACTTCACATCGCCACTGCCCAACGACATGCAAGCACTCATCAACGAATGGGAAAACAGATAACAACTAACCATCCGCAAGGATAAAACATAAAAAACATGGAACAGAACAAAAGAACCATAGCCATCGTAGCCGGAGGAGACTCCTCCGAACACGACGTATCCCTACGCAGCGCGCAGGGCATCTACTCGTTCATGGACAAAGAAAAATACAATTGCCACATCATAGAAATCAAGGGTGCATGCTGGGAAGCCGTAACAGCAAACGGCGAAAGATACCCAGTTGACAAAAACAACTTCACGTTTGACACCCCGCAAGGCCGCATCAAGCCAGACTTTGCCTATATCACCATACACGGCACACCCGGAGAAAACGGCCTGCTACAAGGCTACTTCGACATGATAGGCCTGCCCTACTCCACCAGCGGAGTGCTCGTAGAAGCACTCACATTCCACAAATTCAGCCTGAACCAATACCTTAAGTCATGGGGCGTAAAAGTAGCCGAAAGCCTGCTGATAAGGAAAGGACAAGAACAAAACATCACTGACGACCAAATCATTGCCAAAGTGGGACTGCCCTGCTTCGTGAAACCCGCAGCCGACGGTAGCAGCTTTGGTGTCACCAAAGTGAAAAACAAAGAACAACTGCGCGGCGCCATACAACTTGCAATGGGCGAAGCCGGAAACGAAGCCATGGTAGAAGCCTTCATGCAAGGCGTCGAAATCACCTGCGGATGCTATAAAACACGCAACGTGAGCCGTGTACTGCCCATAACCGAAGTTGTATCGGCCGACGAATTCTTTGACTACAATGCCAAATACAACGGTGCCGTACAAGAAATCACACCTGCACGACTAAACGAAGACACAACCCTACGGGTTAAACAACTCACGTCAGCCATATATGACATACTGGGATGCCAAGGCATCATACGCATAGACTATATACTGACAGGTGAAAAAGGCCATGAAAAGATTAACATGCTGGAGATTAACACCACGCCGGGTATGACAGCTACCAGCTTCATTCCGCAGCAAGTAAAGGCAGCAGGCCTGAAGATGAGCGATGTGCTCACTGACATCATTGAAAACAAATTCTAAACAAAGCACCATGACTATTCCCAAGGAATTTGACGACATCCGCCCATTCACACCCGAAGAGATGCAGGGCGCATTCGACAAGCTATCGGACGACAAACAGTTTCAGGCCGTAGTAGCCAAAGTATTTCCCGGCATTCCCTTTGAAGCCATCATGCACAAAGCTCGGCAATGCAAGACAATGCTCGACTTCCAAAAAGCATTCTCTTACGGCATTATGCAGAGCATCATCGACAAGCATACCGATGGCACCGATGTCGATTTCGGCACATTGGACAAGACAAAAAACTATACCTTCCTGTCAAACCACCGTGACATTGTGCTCGACAGTGGCTTTCTGAGCAAACTCATGCTCGACAACGGATTCGGCAACACCGTAGAGATTGCCATCGGAAATAACCTGCTCGTATATCCATGGATTAATTATCTGGTGCGACTCAACAAGTCTTTTATCGTTAAACGCAATCTGCACGGGCGCCAAAAACTCATGGCCAGCCAACAACTAAGCGGCTACATGCACTTTGCCATCAAGGAAAAGAAGGAAAGCATCTGGATAGCACAGCGGCAGGGACGCTCCAAAGATTCGGACGACCGCACACAAAGCTCTATCCTCAAGATGATGAGACTGGGCGGAACCGGCACCATCATCGAGCGCTTGCAGCAGCTTAACATCGTGCCACTCAGCATATCCTACGAATACGACCCCTGCGATTACTTAAAGGCTAAGGAATTTCAACAAAGACGTGACAATCCCGACTTCCAAAAAAGCATGCAAGACGACCTGGAAAGCATGAGCACCGGTATCTTCGGCTACAAAGGGCACGTGCACTATCAGGCTGCAGCCTGCATGAACGAATGGCTGGGCACACTGGACGGCAAGCAGCACAAAACCGAGCTCTATCCCGTTATATCCGAGCACATCGACCACGAAATTCACAGCCACTACCGTCTATACGCCAACAACTATATAGCCTACGACCACCTGAACGGCAACAGCCGCTTCGCCAACCTATACACTAAAGACGAAGAAGACAGGTTCGAGAACTATCTGAAGCAGCAAATAGGCAAAATCAATCTGCCTGACCCTGATCTTGACTATCTGGAATACTGCATGCTGACCATGTACTCCAACCCTTTGAAGAACTACTTGGCAGCCGCCGAGGCTAAGCAATCATAGATGAAAGGAGCAGCCCCGGTAAGAGCCATCTTGCTTATCCTGGCACTGACACTGGCAGCCTGCAGCGACGACACCTACATAGCTCCCAACTATGAAATGGAATTTGTCGATGTGCTGACCGATGCAGCAGGCACAGGCTCGTCACTCATTACCGACCGGGGTGAATGTCTGTCCATTATAAACCCTCTCACTGCACTGAAAGCCGACACCACTTATCGCTACGTGGCATACCTCATCAGGCAGGAAAATGGTGTAGAAGTGGCTGCTTCGTCACGCGCAATCTGCGACACCCCGAAAGCATTCACTGAGGAAGCAATCAGGACGGATTCGGTAAAGATGCAAAGCATATGGCGAGGAAGCCATTATGTCAACCTGACACTCCTGGTGCCCCACCGCGACCAGCAGCATGAGTTCTCCTACATTGACCGTGGCATCGTGCAAGCCAGTGACGGACATAAGACCCTCTGCATACAGCTCTATCACGATGCCAACAATGATATGCCGGCTTTTTCTACCACCTGTTACCTCTCATGCTCGCTCAAACCCTACAAAAATCTGCTACAAACAGGCCGCGACTCGATACTTTTCATCATTAACGAATACAAAAAGGGGCAAGCGACCTATCACCTGCCCTACTAAATGAAAAAACACTGCTTAACGCGGTATTACTTTAGCTTGCCCAACAGGACAAGCCCTATTTCTGTTCTTGCCTCCTTTGGCATATACGGATATATGCGGGCATACTGACGGATGTTGCGGCTCAGTCGTTCATACCATGACTTTTTCTTCCCCATCTTCAGCCAATAGCCAAAGTTGGCTGCATCCATCACAATCTCCATCAAGTCATCTTCCTTCTCGCCAAAAGCGTCCTGCTTGTAGTCGTATGGAACTTCTTCAGACGGAAGTCCCAGATAGCGAACGGCGGCAGCGGCTACGGCATTGGCCATCTTGCGTATTTCCAGCATGTCGAACCATTTGCAAAGCTTTTCGGAATCGATGTCCTTATAATAATGGTGCATCGTGAGTGTTATGTCGCACAACTGGCGAAGCCCCACTCCACTCAGGATGAGATGTTTCGAGAAATGAACTATCTGATACAGCAGTTCAAGGGTACGGGGAAGCACTTCCAACTGATGGCCGTCTATGGTCACGAAGCATTCCGTATGCTTTTCGGGCAATTCGCTGTTCACAATGTCGTCCATCTTGCGTGCCAAATCGCGATTGTAGAACTTCAGCAGGCACAGGTGGTTTTCCACCACGGCACCCTTCCAGTTGAAAGCCGACAGATGTTCCTTGCCGGCAAGGCTGCCAACGCGTTCCGCATTGGCCAGAATCCATTTGTCCATGGCCTTGTTCCAATCGGGAACAAAGATGTCTATGTCGCCAAATGCGCGCAGTTCGGGATGCTCATACAGCGTGGCCACCTCTTGTCCCTTAAGCAGGATGGGATGAGCCCCCAGGCTTTTGTATATCTCGAATATATCACACGTACACTGGTTCAGCATCTTGTTCATGTTCTCCATGTACACCACATTGCTGTAAAGCTTCATTAGCATCTGCTGTGGCGGCCGCAACTCGGGAGGAAGCTGAGACACAGCCGTATAGAACAGGCCGGTAACAGTCTGATCCTTCGCCATTTTCTGCTGCTCTTTCCAGCCCGCGCGTGTCAGGATGCCACGGGGATATTCGCCGCCAAATAGGGCATAGCGTATGAAACCCAGGAAATGCCGTTCGTTTACTGTCATAACTACAAGTCTTCGAGCATTCGTTTAAGTACCACAGTGGCCGATATCTCCCGGTTGGCAGCTTCGGGAATCACCAGTGAAGTGGGTGCTTCTATCACTTCGTCTGTCACTATCATGTTGCGGCGCACCGGCAGACAATGCATGAAAAACGCGTCATCGGTCACTGCCATGTGAGCTGCATCGATGGTCCAACCCATATCCTTGCTCAGCACCTTACCATAGTCCGCAGGATTGGTAACGCCGGGGCAGCTCCAGTTTTTCGCATAGACGAAGTCTGCACCCTCAAGGGCTTTCATCTGATTGTATTCCACATCGGCCCCTGCAACGAAAAAGGGATCCAATTCATAACCGTGAGGATGAGTGATCACCAAATCCACATCGGCGACCTGCATCCATTGGGCAAAGCTGTTGGGCACTGCTTGAGGAAGGGCCTTGGGATGGGGAGCCCACGTCAGCACCACCTTGGGACGCGGCTTGCGTTTATACTGCTCGATGGTAATCAAGTCGGCAAAGGCCTGCAAAGGGTGTACGGTGGCACTCTCCATTGAAAAGACAGGACGGCCGCTGTACTTTATGAATTGATTGAGTATCTCCTCGGTATAGTCGGCCTCGCGACTTTCAAAGCGGGCAAAGGTGCGTACACCTATCATATCGCAATACTGGGCCATGACGGGAATGGCCTCGAGCAAATGCTCGCTCTTGTCACCATCCATCACAACACCTCGCTGCGTTTCCAGCTTCCATGCTCCCTGATTGACATCCAGCACAATAACATTCAGCCCCAGGTTCATCGCAGCCTTTTGGGTGCTCAACCGCGTGCGCAAGCTGTTGTTGAAGAAGATTAGCAACACTGTCTTGTTCTTGCCCAACGATTGATACCGGAAACGGTCGGCCTTGATTTCAGAGGCCTCGCTTAAGGCCTTGCTCAAATCACCCAAATCAGAGGCATAGCGGAATACTTTCATTTTTGTAGCTTTATAAAAACATATTGGTCTCGAAAACGGCATGCTGCCGCTTTCAGACTTCAAAGGTAGAAAAAAAACACCATCAAAGACACAACATTCCACAAAAATAATGCCTGCAAAAACAAACAATATGGCACTTACAGAAATCAGGCTGTACACATCCCCCAATGCAATGCGGCACATTGAAAGGTGTTTCATCTACATGAAACAACCTGTTTCCCCTATAGGACACAACGTGTTTCATGTACATGACACAACGTGTTTTCTGTACATGACACTACTTGTTTCATGTACATACCACTACTTGTTTCATGTACAGAAAACAACCTGCAACCCTGCACATCGGCGTCTCTGCCCTCGCAGATGGGCCTCTTCAATGACCGACACCCGACCTGCAAATACCAAAAAGCGGCCTGTGAGTCTTCATGAACTCACAGGCCGCCATGGCGTGACCGGAAGGCTTTC
>CAKRYD010000008.1 GCA_934426255.1 uncultured Bacteroidaceae bacterium | reverse complement strand
CACTTTCGGTAACCAGTATTTGGAAAGATGCGTATTCAAGGGTGGTCCCGACAGCTTGTCCGGAAAGTTTTATATAGGCAGTCCCAATCTGAAGGAACTGCTCTTGCCCTCCACCTTGCGTTATGTTGATGGAAACTTTATCTCCATTTTGATGGTTTCTGTTGCGGTCTTGCCCTCTACCTTGGAGTATGTGCGTGGAACCTATGAGCAATGCTGCGACCTGTTGCGACTGCGCCCGTCTTTTCCATGGAAGAATGTTTGGATAACAGTGAATGACGAAAAGAACCAAAATAAGAATATGATTATACCTGAGGGTGTGAAGGAAGTGGGTGGATTCAGACAACATTATAACATTGAAAAGATTACTTTGTCTTCGACCGTTGAAAAGATATCGGACGAAGCTTTTTATCAGTGTGAAAACTTGAAAGAGATAAATATACCGGACAATTCCAATTTGAAGGAAATTGGAGTGAATGCGTTTAGAGGAACATGTGTGAGTCATGTATCCCTTCCGAATACAGTAGAAAGAATCAGGTCGAATGCTTTTTGGGATACAGAATTGGACTCAATCAGATTGCCTGCGAACCCAAATCTGAAAATAGAATGGGGCGCGTTATATGAAGTAGATGCGGTAGAAATACCTTACGGTGTTACGTCCATTTCAGATGGCGCATTGGGTGGAACTGCTATAAGTACTATTGATATTCCCAATTCGGTGACCTCAATTGGATGGCTGGCGTTCGCTAATTGCTGGCGTCTAAAAACCGTTAAGATGTCGAATAATACCGAGATTATTATGAAAGACGCCTTCAAGGGAACGAAAGTGACTGAGTTCCGGCTTCCCAAATCGTTGAAACTCATTTCACGCGATGCCTTTGAACGTTCAGGCTTATTGACTGACATTTATGTCTACGGTCCACCGGCTTCCATTATAGAGGCTGAGGGAAACGACCCTTCTCCACGATGGAAGTTGCATGTGTTGCCCGTCTACAAAGAAGCCTACGAGACGGCGGACTATTGGAAAGACTTTTTCTCGATCGAGACATTCGAGCCGGTAGGTATTCATGCGGTGAAGAATGGAAACCAAGTAGAGGAAGAGTGGTACGATCTCCAAGGGCGCAAACAAGGAAGCGGTGCGCACGGCATCAGTATCATCAAGACGAGCGATGGAAAGACAAAGAAAGTCTGGAGAAAATAGGAGAAAGAAACCGACATAATCAGTTTAAATATGAAAATAGCAATTATTGGTGCAAATGCACCCGATTCAATGGAATGGCATTTTGCTGATGCATTCCAATTTGCAGGTTACGAAGCAAAGATATTTGATATCTACGATAAGTTTCCATATACAGTAAAACGACTAAAGCATTATTCCCAGGTATTGGACAAGATTGGAAGGACGTATAGCGATAGTTATGATAGAAAACGATTTCTATCTGTCGCCAATAGCGTTAATGAGTACAACCCTGATTTGGTGATTTGTTTTTATAGGGACATACATCCGGCTTTTGTTGATGCTGTCAAGAGCAAAAACAGAAGAGTCGTTCATGTTAATCCCGATGCATTGACATCATTTGGCTATCAACAAGTGATAGCAGCCAACTACGATGCTTGGTTTACAAAGGACCCTTATATACTTGAGTTCATGAAAAATAAAGCCAAGTTGAATGCATTTATCTACAGCGAAGCTTTTAACCAGCGCTACAATCCTAAGCCGACATGCACTAAAGCTGAGATGGAAAATGAAATGAATGTAGATGTCATGACATACGGAACACTCTATCCATATAGAGCTCGCATGGTGAGGGCTCTTGTAGATGAGGGTATCAATGTAAAATTGTATGGGGTTGTTCCACATCGTTTTTTTGATAAGGTTCTCGAAAAGTGTTATACCGGCAAGTATATAGTGGGCGAGGAAAAAGCCCGTACAATATATGGTGCTAAGATTGTGTTCAATAATTTTCATTTTGCAGAGATAGAGTCGGTAAATTGCAGATTCTTTGAAGCAAATGGCTGTGGCGCTTTTCAGCTGTGCGACTACAAGCCTATTTTGAAAGACTTGTTACCGGTTGATCCGGAGCTTGTTTCGTTTAAGACTATTGATGAAGGTGCAGAGAAAGTGAGATACTACCTCGCTCATCCTGAAGAAAGATACGCCATTGCAGAGAAAGTGTATCAACATTTCCTGGAGCATTACACATATGATCATTTGATTCAATATATACTCAAAACAGTTGAAACACTATGAAAATTACACTTTAGCGATAATCATGGAAAAGCCATTGGCAGATGAATCGTAAGGTTCTTGTCAATGGCTTTTGTTATGTGATGCAAGCAAAAAGGAGCAAAGAACGATGCTGTTAGTGTAAAAAGTAGTATTTTTGCGAATAGTTAGCAAGTTAGACGCAGTCGTTCATTTCCAATTCCATCTAAATACGCCATGGAAAGACTTTTGCATTATGTTTGGCAACATAGGATATATGCCTACGGTTCGCTTCATACGACCGGAGGCAAGCCTGTTGAGGTGATATCGCCGGGCTTGCACAACAATGATGCAGGTCCCGACTTTATTGATGCGAAGCTGAAAATAGGGGATGAGCTTTGGGCCGGCAATATCGAGATTCACATGTCGAGCAGTGATTGGAAACGTCATCATCACAACTCTGATATGGCATATGATAATGTGGTGTTGCATGTTGTTGACAGAGACGATTGCGAAGTCTTTACTTCGAAAGGACGCAAGGTAGAGCAATTGGTTCTGCATGTCCCTTCTTATGTCGAGCAACACTATAACGAACTTTTCAGAGCGAGTTCAGAGATGCCTTGCTATCGTCATGCCGTTGAGTTACCGGCCGTGGTGATAGATAGTTGGATGGATAGGCTGGCAACAGAGCGATTGGAGGATAAGACCTCCCGCATAGTGAATTTGGCCGAACGTTTGGGCGGAGACTGGGAAAGTGCCTTGTTTGTTACGCTTGCACGTAGTTTTGGTTTTGGCATCAACAGCGATGCCTTTGAAGAGTGGGGGATGCGCATTCCATTGATGGCAGCGGGCAAACATCGTGATGATATATTTCAAATAGAGTCCTTGTTCTTGGGTCAGGCCGGTTTGTTGGATGAAGCTATGTTGCCGTCGGTCTATTATGACGAAGCCATGCGTGAGGGATATTTCAAGAAGCTGCAGACAGAGTATGGTTTCTTGGCTAATAAGTTTTCACTGCAGCCCATGAATGGTGCAAGGTGGCGTTTTTTACGCATGCGTCCTCAGAACTTTCCACATATTCGTCTGGCACAGCTGGCTCACCTGTATGTTTCGCGTCAAGTAAGTGTTTCAAGCATTATCGGTGCAGAGACACTCGACGATGCCCGGCGTTTGTTTGTTACTGCCGTTACACCTTATTGGCAGACTCATTATGTCTTTGGATCGACCACAACTGCATCGTCGAAGAATTTGCGTGAGGCTTCTGTAGATTCATTGCTAATCAATGCTGTAGTGCCGATGCTTTATGCTTACGGCTTGCATCGTTGCCGTGTGGAGTATTGCGACAGGGCTTTGCAGTTTCTTGAGCAAATCAAGCCCGAGAACAACCATATCATACGTCTCTGGCTAACATACGGGATGCCGATAAAGTCGGCAGCAGACAGCCAGGCTTTGATACAGCTCAGAAAACAATATTGCGATCGTAAGGACTGCCTGCGATGCCGCTTTGGAACAGAATATCTGAAAACAACACACGTATATCACGTATTACAGGAACCGAAGAAATGAAGAATTATATTTTCCGTCTCGAGATGACGGTGCGCGATTATGAGTGCGATATACAAGGGATAGTGAATAATGCCAATTACTTGCATTTTATGGAACATACCCGTCACCAGTTTCTGCTGACAGAGGGCGTGAGCTTTATTGATTTGCACCATCGTGGAATCGATTGTGTGGTGGCTCGTATCAATGTTGCATTCAAGACGCCCTTGCGCAGTGATGACAAATTCATAAGCTGCTTGAATATCAGGAAAGACGGTGTGAAGTATGTCTTTGAACAAGATATTTACAGGGCTGCCGATGAGAAGCTTTGCATCAAGGCCACAGTCGATACCGTTTGCATTGTCAATGGCCGGCTTTCGGAGTGCGAGGAACTGAATGTGTCGTTCGGAAAGTATTTTGAAAAAGACTAAATGACCGACGAAAGCTTCTATGCCATTGCGCTCAGCAGGCTGAAAAGTCTGGGACTTCAGAATGCACTGACCCTTTACCGCGAAGTAGGTTCGGCTAAAGATGTCTTCATGGGACTGGTCGAGCTGAAAGGAAAAGAGCCGGCATTGCATTCGCGAATACAGAAAATTCTGGATGAGGGGTCTTCAGCGGCTCTCAAAGCTGCAGAAGAGGAGACGGCTTTTTGCAAGAAACACGGCATAGAAATTCTGGATATAGGATCTGAAGGTTATCCTTTTCGTCTGAAGCAATGCAAGGATGCTCCGTTAGTGTTGTACTATAAAGGAAATGCCGATCTCAATGCAGTCCACGTTGTAACCGTTGTCGGCACACGGCGTTGTACGGAATATGGAAAAGACATTTGCCACAGTTTTACTTCAGATCTTGCACGCCTTTGCCCCGATACGCTCGTTGTAAGCGGTCTGGCTTATGGTATCGACATTCATGCCCACCGTGGTGCGTTGTCAGCCGGGCTGCCTACGGTAGCTATACTTGCGCATGGGTTGGACAGGATTTACCCTTATGCCCATCGCGAAACAGCCAAGACAATGGTGGAACATGGAGGATTGCTGACAGAGTTTCCCATTGGAACGAATCCCGATAAGGGAAATTTTGTGCGTCGTAACCGTATTGCGGCCGGTATGTGCGATGCATGTGTGGTTGTGGAGAGCGGCAGCAAAGGAGGTTCGTTAATCACTGCGAATCAAGCCATGAGTTATGACCGTCAGGTTTTTGCCTTTCCCGGCCGTTCAACGGATGAAGCCTCACAAGGCTGTCATGCACTGATACGCAAGAATACAGCCGGGCTCATCACATGTGCCGAGGACATGGTGTGTGACATGGACTGGATTACGCAGCAGCAACGAGCCGAAGCCTTGCAGAAGCCATCCCAACCCGAGCTGTTTCTCCGGCTGTCTGACGACGAGCAGGCCTTGGTGGGTCTGCTTCAAGGATGCGACGGGCTTCAAATCAACCAGGCTGTATTGAAAACCGGTCTTCCCGTAGGCAAGGTTGCATCGCTTTTTTTAGAACTTGAAATCAAAGGCATCATTAAATGTATGCCGGGATATATCTATCGTTTAATCCAATGAATAAAACATTTTGTCATATGAGAAAAACATCTTTGTTATTGCTTTTGCTATTTGCCCATTTAGGGATGGTAACTCTGTCTGCCGCAGTCAAGAAAGAGAGTAGGGCGGACAAGATAGTGCGTGAAATACATAATCCGAAGTCAAAGTACGTGATTGTGGTGTGCCACCGTGGTGATTGGCGCAATTATCCCGAAAACTCTTTGCAGTCGATAGAGTCGATTATCAGGATGGGAGCCGACATGATGGAGCTTGACCTAAAGCTCACCAAAGACAGTGTATTGGTGCTTTGCCACGACAAGACTGTGGACCGTACAACAACGGGCCGAGGCAAAGTGAGTGATTTGACCTATGCAGAAATCAGCAAGCTTTATCTGAGGCGGGGTCATGGTGTTGCCGACCCACGTTACAGAATGCCGACATTGCGTGAAGCTCTCCAGGTGTGCAAAGACCGCATAACGGTCAATGTGGACCAAGGGTATGAGTACTACGACCTGGTATTAAAGGTTACCGAAGAGCTCGGTGTGACGGATCAGGTATTGATAAAAGGCAAGCACGCGGCTCGTGATGTGGCGGAAAAGATGGCCAGTCATCGGCACAATATGATGTACATGCCTATAGTTGGTCTGCCCGGTAAGGCTGGAGAGGCATTGATAAATGAATATAAGCAAAGGAACGAAGTGCCATTAGCCTATGAAGTGTGCTGGAAAGAAATGTCATCGGTGGTCAAGGGTTATATGCAGCAAATCCTTGCATCGGGGGCCAAGCTTTGGGTGAATGCACTTTGGCCCTCCCTGAATGGCGGCCTCGATGACGATGCAGCCTTTGATGGCGATCCGGAAAAGGTCTACGGGCAAATGCTGGGATTCGGAGCCAGCATGATACAGACCGACCGTCCCGAATACCTGATAAAATACTTGCAGAAAAAGGGACGTCACACGCTGAAATAAGGCTGTGCCGTCATGGTTGTTTACTAAACGGGTTGTTCTTATGTGTTTCAAGACTTTTTTGTGTGTGATAACGGGCTTGTTGGCATGTGAGCATGCGTTTGCCCAAGGCACGGTTGCGGACTATCGTCGTGCCAATGCCTTGTATGGCAAATATGCGGGAAAAGTTGTCAATGCCGATTTGTCGCCCCACCGTGTCGACGGAGAAGAAGCTTTCTGGTATGTGATTCAAGCCAATGGTAAAAGGGAATACAGATTGCTGAATGCCGAATCCATGACCGAAAACCTGCTGTTCGACCATGAGCATTTGGCTTCCTGTCTGTCAAGCAGTATACAGAAAGCTGTTGATGCTGCCAATATGTCTTTGGGCGATTTGCGTTTCGATGCCGACAAGCATGCCATGGAGTTTTCCTTTGAAAACCGCAGGTTTCGCTATGATATTCTCAAGCGCGAGCTCATCAAAGTGGAGCCTCGCCGGCAAGGACATTACGGCAAATCGCGTCATTGGATGGAGGTTGATGATGAACGTGAAGGTGGTGAAGTGACATCACCCGACGGCAAGATTCAAGCCTATATACGCGAAAACAATGTGTGGGTACGTGATGTGAAGTCGGGCCGTGAACGGGCTTTGACACAAAACGGCACGGAAGGCTTCTATTATTCCTCGCACCTCCAGTGGTCACCCGATGGACGTTACATAGCCGTCTGCCGCCTGCGTCCTGCCCTCAAGCATTATGTGCATTACGTGGAGTCATCGCCTCGCAGTCAGTTGCAGCCATTGCTCCACAAACAGGAGTATGCCAAGCCCGGCGATGAGCTCAACTACAAGGTGCCATGCCTGTTGGATGTGGAGCAGGGCAGGCTGATTGAACCTTTGTCTACGGAGCTTTTTGAGCGGCAGTATGCACTGACCAACCTTCGTTGGGATGCTGACAGCCGTGCCGTCACTTTTGAGTATAACGAGCGTGGCCATAAGGTCTATCGTGTCCTTGAGCTGTCTGTGGAGTCGGGGTCTGTGCGTACGCTGATCGAAGAGACCGGAGACAAGTATGTGAATTACCCGTTTCTTTGGCGGCATGATCTGGAGGACGGACGTCACATCTTGTGGGCGAGTGAGCGTGACGGCTACAGAAATCTGTATCTCTATGACCGGAAAACAGGTCGTCCTGTGCGGCAGGTGACCCATGGCAAATGGTATGTGCGCGATGTGGTGCGTGTGGATGAGGCCGGCAAGACAATATATTTCTCTGCCAATGGCGGTGTAGACAATGAAGACCCTTACTTCATCCATTATTACAAGATAGGATTTGACGGCAAGAAGTTGACGCGGCTCACACCTTCGCACGGCACACATCAGGCAGTGTTTTCAAATGATTACAAGTACTTGATGGACACTTATTCCACCATATCACAGGCTCCTGTGACCGAGCTGCGCAGTGCTGCCGACGGCCGTCTGCTCAAGACGGTGGCCAAGGCCGACATTTCGGCCCTGAAAGCCTGCGGTTGGCGTGCTCCCGAATCCTTTTGTGCCAAGGGGCGTGATGGCAAGACTGATATATGGGGCATTATAGTGCGCCCGTCCCATTTTGACTCAACGCGCACTTATCCCATTGTGGAATACATCTATGCCGGGCCGGGAAGCCAGTATGTTCCCAAGTCGTTCAGGTCTTTTATCTGGGATATGTCCAACCTTGCAGAACTGGGATTTATCGTTGTGCAGTCTGATGGCATGGGCACTTCTTACCGTTCCCGTGAGTTTGAAAATGTATGCTACAAAAACTTGCAGGATGCAGGTTTTCCCGACCGTATAGCGTGGATAAAGGCTGCGGCGCGCAAATATCCGTATATGGATACCACACGTGTGGGCATCTTTGGTGGCTCTGCCGGAGGTCAGGAGAGCATGGCTGCCGTGTTGTTTCACCCGGATTTCTACAAGGCTGCCTATAGTGCCTGCGGATGCCACGACAACCGTATGGACAAGATATGGTGGAATGAGCTGTGGATGGGCTATCCTGTCGACAGTTCGTATGTACGGGCCTCGAATGTCGAAAACGCTCATCTGCTCAAGCGTCCTTTGATGCTTGTGGTTGGAGAGTTGGACGATAATGTTGATCCTGCCTCTACCATGCAGGTGGCCAATGCCTTGATCAAAGCCGGAAAAGACTTTGAGCTGGTGGTGTTGCCCGGCGAGCATCACACCTTGGGAGGTCGCTTTGGAGAGCACAAGCGTTATGATTTCTTCGTCAGACACCTGTTGGGTGTCAGGCCGCCCCGCTGGGATGAGCTTAAGCCTTAGGGCTTATTTCATGAAGGCAAGGTAGACGGCTGCCACAAGGCACAGGAATGCTGCGATGTGATTCCAGTGAAACGATTCGCCTTTGAAGAATACTGTGGTGAACGCTATGAACACAGTGAGGGTGATGACTTCCTGGATCACTTTGAGCTGTATCAGGGAAAAGGGACCGCCGTTTTCGTGAAATCCGATGCGGTTGGCAGGGATTTGGAAGCTATACTCAAACAGGGCGATGCTCCAGGAGAATAGGATTACGGCATAAAGTGGCCAATGTGTGCTGATTTTCATTTCCTGAAGCTTCAGGTGACCATACCAGGCGAAAGTCATGAATATGTTGGAAACGACAAGGAGCAGAACGGTTTGTAATGCTTTCATTTGCTGCTTTGATACTTTAAAAACGGCTGCAAAGTTAGGCAAAATAGCTTGATTGCAGCCTTTTTTGCGGCTTTGTCTTTTCGTTTTTGCCAACTTCGATTAGTTCTTTTTTACTGGTATGCAGTAGATTATTTCGTACTTTTGCGGCACCAATTAGCAACGTCTGATGAAGCAGTGTGTATATCCCGTGACCGGAATGAGTTGTGCTTCGTGTGCCGCTCATGTACAGAGTGCTTTGCGCAAGACGGCGGGTGTGGCCGAGGCTGATGTAAACTATGCAGATTCGACAGCGCGTGTGCTCTATGATGAATCGGCCGTCAGCGAGTCTGTTTTGCGCGAAGCCGTGAGGGCAGCAGGCTATGATCTTGTCTGTGATGCCGACGATGGTTCGTTGCAGATGATGCAGGCCGGTGAGTACCGCCGTTTGAGAAAGGATACGTTGGCCGCCTTTCTGCTGGCCGTTCCCCTCAATGTTCTTTGTTTTGTTCACGGGCATTGGGCTCCGTGGTGCATGTGGTTGTTGTCTACAATCATTATAGGTTGCATGGGCCGATGTTTCTATATCAGTGCCTGGTGTCAGGCGGTTCATCGCAGTTGCAATATGGATACGCTGGTGTCACTCAGCACATCCATTGCCTATCTGTTCAGTGTATGCAACCTTCTTTTTCGGGACTTTTGGCTTTCGCATAATGTGGTTCCCCACCTCTACTTTGAGGCTTCGGGCAGTGTCATTGCCTTTATTTTGCTAGGGCGTATGCTGGAAATGCGTGCTCGTCTCAGTGCCGGTGAAGCCATCCGACGCCTGGCCGGTTTGCAGCCCATGGCGGCCCTGGTGGTTGCTGCGGGCGGCGAACGCATGACGGATATCAGGCAGATAACCCAAGGACAGGTCATCAGTGTGCATCCGGGCGAGCGCATTCCGCTGGACGGCAAGGTGACCGAGGGCACCACCTATGTGGACGAGAGCATGCTGAGCGGCGAACCTGTGCCTGTTGCCAAGCAGTGTGGTGATGCCGTCTATGCCGGAACGCTCAATCAAAACGGTGCTTTCAGGATGTTGGTTGTCAAGACTTCGGCGGATACGGTGCTTAGCCGCATCGTTGCTTTGGTGCGTGAGGCACAGGGCTCCAAACCCCCGGTGCAGCGCATGGTTGACCGTGTGGCAGCCGTTTTTGTTCCCGTTGTCATATCCATTGCCGTGATATCTTTCCTTGCATGGCTGCTTTTAAGCCCCTCTGACGGGCTTTATCACGGCCTGCCGGCTATGGTCACCGTGCTGATCATTGCGTGCCCCTGTGCGCTTGGTTTGGCCACTCCCATGGCTTTGATGGTGGGCATCGGCAGGGGAGCCGAGTGGGGTATTCTGATTAAGGATGCCACAGCTCTCGAAACGGCCTGCCGTGTGGATGCGATAGTGCTCGACAAGACGGGCACTCTTACCGAGGGACATCCGCATGTGACGGGCGAATGCTGGACCGAAGAGGGCAGGCCTTTGCGCCCGGTTTTTGCCGCAATGGAAGGGCAGAGCCGCCATCCTCTGGCCATAGCTGTGGCGGAGTGGTTCAAGGGGATGCAAGGGGTTTCGGAGGCTTCTTTCAGACTATTGCACGAGCTGCACGGCAGGGGTGTGATGGCGGTATGTAGTGACGGTGCCACTTATTATGCCGGCAATGCCCGGTTGATGGCCGAGAAGGGCATTGCCATTCCCGAAGAATTGAGGGACCGTGCTGCCGAGTGGGAGGCTTCGGCCATGACGGTCTTGTATTTTGCTGATGCTCATCGTGTGATGGGCATCATGGCTTTGGCCGACACGCTGAAGCCCAATGCTGCTGCCGCGGTGGCCGAATGGCGACGCATGGGCATTGATACCTATATGCTGACGGGCGACAATGCCGCTGCCGCCGAGGCTGCAGCCCAGGTGCTGGGCATAAGGAACTACAGGGCAGGTGTTATGCCCGACGACAAAGCTCACTTTGTGAAGGACCTGCAACAACGTGGGCACACGGTGGCCATGATTGGCGACGGCATCAACGATAGTGCGGCACTGGCACAGGCCCATCTGAGCATTGCCATGGGACAAGGCAGCGACATAGCCATGGATGCCGCCATGATGACTTTGCTCTCAGGCAATCTGGCCAAGGTGGGCGAGGCCATCCGACTGTCGCATCTCACGGTGAGAACCATCCGTCAAAACCTTTTTTGGGCTTTCATCTACAATATGATAGCCATTCCCGTGGCTGCCGGAGTGCTCTATCCCGTGTGCGGCTTCCTGCTGAATCCTCTTGTGGGTGGGGCGGCCATGGCTTTCAGCAGTGTCAGCGTGGTGATGAACAGCCTAGTGCTCAGGCGCCGCCGCTTGTCGGATGTGCCGGCCTTGAATGACAAGACAACCATTAAACAAACAAAGATAACAGACAATCTTATGAGAAAAACTTACAAAGTGGAAGGCATGATGTGCCAGAACTGCCGTAAACATGTTGAGGACGCGCTCAATTCTATTGAGGGTGTAAAGGCCAAAGTGGTGCTTGAGACTGGACTGGCCGAGGTGGTTTTTGACAAGGAAGAGATACCTCGTGACGAGCTTCAAGCCGTGGTTAACGAGAAGGCCGGCGACTACAAGCTGATTTAACCAAGGCTTAGGCCCTATGATCTGTACACATCGCAGGTTGTTTCCTGGCTTGAAACAGGTTGTTTCCTGTACATGTCACACGTTGTTTCACCTACATGAAACACGTTGCGATCTGTACACATCGCAAGCAGAGGTCTGCGGGGATGTGATTTTCCTTGCCAGAGACTGAATTTTCAGCTCATAAAGACAAAAACTCCCGATATGCTTTTCGGTGCATACCGGGAGTTTTTGTTGTGAGTCTCAAAGAAGCTCTATGGCTGTGTGGTCTCCAAGGGACGGTAGTTGATGCCTGCAGCCTGCAGACGCGAGAGCTGCGCCTTCATGCGTTTCAGGAAGTCGTCCCAGTTTTGTTCGGCTTTGGGGGTCCATGCCTTTTCCACCATGGCGAGAGCCCGCGGAAAGGCCATAAACTGCATGCGTGCCTCGGTGGGGATGAACTCGCCCCATATATTGGATTGTATGCCTTTGATGAGTTTGAGCTGCTTTTCGTTGAGGTCGGCAGGAATCACATCGCTCGTGTAGATGCGCTTGATGGTGTTGTTGTCCTGGCCGTAATCGAAGTAGCAGTAGGTGGTGGGGCACACCACAACCTCGTTGCCCATATTGGTTGACTTCTGTGCCACGTCGGCATGGTCGCCTCTCCACCAATACACAGTGGCCGTTTTGGACAGGCCGCCCTCAAGAATCTCGTCCCATCCCATCAGCTTTCTGCCGTGTTGGTTGAAGTAACGTTCCATATATTTGGTAAACCAAGCCTGGAGCTCAGCCACATCTTTCAGGCTTTCGTCCTTGATACGTTTTTGGCAGGCGGGGCACTTTGTCCAGTGATCGCGGTTTACTTCATCGCCACCTATATGTGCATATTCATAGGGGAAGAGCTTGAAGATCTCTGCATATACGTTCTTGCAAAATTCCAGAGTGGACTCTTTGCCCAGGCACAATGGGTCCTCACCATCGTTGCTACACGACAGCCAAGGATAACATTGCGTGGTCACCCAATTGTGGCCCGGCATGTCGATTTCCGGTATAACGTCGATTCCTCTGACTGCTGCAAAGCGCACCACTTCGCGAATATCATCCTGCGTATAAAAGCCACCGTAGAGCTTTTTGCCGTCGACTGTCTTGCAATACTTCTCGGGAATCTGCAGCGTAGGATTGTTTTCGGCCTTGGCACGGTTCTGGCATGCAATGTCGATGTCGGGACGGAACTCGCGCCAGGCTCCCTTTTCGGTGAGCAGGGGATACTTGTTGATCTGTATACGCCAGCCCACACCGTCGATGAGATGCCAGTGGAACTTGTTGTATTTGTAGAGGGCCATGTGGTCAAGGAAGCGTTCTGTCTCCTCAACTGAATAGAAGTGGCGCGAGGGGTCGAGCATGAGTCCGCGCCAATGGTAGGCAGGTTTGTCATAGATTTCTACGGCAGGAACAGTCCAGTCCACTCCGGTTGCCACCTCGCGCTTCTCTATTTCGTCGGGCAGAAGCTGGCGCAACGAAGCTATGCCGTTGACGATGCCGCGGTAGCTTTTGGCCTTGATGGTGACTTTCTTGCCGGTGACCGAGAGGGTGTAGCTCTCGTCCTTGTCGTTGCGGGGTGTCTGCATCACAAGGCTTATCTGGCCTTGTCCCTGGCGCACCTTTATCTTATTGTAGCCTGTGGCGCGTGTCAGAATGCGGCGCAGGTAGTAGGCTGCATCCTTGATGGCAGCATTGTTGAAGCCGATGGTCTGTCCGTCGGCCAGCCGGAATGTCCCTGTGCCTTCGACAACTTTCGTAGGTTTGGGAATGATGTTCACCTCGGCCATGGCCGTAGTTGCGGTGAAAAGCATGAGTGCTAACAGCACATGTTTGAATTGTTTCATTGATATATGAATGTAATTAATGGGTTTTTAGGGTAGGGGAGCAGCCTTGTCAGTGAGCCTCAAGCCAGTTGGAGCCCCATCCCAGTTCGGCAACGAGAGGCACCTGCATGGCAAAGGCCTGCTCCATCTCTGTCTTGACGATGAGTGCAACCCGCTCTTTCTCTTCGGGCAACACACTGAAGTCGAGCTCGTCGTGTACCTGAAGAATCATCTTGGACTGTAGCTGCTCTTCGTGAAACCTTTGGCTGATGCTCACCATGGCCGCCTTGATGATGTCGGCAGCCGAGCCTTGTATGGGTGCATTGATGGCATTGCGTTCGGCATAGCCCCTCACAACAGCGTTGCGCGAACTGATGTCGGGCAGGTAGCGGCGGCGGTGAAAGATGGTTTCTGCATAACCCCTCTGCCGCGCTTTGGCAATACAGGCATCCATAAAGTCGCGTATGCCGGGGAAGGTGTTGAAATAGTTGTCGATGAGTTCCTTGGCTTCTGTGCGCGAAATGCCTATGCGCTGTGCCAGTCCGAAGACGGTGATGCCATAGATAATGCCGAAGTTGGCCGTCTTGGCCTTGCGGCGTTCGTCAGAAGTTACGTCAGTGATTGGCTTGTGATATATTCGGGCTGCCGTTGCGGCATGTATGTCGTGACCCTGCCGGAAGGCATCTATCATGTGGGGGTCACTGCTGAGGTGGGCCATGACCCTTAGTTCTATCTGTGAATAGTCGGCCGAGAGAAACTCGCACCCCGGCTCCGGAATGAACACCCTGCGTATGTCCTTGCCGTCGTCTCCGCGCACGGGGATGTTCTGCAGGTTGGGATTGCTCGAGCTGAGCCGCCCTGTGGCAGTCACGGTCTGGTTGAAGCTGGTGTGGATGTGGCCGGTACGCGCGTTTACCAGTGCGGGAAGTGCAGTGACATAGGTTGACAGCAGCTTTTTGATGCCGCGATATTTGAGCAGGCAGTCCACCACGGGCGAGCTTGCACGCAGCTCTTCGAGCACTGCTTCTGAGGTGACATACTGGCCGCTTTTTGTCTTTTTGGGCTTTTCAAGGAGGTGGAGCTCACCGAAAAGTACGTCACCCACCTGACGCGGAGACGACAGGTTGAAGGGCTTGTCCTCGTGGCCGCTGAGCCTGTAAACCTCGTGTTCGTAGTCTTGCATGCGTCGGGTGAACTGTCGCGATGTCTCGCGAAGCTTGTCAAGGTCTATCACAACACCGTTGTGTTCCATCTCGGCCAGCACACCGCTCAGGGGCATCTCGATGTTTTCAAACAGAGGGGTTTCGTCCAAACGTTTGAGTTCGTCGGTCAGGATGGGCTTCAGCCGCAGGGCCGTGTCGGCCTGTTCGCATGTGAAGTCCTTGCGGATGTCGTCGGGGAGCAGGCGCATGTCGCGCTCTTCTCTCCAATGGCTGCCGAAGTATTGTTCCAGACTGATGCCTGTGTGGTGTAGGTATATCTCGGCAAGATAGTCCGGATTGTGTTTCAATTCGGGCTGGATGAGGTAGTGGGCTATGGCTGTGTCGAAGAGCGGACCTTTCAGATCGACGCCATAGTTCATTAAGACTAATTGTAAAAACTTCAGATAGCTGCCGATTTTTCCTATATCTTCGTTTTCAAAGATGTTTTTGAGCCGTTGGATGGTTGCGCGACTTCGTAAGTCGTCGTGTATAGGCATGTAATAGGCTTCATTGGCTGAGAGGGCTATGCCTATTCCGCAAATTTCGGCCGAGATGCCGCTGAGTGAGGTGGTTGCTATGCTAAAAGCGAAGTTTTTTTCAGCACAAATTTTGGCAATAATTTTGTCTGTTTCTTCTTGATTGTCAATTGCTTTGTAGTTTGAAATATCAAATTTAACCGCCTTGAAAATCGCTCGAAATGATTCTTCGTGTGTCTCATCGGCATTTGAGCTGAATAGATCGCGTTGAACAGGAGGTGCTTCATGTGTGTCCTGACTGCTGCAGATCTTTTTGATGAAAGAGTTGAACTCCAATTTGCCGAAAATGGCTTTCAGGGCTTCGAGGTCGCTTTCCTGCCGTTTCAGTTGTTGGGGGTCGAAGTCGAGGGGCACGTCGGTCTTGATGGTGACAAGGTATTTTGAGAACATCACCTGCTGCTTGTTGTCGATGAGCCTTTCCTTGAGTTTTCCCTTCAGTTCGTCGGTATGGTTGTAGATGTCTTCGATGGTGCCATATTTTTCGACAAGGGTTTTGGCTGTTTTTTCGCCCACTCCGGGGCATCCGGGTATGTTGTCGGCGGTGTCGCCCATAAGGCCCAGGATGTCGATTACCTGTGATGTGCGTTCAATGCCATACTTATCGAGGATGTCCTCCTCGCGGAGCAGGCTGTGTCCTCCCGTTTCAGGCCGCCATTGATATGTATGCTTCGTGACGAGCTGTCCGTAGTCCTTGTCGGGTGTGACCATGTAGGTCTGCATGCCGGCTGCCTCGGCTTTTCGGGACAGGGTGCCGATGATGTCGTCGGCTTCATAGCCGGCTATTTCGAAGATAGGTATATTGTAGGCCTTGATTATCTGCTTGATGTAGGGCACGGCCTTGCGGATGTCTTCCGGAGTGGCTTCGCGTTGTGCTTTGTAGTCGGGGTAGGCTTCGTGCCGGAAGGTGGGTCCTGCAGGGTCGAAAGCCACAGCTATGAAGTCGGGATTTTCTTTAGTGAGGATTTCTTCGAGGGTGTTTACAAAGCCGAAAATGGCTGAGGTGTTCAACCCGTATGAAGTAATCCGAGGGTTGCGGATAAGGGCGTAGTAGCTGCGATATATCAGGGCATAAGCGTCCAGAAGGTAGATTTTTTCCATGCAAAACTCTTTTCAGCATGTAAAAATAGGGAAAATAAATGAGGTTTTGCCTTATTAAATTCGTATTTTTGCGCCATAAAGTAAGATTTGTGAATCAACTTGAGCGCATAAAAGCACCTATAAGTGCTGATTTAGAGCACTTCAATGGCATTTTGGATGATACATTGCGTCATCCCAACCCCCTGTTGAATGCCATCTTCGAGCGTGTCAGCAGCCATCGCGGTAAGCAGATGCGTCCCGTGCTTCTATTCTTGGTTGCACGTGAGTTTGGCCGACCTACGGATGCCACCTATTACGCAGCTGCCATGCTGGAGTTGCTGCACAATGCCAGCCTTATACACGATGATGTTGTTGACGACAGCGACGAGCGACGCGGCCAGGTGGCTCTCCATTCGCAGTATGGTAACAAGGTGGCGGTGCTGGTGGGCGATTTCTTGCTTTCTTCTTCGCTCGAAAAGGCTGCACAGACAGGCAACCTGCGCATTGTGAAGCATATATCCCAATTGGGCAAACAACTGTCGTCGGGCGAAATCATCCAGCTTTCCAACACTTATACTGACGAGTTTTCGGAGGAATCCTATTACGATGTGATAGGTCTGAAGACGGCATCCCTCTTTGCTTCTACGGCTGAGGTGGGGGCCATCTCCGTGGGAGCTCCCGATGAGGCCTGCCGCATGATGTATGACTTTGGCTACAATGTGGGCATGTGTTTCCAGATAAGGGACGACATTTTTGACTATTTCGACAACCCGCAAATTGGCAAACCCACGGGCAACGACATGATGGAAGGAAAGCTCACCCTGCCGGCCATCCATGTGCTTAACAGTGTGGCAGATGAAGAGATGAGACAGCTTGCACGTAAAATCAAGCAGGGACTTGCCGACAAATCCGAAATACTCAGGCTTGTGGACTTTACAAAGCAGAACGGTGGGGTGGACTATGCTGAGCAGCGCATGTCTGAGTATGCAAGCAAAGCTGAGGCACTTATTGCCGGATTTGCCCATACAGCCATTCGCGAATCCTTGATGCAGTATGTAGACTTTGTGCTGCAGCGCACCATTTGACAAGGCTCATTGCCTTGTAGCCTGTGCCACACTTGTAACACACAATATACATACTATAAAAACAATCCCAAAACCTTCGAGTTACGATGTGTATGGTTTGTGCGTGCGATCTGTACACATCGCAGGGTACGATGTGCCGCATTGTAGGGTGCGATGTGTACAGACTGCAATATGCGATGTGTACAGATCGTAGGGTGCAATGTGCCGCATCGTAGGGTGCGATGTGTACAGACTGCAACGACGACCTGTGGCAAAGATGGTTTGCTGCGGCTTAAAAATAGGTCACCTTTTTCCCTTTGATGTTGCTCAAGATGCTGTTTGCCAGACTGCTTGAGCCAAACCGGATCCAGTTGGGTGTAAGCCACTCTTCTCCAAGTGTCTCTTTTACAATGGTGTAATATCCTATTGCGTCTTCTACGGTGCGTACACCTCCGGCAATCTTGATGCCTACCTTGCGTCCCGTTTCTTCGTGATATTCCTTGATGGCCTTGCACATGGTATAGACAGCAGCCGGCGTAGCTCCGGGTTCAACCTTGCCGGTTGAGGTCTTGATGAAGTCGGCTCCGCTGTACATGGCCATGAGGGCTGCTTTCTTGATGTTTGTTGCCGTCTGCAAAGCTCCCGTTTCCAGGATGACCTTCAGATTGGTCTCTTCGCCGCAGATGGCCTTTATCTCGTCAATCTCATCGCTGACCTGCTCGTAGTCGCCACTTAGAAAATAGCCTACAGACATAACCATGTCAACCTCGGTGGCACCGTCTTTCAGTGCGAGAGCCGTCTCGACGGTCTTTACTTCCGGAAAGGTCTGCGACGAGGGAAAGCCACCGCACACACAGGTGACGCTCATATTGTCGACTTCAAGCGAGCTGCTGGCTACCGAAGCAAAGCGGGGGTAGATGCAGATGGCCGCGGGGTGGGGGAAGTCAAGGTTCTCGTCTGCAAAGCGGTTTATCTTTTCCGTGAGCTTCAAAATGCTTTCTTCGTTGTCGGTGACTTTTAGTGAAGTGATTTCCAAACAGCTGAATATGAGTTTTTTTATAGCTTCTGTGCTATTCTCTTTGACCTTTTCCGAAAGGATAATTTTGGCGGCTTCCTGTATGAGTTCGTCGTGCAGATGCAGATTGTACTTCTGAAACATCTGCTCATATTTGGATGTTTCGCGTGTTTCTTCCTCGTGGTGGTGATGGTGATGCTCTGTTGTCATTCTGCTTTAAGTTTAGGGTTGTTAATATGACGTTCTGAATCTCTGCGTGTCTTTTTCTCAATGCTTTGCATGAAAGCCTGCGTCAGGTCTACACCGGTCTGGTTGGCCAGGCATAGCAGCACCCAAAGAATGTCGGCCATTTCTTCCGAAGGGTCCTGCGTTTCCCCGGGCTTGAAACTCTGGTCTCCGTATTTGCGCGACATGATGCGTGCCAGTTCTCCCACCTCTTCCGTAAGGCATGCCATGTTGGTTAACTCGCTAAAGTATCTCACACCAATGGTTTTGATCCATTTGTCAACGGTGATTTGGGCTTCTCTGATGGTTAAATCGTTCATGATAGGACAAAGGTAAGCATTTCATTCCAACTGCCGGCGCAATTGCAGAAAAGAAAATTCATTCTCTGTTCTTGGTGTCCATGCAGATGGTAACCGGCCCGTCGTTGAGCAATTCCACCTTCATGTCGGCACCGAAAGTGCCGGTTTTCACCTCCTTGCCCAACTCATTCGACATTTTTTTGCAGAAATCCTCATACAGGGGTATTGCCGTTTCGTGACCCGCAGCCCTGATCCATGAAGGCCTGTTCCCCTTTTTGTAGGATGCCATTAAAGTGAATTGGCTCACCACAAGTAGTTCTCCATCAATGTCTTTGACAGACAAATTCATCACACCTGCCTCGTCGTCGAAGATGCGGAGACCGGCAATCTTCTTTACCAGCCAGAGGGTGTCTTCGACAGTGTCGGCACTCTCGATGCCCAAAAGAACAAGCAGACCCTTTTCGATGTGCGATTTCAATGCCCCGTCTATGCTTACAGAAGCATGCCTAACCCTTTGAATTACAACTCTCATTCTTCCTCGTTTTTACTTTCGATAAAGGGGTGCAGAGCCAAAAACAACTTGCTTCCCCTCTTTTTTCCCAACACTTCTTCAAGCCTTTCCTGCGGGGCTTCGATCAACCGCTTGTAGCTCTTGAACTCTTTGATTAGCAATGTCTTTGTAGCTTCTCCCACACCTTTGATGTCGTCTAATGCGGAGTGTGTTTGGCTCTTCATCCTTTTTTTGCGGTGAAAAGCTATGGCAAACCGATGCACTTCGTCCTGCATCCGCGTGAGCAACCTGAACAGTTCGCTGCTCTGACTCATGCCCACTACAACCGCAGGACTGCCATACAGCAACTCATTGGTCCTATGCCTGTTGTCCTTACTTAAGCCGGCAATGGGAATCTTTAGTCCGAGTTCGTCTTCCACCACCTTGCGGACACACTCCATCTGTCCCTTGCCCCCGTCGGTGATAATCAGGTCGGGCAACTTCTTGCCCTCTTCGATAAGACGCTTGTATCTGCGTCTCACCACTTCCTGCATCGAGGCATAGTCGTTCGGGCCTATTACAGACTTGATCTCGTAAGTCCTGTATTCTTTCTTGGCAGGCTTAAGCTTCTCAAACACCACACAGCCGGCCACGGGGTTGCTTCCCTGCGTGTTTGAATTGTCGAATAGCTCTATCCGATAGGGCAGAGTGGGCAAGTGCAGGTGATCCTGTATATCCTTCATCAGCCTCACTGCCTTTTGTTCGGGGTTGAGCTTATCCTGCTGTTTCAGGCTTTCCAGCTTGTATTCTCTCACATTTAACTCGGACAGCTTCAACAGCTTCAGCTTGTCTCCACGTTGAGGTATTATACATGTCACCCCTTCCAACGGCAAATCGATGGCAAAGGGTACTATTATTTCTTTCGATGCTGACTGGAATCTTTGGCGAAGCTCCACTATAGCCAGAGCCAGCAACTCCTCTTTGCTTTCGTCTAACCTCTTCTTTAATTCGATGGTGAATGCCTGCACAATGGAGCCTTTCACCACATGCAGGTAGTTTACGTATGCCAGATTCTCGTTTACGTCGATGCTGAACGCATCTATATTATTGTTGCTTGGGTTGACCACCTCACTGCGTGCTTGGAAGTTGTTGAGTAGATCAAGTTGCTCCTTTAGAGCCTGAGCTTTCTCGAAGTCCAGCCTCTTTGCAAAGTCCATCATCTTGCGCTTGATGCTTCTTATCAGCTCAATGGTGTTTCCTTTCAGTATCTCCTTGCATGCCGATATATTGTCCATGTACTCTTCTTGACTTTGTTTCCCCACGCAAGGTGCCTTGCATTTGCCTATTTGATAATTGAGACAGATGTTGTAGTCCCCGTTCACCGCTTTTTCCTTAGTCATGGGCATCCGGCACGGGCGTGGCGCGTAGGTCTTGTTGATGAAGTCAAGGATAATGTCCATCGTGTGTACATGCGAGTAGGGACCATAATATATTCCACCCTTAATTTCCCTGTTGCGCGTCTTGAATATCCGCGGATAGTCCTCTTTGGTAATGCAAATCGAAGGGTAGGTCTTGTCGTCTTTAAGCAGCACATTATACTTTGGCTTGTATTTTTTGATAAGGTTGTTTTCCAGCAATAACGCATCAGCTTCCGAATAAACCACCGAATAGCTGATTCTTCTTATCTTGCTTACAAGCACCCTTGTCTTGGAACTTTTCTGCTCCTTATTGAAATATGAGCTTACCCTGCGCTTTAAATTCTTCGCCTTGCCTACATAGATAATCTCACCGTCTGCGTTATAATACTGATAGCTGCCCGGCAATTCCGGCATATTTGACACAAATTCCTTTAGCTCTCTTAGTATAGCTGCGCCTTTCTTATCCATTTGTAGATAGTGAGTTGTGCTTGTTTCACGTGAAACGTTATCTATGCATCATAACTAATAATATGTTGATATCGCTCGGTGAAACCCCGGGGATCTGCTCTGCTTGTGCCAGGGTTTCCGGGTCTATTTTCGCGAGTTTTTGGCGCGCTTCTGTCGAAAGTTGTGATATTTTCTCGTAATCGAAATGCCCTTTTATCTTGATGTTGTCCAATCGTTGCATTTTGTTTGCAATGATTCTTTCGCGCTGTATATACCCCCGATATTTCAATTCGATTTCTGCGGCTTCAACGATTTCTTCTTGCTGTACGTTGAATGCATTGACGGTACTTTCCAATTTTGGAAGTACATTGCATAGGCTTCTAATCGATAGTTCCGGCCGTTCTATCAGGTCTTTTATCTTGCATCCTTCCCTTAAAGGCGCGGTATGTTGTGCTTCAAGAAAAGAATTTATGTCGTTCGGTTTTACCGATGTTTTTCTGCAATATTCTATGATTGTTTGAATGGCTTCTTGCTTGTAGTTGTATTTCTCTGCTTGTTTTGTGTCGATGGTTCCGAACTTTATGGCATAAGGCGTTAGTCTTGTGTCTGCATTGTCCTGACGAAGCAATATCCGATATTCTGCCCTTGAAGTGAACATGCGGTAGGGCTCGTCTACGCCTTTAGTGACCAAATCATCGATGAGAACGCCTATGTAGCTCTCGTCACGACGCATCGTGAAAGGATTGCTGCCGCTGCATTTCAATGCTGCGTTGATGCCGGCAATCAGTCCTTGTCCGCCTGCTTCTTCGTAGCCGGTGGTTCCGTTTACTTGTCCGGCCAAAAACAATCCATCCACCTGCTTGGATTCTAATGAATGCTTTAACTGTGTAGGGTCGAAGAAATCATATTCAATGGCATAACCCGGACGATAGATAACAAGGTCGCGGAAAGCTGCTATTTCTTTCAGCGCGGCAATTTGCGTCTCCATCGGCAGACTTGATGAAAAGCCGTTTAGATAATATTCGTTGGTGTCGGTGCCTTCGGGCTCTAAAAATAGCGGATGACGATCTTTGTCCGGAAAGGTGTGGAGCTTCGTTTCTATGCTTGGACAGTAACGGGGCCCTATAGATTTAATCTGTCCGTTATACAGAGGGGAATCGTTTAAGCCGGAACGCAGTATTTCGTGTGCTTTTTCGTTTGTATTGCAGATCCAGCATGGGAGTTGTGGTAATACGCGTCTTTCTGTATTAAACGAGAAACGGTGGAAATCGTTTTCGCCATCTTGCTTCTCCAATTCGTCGAAATGCACGCTTCTTCCGTCGATTCTTACAGGTGTTCCTGTCTTCATTCGTCCGCTGCGTATGCCATTTGCTGCGATGGATTCTGTAAGGAACTTAGCTGCTGGTTCGGAAATCCTGCCTCCTTCTACCATGTTGCGTCCTATGTGCATCAGCCCATTTAGAAATGTTCCTGCTGTGATGACAACGCAACGAGCCTTGAAGGTTACGCCCCAAATCGTGCGAAGCCCGGCTACTTTGCCGTTGTCTGTGATTAATTCCTTTACTTGGTCTTGCCAGATTTTCAGGTGAGGTGTGTTTTCAAGTATAGTTCTCCATGTGCTGCTATACTTCATCCTGTCGCATTGTGCACGCGGACTCCACATGGCAGGCCCTTTAGACCGGTTAAGCATCCTGAATTGTATGGCATTCATGTCAGTGACAATTCCCATCATGCCCCCTAAAGCATCAATCTCACGTACTATCTGACCTTTGGCAATGCCCCCAATGGCCGGATTGCAGCTCATCTGGGCTGTTTTCTCGATGTCCATGGTAATAAGGCATGTTTCAGCCCCCATTGTTGCTGATATGCGGGCTGCTTCGCATCCCGCATGTCCGGCACCTACGACCACTACATCAAAGCAGAAATCTTCTTTCATTTCAGACTATCACCTTGCAGTTCAGTCTGCAAAGTTACTTCAAAATCATAAGATTTCAATTGATGAGCCACTAAAAAGCAAGAGGCTGTGCCGCAAAATGTCTTATTGCAGCACAGCCTCTTTGCAGGTCTGGCAGTTATTACCAAATATCTACCCGCTTCTCCTTTGGCAGATAAAGTTTATTGCTTTTCTTAATGTTGAAAGCCTTGTACCAGGCATCTATGTGTGGAAGTGCTCCATTGACGCGCCAGCGTGCCGGTGCGTGCGGATCCAGGGTGTTATACATGCGGAGCAGTTCCGGACGTATGTTTTCTGCCCATGTAATGCCATAGGCAAGGAAAAAGCGTTGTTCAGGGGTAAATCCGTCTTTTGTCTCAAGAGGTTGGTTTTTGGTGGCGTTTTTGAATGCTTGGAATGCAATGTTGAGGCCTCCATTGTCGGCTATGTTCTCGCCTAATGTCAGCTCGCCGTTGAGTTTCATGTCAGGCAACGCTTTGATATTTGAGAAGTAGTCAGCCATCACTTTGCTGCGCTTTTCAAAGTTTATCTTGTCTTCTTTGGTCCACCAATTATGGATGTTGCCGTTTTTATCGAACTGGCTTCCTTGGTCATCAAAGCCATGTGTCATTTCATGACCTATGGTAGAGCCGCAAGCACCATAGTTGTATGCGTCATCAGCTTCGGGGATAAAGAAAGGCGGTTGCAGAATGCCTGCGGGGAAACATATTTCATTGGTGCTCGGGTTGTAGTAGGCGTTGATGGTCTGTGGCGTCATCAGCCATTCTTCTTTGTCTACAGGCTTGTTTACGTGTCTTTGGATATAATCATCGATAGCAAACTCTGAGGCATTGGCAAGGTTCTCATAATAGCTTAGAGAATCGTTGATTTGCAGCTTGCTGTAATCCTTCCATTTGTCTGGATATCCTATCTTTACGTAGAAGCCATTTAGTTTGTCAATAGCTTGTTTTTTAGTAGCGTCACTCATCCATGTTGAAGCTTGAATGCGCTCTTTAAGAGCTATTTGCAGATTATGAACGAGTTCTGTCATTCGCTTTTTTGAGCTTTCAGGGAAATATTTCTCTACAAACATTTTGCCAACGGCCATTCCCATTATGTTGTTGACAACACCAACGGCTCGTTTCCATCTTGGTCTGTCCTGCGATATGCCGGTCATGGCTTTGGTAAACTCAAAGCTGACAGCACGGAACTTGTCATCAAGCGAGTTTGCCCCGTCTGCAATGACCTTGAACTCAGCATAGGCTTTTAAGTCGTTAAGAGTGGATTCGGATAGGATCTTTTCTACTTCGTGGATGGGTTCCGGTTGACTGACATTTACTTCTTTGAAGGTCGGGTAGCCAGTGCAGAGAAATAAGTTCCCCCAATCAATCCCGGGATAATCATTAATAAGCTGCATGTACGTCATTTTGTGATAGTTTCCTTCAACGTCTCTCAGCTTTACGGCACTATAACTTGCACGCGCAATGCGTGTCTCAATGTCCAATACGGCTTGCATTTTCTTGTTTGCTGTGGCTTCGTCGTTGCCGACAAGTTCGAAAAGTGATTGGACGTACTTCTTATAGGCGTTGCGTATTTTGACGGTTGCCGTATCTTCTTTTAGGTAGTAATCGCGTTCGCCCATTGAGATACCTCCTTGATAGATGGAGACAATATTCATTGTGGCATTGTGAATGTCAGCTTCGGCACCGAAATTAAACATGCAGCAACCGATTCCTCTTCGTTCCATTTGGGCTGAGACCACTTGGAATTCTTTTTTGTTCTTGATGGCGTATATCTGCTCAAGGTAGGGCTTTAGGGGGCGCCATCCTTCTTTGTTGCGACGAATGCTATCCATTGACAGATTGTATAGGCTGCCTATTTTCTGTTCCAGTGTGCCTTCCTTTTGCGCGTGTGCTGCAAATCCTTCAATCAGTGTGCGTATTTGTTGCCTGTTACGTTCAGCCAGTTCTTCTGTAACGCCATAGCTCGAATACTCCGGTGTAAGCGGATGTGCCTTTGTCCATCCTCCTACAGAGTATTCGTAAAAGTCGTTTCCCGGCTTTATAGAAAGATTGAGGTTCTTCTTGTCTATTCCTGAAATTTGGCCTTGCCCAAATGCTTGTATGGCTGCAAATGGCAGCAATAAAGCAATAAACTTGATACTAAGCATCTTTGTGTAGATTTTTATGTTGCAAAATTAGCACAAAAAGCTTTTCAATGGATAAGTCTGCTATAAAAAGTAGAAGCACCGCTTTTTAAGAAGCGGCGCTTTTACATCTTTAAAAAGATTGAGAGAGTTGAAACCTTAGTTTCGGTTGGTTATTAAGCAATGCTCTTCACAGAGCTGGAAAGTATTTAGTTTTACATTTTAAGTAGCTCGTCAACAAATGCCTTGTTCATGTTTCCGGTGATGTTGATGATATGAAACCCTTCTTCGTTTTTCTTGTCAAGTACTACCATCTCTACCACTTTGTTGCCATTCTTACGTATCCAGACACAAGGCTTTTCTTTTTTCTTTTCATCCACTTTGAAAGGCTTGTAGTTCTTGGCTTTTTTACTTAGGAGCTCTGTAACTTCCGCGTAATATTTGCCGGGATGTTTAGTTGCCGAAAAGATGCGCATGCTTTTTATATTGGGCAGAATTTTTTGTATTTGCTCATCATTATCGTCTGTGCTCTTTTTCTGAATCATTTTCAACACCTTGTCCATCATGGTCGGGCTTACTGTAATGCAGTTGAAGTCCTCATTTTGTACTGTTTCTTGTTCCTCTTCCAAATTGCTTAGTAGCAATGCAACAAAGTCTGTCATGCTTTCTGCTGAAATCCTTAGCGGAAGCACCATACTTAATATGAGGCAGAAGAGAACTCGTCGTGTCATTGTTTGTTATAGTTATTCTGCGTATTATCTATGAAAGCCGAGTCGGCTGTGTCCAAGCCTGATTTGCGGAGACCTTCTGATACGGTCTTTAATGCGGAGGAAACCTGCTCGAAAGCCACTTGCGGGTCACTATATGTGTCTTTGTAGCCGTTGTAGTTGTAACTTACTCCGGGTTGTTTTGTATTCGTTTCAAAAGAACGCTGAGCGGCAAATCCCAAGCTCAGAATGATGGCAACTGCCGCTGCTGCCTTGTAGAAAGGCATGAGTTTCACCATGATGGTATTTCGCTGTGCTCTTACTGTCGGTTCTTCGATTTTGGAAAGAATCTTTTGGTCGAAGTCAGCTCCAAGCTTCAGCTCTTTTTCTTTTTGTTGGAATGTAAATAGTGCGCAATAGCGTTTCAGATGATCCGGAACTTCCTTTTGGTCGAAAAAGTCGCGTAGAATGCGCTCTTCCTCAACGCTTGTCTGGCATTGCCAATAGCGTTCCAATAGTTGCTCTATGTATTTATAATCCATAACTGTCTATTTTTTCAAATTCCGTACGTATGTATTGGCGTGCTCTGAAAAGGCTTATTTTAACTTGCTCTTCTGTTATGCCAAGTGTTACAGCAATTTCTTTATAGCTCATTCCTTCGATATCTCGAAGTTGCATGATCGACTTTTGTTTCTCGGGCAATTTGTTGAATAGTTTCATCACCCATGAACGTTTGTCGTCAAGAGCGAGACTTTGCAGTGGGGTAAACGAAGTGTTGTCGGGCGTATTGTCATAGGTTTCGTCCAAAGATTTGTTTTGCGCCTCTTTCTTTGCTATTTGGTCTAACGCCAAATTTCTGCAGATGGCCAGACTAAAAGCCTCAATAGAGGCTATCTTGTCCCACTCCTCTCGTTTTTTCCACACTCTGATCAATGTTTCTTGAACGATGTCTTCAGCCTCGCGCGTTTCGAGCGTGATGCGCAATGCAAGCCTGTATAACTTGTCTTTTAAAGGTAGGACATCATCCCTGAAGTTGACCATTTTCTATCGCTCTCTGTTTTGTAGACGGACTTGTGCTACCAAAGTTACACATACGGTCATTTTTTCTTTGTCTTGCAGCAAAAAATAAATGCACAAGATTTTCTTTCTCGTGCATTTATTTGATTTTCTGTTGTCTCTACTTTCCTTATTTCAGATATTTGGCCATATCTTTAGGCACATAAAATTTGTCTGTCCGGTCTACATATGGCATTACCGAGGCAATTTCTATCACTTTGTTTTCTGTGCCGCTGATTTGTGCGATATTTGAAAATGCGCTGATTGTCATCGTCTTGCCGTTGGTGTTGTTTTTTACGATAAGTTTTGGGAAGGCTCCTTTTTCCTTGGTCTTTTCCACTTTGTAGTCTAAGCCGTTAAAGGCAACGTCGTGGCATGTAAAGATGTCATCGCTGAATTGGTCGATTTTTCCATATAGCCCGAAAAGAGCTTGCATGTAATGAGCCAGTTCGACATTTGTATTCATACCCAGCGGAACTTGTCCTTTCGGGTTGTAGCAGCCCAGATAGACATCTTCGCCGGTGTGGCCTCCGGTGGTCCATGCCAGGCAAGTGTGGTCGGTCAGTATTTTTGACAGTAAGCCTGAGAAGCTGGGACTGTAAAGAGGCTTGTCTTGTTGTTCTTTGCGTTGTTCTTTCGGAATGGGGCTGTTGTTGTAGCCTTTACTGTGTATAATCAAGTTGACTTCTTCGTCGCTCAAGTCTATGCCTGTGTATTCCTTGAATACGGGGCGTAGATTCTCGTAAGGTTCAGAGTTCAGTTTGGATCCTAAAGCGTCCAATGACATCTTGAAATTAAGAATGGGCTGGAACAGCTCGGCTTTGCTTCTTTTTGAGTAGTTTCTCAAGGAGGCTTTGCCTATGCTCATGCCTCCGGTGGCGTGGTCGGCAACAATTATTACGGCTGTGTTGCCGTCTTTTTTGGCAAAATCGATGGCGGTACCGATGGCTTTGTCAAAAGCTAAAAACTCGGGGCCTACAGAGGCCGGGTCGTTGGCATGGTTGGCCCAATCAACCTTGCTGCCTTCAACCAAAAGGAAAAATCCTTTTTTGTTTTTCGATAGTTTGCTGAGGGCGATGCCTACACCTTCGGCCAATGAGGGTTCTTTTGAGGGATCTCTGTCTATTTCATAGGCCATGGAAGTACCATTGAAAAGAGCCCACATTTTGTCGGATTTACAGTTGCGCATTCCTGCTATATCATTGCGGCAGACGGTATATCCGTGTTCTTTCAAATAGTTTTCTTGCTTTTGGTTCAGATAATTGTTGCCGCCTGCGATTACCACATCCAGGTTGTTGTGCACTTGCTGTTCGGAGATGCCGTCATAGTAGCCTCTGTTGTAGTAGTGGGCTGAGACATCGGCGGGTGTGGCGTGGGGAAATTCGCAGGTAACTACGAAGCCGGTGCTTTTCCCTTGCAGCTGTTTGGCAGCTTCGAGCAGTGTAGCCATTGGCCCGTATGATTTTTTCGGGTCTATGGGGTCGATGTTGGCTGCTCCCATATCGGGCGGATATGAAGCAACGTAACCAGCACGGCTTGCGTGCCCTGTAACGTAGCATGAGGTGGTTGGAGCGGAGTCTCCGATAGGGGCGTCAGAGCAATTGGTGCGCACAGTGCCACAAAGGTAAGGGTCGAGGTTCAGCTTGGGCTTGCTTGGGTCTTGATAGTATTGTAACCAGCGAGCCAGCGAAATGGTGCTGAACGATGTTCCATCGCTTACCATTAAAATGATGTTTTTTACGGGTTTGACTTTTTGCGGGTCAATCGAAGCCTTGCTCCATGAAGCGCAGAGCATGAAAATCAATGCTACGAGCAGCTGTCTTCTCATTGTGTGTGATGTATTTAATGTTTAGTTGTTTTCTTCTATGACTGTACCTTTATTCTTGCCTATTTGTCCTACACGGGTGATGATGACGCGCTTTACGCCTTCGTGCAGAGCTGCGAAGCTGTTGTCTAATTTGGGAATCATGCCGCCCTGAATGATGCCTTCGGCTTTCAGTTTCCTGTAATCTTCCGGAGTGATGCGGCTTATAACGCTATTGTCGTCATCGGGATCTTTTAGAACTCCGTTCTTTTCAAAACAGTAAACGAGTGTTACGTTATAGAACTGGGCCAGGGCTTTGGCTGTTTCTGCAGCAATTGTATCTGCATTGGTGTTCAGCAATTGTCCTTTGCCATCGTGGGTAAGCGGTGCCATCACCGGTACGACACCTTGTTCCAGTAACATAGACAAGGCTTTTCCGTCTACTTTGTCAACGTCTCCCACGAAACCGTAATCAACATCTTTTGTAATGCGGCGGTGCGACCGAATGACATTCATGTCTGCTCCTGTCAGTCCCAAAGCGCGAATGCCTAAGGCATCCAGTTGAGCCACAATGTTCTTGTTAACCAATCCGCCGTAGACCATTGTGACAATTTGCAGCATGTCTTTATCGGTGACACGCCGTCCGTCGATCATTTTTGTTTCAATGCCTAAGCGGGTTGCCAACGCTGTTGCCGTCCGGCCTCCGCCATGTATCAGCACTTTTAGTCCCGGCAATGAGGAAAATTCTGTCAGCAATGATTTCAAAGAACTTTCTTCTTCTACTATCTTGCCTCCGACTTTTACTATTGTAATGTCTCTTTTCATTATCTGCAAAGTTACTCTTTTTTCGCTATATACTGCATCCGTGACTGTGTTTTTAAGCGTTTCTTCATAAAAGCGTATGCTTTTATTGGGAGCTATCGTGTTTTGATTTTCTGCCTTTTGTCTTCAATTTGCAGCCTTCCCTTTTCAATTTGCAGCCTCAGAAAATCTCCGAATGCGATTGCTTGTTGGTCGTTTCAAGCGAGTTTTTTGGCTTGAGGCCTGTTCCGTGGTTTTTTTTTGCTATCTTCGCCTATCCAAAGATTAATTATTTTGCATGTGTGTCATTTGGAAAATGCTGCTGAAGAGGCCAATTTTTTATGTCATGCAGAAGGTAAAGATGATTTAATAACACAAACTAAGAATAGGATGAAAAAGATAATGCTTTTAGGGTCGGGCGAATTGGGAAAAGAATTTACCATTGCCGCCCAACGTTTGGGACAATATGTCATAGCTTGCGACTCTTATAACGATGCGCCGGCAATGCAGGTGGCCGACGAGCGCGAAGTGTTTTCAATGCTCGATGGTGATGCTCTTGAGAGGGCCGTATGCAAGCACCGGCCGGACATTATAGTTCCCGAGATTGAAGCTATTCGCACGGAAAAGCTCTATGAATTTGAAAATGCCGGCATTCAAGTTGTTCCTTCGGCTCGCGCTGTCAATTATACGATGAACAGAAAAGCTATCCGCGATTTGGCAGCCAAGGAATTGGGGCTGAAAACGGCCAAATACTTTTATGCAAAGACTTATGACGAGCTAAAAGTTGCAGCCGACGAAATAGGTTTTCCGTGTGTCATAAAGCCTCTGATGTCGTCTTCGGGCAAGGGACAGAGTGTTGCGCATAATGACGATGAGTTGCGCCAATGTTGGGATTATGCCATGACGGGATGCCGCGGAGATATCAAGGAAGTCATAATCGAAGAGTTTATCCATTTTGACAGTGAGATTACTTTGCTTACGGTAACGCAGAAAGACGGTCCTACTTTGTTTTGTCCGCCAATCGGCCATCGTCAGGAACATGGCGACTACAGGGAAAGCTTTCAGCCGGCAGCCATTCTTCCCGAACAGTTGAAGATTGCGCAGGAAATGGCAGATAAAGTGACAGCCTCATTGACGGGGCAAGGAATCTGGGGCGTAGAATTCTTTTTGAGCAGCAAGAACGGCGTTTATTTCTCCGAACTTTCTCCACGCCCTCATGATACGGGAATGGTGACTTTGGCAGGCACACAAAACTTCAATGAATTTGAACTCCATTTGCGTGCAGTGCTCGGATTGCCGATTCCGTGTATCAAACAATTGCGCTATGGAGCCAGTGCAGTGATTCTTTCGTCTGTTGCCTCTCAGCAAACGCCTCGCTATCGTGGCATTGAGCTTACTTGCGAAGAAGATGCCGATATACGGATTTTTGGTAAGCCCTATACGCGTAAGGGACGTAGGATGGGCGTTGTGCTTGTGAGCGGAGAAAACGGATGCTCGTTGGAGCAATTGCGTGAAAAGGCCCAGCGCTTGGCAGATAAAGTTGAAGTATACTGATACAGATATCCAAATGAGACAGCCGGAGTGTGTGGCCGTTTCCGTGCTACGTGCTGCGGCTGTCGTTTGCATATTGTTTTGCCATTTATTTGAAGCTTATGGCGAGGCGGGCTCAGGTCTGTTTTATGTGGGTGTGCCTGTGTTTTTTGCTATAAGTGGTTTCCTTTATGGGAAACGGACGATTACAAATTGGAGGCAATGGGCTTTGAGAAGGATTATGAAATTGTATCTTCCTTATCTGTTGTTCATAGTTCCGGCCTTGATGCTGTATCTTGTTTTTAAGCCTGATAAAATGCCGGTTTTTACTGCTTGCATGTATTTGTTCAACTTGCAAGGGCTTTCAGGGGGAGTTGCTGGCTTAAATCATCTGTGGTTTGTTACCGCGATAATGGCATGTTATCTTCTTCTTCCGTGTCTGCAATTGTTCCGGAAGTGGCGAACTTTATCCTTGCTGTTGAGCTGGCTGTCGTTCTTACTGCTGTTTGGCTTTTTCAACGGACGCTTTTATTGGCTGCCGCTTTATGCGATAGTTTATTTCTCAGCACAGTTGTACTTGAAAACAAGCTGGTGTGCAGTCGTGGCCATTCTTTGCTTACAGGCTTTTTACCCCGGTTTTGACGAAGCGGTGCGCTATAGTCTTGTCCGTAGTCTTATGGGACTATTGATATTTTTCTCCACGTTGATATTGTATCGCAAGTCGAAAAGAAGCGATTTATCCCGTTTTATCAAATGGCTTTCGGATTTATCCTATCCGCTTTATCTTGTTCATAACCTTTTAATGGTAGGGCCTTTCTCTTTAAGTCGCGCTACTCCTTATAGTAGTTTGAACGTATTCTTAATGTTAGCCGCTTCTTTCGGATTGGCTCTTTTGTTGGAGCGTGTAGCTCAATCTTGCGGGGAGGAAATTTTAGAACGCTAAAAAGTCTTATTTCCACTTCCACCATTTAATGGCGTTCTTTCTTTTGGGGATGAAATGATAGTGGGCGATGCTTTGCCGTAATCTGCTGTCAAGGATAATGAGCGTCACGGAAAAAAGGATAAGCAGGATTCCGGATGCGAGGCGGGCCGTCAATAATTCGCCAAAGACCGTTATCCCCACAAAAGCAGCGGTTACAGGTTCCAAAGCTCCCATGATGGCGGTTGGCGTAGAGCCTATGCATTGTATCGACATCGCCATGAATACAAGCGATATAACGGTTGGAACAAGTCCTAAAAGTATGGCGTAAAACCATTCTCTGCCGGTGTGCAGCATTTGTAGTTGCCCTGTGTTGCTGACAGCTGCAAAAATCGTGATACAGGCCAGACAGCCCAGCATGGCATAGAAGGTCAGTTTAATGCTTGACATGACAATGCCGCTACGGTTGACTATGATGATGTATAAGGCGTAAGTCAGAGCAGAAATCATAATCAATACAATGCCAATGGGTGCAATGGGTTTTCCGTTGTCGCCTTTGTATAATAATGCGATACCGCAGACAGTTAGCGCTATAGCTATTATGGATGGCCATTTCAGCCTTTCTTTAAAGAAGGCAGCCATCAGAAGAGCAACAAACACAGGGTAGGCGAAAACCAGTGTTGCCGCTACTCCGGCTGCCATGTAGTAAAAGCTCAGGAAATAGGTGAGTGACGAAGCTGCGAACATGATGCCCAAGGCGGCAAGCACGATGGCTTCTTTCTTTGTCAGTGCAAAACTCTTCTTTTGAATCATCATCAGAGCTCCTAACAATATCGACCCGATGAGAAAACGGTAGAACAAGACCGAATTGGAATTGATTCCGTCTTGGTAGAGCGATAAGGCACACAATGGATTAAGGCCGTAACTGATGGCTGCGATGCATCCGTAGATGCTTCCTCTTACTTGTTTGTTGGGTATCATTTAATCTGAAATGACTGCAAAGGTACAATGAACTTGCAGCATTTCAGTTAAAATGATGTAGATTAAGGTAAAGAACCGTCATTTGGTGGCGTCGCAAACGCCGCGCAGATATCCTATGGATTCGGCTACGCCCGGATGTGGGTTCTTGCCGTTTTTCTCGAACTCCAGGGAGAGTTTTCCTTTATATTTGATTTTCCGGAAAGCCTTGATGATGGGTTTGAAGTCCATTACGCCCCGACCCATTTCCCAAGTTTGGCCGGCTTTTGAAGCTGCCGATTCGTCTTTGATGTGTACATCGTAGATCCACTCTTTATAACGTTTGATGTCTTTAACGATGTCTTCGCCCATTCTGACACAGTGTCCCAAGTCCATGCAGCAGCCGACACCGAGTTTGGGGTCTTTGACCATTTCAACCACTTTGCGGATGTTGGGAAATGGCGCGCCGTCGGGTCCGTGAGTATGAATGGCTACTTTTATCCCTGTTTCGGCAACTTTCTTGATGGTGTAATCGATAAGTTCATATTTGGGCACCCCGATAAACATTGTTGAGCCGTAGCGTTCGGCATATGCGAAGGCACGGTCTACTTCTGCCTCGCTGTTCATGTAGATGGGGCCTAAAATATAGCCTTCCACACCATATTTGGCACATTTTGCCTTGAATGCATCCATCTGTTCCTTGTTGGAAGTCAATGGCAGCCAGAAATCCTTTATGGATAGGTATTTTATGCCCAAACTTTGCACATATTCAAGCGTTTGGTCAATGTTGAAGTTTCGATAAGTATAGCCGGCTATGCCTATCTGGAAATCGTCAGATCCGCGCTTTCCGTTTACTAATTGTGCTGATGCGGGCATCGCGAGATACGCGGAGAGGATGATAATCAAAGCTTCGATTTGTCTTTTCATTTGTATGATGGTTTAAAATGTTTTTTTTCTTGGTTTTCTATGAAGAACAAGGCAAAGATACCGTTTTTTGTGTAAGCATGGAAGATAAGGCACCGTTATTTTTTCAAAATCCATCGCAATGATAACGATTTGTCAGAAGATGTAGCACGCTTCTCTTGTAAGGATGTCGCATGGCAGCGGTTGTTTTATGTACATGAAACAATGTGTTCTATGTAGGTGAAACAACGTGTGACATGTACAGGAAACAATGTGTTTCATGTACATGAAACATCCTGCAATGCGGCAGATTGCAACCTGCGATATGTACATGTCGCAATCTCAAGGCATACACATCGCAGCCGCATACTGCTGCTTCCCAATGAAGCCTTGTGTCAATGTCTCGAGAACGATTGACATGCAGCCGGCCTTGTTCTGATTTCATCGCACCCACATTAAATAATAGGCGGGATTTTTCTTCGTGTGGCTTTTAATGTGTTCAATTCCTTTGTTAAAAGAGGGGAAAAAGGTAAATTTGCACTGTCTTTTTCTGCACGGCAGCGAAGAGGACTATAGACGGGAAAGATAGAGATAAATATAAACTAAAACAATTCAATTATTTATGTGGTTAATTAATTCCTCCATTGGAAAGAAAGTGGTTATGTCGGTTACCGGTCTTTGCCTCGTTCTTTTCCTGACATTTCATGCCTGCATGAATGCGGTGGCTCTCTTTAGCGGAGATGCCTACAATGAAGTGTGTGCCATGCTCGGAGCCAACTGGTATGCAGTTGCCGGAACTTTGGGCTTGGGCGCCTTGGCCGTGGTTCATTTTGTTTTTGCTGTGATATTGACACTGCAGAACAAACGTGCCCGCGGAGACAATCGTTATGCCGTAGTTGACAAACCGGCAAAAGTGGAATGGGCATCTCAAAACATGTTTGTTTTAGGTGTCATTATCATTATTGGTCTTGTGTTGCACTTCTACGGTTTCTTTTACAACATGATGTTTGCTGAATTGACCGGAGTGTCTACGGGCGCTTGTGTCGATCCGACCGACGGAACAGAGTTGATGCGTATGACATTCGGTAATCCGTTGATGGCTGTTCTTTACATTGTGTGGTTTGTAGCCATCTGGTTCCATTTGACTCATGGTTTTTGGAGTGCCATCCAGACCTTGGGCATCAATGGCAAGGTGTGGTTCAATCGCTGGAAGTGCATCGGCAACATTTGGGCTTCTGTAGTAATTCTTCTCTTTATCGTTGTAGTGCTGAAGTTCGCTTTTTGCGGTGCCAGTTGCTAACAGGATTACAAACTAACTTAAAACATAAAATATGACTACGATAAATTCTAAAATACCTGAAGGTCCTATTTCAGAGAAATGGACCAACTTTAAGGCTCATCAGAAACTGGTCAATCCGGCCAACAAGCGTAAACTTGATATTATAGTAGTAGGAACGGGTTTGGCAGGTGCTAGTGCAGCCGCTTCGCTGGGCGAAATGGGATTTAAGGTGAAGAATTTCTGCATTCAGGATTCTCCTCGTCGCGCTCACTCGATTGCCGCCCAAGGTGGTATCAACGCCGCCAAGAACTATCAGAACGACGGTGATTCTGTCTATCGCTTGTTCTATGATACAGTGAAGGGTGGCGACTATCGTGCCCGCGAAGCCAATGTTTACCGTCTGGCCGAAGTAAGTGCCAGCATCATTGACCAATGTGTGGCCCAGGGTGTTCCTTTTGCCCGTGAATACGGAGGTTTGTTGGCTAACCGTTCTTTCGGTGGTGTTCAAGTAAGCCGTACATTCTATGCAAAGGGACAGACAGGCCAGCAGCTTTTGCTCGGTGCTTATTCCGCTCTGATGCGTCAGGTTCATGAAGGAACCGTTGAGCTGTATACCCGTTATGAGATGGAAGATGTCGTTATCATCGACGGTCGTGCCCGTGGTATTATTGCCAAAAACATCGTGACAGGCAAATTGGAGCGTTTTGCTGCTCATACAGTTGTATTGGCAACCGGCGGATATGGTAACACCTATTTCCTCTCAACCAACGCCATGGGATGTAACTGTTCTGCGGCAATTGCGGCTTATCGCAAAGGCGCTTATTTTGCCAATCCCGCTTTTGTGCAGATTCACCCGACATGTATTCCCGTACATGGAGACAAGCAGTCGAAGCTGACATTGATGTCGGAGTCGTTGCGTAATGACGGACGTATATGGGTTCCGAAGAAATTAGAGGATGCCAAGAAGCTGCAAAGAGGCGAAATACAAGGACGTGATATTCCCGAAGAAGACCGCGATTACTATTTGGAACGTCGCTATCCTGCGTTTGGAAACCTTGTTCCGCGTGATGTAGCAAGCCGTGCAGCCAAGGAGCGTTGCGACAAAGGCTTTGGCGTAAACAATACCGGATTAGCTGTATTCCTTGATTTCTCAGAAGCAATCAACCGATTGGGTCGTGATGTTGTGGAACAGCGTTATGGTAACCTTTTTGATATGTATGAAGAGATTACCGATGTAAATCCTTATGACAACCCGATGATGATATATCCCGCCATACACTATACAATGGGCGGTTTGTGGGTAGATTATGAATTGCAGACATCTGTTCCCGGACTGTTCGCCATCGGTGAATGCAACTTCTCCGATCACGGTGCCAACCGTTTGGGTGCATCTGCACTGATGCAAGGATTGGCCGATGGTTACTTCGTTTTGCCTTATACCATCCAGAATTATCTGAGCGATCAGATTACAGTGCCTCGCTTTAAGACCGATGCTCCTGAATTTGTTGCCGCAGAAAAGGCTGTTCAGGACAAGATGGATAAAATCATGGCTGTTCAAGGTGACGAATCGGTTGATTCCATTCACAAGAAGTTGGGTCATATCATGTGGGAATATGTCGGAATGGCTCGTACAAAAGAAGGCTTGGAAAAAGCTTTGGGCATGCTTAAAGATTTGCGCAAGGAATTTGAAGAGCATGTGTTTGTTCCCGGCAATCAAGAAGGTATGAACCTTGAGCTTGATAAGGCTGTGCGCCTTTACGACTTTATCCTTATGGGACAATTGATTGCTTTTGATGCGCTAAATCGCAATGAGAGCTGTGGCGGACACTTCCGCGAAGAATATCAGACCGAGGAAGGCGAAGCTAAGCGTGACGATAAGAATTGCTTCTATGTAAGCTGTTGGGAATATCAGGGCGATGACGATAAGGAGCCTGTCATGTATAAAGAACCTTTGAAGTACGAGGCCATCGAAGTAAAGACCCGTAATTATAAGGTATAGTAGAACTTCTTAATTTGAAATACAATGGACAAAAATATAAGTTTCACATTACGTTATTGGCGTCAGAACGGTCCTAAGGATAAAGGACATTTCGATGAACGCGAGATGAAAGACATTCCGGGTGACACTTCATTCCTCGAAATGCTCGACATCTTGAATGAACAGTTGGTTGAAGAAAAGCAAGAGCCGTTTGTGTTTGACCACGATTGCCGTGAAGGTATCTGTGGCATGTGCTCGCTGTATATTAATGGTACGCCGCATGGCAAGACCGAGCGTGGCGCCACAACTTGCCAGCTCTACATGCGTCGCTTCAAGGATGGCGATGTCATTACAGTTGAGCCTTGGCGTTCGGCCGGTTTCCCCGTCATCAAAGACTGCATGGTAGACCGCTCGGCTTTTGATAAGATTCAGCAGGCCGGCGGATACATTTCAGTTCGTACCGGTGCCCCTCAGGATGCAAATGCTATCCTTATTCCCAAGGATGATGCAGATGAGGCCATGGACTGCGCAACCTGCATTGGCTGCGGTGCTTGTGTTGCCGCTTGCAAAAACGGTTCGGCCATGTTGTTCGTTTCTTCAAAGGTAAGCCAGTTTGCGCTTCTCCCGCAAGGCAAGCCCGAAGCAGCAAAGCGTGCCAAGGCAATGGTTGCTAAAATGGATGAGTTAGGCTTCGGGAACTGTACAAATACCCGAGCATGCGAGGCCGTATGTCCTAAGAATGAGACAATTGCCAATATTGCCCGTCTCAACCGCAACTTCATCAAAGCCAAACTGAACGATTAATCTTTGAACTTCATAATATAATGGCGGCCGCAATGGATTTTACTCCTTGCGGCCGCTGTTTTACGTATGAATAAGGGTGCTGTTATTCTTTTGTCATATTGAATTTCTCGACATTGGATTTCGCCTTTTCAGAGATTTGAGGAACCAAACGCTTAAAATGCGGAGAAGCCGAATGCTTGTCAAGCGATGCCTGGTCTTTCCAGGTTTCAAATACCATCATGTCGGTCGGATCATTTGAGTTCAGGTATAAGTCATAGTCTATCATGCCTTCGTCGTCTGCTCTTGTGGATTTTACAAGCTCTTTGTACAGGTTGATTACGTCATCGCGAACTTCTGCAGGAACTTTTACCATGCAGTTTAGACGCAGGGTGTCGTTTGTGGCAGCTCCATTGTTGAAAATCTGTATGGTCATTTCACTAAGTTTCTGGATGGCCGGAACCAATCTCGTGAAGTGTGGCGATGCAGAATGCTTGTCAAGTGAAGCTTGGTCTTTCCATGTTTCGAAGATGATCAGCGAGTTGGAATCTGTAGCGCTTTCGTAGAGAGCGTAGTCGATATTACCTGCATCATTGAGTGATGAGTCAACCAGTTCTTTGCTGAGTGCGATGACCGAATCGCGTGTTTCAGGTGTTACACTTACCAGGCAGTTAATGCGGATTGCTGATGTTGAATCTGCAGCTGTGGCTTCGCCACCTTTGGGCTTTTGGGTGCATGATGCGCCTGCGGCAATAATCATTGCCATTCCTAATGCTAATTTTTTCATTATGGTTGAGTTTAAAAACGTTGCCTATATCTATGAGAACACACTGCAAAAGTACGCTTTTTTTTGTTTTGTGTATTGTAATGAGGCTGTTTTTTGCATCTGATAGGTCTATTTTACCAATTTGCGTGTCAAAGGTATGCTATAGAGCAATCTTGTGATGGCGTAACTGATTACAAACGACGTACTCGAGATGAGTATGATCTGAACGGAAAATGGCAGTTCCGGTAAATGGAACCAATCGTAAGTGATGTGCACAATGGGGAAATGGCACAGATAGATGCCGAACATCATGGCGGCGGCTTTGGAAAGCCAGGGGCGTGACTTAACTTTTTGTTTGGCAAATATGATATATACCCCGAATGCCTGCATGGCTACGTTGAGGCCGCACATGTACCATGGAATTTCCAAGTATTTGTAATCGCCCGGAAAAAGGTTGTTTACATAGATGTAGCCGAATGATGTGACGGCATATCCTGCCAGATATACCGGTATGGCTACTGACAAAGTCTTTCCCCAAGTCCAATTGAGAGGGTAAGTTTTTAGGTAGTATGCCAGTAGCATATATCCCATAAAGCCAGACATATAGTAGAACGAGCCATAAAAATTCCATGTGCATTCTCCGAATATGGGGGCGAAACCTGCTTCACCGCTTCCTCCAAGCAGCGGTACGGCCACTTTCAGATAAGGCAGCACCAAAGTGGCTGCCCACAAACATAAGACGGTTTGCAGATCCTTCTTGGTGGCTTGTGCGAGCCAGGCATTTACGATGGGAAGAGCCAGATACAGGCCTATAAGCATGTAAAGGAACCATAAGGGTGTGCCTTCATAGGTGAAGTTGAAAATGAAGGTATACATATGATTCACCATGCTGTCTAAAGTGAATGAACTTGCATCAATGATTGGATTGGCTGTGTTTTGTCCGAAGTACCGGTAATAGGCGTAGAAAGCTACCGGTAGGACTAATGACCAAAACACCAAAGGTATCATAATGCGTCCGATGCGTTTGCGATAATAACCACCTAATGTGTAACCTTGTTTTATTGGCAACAGCAGATGTCCCGAAATCATTACCATCAAGACCACGCAGGGGCGTCCGATGCTTTCCATGAACAACCCTGTCAGGAACGATGCCCGGTCGTTATTGAATTGTGCAATGAAGAAGTCGCATGAGTGCGAGTATACAACAGCAAAAATGGCGATGATGCGAAGCAAATCCACCCATCCGACATTGTCTTTTTTTATCCAATCCATAGAACTATCGTGTTAATTATTTGTCGCAAAAATACGGAAAACATTCGGATTTTACCGATGAGAAGGTTTGTTTTGTCTTATGTTTCGGGGGTTTATGGCTGCTTTTTTCGTACTTTTGTGGTGTTTAGTGCCTGTAGACGCTTGCAGGCTATATATTATGACAAAGATTTAAAAGATGGGATTTTTAAGGATTTACCTAAAGGCGGCTCTTGTCTGCTCTATTTGTTGTTTGTTTTTCGGCATGGCAAATGCTTCTGCCCGTGTATTGAAAGGCGATGGCTGGGAAGCAACAATAGACGACAATAGTGGTGTTATCAAGGAGTTTGTCGGTGATGTTAGTGGCAGCCGCGAAGTCGTGCCTTTCCGCACAGATACCATGGGTGGCCCTTCCTTTGAGGGGGTGCAGCTTCGTGCCGATGGCCAACGCTTTGTTGGCCGTAAGGGTGATGTCGAACTTAGTTTGTCATACAGGCCGTTGGGTGACCATTTGCAAGTGGTGCTTTCAGCTCATAATGCCGGTTCGGTGCCTTATGAGCCTGTGCGTCTCAGGATGCGTGTCGGTGTGGATGCCGAGATGCATACCTTTCCTGAATGGGACAAAAAGTTCTTTCCGACCTTGATGCGTTGTGAAAAGAACTTTGCATGGGGCTATCTGATGTCTCCGCGCGGAGTGATATTGGCCTTGGGCTCGTATTCTCCTGTAGCCTCATATGCCCTTAATTATATTCAAGAAGAAAAGAAAGAGTGGGGATGGGGGCATCAGATAAAGACAGCAAGTTTTGATTTGCTCCATCGTCTGCCTTTGCCCGAGCGTCATCCGCAGCATTTGACATGCTTGAAACCGGGTGAAACCCGTTATTGGTATTTCCATTTGGGATTGGTAAACACGATGGACAGCATAAAGCCCAAACTGGCTCAATGGCTGCTGTCACCGATGATTGAACTGAAGCGTTATACGTTGGTTCCCGGCGAGAGCCTCTCATTTAAGGTCTTTTCTGCGAAAGGTGTGCGTTCGGCTGTTCTTGTGCGGCCCGATGGAAAGAAGCACGACATATCGTTTAGGCACTTCAAGAAAGTTGCATCATCGGTTTATCAGTGTGATTTCAACACGCCTGACGTACCCGGAGTATACAAGCTGCAAATTCTTTCGCAGAACAAGAAAAAGGTAGAGGCTTCGTTTTATGTCCGCAAGGCTTGGAATTGGTATTTAAACGCAGCCCGTGACTGGGTGGTCAAATACCCGCCGATGGCCGGAGGTTCGGCAGAGCAGATATACGGTTATTATGCCGGTGCTCTTGGTGCGTGGCACATGCCGAAGCCCGATTCAGACGGGAAGCTAGAGCAGATATTTGAACGGCGTGTGTGCATGGTTATAGATACGTTGCGTGGAGTGCCATTGAGTGCCCGCGTACTTCCCCACCGCATACAAAACTTCTCAACGCTGGCAGGCATATTGGTAGATTATTGGAGGACGACAGGTAAGGCTAAATACCTGCGATGGGCTTCGCGTGTCGGTGATTTTCTGTGTTCCGACAGTGTGCAGTGGAAGGATGGCTCTTATCGTTCGAGGAGTGTGCACTATACAGCTGTCATTTATCCGGCTAAGTCAATGATGGAACTTGCCATGGCAGAGAAGGAGGCCGCAGCCACCGATACCTGTTGGCTGGCTCCCTATCGCCGCCATTTGCAGTCGGCCATGCGTGCTGCCGATGATTTGGCACGTCGCCTTGATGATATCGAAACCGAGGGCGACATGACTTTCGAAGATGGGATGATTTCGTGCAGTGCCCTGCAGATGGGTATGGCCGGCCTGCTATCGGCCAATGAAAGTGAGCGAACGCGGATGGCCACGGCAGCCCGTTACATGATGGAGAAGCATCGCTGTCTGGAGCAAAACCTCATACCCGATTGCCGCATGCGTGGCGCAACACTGCGCTTCTGGGAGGCACTTGATGTGTATTTCTCGCCCAATCAGGTGATGAACTCCCCACACGGATGGACGTCATGGAAGATATATGCCTATTATTACCTTTACTTGCTGACGGGCGAGACACGCTATCTGTCGAACATGATGGACACGATGGGGGCTTGCATGCAAGTGGTGCGCGATGATGGAACTATACGGTGGGGCTTCCTGCCTGACCCTTATCTGGAGGCTTGGGTATGCGTACCCGACAAGAACGAGCCGCAGGGCTGGGGCCGTTGTGACAGTATCGTGGGAGAACAATACCTTGACCTTATCAGCAATTGGCTGCGTCCTGCCAATCAGGATCAGATATGTGATTTCGGCCAATCAGGGGGTTCGGGTGATAATACCGTGTTTGAAATGTTCAAGGCTTTGGAGGAGTGTGTCATGACAACAGCATATGTCGTAGTGCCATCTTCGGGCAAAGTAGAGGCTTGGAACTGTCGTGCCAGCATGAAGAATGGCGAACTGGTGGTCGACAACATGGAGGCTTCTGTGGCCAAAGTGCATGTCAATGCCCGGCGCCCTGTACAAGTCACTTTAAAAGCCGCCGGAAGAAGCAGCACATATCCGTTAGGGGCGGAAATGAAGGTGATTTATTTAAAGAATGATGAAAATGCGGGCCTCAGGCAAAAATAAATGCAGCTTTTGCACTGTAAACAAAGCAAAATGATTAATTTTACGACAGATTAAATCAGATACTTCCTAGATATTAAAATGGAGAAAGAAACAAACAAGCAAAACAATTCAAAGGAATTGAAGAAAAGTCAGTCAGCTGCCGCCGATACCAAAGGCATGTCGCGTAGAGACTTTTTGGGCCTTTCGGCATTGGGGTTGGCCAGTCTGACCATATTGCCGAGCTGGACATTGAACGGAGTCAAGATAGCTCCCAGTGATCGTATCGTATTGGGCTTTGTCGGCTTAGGCCAGCAAGGATTGAGCGACTTCTACAGTTTTTCTGCCTGCCCCGGTGTACAGGTGGCTGCATGCTGCGATGTCGATTCAATCAAACGTGAGCGTTTTCGCCGCCGTGTGGCCGAATGGCAGAAGAAGTCAGGCCAGAATGAGCGTTGCGACATGTACGAATTTTATGAAGACTTATTGGAGCGCAAGGATATAGATGCCATAGAGATTGCCACTCCCGACCACTGGCATGCATTGATTGCCATTCATTCCTGCCAGGCAGGTAAGGATGTTTATTGCCAGAAGCCTTTGGCTTATACCATTACTGAAGGGCTTGCCGTGCAGGCTGCTGTGCGTGCCAACCATCGCATCATGCAGATGGGCAGCCAGCAACGTTCCAGCAAAGAGTTCCAGCAAGCCATAGCTCTGGTGCGCGCAGGTGGCATAGGTCATATTAATGAGATACATGTTCGTGTCGGCGATCCACCGAAACCATTGAATCTTCCTGAAGAGCGCGTACCTGCCAATCTGAACTTCAATCAATGGATGGGTCCGCTTAACGATCCCAAGATACATTATCATCCCGATTTGTGCCCTCCCATATCTCTTGATCCGGATGTGAACGAGAAGCTTTGGGGTGCATGGCGTTGGTATCAGGAAACCGGCAACGGCTATCCCGCAGACTGGGGTGCCCACATGTATGATATTGCTCAGGCTGCCATTGGAATGGACGGACTGGGTCCTGTGGAGTTCATTCCTCAGGGTTACAATGGTACAAAGTATGGCACGATGAAATATGCAAACGGCATTGTGATGACCGAGCAGCCGTTTGACGAAAGCAAGCCTGATTGGCAAGGAATCAAGTTTATCGGTGATGATGGCTGGCTCAAAGTGTCTCGTGGTTACATAGAGTGTTCTAAGAAAGACCTGCTCAAGAAACAGGAAGAAAAGGTGGAGAAGGGCCAGTATGAAGTAAGTTCTCCGCATATGCAGAACTTCCTTGATGCCATCCGTGCGCATAAAGATCCTATCGCTCCCGTGGAATACGGATGCAGCACCAATACACTTTGTTGCCTCTTCAATATTGCACGTGAATTGAAGCGTCCGGTTAAGTGGAATCCCGCTTTGCTGAGTTTCGAGGGTGACAAGGAGGCTGCCGCACATCGTCTCTACTGGTACGAATACCGTCGTCCCTATGTATTGCCTTATTGCGACAAGCGAAACAACTGCTGATAGGCAGGTTGGTTGATAATAGAGTTGGCCGCGCCACGGATGTTTCCGGGCGCGGCTTTTATTTTGCTCTGCCTGCTATTGCAGAACGGGTTGGCTGTTGTTGTCGAAAGTCAGGGTATATTGTTTCCCGGCTTTGGTGGGAAACTCGAGGATGCTGTTGCCGTAGCGTATGGTGCAGTTGCCGCCCTTGTTGGATGTGATTGTGGCTTTGGTGGCTTTGCCATGCTTCCATGCAATGTCAATGCCGAAATTTCCGCGTGCCATGAGTCCTTCAACGGAGCCATCGCTCCATGCATCCGGCAATGCGGGAAGCAGGTGAATGCAGCCTGCGTGGCTTTGCATCAGCATTTCGATAATGCCGGCTGTGCCCCCGAAATTGCCGTCTATCTGGAATGGCGGATGCATATCCCAAAGGTTGTCGGCCGTGCCGTTCTTGAGCAGGTTGCCATAGAGCTTGTAGGCATGGTTGCCGTCTTGCAGCCGTGCCCATTGGTTGAGCTTCCATCCCATGCTCCATCCTGTGGCTCCGTCTCCGCGGTGTTCGAGCACGATGCGTGCTGCTTTTGCGAGTTGAGGTGTGGCAGATGGGCTGATGTGACTTCCGGGATGCAGCCCGAAGAGGTGGTTGACATGACGGTGCCGGTCGTTGGGGTCGTCGATGTCGGTGCTCCATTCCAGCAGTTGCCCGTAGCGTCCTATGCGGTAGGGCACCAGGTGGTCTGCCACGTATTGCCATTGCTTTGCTTCTTCGGGGTCGACATGGAGCAGGTGTGCGGCCTTGACGGCATCGGCCAGCAGTTCGCGCACCACGGCATGCACGAATGTGGCTCCTTCGTCCACGTCACCGTGTTCGGGTGATGTGCTCGGTGCTGCCGTATAGGTTCCATCGGCTTTGTGCCACAGGAAGTCACACGCAAATTGTGCTGCGCCCTTGATGATCGGGTATCCTTCTGTGCGCAACCAGTCCGTGTCACGTGTATAGTCGTAGTATTCCCATAGGTGGGTTGCCAGCCACGGCCCTGCCGCAAAGCAAAGGTTGTATTGCATATTACGGTCGCGCAGCGGTGCGGTAAATCCGAACGGGTTGCCTGATATGGACGAGGTCCATCCCCGTGCTCCGTAGTAGCTTTTGGCAGTGACGGCACCCGGTTTGACCTGTGTTTTGATGTAGTCGGTGAGGGGTTGCACGCATTCGGCCAGGTTGCCTGTGAGTGCGGGCCAGTAGTTCATCTGTATGTTGATGTTGTTGTGATAGTCGCAGTGCCAGGGTCCGTTGATGTTGTTGAGCCATATGCCTTGCAGATTGGCGGGGAGTGCTCCTTTGCGCGATGAGGCTATGAGCAGGTAGCGGCCGTATTGAAAGTAGAGCGATTCCAGATAGGTGTCGTGTTTTCCTTGTCGATATTGCCTGAGGCGTTCCGGGGTGGAGATGTGGGATGTGGCGGTGTTGCTGCTTCCCAGTTTGAGCCTGACGCGTCCGAACAGTGGCATGTAGTCGTTCAGGTGGCATCTGAGCAGTTTATGGTAACCCATTTTGGCGGCTGTCCGGAGTCGTTTCTGTGCTGCAGGTTCGGGGTTGTTGCCCACGTAGGTCTTGGGGTCGTCAAAGTCGGGGTCAAAGTTCATTTTGTAGTCTGTGCCGGCCGTGACGATGAACACTGCTTCGTCGGCATTGCTGATGGTCAGTTTTCCGCCTTTGTTGTCAATGGTTCCGCCCTTGGTCAGTGCCTTTATGAGCAGGCAGAACTTCATGCCGTTGTTGTCTAATGCAGCTTTGTAGCAGATGGCGTCTTTGCCTTGTGGGGTGCAGGATCCTGTGGCCAGCGGGTTGGGGTGGTAGGTAAGCTGCAGGTTCTGCTGCTTCTTCCGGTCGGCCTTGTAGCGCATCACCATGACGTTGTCGGGATAGGAGCAGAAGGTTTCGCGGGTATATCGTGTCCCGTTGCGGCTGTCGGTGAATGCGATGCGTGCCAATGCACTGTCGAGTGAAAGCACACGTTCATAGCCGGTGACGGCTTCCGGGTCGATTCCTGTTGCTATGTGTAGCTCGCCCAGTGTGGTGAAAGTGCCGAATCTGAAGGACTTTTCGTCTTGTGGTTCATAGGATATGACGCCGTTCATGTTTTGGCTTGTGAGCTGCGAGGCCAGTCTGTGGTCGCCGCGTGCAAAGGCTTCGCGTATTTCTTTCACCTTGTCGGCCGATGCTTTGTTGACGTTCCAGTAGTAGGCTGCTCCTTTTTCGGTGTTGGGGCCGCCCAGCCATAGCGACTTTTCGTTCAGGGAGATGCGTTCGGTTGCTATGGCTCCGAAGATGGAGGCTCCCAGCATTCCGTTGCCTACAGGCAGTGAGGCCTGTTCCCAATAGGGGTCGACGAGGGCTGCGCTGCCATATCCTATAGGCACTTTGCCGTTATATCCCGGGGGCTTTCCGTAGTACCAGGGCAGGGCTCCCTTGAGGGTGGTGGGTCTGTCAAAGCGGATTTCGAGCGGGCTCTGGGGAACGTGTGGAGTTTTGTCATGGCTTTTGGCCATGACAGGGCAGACAGAGGCTGCTGTGAGAATGGCGATGGCCGAGGCAATGATGCGTATCATTTTTTCTCTGCGAGCAGCCTGCAATACTTGCCGCCTCTGAGGCAGTAGATGCCTATTGCCACGAGGGGCAGGCTGAGCAGCTGGCCTATGTTGATGATAAAGTCGGCTTCGGCTGCCACCTGGTTTGCTTTGATAAATTCGATGAAGAAGCGGAAGGTGAAGATGCATGTAAGGCACAGTCCGAAGAAATATCCCGATCCCACCTTGTCTTTCTTATGGTGGTAGACTATCTGTATGGCTATAAAGAAGAGCAGATAGGCGATGCTTTCGTAGAGCTGTGCGGGGTGGCGTGCAAAGTCTTCGCCGTTGCGTGCAAAGATAAAGCCCCATGGCAGGTCGGTGGCATTGCCTACTATCTCTGAGTTCATGAGGTTTCCCAGTCGTATGAACGCTGCCGAGAGGGGTGTTATTATGCCCATGTTGTCGAGAACGTGCATGATGTTCATCTTCGTTTTCCGGCAATAGAGCCAGATGGCTATGAGGAGTCCTATGACTCCGCCGTGGCTTGACAGTCCTTCATAGCCAACTATTTTCCACCCGTCGGCAAAGCGGCGTATGGGAAGCACCATTTCCACGGGGTGGGTAAGGAAGTATCCGGGTTCGTAAAACAGGCAGTGGCCCAGACGAGCTCCTATGAGCACACCCAGAAAGCAGTAGACAAAGATGGGCTCGAACAGGGCATCGCTGATTTTCTGTTGGCGATACAGACGGTGCATGTTGAGGTAGGCCAGATAGAGGGCCGTGCACCAGCAGAGGGCATACCAGCGTATGGGAAACCCGAAGATGTGGAAGGCGATGATGTCGGGCGACCAGTTGATGAACGAAAGCATGGTGAAGGGTGTGTTTATACGTTGAAACGGAAGTGCATGATGTCGCCGTCCTGCACTACATAGTCCTTGCCTTCCACGTTGAGCCGTCCGGCTTCGCGCACTGCGGCTTCGCTGCCATACTTGATGTAGTCGTCATATTTGATGACTTCGGCCCTGATGAATCCTTTTTCAAAGTCGGTGTGTATGACTCCGGCACACTGGGGTGCTTTCCATCCTTTGCGATAGGTCCATGCCTTAACCTCCATTTCGCCGGCTGTGATGAAAGTCTCGAGATTGAGCAGTCTGTAGGCAGCTTTTATCAGGCGGTTGCTCCCCGATTCGGTCAGTCCGACGTCTTGAAGGAACATTTGTCTTTCTTCGTAGGTTTCGAGTTCGGCAATGTCGGCCTCGGTTCTTGCTGCCACCACGAGCAGGTCGGCATGTTCGTCCTTGATGGCCTCGCGCACTGCTTCTACATATTGGTTGCCTGTGGCTGCACTGGCTTCGTCAACGTTGCATACGTAGAGTACAGGTTTGGCCGTGAGCAGAAACAGGTTGCGTGCTGCTTGTATCTCTTCTTTCTTTTCAAAAGTGACGGTGCGTGCCGAGAGCCCTTTCTCGAGGGCGGCCTTGTAGGCTGTGAGCACGGCATATTCTGTCTTGGCACTTTGGTCGCCGCCCATCTGGGCCACCTTTTCAACCTTGCGCAGACGGTTGTCAACTGTGTCGAGGTCTTTTATCTGTAGTTCGGCATCTATGATTTCCTTGTCGCGCACGGGGTCTACGCTTCCGTCGACATGGGTCACGTTTTCATCGTCGAAGCAGCGCAACACATGTATAATGGCATCGGTCTCGCGTATGTTGGCCAGGAACTGGTTGCCCAAGCCTTCACCCTTGCTGGCCCCTTTCACGAGGCCGGCAATATCCACTATTTCGACTGTGGTGGGCACGATTCTGCCCGGATGTACCAGTTCTGCCAGTTTCTGCAACCGTTCGTCGGGCACGGTGATGACTCCTACGTTAGGCTCTATGGTGCAGAAAGGAAAGTTGGCTGCCTGCGCCTTTGCATTGCTCAGGCAGTTGAAAAGGGTCGATTTGCCCACATTGGGCAGGCCCACTATGCCGCATTGTAATCCCATAATCCGTGTGTTCTGATGTTAACTTGTTTCAATGCGCAAAGTTACTTATTTTTTATCTCAGGACAAAACATCAACAGTCCTTTGCTGAGGTCTTTGGGGCTGCTGTGTGTTTCATGCACATGAAACAGGGTGTTCTCTATAGGGGAAACAGGTTGTTTCCTGTACATATCACAATGTGTTTCATGTACATGAAACACTCTGCAATCAGCCACATCGTGACCTGCGATATGTACATATCGCAACTTCAATCTGTACACATCGCAACAGGCAGTGTGCCGGAGCCGAGTTGCAGCTACCTGATTTTCGAGGTTATGGGGTTGCGCACTCCTTTGTGTCCCACCAGATAGGCTTTGGCTGTGCCTATGCGGAGAAAAAGGTCGAGCCTTACGGGAATGTGGTTCTTGTCATCGGTAACATAGAATGTAACCACTTCCTTTTCCTTGCCTTTCTCGTATTCCACAAACGAGAGCACCAGGCAACGGTAGGTGGCATTGCCGTTCTTCATCTTCAGGTTTTTCCGGCCCCGGTAGATGAGGGTCTGCGTGCTGATGCCGTCGCCGTCGGTCATGGTGAATTTTATCTTGTGTCCTTTCTTGTAGCCCGATGTGTCAAACGAGCGTGCACGCAGCATGATGCTCAGCATGTCAAAGATGCACAGGTTGTCGCTCTCTGTCTTCCAGCTCACCACGCCGTGTGGATTGATATATCGCTGACGTGCATGAGCCTGGCCGTTGCTGTAGCTGAACCATACGTTGCGTTGGCGATATGACTTGTCTTCAAGGTCGGTCTTGGAGTAGTAGCGTGGCAACATGTCGGCCTGTGTCACGATGCTTGTGAGTGTGTCGCGCAGCACAAAGAATCTGTCGGCCTGCGACGAGCCGCGTGTGAGCAGGCGTGTGCGATAGGCCGGCTGCCCGTTGTAGACGGTCGAGGTGATGCTCATCGAAGCCGAACCTGCCTTGACCCACACGAATTTCCAATTGTAGTACAGGTCGTATTGTAGCGTCTCTCCGCTCTTGAAAGCCGTGTTGTCCACACTCTGGGCTCTTGCTGCCGATAGGACGAGGCTCAAGGCCATCACCAATGCCCACACACTACCGGTTCTTGTCTCTTTCACGTTGCGCATTTCTATTTTGGATTGTTTTCTTCTTGTCGGGCTTTTGTTTGGTGATCTCCAGCGGCTTCTGCTTGATAATGGGCACGGCCCTGATGTCCCAGTCCTGCTCTACGTCCCATAAGGCACGTAGATTGAGCTTGTGAGGATAATAATAGGTCTCTTCGGGCAATGTGCCGGATTCGTAGTCGCCACTATCCCATTTGCCGTTGCCGTTGCGGTCGATGAAGAGCCTCACATAGTAGCTTCCGGGTTTCAGAAAGTAGAATTCGGCACGTCCGTTCTTGCTCCTCACACTCCGCAACGGTTTGTCGGCCGTGCTGAGAAGCTCCACAACGGCCGTGGAGTCTTCCACACCCTTGAGGTTGAGAAACAGTGAGGCGTAGGTGTCGAGGCTGGGCACACTGATGTTGTATTTCTGGGCATTCGAAGCCTGACCATATATATTAATGAATGCTGCTGAGTCGATAACCAGCTGGTACTCCTGCTGGGGACGCCATTCGGCATATAGGGTTGCGCGGAACAGGGATAAGGGATGTGGCTTCAACAGATAGCCGGCCTCATGGTAGGCTGAGTCGATGCGCAGCTGCAGATGTATTTTGGTTGTGTCGATGGATGCGATAGGTTCTTTGCCCACCAGTGTAAGGTTCTCGTCGGGAGCTATGGTGGTTGTGCCGGTGAGCTTCAGCTCAAACGGAGGCACAGGCATACGGGTTTGATAGGGCTGGTTCTTCTTTTTCAGCTTCTCCTGTTCCTTTTTCCACTTCTTTTCCTGCTCGGCCTGCAGTTTCAACTGCTTGGCCCGCGAAATCTTGGATACGAAACTGATGGTGTCGGTGCGCTCGGCCATCTGTCCTGTGGTGTCGGTTTCCAGATAGGTATAAGTGGCCAGCAGGGTGTCCTGGTGTACAAGTGCCGTGTCTTTCAACCAATAGGAAAGGGTGTCGTTGCCCTGGGTGCGTACCAGAGCAATGGCATCTTTCTCATCGAAATTCAGCCCTTTCAGCTTCGGGATCTCGGCAGACGGTGCCGTGAAATACACATCGAAATGCTCAGGCACCGGCCTTTCGGTCTTCAGCAAATGCCTTTCCTGATGGCTTTCCAGGAAGGCCATCAACACCAGATTGTCGGGGGTGTAATGGGTGAAGTGAACAATGCGGATGCTGTCAATGTGGATGCTGTCGTGCCAAACCGTGTCAGGACGCACGTCGGGATAGCTGCCCGTCTCGAACACTTTGGGCAGAAAGGCAATGCGTTCGCTCTTTTGTGAAAAGACAAAGTTGCCGTCGGCATCCTCGAGGGCATAGGCACGGTATCGGCCGGGAGCCACACCTTTTATGATGAATTCGCCGCTCCCGTTGGTGCGTGCCACACGCATGAAAGGACGTTTCAGGAAAGCCGAGTCTGTGGTGTCGCTATGAAGACCCACCAAAATTCCCTTAACGGGCTCCAGGTTCTGTGCATTAAGCACCTTGCCTGCCACTTCCATGGTGTCTGTGGTGTTGCCGGTTGAAAACACAAATGTGTAATGTCCTAAGGGGTTTCCCTCGTTATTGTCGACGATGGCATCCGAGAAGTCTATGGTGTAGGTCGTGTTGTCTTTCAGCGAGTCCTGTAGGGATACCTTGATTTTCTTTCCCAGACCGGTTACTTCGGGCTGGTTCAGCTGTGGCGGACTTACCACGACTTTTTCCGAGGCATTCTCCACTTTGACAAATTCGTTGAAGTAGATCTCCACTTTCTTGCTCTTAGTGTTGAGATTGCCATATTTAGGGGTTGAGCCGACCACCATCGGAGGCGTTTCGTCGTAAGGCCCGCCATCGGGACTTCCGGGGCTTGCACATCCTAAGGCGAGCAATGTGGCAAAAAAGAGAATGCTGAGTAGGCGGCTTAGCTTCATGTGCTTGCTGTTACTTGTTCAGGCCGATGAGTTCGTCCATGATGTTCCTGTTGTTGCAGAGGCGAGGCACCTTGTGCTGGCCTCCCAACTTGCCTTTCCCCTTCAGCCAATCGTCAAAGAGGCCGGTGCGGGCCGTAATGACCTCCAACGGCTGTAAGGTGATGTTTTTGCTGCGTTTGGCCTCATAGTCGGAGTTGATTTTCTGCAATGCCTCGTCCAACACGGTGGCAAAATGCTCCACGGAATCGGGCTTTACACGGAATTCTATCATCCATTGATGCCGGCATCTGGCATTGGCATCCATGAAGATGGGGGCAGCGGTATATTCGCTGACTATGGCTCCTGTTGCCTTGCATGCTTCGGCCAGCCCTTTCTCTGCATTGTCTACGATGAGCTCCTCGCCAAAGGCATTGATGAAGCTCTTGGTGCGGCCGCTGATGACAAACTTATAGGGACGTACGGAGGTAAACTTCACGGTGTCGCCTATCTGATAGCGCCATAGTCCGCACGTGGTAGTGATGACGATGGCATAGTTCTTTCCGGTCTCGACTTCCCATAACGGCAGCACCCGGGGATGGTCTTTGCCCACTTCCTCAAGCGGAATGAACTCGTAGAAGACCCCGTAGCCGGTCATCAGGCGCATGGCCTTGTCGGATGGATCGTCTTGGAGCCCGAAGAATCCTTCACTGGCATTGTAGGTCTCCATGTAGTGCATCCTGTCCGAAGGAATGAGCTTTTCGTAGGTTTGCCTGTAGGGCGTAAAGGCTACCCCTCCGTGGAAGAACACTTCAAGATTAGGCCAGATGTCGGTGACATGGTCCTTGCCTGCAAGTTCCAACATGCGGCTCAGCACGGAAAGCATCCACGAAGGAACACCGCTCAGGTTGGTGACGTTCTTGTTCATGGCCATACGTGCTATGAGGTCGCGCTTGGTTTCGAAGTCAGACAGCAGGGCTATCTTCTTGGGCGGTATCCTTACCATGTTGGCCAGGGGATTGATGTTTTCAATCAGGATGGCACTCAAGTCGCCCACCAGACTCTCGGGAACGTTGTAGTTGGGTTCATGACTTCCGCCCAGAATCAGTGCGCGCCCGTCGAAAAGTCTGCTTTGGGGATTGTTGTGAAGATAATAGGCCACAACATCCTTTCCGCCGGCATAGTGGATGCCTTGCAGCCCTTCCTGGCTCACGGGTATATACTTGCTCTTGTCATTGGTGGTGCCCGACGACTTGGCATACCACTTTATGCGGCCCGGCCACAGTATGTCCTTCTCGCCATGTCGCATACGGTCGATATAGCCTTTCAGGTCTTCGTAGGTGCATACCGGCACATCTTTGGCAAATTGCCCGTAGTTGCGGATGCCGTCATAGTGATATTTTTGTCCCCATTCTGTGCCGGCTGCCTGTTTCAACAGTCTTTGCAACAGACGGTGTTGCACATCATCAGCGTTTCGTTCGCACTGCTCGGAATGGCGGTAGCGGCTTTCGAAATAAGGACGTATAAGAGATGTTATGCTCATGGTATAGTCTTCGTAAAGTTCGAATCAAGAGCAAAATTAATGGAAAGTTTCGAGAAAGCCAATAAACCTCAGGCTTTTTATGGCAGTGAAGAAAGGCATCGGTGCCGAATGCAGGCAGGCTCTTTCGTGTCTATCCGCCATTCCCGTGGGACGATGCCTGCTTCATGTAGGCAAAGTTGCGCGGGTGATGCTCCAAAATCTCCTGACGCAGGCGCGAACGGTCTATGTGGGTATAGATCTCGGTTGTGGCAATGCTCTCGTGTCCAAGCATGGCCTGGATGGCACGCAAGTCGGCACCTCCTTCCAACAAATGAGTGGCAAAGCTGTGGCGAAGTGTGTGGGGACTGATGTCTTTGTCAATCCCTGCAGCCTTTGCCAAGGCTTTGATGAGGCAGAAAACCATGATACGTCCGATGTTTTTGGTATGCCGGCGAACGGTGATGAACACATAGTCGGCATATTCGGGCGGTATATCCAGCATGTTGCGGTCAATGAAATAGTTTTGCAGCTCCTTGACGGCACGCTGTGAAATAGGCACAAGACGTTCCTTGTTGCCCTTCCCGAATATGCGGATATAGCCCTCCTGCAAATACAGATTGGAAATTTTTAAATGGCAAAGCTCGCTGACACGCAAGCCACAACTATAAAGTGTCTCAATGATAGCCCGGTTTCTCTGCCCTTCCTTTTTACTAAGGTCGATGCACGAAAGCATGCGGTCTATCTCTTCAACCGAAAGGACCGATGGCAGATGGAAGCCGATCTTGGGGGATTCAAGCAGCTCGGAAGGGTCGTCTTCTATAAGGCGCTCCAACATCATGAAGCGATAGAACGAACGCACACCGCTTAGGATGCGGGCTTGCGAACGGGGCTCTATGCCTATGTCGTGCAGGCCTGCAGCAAACGCTCTGAGGTCATCGATGCGGGCATCTTGCGGCTGTAGACCCGAGTTGCCAAGGAAAACAAACAGTTTCTCCACATCGCGCATGTAGGCATCCACCGTATTGCCCGAAAAAGACTTTTCCAAAAGCAGGTAACTATGGTAACGTTTCAACAGTCCTTCACGCTCGGCAGAGCGGATGCCGTCAAGATTATTACCGTCGGATGTCGCAGTTTTGGAGATATTTTTCATAACTTTGCCACTAATGGAGCAAAAGTAGCAAAATCGGAAAGAATAGCATCTATGAGAATACAAATAATTAACGGTCCCAACCTGAACCTGCTTGGTGTGCGCGAACCCGAGATTTATGGTAGCGAGGGCTTTGATACCTGCCTGAGCCAATTGCGGGCAGCTTACCCTGAGATACAAATCGATTACTTCCAAAGTAACGTGGAGGGGTTCCTGATTGATAAGATACACGAGGTAGGGTTTAGCTATGATGGCATCATCCTTAATGCAGGTGCCTACACGCATACATCCGTAGCGCTTCATGATGCCATCCGTTCCATTACGACACCTGTGGTGGAGCTGCATATATCAAACGTCTTCCAGCGCGAAGCATTTCGCCACCACTCCATGATATCTCCCGCCTGCAAAGGAGTTATCTGCGGCTTTGGAATGAATGGCTACCGCCTTGCAATCGAAGCACTTGCAGACTACAAGAAACAAAGCTGAGACGCTATTCTGCCGGCATGGATTTGGAAGACTATATACTGTCTCACATAGACGAAGAGAATCCCTATATGACTCGCCTGTACAGGGAAACCAACATTTATCTTGTTCGCTCCCACATGGCTTCCGGGCATCTGCAAGGGTGCTTTTTGAGAATGGTGGTACAGATGATACGTCCGCACCGCATATTGGAGATTGGGACCTATACAGGTTATTCTGCACTCTGCATGGCTTCGGCCTTAACTGACAATGGAAAGATAGTCACTTACGAGATAAATGACGAACTGGAAGACTTCACCCGAACGCGCTTGGAGCAATCACCATGGGCCGAACATGTCGAATTTAGGATAGGGGATGTATTAACGGAATTGGACAAAAGCGAGCGTTTCGACATGGTATTTATAGACGGTAACAAACGTCAGTATATAGAATACTACGAAATGGCGTTAGAGATACTTGAAGATGGCGGATTCATATTGGCAGACAATACGCTGTGGGATGGACATGTCGTAGATTCTAAATACGATCATGACGCACAAACACAAGGAATACGTGCATTTAACGATTTTGTCGCGCAAGACAAACGGGTGGAAAAAGTGATTCTGCCACTACGCGACGGCTTGACCCTTATACGGGTAAAGTCACAGCAGAAGCAACCACCTGCAAACTAATATACATAGCTCTTTGGTCAGTGGAATTGCCATTTTCCTCGTAAAGCCGCATGTTTTCAGAAAAATGTGACAAAATAAACGCGAAAATGACGCACTTGTCTAATGATTTTGTGTAACTTTGCCCCAAAGTTAAACGCTAAATGTTTTAATCTATGCAAAGTAAATTGTACTTGACGCTGACATTAGCTGCTGCAGCTATGCTTACAACTTCATGCAGCAAGATGGGCGCATTGTCATCAGACAATTTTTCTATCAATCCCTCTCCGCTTGAATCTGTGGGCGGTCAGGTTCCTGTAACCATTAATGGCCGTTTTCCTCAGAAATATATGAAGAAAAAGGCTACAGTAACTGTTACTCCCGTATTGAAATGGCAAGGAGGAAGTGCTCAAAGTGAACCGGCCACGTTCCAAGGAGAAAAGGTGGAAGGTAATGCTCAAACCATTTCCTACCGTGTAGGAGGTAACTACACAATGAAGGCCAACTTCAAGTATGTTCCAGAGATGGAGAAAAGTGACTTGTACCTGACTTTCAATGCAAAGAAAGGCAAGAAAACAGTCAAGATCCCCGATGTAAAGATCGGCGAAGGCGTAATCTCTACGTCCGAATTGGTTAATCGCACACTGAAGAGTGCCGGAACTGCTTTTGCACCCGATGCTTATCAGCATGTAATCAAACAGAAACAAGAAGCAAGCATCAAGTTCTTGATTCAGCAAGCTAAGATCAGAAACAGTGAATTGAAAGGAGTTTCTGTTCAGCAGTTCATCCAAACATTAAAGGATATTCAGGCTGATGAAGAACGCAAGGCTTTGGAAAATATCGAAATCTCGGCATATGCATCACCTGATGGTGGTATGAAGCTGAATACTCAAGTGGCTAAGAACCGTCAGAAATCAACGGATAAATATGTTAAGGACCAACTCAAGAAAGTACGTTTGGATGCTAATGTGGATACAAAATATACCGCAGAAGACTGGGACGGCTTTAAAGAATTGGTTTCTCAATCCAATATGCAAGACAAGGAAGTTATCTTGCGTGTCCTTTCTATGTATCAGGATCCAGAAGAACGTGAGCACCAAATACGCAACTTGTCTGCCGCATTCACTGACTTGGCCAAAGAGATTCTTCCGCAACTGCGCCGTTCTCGCATGACAATCAACTATAATTTGATTGGTCGTAGCGACGAAGAAATACAGGCACAATTCAAATCTGATGCCACCAAGTTGAGCGTTGAAGAGTTGCTCTACAATGCTACGCTGACTGACAAAGCTAATGAAAAGGAAGACATCTACAAGAAAACTACTCAGGTTTATCCCAATGATTATCGTGCTTACAATGACTTGGCTACAATGGCCTATGCCAATGGTAAGTATAGTGAAGCCAAAGACTACTTGAAGAAAGCATTGTCTGTAAAGGCTAATGCTGCAGAACCTAATGTAAACCTTGGCTTGATTTCACTGCTGGAGAACGATCTTGCAACTGCCCAAACCTACTTGTCGAAAGGCAGTGGTAGTGCAGCTTTGAATGAAGCTCTTGGAAATATGTATTTGAAGCAGGGTAATTATGCACAGGCTGTTAAATCATTCGGCAATACGAAGAGCAACAGTGCAGCCTTGGCACAAATACTTGCAAAGGATTACATGAAGGGTGCAGAGACATTGGCAGCCGTACAGAAGAAAGATGCCATGACAAGTTACCTGAAAGCTATCATAGCAGCTCGCACTAACAACAACAGCTTGGTTATCGACAACCTGCGTGATGCAATAGCAAAGGATGCCACTTTGGCCGACTATGCTTCTAAGGACTTGGAGTTTGCAAAGCTTCAGAATGATGCTACGTTCAAAACATTGACGAGCAAATAACTAAATTGAGGAATCAAGCGGAAAACCGCTTACAATAAAAGGTCCGCTCAGAAAAAGAGCGGACCTTATTGTTTAACACCGTCACACCATGATGAGAAAATCTCTTTCCGGCCTTATAGCTCTATTAGTCCTACTTGTCACGGCATGCAGCAAAGGCGGCAATTCGGTTACAGTTAAAGGTAGCTTTCGCCATTTGCAAGATGGGCAATTCTATGTGTTTAGTACAGACCCTGCTTGGGGAAGCTTTGATACGATTCGTATATCTGATGGCTCGTTCAGCTTTACGCATGAATTATACGATACGGTATTGCTTACCGTGCAGTACCCTAATTTCTTGCAAATGCCTATTATCGCCATTCCCGGAAAGACAATCTCTATCAAAGGTGATGCTAATAATTTGCTTTCAACACGTATTTCCGGCTCTGATGAGAACGAGGCTCTTTCAGACTTTCGCCGTTCTATTATAAAGAAATCACCCGGAGAAGTAAAACGCATGGCTGAAGAATTTATCATTCACAATCCGGCAAGTTACGCATCAATGGCTGTATTGGAGAAATATTTCCTTTCAGATGAGAAAGCTGATTATGCCCGTATAAGTAAGCTTATGCGTCTTATGTTACGTAACGCGCCCGGACGTTCTTCGCTTCAAGTGCTGCAACGCAGGCTGTCAGGGCAATTGAATTGCCGTAGTGGAAACAAGTTGCCTGCATTTTCAGCTGTTACCACAGAGGGGAAGAAAGTCAACAATGCCACTATCAAAAATCACTATGCACTTATTACGCTATGGGCAACATGGAGCTCAGAGATGACCGATCCCATGCGTACGCAGCGCTCAGTCTTGCGACGTTACCTTGATAGCTTGCAAGTCATCAATATTTCTCTTGACGCAGATACAATTGAGACCTTGCGGCGAGTCAGGACAGACTCAATACCCGGATATATCATATGTGACCGGATGTCGTGGCAGTCTCCGTTGGTTCATGCTTTTGGGGTGCGCTATCTACCTTCCAATATACTTGTTAATCGTCAAGGGCGCATTATAGGGCGCGATATGAACGATAAGGATTTGGAATCGGCGTTGCAGAAGGCTTTCAAACGATAAACGTCTACTATGTTAGTACATTTATTCAGTGCAGCAGTCAATGGGTTGGTTGCAACCATCATTGAAATCGAGGTAAATACTTATCGTGGCCAAAAGCTTCTGATATCAGGATTGCCTGATACGGCAATACGCGAAAGTTACAGTAGGGTGACGAGTGCCATTTCCAACAGTGGCTACAAACACCCGCAGCAATCTATCATTATTAATTTAGCTCCTGCCAATTTGCGAAAAGAAGGCACGTCCTACGATTTGCCAATTGCCATAGCAATGATGGTCTGTGCCGGCATTGTTGGCAATGACAAGCTCGACAAAACGCTTTTACTTGGAGAGTTGGGGCTTGATGGGACACTGCGTCCCATATGCGGATGCCTCCCAATTGCCATTGAGGCTCGTGCGAGAGGCTTCGAGAACTTGATAGTCCCTGTGGCCAATGTCCGCGAGGCCGCTGTAGTTGATCGACTGAAGGTCTATGGAGCACGCCATATTGTTGAAGTGGTCGATTTCTTGAATGGCGAAGATTCGTTGCAGCAGACTGAAATTGACACTCGCGCAGAGTTTTATTGTCATCAAACAGATTTTGAAACAGACTTTAGTGAGGTTCGCGGTCAAGAAAGTGTGAAACGTGCGTTTGAAATAGCTGCTGCCGGAGGTCATAATATGCTACTCATAGGCAGTCCCGGTTGCGGAAAGTCAATGATGGCAAAGCGTATGCCTACCATTTTGCCGCCATTGTCATTGTCTGAAAGCTTAGAGACAACTCAAATACATTCCGTAGCCGGCATGTTGCCTTCACAAGTATCTCTTATTTCGCAGCGGCCTTTTCGCAGTCCCCACCATACCATTTCAGACGTTGCACTGATTGGTGGAGGGGCGACTTTTCGTCCGGGCGAAATATCATTGGCTCATAATGGTGTGCTCTTTCTTGACGAGCTTCCCGAGTTCAGCCGTACGGCACTTGAGACGCTCAGACAGCCTTTGGAGGATCGAGTTATATCTATCAATCGGGCCAAATATCACATAGAGCTTCCATGCAGTTTCCAGCTTGTGGCCGCCATGAACCCTTGTCCGTGTGGTTACTACAATGATCCCAAGCATCGTTGCGAATGCTCTCCGGGTCAGATAAAGCGTTATATGAATAAGATAAGCGGTCCATTGCTTGACCGTATAGACATTCAGTGCGAAGTGGTTCCGCTTTCATTCAATGATTTGTCATCGGCATCTCCGGGTAAAAACAGTGCCGAGATAAGGCGTAATGTCATGGCAGCACGTGAATTGCAGACCAAGCGTTTCAAGCATGTACCGCACGTTTATTGCAATGCACAAATGAGTTCCAAATTGCTACAGATTTATGCCCAACCTGACGAGAGCGGCATTCGCATACTGCGTATGGCAATGGAGAGATTCAGTATGTCGGCTCGTGCTTACGAGAAGATTCTTAAAGTGGCTCGCACTATTGCAGACCTTGAAGGTAGCGAATTGGTTACCGGATATCATGTTTCAGAGGCTGTAGGCTACCGCAGCCTTGACCGTGCCAATTGGGGTGAATAGTTCTCTGTGTGTATATCGACACAGTCGATATACACACAGAGAACTATTGTAATGCAGGCAAGTGCAGTTTGCTGAATGATTCTAATGCTATAGCTGTTGCTGTAAACAATAATCGGGTGTGCCATTTGGCACACCCGATTATTGTTTGTAAGGCTTTAGCCTTTCGTTGTTTGCAGTATTACTTAACGGCAACTTTCTTTTTGCCTACAATGTAGAGTCCTTTCTTCAAGCCTTTGGTTGCTTCCGAAGTCTTTACATTGCGTCTTACGAGTTTGCCGTCTATGGTGTAGACATTCACGATGGTGCTCTTCACTGCTTCAACAGTCTTGATGGCATCAATCTTACCGTTGATTACGATTTGCAGGTCTGTCTCACCTTCCTGCGGTTCAACCAATGTCGGGTTGATATATCCGCTCAGGCCGTTGATTACAGTGCTGCTTGTCGTCAAGTGGATTCCGTCGTATGTTACATAGCCCATGCGCTTTTTGTTGAGTGCAATCTTGTCGAACGTACCTACTAATCCGTTTACGGTAAGAGCTTCGGTGAACAGGTCATTGTAGCGCGGGAATACTATCGGCATGGATTCGCTGATGCTGCTGTCATACTCCTCGTAGTTGCCTACGGTAATGATAAACGGCTCACCTGCCTTGAATGTGTTCTTTTTTGTCAGTTCAACGATGGTCTTGCCTTCCTCATCGATGGTAAGGTTCTTCAGCGTGTAGGTTGTCACGTCAGGGTTCAGGTCTGCCAAGGTAGCACCTTCTTCCTCCATGTTGAATGGCAATGTAAGTAGCTGCATGCTGTTTTGCGGCATATAGATAGAAGCCATGTCATCTTCGATTTCGGTGAGAGCCCATTCAGAAGCTGCCGAATTGGTCGACCAGGACACGAGCAGTTTGTCACCTTCTTGTGCATGGAAGCCACAGGGTTCGGTGTTGCTTTCTTCTTGTGAGATGATAGCCACCTTGCCTTTGGAGATATATTTGACGATATATGCGGCAGTGTCGGCATTGCATATCAGCGGACGGTTGGTATCGCCTTTGCCGCGATAGGCTCCTATGTAGTGTGTCGTCAAGAAGTTCTGGATGGCATATTCGCCCGTCTTGCCTTCTATGGGCACGAAGCGCCACATGGCAGAAGCCTGTCCCTCGTAGGGCTGTGCATCGTCTGCGCCTTTCCAGTTGATCACGTCACCATTGTTAGCTGTGTTCATGTAGAGAGCCACGCCGTCAGAGTAGAAGCCTTCAGATGCGCAGGTGATATAGTACCACTTGTCGGGCTGTACGGTGTTCAGCTTGGAAACATAGGTTTCGCGAGCCTTTTCAAGGGTTTCGATAAGTCCGTCTATCTCGGCCTTTGTCGGTTTGTCACTTACACTGTTCTGCACATTGTCGTGAGCTGTCTGCAGTTCATCAATGACATTCTGGTCGGGTGCATAGGCAACCTTGGATGGGTCTACTTCGGCTTCGGCCAGTTCGTCTTCGATTTCGCCGAGTTTAATCTTCAGGGCTGCATTGTCGGCATAGAGGGCCAGCACGTCGTTGACGGCATTCTTGAGTCCCTGATATGCTTTCATCGACAATTCCTGGTCTTTGAGGTTTTCCGTCGCTGCTATTTCCTGATAGAGCTTGTCGGCGGCTTCTTTCATGCCGTCAACGTAGTTCACCTGTGCTCTGTCGCCGAGTTCGTACATCTGGAATTCTGAAGCATTCCATGTGATGCCGGTCACTTCGGGTGAACGGAACAAGCGGTTGATGCGGTCGGCCTCGCTTTCAGGACGGCTGGAGTTGGTGGTACGTTTAACAACCAACCGTACATACTTGTATTCTTTGCCCAGGTCTATGTTGTCGGAGCGGAAGTATGCCAGTGCGCTGTTGGCTTTGGCACCTTCGTTCAGTTCGGTAATGCTGTCCCACGAGTCTTGGTCGGCATTGTCGGTGCTGGCACCGAGCTGGTCATCGTTAGTGGCAAAGATAGCTATCTGTGTGGGAGAATCGCTCCATGTTGCGTTGTTTCGTCCCGTATATTCAAAGAAGAATTTGCTTACGGGGTGCTCAAATTGAACTTGCAAGTTGTGATATCCTGTGCCTGTATGTGGATAGGCTGTAGGGTTAGAGTTCATGAGATCTTCCCATTCACTCACGGTAATGTTAGGTGATTTCATACCGAAGTCTTGCCCGTCCTCATTGGAGTTGTACCATATACTGTGGAATACAGTGTTGTAGTTGTCGTCAATCAGGTTGGCGAGTGAGCCGCCCTGGCTGGGTTGCGAGCTGTTGGCACTCATCTGGTCTTCCTTATATATAAGGCGCGAACCTACTACGCTGCTGTAGAGCTTGCGTCCTTTGCGCACGAGTGTGTCCATCATGCTTGCCAGTTGCGTACGGTCAACATAGAGGGCCTTGACTCCTGCAAGTGCGTTCTGGAGCTCTTCGATGGTTTGCTGTGTGTAGGCTGTTTCGTCCAGGTTGTTGTCTACGTCGAGCACTGCTTTCAGCTTTTCTGCGGCTTCTTTCATGCCGGGAATGCTGTTGACAAGAGCTGCACTTCCGCGTCCGTAGAGCTGGAATTCGGTGAGATTCCACGAGATACCTGTGATGTCGGGGCTGTTGAACACGCGGTTGATATTGCGGTCTTGTCCGTCAAGGTCTGCGTTGTTGGTGCCGAGAACCACAAAGCGTATGTACTTGTAGTCTTTGCCCATGTCGATGTCGGATGAGTTGTATGTAACGTGAGATGCGCCACGTGTGGGGAACTTGGTATCCACAACGTTGTCGGGAAGTTCGCGGTTGTAGGTCTCCTTATAGTACGACTTGTCGGCCATGGTCACTATCTCGTCCCATTTCGATTCGTCGGCATTGTCGGTGCTGGCTCCCAGCTGCTCGTCGTTGGTGGCGAGTATCTTGATGTAGTTGGGTGTGTCAGACCATGTGCCGCTGTTGCGGGTGATGAACATAAAGTTGAACTTTGACTCGGGCACATTCAGGCGGAACTGTATGTTGTGGTAGCCGATGCCGGTTCCACCGTTCTTTTCATTGTATTCCTTCCATTTGTCTTCTGTCATGTCCTTGTCTTTCATTGATGCCGCATCACCGTCGGCCCATTGTGAATGGAATATGGCTTCACCGTCTTCGCTGTCGCCGTCGATGAGGTAGCTCAGGGCTTTTCCGTTGGTCGAGTTGACCGATACCTGGCCTCCTTCGTTGTTGGCTGCGTTGGTAATCATCTTGTAGGAAACCACGTCGTTATAGATGGTGTTGGCTTCTTTCAGTGTCTTCACCATTTCTTCCTTGATAACCGTGCGGTCCACATACAGCTCTTTGATCTTTTCAACTGCTGCTTCGAGGGCTGCCACATCGGCTGTTGTGGCTGTGAGGTTGGCAATCTTTTCGGCTGCGGCCTTTACCAGCTCGTCGTAGTGGTCACAGGCTTCTTTCATGCCTTCCACTGTATAGTATTCGGAAGTCTGTGCGGGAATGCCGTTATAGATCTGCAGTTCGCTCAGGTTGAATGTGATACCTGTCACGCTGGGAGAGGCGAATGCGTTGCTACGGTTGCCGCCGTCCACGCAGGTGGTGTTTTTGACCACGAAGCGCAGATATCTGTAGTCTGACCCCAAGTCTATTACATCCGATTCGAACTTGGCCGCGGCAACGTTGGCCGGGAAGTCGGTATTTGCCTTGGTCAGGTCAGTGATGAGTGTCCACAAGGTAGAGTCGGCTGCAGCCGTGCTCTTGGCCAGTTCGTCGTCGTTGGTGGCGTAGATGGAGATGTAGTTGGGCGAGTCTGTCCATCCGCTGGTGTTGTTACGTCCGATATAGTTGAACTTGATTTTGTTCACTTGTGTGCGAAGGTCGAACTGCAGGTTGTGCCATCCTTTTCCTTCGATCTGGGGTGCTGCCCATTCGGCTTTCCATTCCGAGTGAACGCAGGTGTTGATGTTGCCGTCGATGAGGAAGCTGAACGGACCTCCATCGCTGGGGCTGTTGGCATTGCCGCTTATCTGATCACCGTCTTTGAGCAGTGCAATATAGTCGTTGGCAAGTTGCCGTGTGGCCTTTGAGCTCTTTACCAGCTCGTTGAGCAGGTCGGCTGCTATCTGGTTTTCGGCCGAGGCTTCGATTTCCTTGATAAGGCTTTCATCGGTTATCTTGTGAACATACCACGACGATGTGGTGTTGACACCTCCGGTCCAGGTCACGATGTTTCCTGTCTTGGCTGCGCCGCCCGACACTCCGTCGACTGTATATCCCAGCGGGTTTTCGGTGTTGGCTATGAGCCATTGCTGTGTGCCTACCGATGTGAATATCTGCGGTGTGCTTTCCACGGCTGTCTTTTGCACGGTGGCTGTTCCCGGTGTGGTAGAGAGGTATTCCTGTGTTGCCACGCTCTGCACTGTGAAGGTTCCGTCGCCCAGGTCGGTCACTTTGAACAGGCTGTAGGCGTCTTTTTCGTTATAGGCTCTCCATCTCAGGGTGCTTTGTGTGGCTGCCTGCATGCACATGCGTGTTTCTTGTTGCTCTTCAAAGCCGGCATAGGCACTGATAAAGTTGTAGTATCCGCTGGTCATGCCTATGAGGGATTCCTTGGCTTCGTTGTAGGTTTTGGTGAGCTCTTCATAGATGGCTGCCATGTCGCCGTCGCCTGTCAGCAGTGCGTCTTCGGCTTTGTTGTAGGCAGTGTGATAGGCTTCTGCCTTGTCTTGCGGATAGTATCCGGGGTCGGTGCCGGCTACTATGGACAGGCCTTCGTCCTTGATTTTGTCTACAAGCACTTGCAGCAGTTGTGACGGTTCGGTGACTTCGTGGCCGGGATACAGCTGGAATTCGCTCACGTTGAAGGTGACTCCGGTGATGTCCGGGTAGGTAAACATGCGCCAGGATACCGTGTTGCAGGTGTTGGTGTTCTTGACTACGAAGCGGATATATTTGTAGGCTTCGTTCATGACGATTGCAGGTGATGTGTAGAGTCCTGCAGCGTTGGTGGGGAACCCTTCCTTGAGTTCGGTGATGAACTGCCACTTGTCGTTGGGGCTCACGTCATACTTGGGCGATGCTCCCAGCTCGTCGTCGTTGGTGGCATAAATGACAATGTGGGTGGGGTTGTCGTGATAGGTGTCGTTGTTTCGCCCTATGTAACGAAAGAAGAATACGTCCACGGCCTCGTCCAACCTGACTTGCAGGTTGTGATATCCCGTACCTGTCTTGGGAGCCTCGTCGGCTGCAAAGTCTGTTGACCATACAGAGTGGAACAAGGTTTCGATGTTTCCGTCTATGAGGTTCTCATAGTTGGAGTTGTCACCCGGCGATTCGTCACCGCCGCTCTGTGCGTTCGAGACAATCTGTCCCGTACCGTCATTGAGCACACGTGTAAGCAACGGCTCGTCCATGCTCCAGGTATAGACCTTGTCTTCCGGTGCAGGAGCCTTGCTTGCATGCGATTCAATGGCATTCAGGCTGAAGCTACTCAACATGAGTAGTGTCAGCATCATAAGATACTTTCTCATGCTTCAATCTTTTAAATTTGACATTGTGTGTATTGATAAATGTTTGTTTGGTGTCTTTGCGTATTATTGGTTGTAGCTAATATTTACCTTATATAATAAGGTATAGCTTCTGTGGCCGCTATTCGGCTTGTGTTAGTGTTTGTATGCCAACAGCTGTTTGCAAAGATAGCGATTAGATGTTAATCTGAAACGATTTTGAGACAGAAATGTAACATCAACGACGAAAATAATATGTTAAACTGATTGTTCGGGCTGATGTGCGTGTCTGATGGAGCTTCCGGCCGGTGCATCATGGGTGGTGATATCCGGGCCTTTCAGATGAGTGCCGGCACAATGCATGGTGTTTCCTGTACATGACACACATTGTTTCCTGTACATATCACAGGTTGTTTCCTGTACATATCACACATTGTTTCATGTACATGTCGCAAGGAAGATATGTACACATCGCAACCGGTGTTGCGGCAGAAGCCTATTTGCGGGTCATGGCTTCCGAAGGTTCGGTCTCGTGGTGATAGGGTTCGCCATGCAGGATGGTCAGTGCCCGATAATACTGTTCGAGGAACAGAAGGCGTATCATCTGATGCGAAAAAGTCATTTGCGAGAGCGACAGATATTCGTCGGCTCGCCTGTAGACATCGTCGGAAAAACCGTAAGGTCCGCCGATAATAAACACCATGCGACGGCTGCTTCCTTGAAGATTTTTGTCGATGAAATGGGCAAATTCTACGGATCTTTTCTCCTTGCCCCGCTCATCGAGCAGTATGACCCGGTCGCCCTCGTGCAGCTTTGCCAAGAGGTTGATGCCTTCACGTTCCTTTTGCTGCTCGGCATTCAGGCCGCGTGTGTTGCGCAGGTCAGGCACCACTTCCATCTCGAACGGCAGATAGCGGCAGATGCGTCCCTGATAGTCGTCCATCAGAGCCGACAGATGCTTGTTCTGGGTCTTGCCCACCACAATCAGTAACGTCTTCATCTTTTTTAAGCACAAAGATAAGAAGATTCTTTCATACCTGTTTGGCAGACAATTGGAAATAACTAACTTTGCAGCAATCTGCAAAGACTCTTTGCAATAGGCGCGTCACAACACAATAAAACCTTGACATATGAAGATGAAAAGTTTACTCATTACATTGGTAACATGGTGCTTCGCCTGTTGGGTCGAAGCGGCTGTAACCACCCCGCAGACAGGGGCCTACCGGCTGACGAGCGGGCGCTCGAGCTCTAAGATTATGGCTGTGAACAGCAACGGAGAGCTGATTGTCTCGGCCAGGAAAGCCAACGATTTCAACCAGTTGTGGCTGGTCGAAAAGAAAGGTACCACATATCTGCTGCGCAACATCGGCAACGGTCGCTATGTGCAGCCACAGACCAAGCTGAGCACCAAGTATGCCACCGACAATGCCAAAGCCACGTTCTACATCCGCAAGAACCTTGAAAAGGCCGGTGATACCTATTATAACATCAGTTCGGAAAGCGACTTTTCGGGCACATCCTGCCTTCACGAAGACGCATCAGCGCAGGTAGTGCCCTGGTCGGCCGGTGATGGTTCGGCAGCAACAGGCAGCGAATGGAAGTTTGAAGCCGCCGACGACATCACGAAAGACCAGATCAAGGAACGTTTCAACCACCTTACAGGCAGCACACTTGTGGAAGAAGGCAAGTACTATCGCATCATGTCGCCCGAATACAACCGTGCACTCATAGAGACAGTCACGTCGCGTGGGGTGACAACCGATGAGGCAGCCGACGACCTGACCCAGTATTGGACACTCGAAAAGCAGGGAACCGGATACTACATCAAAAACGCATATACCGGACGTTACCTGCTCAAACAGGGCGGAGTGGTCAGCACCCAATATCGCACCAACACCACACCCAACGGAGCATTCACCCTCAGCGTCAACAACAACTTCCCCTACGAGCTGCGATACAATATAGTGGACAACAAGACCATTGTGCTGCACACCGCAGCCTCACAAAGCTATAATGCAGTAGGGTGGTATATATCCAACGGCACCGACAACCTGGCATCCGTATGGTATTTCCAGGAAGTCAATCCCTCGGAAGCCGATATTGAAGCGGCACAAAAAGAGTTCCAGACACTGCAGGATGCGCAGACCAACGAGCGCAAATACCGCCAGATGATGGCCACATTCTTTGACGACGATGCCTGCACCGTGCTGAAAAGCGAATATCAGGCTATGGACGATGCAGCCCTGCGTCAGGCCATGAGCGAACTGCCGTCGGCCATACAGGAGGCTGCAGTCAAGATTAAGAACAACTCATGGTCCAAGTGGGAAAAAGAATTCCGCGTGGCATCCTACGGCATCTACAGCGACCCCTCATACTGGGCCAAGCAGCTGAAAATGTCGGCCTATGGCCGGCAAAACAATCCCACCGGCATCGTTGCAGACAAAAACCAGGTGCTTTATGTCTTCGTGGGCAGCAATGTGCCCACCGGAGCCACGCTGAAAATAGAGACATCCAGCACGACAAGCGTCTTCGGAGACTACTCAAAGACCCTGACAAAAGGGCTCAACGTGGTGGTGGCTCCCGTCGACAACAGCCACCTGTTTGTCATGTATACCTCAAAGAACGGCACCGACATTGCCAACTACAACAATCTTGACATACATATAGAAGGTGGACGTGTCAACGGATTCTTTGACTGCACCAAATACAACAACAAGGACTGGTCACAGATGAAAGCCGACGGGCTCTTCAAGGCTCCCGTCATCGACGTGATGGGCGAGTATATCCACTGGCACATGAGCACCAGTTATGTAAAAAACAATGTACGCGACAAAATCACCGAAGTCATGGCCGTGTGGGACAGCACAGCCTATTGGGAACTCGACCTCATGGGACTCCTCAAGAGCGACAAGTATCCCGACATCTACGAAGACATATATCCGCGCAAGTTCAACAACAAGATGGAGTGTACAACCGTAACGAAAGAAGGCAGCTACATGTACTCCACATCCTATTATACCGGCTACAACGAATACTCTACCGGCAACATCCTGCAATATGAAAACGTGATAAAAGGCGACGGAACACTATGGGGACCGGCCCACGAAATAGGACACAGCAACCAGGGAGCTATACGCATCGTAGGCACCACTGAGGTATCCAACAACCTTTTTTCCAACATGGTGATGTATCGAACCGGCAAGTATACCACCCGCTACTGGAACATTCAGGAGATGCAACAATGGATGCCGCAGAAACTCTCGTGGCTCGAACTCTACGGCAAAAACAGCGAGCGCGAGACCATAGGCCTCATGAACCGCATGTTCTTCCAGCTGTATCTCTACTATCATGCCCTGGGCAATCACCCCACATTCTACCAGGAAGTATTCAAAGCCCTTCGCAAATCGCCCCTCGTGCAACCCACATCACCGGCCATTACCTATGCCAAGGACGACTACCTTAAGTTTGCCCGCGTGTGCAGCCAGGTGGCAGGTGAAGACCTGTCCGAATACTTCGAATACTGGGGTTTCTTCCGTCCTATAGAGAAATATCAGGTGGGCGACTATGCCACATGGCTGGTTACGGCCACACAAAAAGACATCGACGACACCAAGGCAGCTATCAAAGCCTGTGGAAAACCCAACGGCAACATCATCTTTGTGGAAGACCGCGTGGCCGATGAAATGGGACGCGATGGCAAGGTGAAGCGCACTCTCGAAAGCTATTCGGTGGCCAACTGCCGCAATGACATGGGGCAATATACCGATTTCCCCAAGCATCTTGAGGCCTCGGGCTACATATATGTAGTCGACGCCCGTGGCTACGTCACCATCACAAGCCTGGCCAAGAACGCCGTGGGTATAAAGGTCTACGACAAAGATGGCAATCTTGCCTACGTGTCGGCCAGCAGGAAGTTCTCGCTGCCCTCCTACCTTGTAAAGGAAGGTGGATATACATTGGTGGCTGCACAATCCGATGGCACAGACGTCAAGATGTTTAACAAGAAGGCCGATACCTACTATACGATGAATGTATATCGCGGCACAAATTCTCCTGTTGTGCGCTATACCGACGGCAAAACCGAAAGTGCCACCATACCGGTGCTCAAGGATAACGACATCGCCGTGCTGGCCGAAGACAACGCACCCGAGCAGCTCACAACCATGCAAAACGTCATCGCTGCCGGCAATGTGGGCCACAACATGGTGCTCGACAACACACATCCCTTCTATGCCCCGCAGGACTTTACAGCCAAAAAACTGACCTTCAACCTCAGCTACAAGGCTGGTAACAACGCAATGACCCTTCCGTTTGCCATCAAACAGTCCGACCTTGCCGCTGACACTCAGATAAAAGCCTTCAAGGCAACCGAGGAGAAAGATGGTGTCAACTACATAGTTTTCGACGATAAAACCGATGAAATCGGAGCAGGTGTGCCGTTCCTCTTCTGCAACAAAGCCAAGGAAGACGGTGTGCGTAGCATCACTGCAACCGACGTTGCCATGGCCGGCAAAGCTGCAAGTATAAAGGGCGATGATGTCACCCTCTATGGAAGCTTCATGCCGGTAACACTCACCGGTGGCAAATATCTGCTGAACGGTGCAGGGACATCCTTTGACCTGACAGCCGACAAGACCGATAGCAATGCCTTCGGTATATGGTTGGAAAAGACAACGGCAGGCAGGCCTTCGGCCTATGTGATTGCAGGCAGTGACCCCACTTCGGTGAAGAATATCGCCACAGATCAGCAGACCGGCAACGAAATCTATGACCTTCAGGGACGCAAGGCCGGCAACACTCCGGGCAAAGGCATTTACATTGTCAATAAGAAAAAGGTGGTTTTGAAATAGGCGTAATACGCATCTTCAGCAAAGCCCCGACACTTTCCTGACGGGAAAGTGTCGGGGCTTTGCTATTGCCGTGTCTGCTTCAATATCGGCGGCATTATCGGTGCAATCGGCCATCTGTCCGGTAGACACGCGAAAGAAAGCACACCGTTTGCCATTTGCTCCCTTTGGTTTTGCATACTCATCCCGATTCTTTCGATGAAACCGCAATAATCACTACCCGTGCTGTAAGAAAGCCGGTGTGGAAATGCCGACGAAGAAAGGAAAAGCTGTGTCGTTCCTCGTTTTCTGCCCCTGCCGCCCTCGTGCCGCTATCCGCAGAATGGCTGTGCGCGTGAAATAGTGTTAAGATGAGCGGTTTGTACAAATCTGCAATTTGAATTTGTCATTTCCGAACGGTTTTATCGTGACTTTTGCCTTAGCTTTGCAGAGAAATTACAAATCGACTATCAAGAGAACTTATAGGCAGTAAGTAGGTGGCGTGTGCCGTTGAAGGCACAGGCAAGCCTGCAACGGGCAAAAAAAGCCTGCCCCGAGACTGCAAAAGCAATTCACAGACGGACACAAATTAATTTCTTAATCTGCTTCCGGCAGTTCTTGTCATGCTGATAAGACTGCCGGATATGCTTTTTTAAAGGTCGGCGGGAGCAGCCTGCTTGCTGCCGGGCTGCAGGATATAAAAGCAGGAAGTGGTAAAGAAGTTGCGTACCCAGGGGATGTTTCCGATGAAAGGTGCAAGGAGTCGCGGACGCAATCCGAATTTTACTTCGTAATGAGGATTGATGAAATAAAGGCGGCGGTTGCACACTGTGAATCCGGCCTTTCGTGAAAGACGCTCGAAAAGCTCGATGGGGCAGCGTGTGGTCTTGATGTTCATCAGTTCGTCGATGGTGGCCAGCGGCTCGCGGGCTGTGGTGAGTATGGCTTTGTAGACCGGCCGCGGCAGCAGATGGAAGAAGGGCAGGTGCGAGAGCAGCCGGTTATGGCAAATCTGCTGGTGGCCGCCGAAAGGCATCTGCCAGGCAGGGAAAGACATGAATACCATGCCACCGCGACTGAGATATTTACTCACGTTCGTCAGAAACAGGCTTTTGTCGTTGATGTGCTCCAGCACATCGTGACAGATGATGAGGTCGAAACGGTGTTCCAGCTCGGTGATTTTGAAGATGTCGGAAGCAATGAAACGCCCTTTCGCTCCTGCATGGCGAAAGCATTCGCGTGCCACTTCGATGCGCGAAGGTGCCATGTCGACACCCACTACTTCGCATCCTTTGCGGCTGAAAGGAAGCAGATTGCCGCCATCACCACAGCCGATTTCCAACACCTGCATGCCTTGTTCGACGGGCTTGAACAGGGAGATGTAGGGCATAAAGTACTTTTCGCAGGTTGTTGCCAACTCATTAAAATACCTGACTCTGTCGATTTGACGTTCTTGCATCTTTGTGTTTTTATGCGTGCAAAGATACAAAGGATTCGCGGAAAATACGTATTTTTGTACCAAACATAGGTATATGAAGTTGAAGACATTCGTTATTTCACTGTTCATATCGTTGCAGTCTGCAATCATGGTTGCCGGCAAATCGTTTCCGACGGGCAAGATGTATTGCCGAGATCCGTTTGTATTGGTAGACCGGCATGCAGGGTGCTACTATCTCATTGTGTCGGCATCGCCCGACAAAGAAGGCCGGTTGGCACTTTATCAAAGCCGGGATTTGGCCGGTTGGGACTATGTGCGTCGTGTGATTCCCCAGGAGGGCGTCTATCAGAATGCGCAGGACTGGTGGGCCCCCGATACCTATGAATGGAAAGGAAACCACTATGTTTTTGTCACGGTAACGCCGGAGGGAAAGAAGCGTGGTACGGCCATATTCCGTTCTACCAACGGCATTGCAGGTCCGTATAAGCCGGTAAACAACGAGCGCACCGTGATGACTCCCGAAGACATGCAGTGCCTCGATGCCTCGCTTTATGTTGACAAGAAAGGCAAACCCTGGTTGGTCTTCAGCCGCGAATGGCTGGAATGCCACGATGGAGAGATATGGGCGCAGCGGCTTTCCAAGGATTTGTCGCGGACCATAGGTCAGCCTATCAAACTGTTTTCGGCATCCGAAGCTCCCTGGTGCACCTCCATTGAGAAGAGAGACGGCCACGACTGCTATGTCACTGACGCACCCTATATCATCCGCGACAAGGCTACGGGGCATCTGATTATGCTGTGGTCGAGTTTTGCCAAGGTAGACGGCGAGCAAAAATATGTCTTTGCGCAGGCTGTTTCCGAAAATGGCAGGATAGAAGGTCCGTGGAAGCAGGATCAGCGTCCTCTAAACACTGATGACGGCGGTCATACGATGATATTCAAAGACCTTCAGGGACGTCTGCGTGTATCCTACCATTCCCCTAACAGCGTAAAGTCGGCAACGTTGAAGCCTACAATGACATTGGGCAGGATAGTCATCAAGGATGGACGCATTGTGTCCTTTTCGAAGGACGGGCGTTAAACCATATTGCAGCAAAACAGTCCTAACATTAAAACAATAAAAGCCATGAAGAAGATCCGTAAAGAGCTGTTGCTCGCATTGCTGTTGGTTGTCACTGGCCTGCCGCTGACTGCATATGCCAACAGTTATCCCAGACAGGGGGAAGCCGAACAAGTGACAAAAGCAGTGCTCGAAGGTATATGGCAGTTGTGCCGGTTCCAGACAGGCGACAGCGGACGCTATGACATCAGGGTCTTGCCTGTGCTGAAAATCATATCCGCCGATGGCATTTATTCCAACCTTTCCATCGGGGTGAGAGGTGGCGGATGCGGCATTGCCGAACAAGGAACCCTGGCAAAGCAAAACGATTCTACCCTGATTGAGACTCCCGATGCCGGTGCTGCCGGTGCAGGGCAAGCCGCACCGCAGCAACTCACCTATAAGCTGCAAGGCGGACAATGGATGGTGATTGACCGGAAAGTCGAAGGGAAAGTGAATCACGAAATCTGGATGCGTCTGCGCAAAATGCCGAATGCGCAAAAGATGGTGCAGGACATGATAAACGGAAAAGAGCGGCCTGCCAATGCTCCCAACGGCGAATCTCCCGATGGGAGGCCGCGCATGTCGAGGCAGAATGATAACAGACGCGGGCCACGCATGCGGCAGGAAAGACCGGCACAACCTGCCGAAAGCACCAACAATACTGTGGACAACAGTTGGATGAATGAAGACTAATTTCTTTCGTTTTTAATAGAGGGCGGCTCTTTATGAGCTGCCTTTTTTGTATTTTTGCAGCACACATAAAGATACAGATGGAAACACTTTATTATAATTCCTTGCTGGTGGCATGGCCTTTGCTCTTTGTCTTTTCCTTCATTCTGTTGTTTGGGAAAGTGCCTGACAGGGACATCTATCGCAGCTATAACCGGACTCGCAGGATTGTAGGTGTTGCATTGGGATTGTTTGCCATACAGATCTTGTTGCAATGGCTCTTTAATTTCAGGGAAAGAACTCCACTTCATGCAGCCGGACTCAACCTGACATGCTTTTATCTGGAAGCCATATTGATGGGTATGGCCTATATATCCCTGTTGGATGAATCATACATCTGCCGGCACCGAACCATACGCGACTTTGTCAAATATGCCTTGGCCATGGTGTGCATTTGGGTATCGATTGCATTCGACTTTGCCGCAGGAGTCATGGCCGGAGCAGCCATTTTCCTGTTTGAAAGCCTGCGGATCACCATTATTTTCTTTAAGACGTACCGGCATTCGGTGCGTATGATGGACGACTTTTATTCCGAGGATACCGAGGGTTTTATTGTATGGCTCTATCATAGCACGCTGCTGATTGTCTTCTTCGGGCTTATCGGGGCGTTCATGGCATTCATGCCATTGTGGGCCGTAGGCTTGTACATGTTTGCTGGAATATTCGTATTCATCTACATCTTCATGGCGTTGCTCAACTACATGTTTAACTATGAGAAGGTTGAGGAAGCCGTTGCTCTTGTCCCCGAAGCAGCCGAGGCTAATGCTGCAAGCCGGCTCATCAATGACAAAGTTGTTGACATGGATGAAAAGGTGAAGTCGTGGGTTGGCGACAAGAAGTTCCTGCAGCAGGGCATTACCATCAACACGTTGGCCGAAGCCTTCCATACCAACCGTACCGACATTTCGGCCTATTTCAACAAGCATCATAAGGTATCGTTTCGTGAGTGGATTAATCATCTGCGCATTCAGGAAGCCAAGTCGATGATGGAGGGCAATCGCGATTTATCCTTCGAAGAGCTGGCTTTGGCTACCGGTTTTGCCTCACGTCCCTATTTCTGCACTATATTCAAGCAGCAAACGGGCATGACACCTGCTGAATGGAAGAAGCGGATGTTGTGCAATGCTGCACGGGAGCAATAGTTCAGTTCCGCCTTATCCTTATTGTATTGTTGCACAGGTGTGACACGCTGTCGCGGTGTGTCACCACTATAAATGTCTTGCCTTTCATGTAGTCTTTCAGCCGTTCAAAGAGCAGTGTCTCGGTGGCTGCATCCAACGATGAGGAGGGTTCGTCGAGCAACAGTATACTTCCGTTTCTGAGCAGTCCGCGGGCGATGGCAATGCGCTGTGCCTGTCCTTCACTTAATCCTATGCCTTTTTCACCGCAGAGGGTATATATTCCATCGGGCAAGTCGGCAACGAAGTCAGCTGCAGCTCCGCGAAGTGCTTTCTCCATGTCTGCCATATCGGCGGCAGGGTTGCCTAAGAGCAGGTTGTCACGTATGCTGCCACTCATCAGCGAATTTCCTTGAGGCACGTATGTGATGTTGCATCTTGTCATGGGAGAAGCCTTGACTTCGTTGTCTTCATTATATAATATAATGTGTCCCTTGTCCGGCTTGACCAAGGCCAGAGCCAGCCTGATCAAGGTGGTCTTTCCCATGCCCGATTCGCCAAGGATTGCAGTAGTTGTTCCCGGCTTGAAGTCATGGCTGAAGTTGCATACCGTTTTTGCCGTGCCTGCAATGTAGGAAAAGTCTACGTGTTCAAAGCGCAGTCCTACAGGCTTGTTCAGTCGTATAGGCGTTCCATTCTCTTCTTTCGGCAGGTCAAAAAGTGCGGCCATCCGTTCCACTGAGGCCAGGGCTTGTGCCACGGAGTGTGACTTTTGGGCTATGTCTACTACGGGCCGTTGCAATTGGGCTACCAGTTGCAGGAATGCAGTCATTACACCAAACGATATGTATCCTGCCATAATGCCGTGTGCACCCCAAAGAAAGGCCACCATGTATCCTGCCATAAAGCCGGCTTGCATGCATGCACGTAGCGACAACACATAACGGGTGCGTTTCCTTACACTCTGCCACAACGAGCTGTGCAGGGTGTCGAGGGCATTGGCCGAGTTCTGTGTGCTTTCCATTGTACGTAGCAGGGTGCGGTGTTGCAGATGTTCTTGTATCAGCTCTTGCGTCTTGCTGTCTATTGCTCGGATGTCGTGGGTCAGCCGTTTTATGCCTTTGATATAGGTGCGTCCCGTCAGCAGTGTTACAGGCATCACCAATGCGAGAATCCATGCCAGATGTATATCCAACGCAGAGAGGAATATGTAGGCAGCGATAAACTGGATGAGCGACACTGCAATCGACGGTATCAACATACAAGCCATTGCGGCCAGCGTCTGGCTGTCGTCTTGTATGCGGTTAACGAGGTCTCCGGTGTGTAGCGGCCGGCTGAGATATCTGCCGGCCATGAGGTGGCTGAACAGCTCCTGTCGCAGGTTGTTGCGCATTTTTACAGTGGCAAGGCTCTCGATGCGTGAGGAGAGAACCGAGGCTGTCAGCTGCACCACTGCACATGTCACCATGGCAGCCATATAGAGCACAAAACTTCCTTCGTGCCGCATTGTGGCTATGTCTATCAACTGTTTGCAGGCCCAGACAAAGCACATTGCTGCTGCGATCCTCAACATACCGCATAGTGCACTCCCTATAATCTGGCCTCTCACCCCTGTCGAGGCTTTCCATGCGAAATGTAGTCTTTGCGATGTCATTTTTGTCTTTTCAGAATGTGTGTTATGCCGTGATAGAGGAATGTAGTGCCATAGGCTGCTGTTTCTTGGGGCAGTATTGTGAGGAATTTCCTGAAGTGTTGCATGTTGCCTTTCAGCGAGTGCCACTTTCCTCCCCAGTAGCTTTCGGGCCGTGCTCCTATGTCGCTGCGATACCGGCCAAAGTTACCGGCATCAAGGATATACGATAGTGCCCGCTGCTTTCCGGAGTGGTCGGGGCTGTAGAAGGGCATTTTATGGGCCGGAAGTCCGAGCGTTTCCACTGCTATGCAGCCAAACAGCTGCCATGCACGCCACAGGCCGAAGCATCTGAGCCGTTGTTCCAGCACGTCCGGGTCTATGTTGTCGGAGGCTGCATTGAGCAACAGTGCCCAGTCGCATAACTGGCGAAGCGATATGCCACCCAGCATGAAGTGATGGAAGAAGTGGTTGAACACATAGACGACATTGTAGTCATCGGGTGGTATTTCATAGCTGTTACCGTCGATACAGACGTGTGGGCAGCTGCCGGGTTGCAGCTTTTCTTCGGTCAGTTGCCCGAAGAGTCTGTTGTGCATGCCGAAGGGCATGTGTTCGGTTATTCTATGCAGCTCGATGGGAACGCCCTTGTAATGGAAGTGAAAATGTTTCTGTCCGTCGATGCAGGTCCCTTGGCTGTTCCATTGCATGGCCTTGTGGCAGGCTTTACCGTATGCTTCGTGTCCTATCCACAGGTCTATATCTCCGCATGTGCGCAGGGTGGCTTTGGGGTAGAGGGTGGCCAGTCCCTGACCTTTGAGCAGTACGTAGCGGATGCCTTCCTGCTGTAGCAGTGATGTGATGCCTTCAAGGCTTTTGTTGAGCAGTGCGTGGCAGGCCCGGTTGTGGCTTTCCACATAGAGGGCTCTGTTGATTACAGTGCGTGGTACTTGGGCTGTTGCTGCAAGGTTGCAGATGCCTTGTGCCACGAGTCCCGTTACGGTTTGCCGGGAGGCTGTGTCCATAAGGGCTTTCCAGTCGATGCCGGCCATCAGGTCTTTATCTGTGCCGCATCCCCACAGTCCGTCGCGCAGAAGTCCAAAAAAGCTTTGACAGGTTTTCTGGTCCATTTCTTTAGTTTTCAATCAGTCCGGCCTTGAGCCAAAGGGCTGCAAGGTCGTGGGCGTCGCGTTGGGCTTCGGCCATGTCGATGCCGTAGTGTGCCACAAGGAGCTGTGCCAATGTCTGTTCCGTAAACTCTTTGTCGGCTACTTGCTGCCAGAGCCATGCGGCTGTGCTGTTGAGCGAAACGAGCTTGTTGAAGTCGATTTGGCCGATTCCTTCGCCGACCACGATGGATTGTCCGGCCACTTTGCGCAATATGAATCCTTTGATTATTCTCATTTGTCTATGATTGTCCTTTTATACAGAGCCAGCAGCCAGCGTCTCACGGGGAGCAGAAGCCTCCATACTGTGCCTGCCATGTGCATGGAGGAAGTGTCTGTGGAGATGCATTTGTGTGGCTTGACTATAGTTATGACGCGTCCGCAGATGTCGCTGCGCAGGCATTGTTCCGTGCCGTGGCAGTTGCCGTCGCCCATCAGTATGACGGTGTTGCCCTTTGTTCCGATGATGCGGTGAAGCACATACCGTTCTTTCCTTATGCGTGCCAGCACTATGTTGCCGCGGCTTATGCGGTCGGGGGCTTCGAGGGTCACACTGTCGCGCCCGCCGCGGATAAAGGGCAGCATGCTGTTTCCTTTCACCTTTAAAGTGACACGTATGCCTTCGGCCAGAAGTTTTTCCACTTCGGGCAACAGGCTTTCGTTGGCTACGGATAGGTGTTTCATGGCCGTGGTCGGAGCTGTTGTGAACAGAGCTGCGCTGCTTCCTGGTCGGGCCTGCACTCCATCAGCATGCACGGACAGGCTTCTGCGAGCTGCGACAGCAGCCGGGCTTTCTGTCCGTTCAGGCCGTCAATGCCAAAGGCTGTGCCGCTTGAGGCGAGTAGGGAGGCATAGCTTTCGGCCGGTGTGAGCCGGTGCAGAAGGTTCTTGTCGGCCTGTTTCAGCCGCACGAAAGCTGCCACGGGCACTCCGGTGTTGCGGTAGCAGGCTGTCTTTCCGCTCCACGGGCTGCCATAAATCCTGATTTCGGAGCCTGTGATGCCTACAACCGGGTTGTCGTCGTTAAGCAGAGTGCTGCCTTCGACATGTTGAAGCCACAGATGGCTGTGTGTGCTTTTGCCGGTGCCGCTCTTGCCCAGAAACACGTAGCCTCTTCCGTTGTTGACCACGACAGATGCATGAATCAGCAAGGCGTTTCTGCCCGTTGCAGCCAGCATGTAGCAGAGCATCACGGCACAGTTAAGGGCCCTGCGCCGCTCTTCGAGGCTTCCTTCAAACATGACTTCGGCAGTGTGAAAGGGCGGATGTGTATGCATCACAGCCTTGCATGTGCCGCTTTGAAACAGGTCGAAGCGGCATAGCCCGGCATCATCTGTGTAGATGTCCAAGTTGTCGGCCCCGTTTTCGGGGTTGCGGCGGCTTGACAGCAGACGGCATGGCGTGTCGTTGAGCCTGTCGACAACAGACAGCTTAAAGGCCACATCGGCTGGAGCCTCTCTGCCGTCATACAGAAAGGGCCGATAGTTGTCCATGACCTCCCAAAGAGAATCGTGCCTATCCATCTCAATTGTCAGTGGAATGCGGGCTATTGTATAGGTGCTGGTTCGTGGCTCTTGCATGGTTTCAAACAGTTGTTTACAGGCTTCTTTATCAACTGCAAAGATAGTCAAAAACACTATTTCGGCATACCTTTTCCAATGATAAAACAATCCTTGCATGCAATCTGTACACATTGCTTATTACGGTCTGTACACATCGAAAGTGTTTCATGTACATGAAACAGGTTGTTTCCTATAGGGGGAAGAGGTTGTTTCATGTACATAGAAGAAGGTGTTTCATGTGCATGAAACACCTTGCAATCAGCCACATTGCAACCTGCGATATGTACACATCGCAAGCACAAACTATACACATCGCATGTTGCAATCTGTATGCGTCGCAAGGATGGATGCTTAAGAGCTTAATTCTGTGTATGGTAGATCGTATAAAAAGAAAAAGGGGATTGATATGTGTCAATTCCCTTTTTACAGTGGCGGAGACTTGACTCGAACAAGTGACCTCCAGGTTATGAGCCTGGCGAGCTACCAACTGCTCCACTCCGCGATGATTGTTTTGTGATGCAAAATTACAAGTTTCTGGTGAAACGACCAAACATATCGGCAATAAAAAGCCTGCTCACCCCGATTTTTGCCCTCTACAGATAAAAATCAGTGCTGTATGCACCCATAAAGCAGAAAAACGTGTAACTTTGCACAGTAATATGAAAGCGTGCATCTGCATTGCCGCAGACAAAAAGAAGAAAGCATAGACATGTCAATATCGAAAACCCGCAGTCTTTTGGTAGATGTGGCCCGTCAGCTCTTTGCCCAAAAAGGGCTCGAAGGCACTACCATGAATGACATTGCAGTGGCCTCCGGTAAAGGCCGGCGCACACTGTATACATATTTCAAGAACAAGGAGGCCATCTATTATGCCGTTATCGAGACCGAAATAGAACGGCTGTCCGACCGCATGGACGATGTAGCCTCAAGGGATATGGACTTTGAGCAAAAGATGATACTGCTGGTCTATACCCATCTGAACATGATCAAGGAAGCCGTGACACGCAATGGCAGCCTGCGTGCAGAGTTTTTCCGCAACATCTGGATGGTGGAACGCGTGCGCAAGACCTTCGACCATGACGAGCTGGAACTCTTCCAGCGTGTATTGCAGGAGGGCTGTGACAAGGGGGCTTTCCGCATACAAAACGTACCCTTGATGGCCGATATCTTTCATTATGCGCTGCGAGGCCTGGAAGTGCCCTACATCTACGGCCGCCTGGGCAAAGGCATGACCATGGAAGAGAGCCGCCCCATCGTGACAGACTACATACGGAGGCTGCTGGGCGTAAACCCGAACATTTATTAACGTTACAACTACAAATAAACAATTATGGGACTATTAACAGGCAAGACAGCATTGGTTACCGGTGCTGCCCGTGGCATAGGCAAGGCCATTGCCCTGAAGTTTGCCGAAGAAGGGGCCAACGTAGCCTTTACCGACTTGGTGATAGATGAGAACGGCAAGGCCACAGAAGCCGAGATTGCATCCAAAGGAGTAAAATGTATAGGCTATGCCAGCAATGCAGCCGACTTTGCACAAACCGAAGAAGTGGTGAACAAGGTAAAAGCCGAATTCGGCTCGATAGACATATTGGTCAACAACGCCGGCATCACAAAAGACGGCCTGATGGTGCGTATGACCGAGCAACAATGGGATGCAGTGATTGCCGTCAACCTGAAATCGGCCTTCAACTTCATTCATGCCTGCTCTCCTATCATGATGCGCCAGCGCAGCGGCTCCATTATCAATATGGCCAGTGTGGTGGGCGTGCATGGCAATGCCGGACAGAGCAACTATGCCGCATCCAAGGCAGGACTCATTGCATTGGCAAAGAGCATAGCCCAGGAAATGGGAAGTCGTGGCATAAGGGCCAATGCAATTGCACCCGGATTCATTGAGACTGCCATGACAGCTGCACTGCCCGACGACATACGCAAAGAATGGGTCAAGAAGATACCCCTGCGGCGTGGCGGGCAGATAGAAGACATTGCCAACGTTGCAACCTTCCTGGCCTCAGACATGTCCTCCTATATCACCGGACAAGTGATCCAGGTGGACGGAGGCATGAACATGTAGCAGGCACACCCTGAGTGCAAACCATATGAAATCGTTTCAAGCCTGATGCGCACAACACCCGTGCCGGCAGGCTTGAAACCCCTATACAAAGGCAGATAAGGATGGAAGTACTTTATGAAGACAACCATGTCATCATAGTCAACAAAAAGGCAGGCGAGATAGTGCAGGGTGACAAGACCGGCGACCGCACATTGGCTGACGATGTGAAAGCATATATAAAGGAAAAGTATGCAAAGCCGGGAGAAGTATATCTCGGAGTGACCCATCGGCTCGACCGCCCTGTAAGTGGTGCAGTGGTCTTTGCCCGTACAGGAAAGGGACTTTCCCGCATGAACGAACTGTTCAGGAAAGGGGAAGTGCACAAGACCTATCTGGCTATTGTGCAGAACTGTCCGCACAAAGAAGCCGGCGAACTAAGAGGCTGGATAGTGCGCAATGAGAAACAAAACAAGTCGTACTGCTATGACCATGAGGTGAAAGACTCCAAGGAAGCACGTCTGCGATACAGGCTCGTGGGACGTTCCGACCGTTATTTCCTGCTTGCTGTAGAACTGCTTACAGGCCGTCATCACCAGATACGCTGCCAGCTCTCGGCAATGGGGTGCCCCATAAAAGGCGACCTGAAATATGGAGCCCGCCGCAGCAACCCCGACGGAAGCATATCCCTGCATGCGTGGCGTGTAGAGTTTGAACACCCCGTATCCCATCTTCATATCAGCGTAAAAGCCGCATTGCCGGCCGAAAAGCTATGGCAATCATTCCAAAATGACCTGCTTTCAGAAGAAAACTGACACAGACACGAAAATACAACTGACGGCATGACAGGCACATATCTTGAGCAATATAGACAGCAGCATCTGCGCCAGGCACAAATGAAGATGCTGGGCATACTGGAAGAAATTGCTGCAATATGCGACCGCCATGCAATACCCTACTGGCTGGACGGCGGCACCCTGCTCGGAGCGGCACGGCACGGAGGCTTCATTCCCTGGGACGACGATGTGGACATCAGCATGCTCAAGGAAGATTTGCAACGCTTCTTGCAGGTGGCTCCCGCAGAACTGCCCGAATGGCTCGTGCTGCAAACACCCGAGACCGATGAAAACATGCACAACCCTGTGTATAAAGTGCGCGATCTGAACTCTTTCTTCGCAGATGCCGATGACGACAACCGCTCATCATCACCCAAGGGACTCTTTGTAGACATCTTCCCGTTTGTGCCCTATCCATCCCGCTTTCATGCACTCACAAAGAAAGTGACCCGCAGCCTGGCAGTCATGAACTTCAGGCTGCATGCCCCACACTACTACAGTTGGCGCTCGGCGGGAGAACTGGTGTATTTTGGCTTGAAACGATTGTTGTATTTGGGCATTTGGAAACTCCTGCAGCCATGGTGCGATGCAACCTATATGTGCTCGTACCCCTACTATAACTGGTATGGAGCCATATATCGTACAGACGACATCTTTCCCTTGGGTGAAATCGAATTTGAAGGACGCCGCTTCAAAGCCCCTTGTCATGTAGACAGCTACCTGCAAAGCATATACCATGATTGGCGCAAATTGCCGCCTCCCGACAAAAGAGTAGTCCATTCGCTCTTCTTCTTGCCCCGGCTGACAGACCCTGATGAGCAGCCCCAAAAGCCGACTTCAAAATGAGAGTACTGATAGTAAACGCATCCGAAAAGACCGGAGGTGCGGCCATCGCGGCCCTGCGCCTGAAGGAAGCCCTCACCAACAACGGGGTAAAAGCCAAGATGCTCGTAAGGAGAAAGTCTGACAAAAACCTCTCCGTAGTTGAACTGCCCCGGTCCTGGCGATTGAAATATAACTTTTTGTGGGAACGTTTCCGCATCTGGGCAGGCAACGGCTTCAGTCGAGAGCACTTGTTTGATATAGATACCGCAATGTGCGGTACCAACATAACATCACTGCCGGAGTATAGAGAGGCCGATGTGATACATCTACATTGGGTTAACCAAGGTTTCCTGTCTTTGCGCAACATATCCGCGATATTGCAGTCGGGAAAGCCTGTGGTTTGGACTTTGCATGATATGTGGCCTTTCACCGGAATCTGCCATTATGCACACGACTGTGAGCGTTTTAAGACAGAATGCCATGACTGCATGTTGCTGCAGAAGCCCGGTATGCATGACCTGAGCTATCGCGTATTTCAGGTTAAAGACCGCATCTTGCAAAACTCCGGTGTGGCTTTTGTGGCGTGCAGCAAATGGTTGGCCGAAGAGGCCGAAAGCAGCTTCCTGCTGCGAGGAAAGAAAGTTACTGACATACCGAATCCCATAGATATACAGCTGTTTAGGCCGCAGCCGAAAGACAAAATGCGCAATGAATGCCGTCTGCCATTGGACAAGCAATTGATACTGTTCAGTGCTTATCGCACGACATTACCTATAAAAGGGCTTGACTATCTGGTGGATGCCTGCCGACAATATGCCGAAGCTCACCCCGAATCGCGCGACAAGCTTGCCATCGTTGCAGTGGGCAAAGATGCACAAACCCTGGCAGAACGATTTCCTTATCCTGTATATCCGATGGGATATGTCGAGGACGAGAAGCGCATGGCATCAGTCTATGCAGCGTGTGATGCATTTGTTATTCCTTCGTTACAAGACAATTTGCCCAATACCATCGTAGAGGCCATGGCCAGCGGATTGCCTTGCATTGGGTTCCGTGTAGGTGGAATTCCCGAAATGATCAGCCATCGCGCAACAGGCTATCTTGCCGAGCCGCGCAACGCGGAAGACTTGAAAAAAGGTCTCGAATGGGTATTATGTGAGTGCAACTATGCCGAAGTATCGAAGTCAGCACGCAGCTATGCAGTGGCCAACTATTCTGAACACAACGTTGCAATGAAGTACATTGCAATCTACAACCGGTTATGTGACAACCATGAAAAATAAATGCTGCTGCCCATTGAAAGTGACAATAGCGACGGTGACATATAATGCTGCCGGTCTGCTTGAAAGGACACTTCAAAGTGTGGCGAGCCAAACCTATGCTTCTATTGAGCATCTGATTATTGACGGAAATTCCACTGATGACACTTTGCCCTTGCTGCATCGCTATCAGGAGCATAACACATTGAACGAACACCCCCACGAGATAGTTATATTAAGTGAGAACGACAATGGTCTTTATGATGCCATGAACAAGGCACTGCAAATGGCTACCGGAGACTATATCCTGTTCTTGAATGCGGGCGACAAACTGCATGCCGATGATACCATTGAGCGGGTTGTCGCTGCAGCAACATGCAGACCGGCTGTTGTCTATGGTGATACTTTTATAGTAGACAATGCAGGGCATTTTCTGCGCAAACGCAGGCTTTCTCCTCCGGAGAGCCTTTCGTGGAAAAGCTTCAAGTGGGGCATGCTGGTGTGCCATCAGGCATTCTTTGCACAGGTTGACATAGCCCGTCATCAGCCTTACGACTTGAAATATCGCTTCTCAGCCGATTTTGACTGGTGCATCCGCATCATGAAAGAGGCAGCTTTGCGGGGGCAGCCTTTGGTGAATGTACATGCCGCCGTGGCTGACTATCTGGACGGAGGGCTGACAACCAAGAACCACCGGAAGTCATTGTGGGAACGTTTCAGCATCATGTCGCACCATTATGGCGTGGCTCTTACCGTGGCACTCCATTTATTGTTTATTGTTCGCAGCGTGATTCATCGCTGAACATTCGGCTTGGAAACGGTATAAAGCCTGCAGAAACAGCCGATTCTCATAAAAAAAGTGTAATTTTGCACTCAAAACATATCTTTATGCAATCAAAAGAGGTCAGAGTACGTTTTGCTCCAAGCCCTACAGGGCCACTGCATATTGGCGGAGTAAGAACCGCCTTGTATAATTACTTGTTTGCCAAGCGACATGGAGGAAAAATCATATTCCGTATAGAGGATACCGACTCCAATCGCTTTGTGCCTGGTGCAGAAGAGTATATCTTGGAAAGCTTTCACTGGCTTGGCATACCCTTTGATGAAGGGGTTTCCTTCGGTGGTGACAAAGGTCCTTACCGTCAATCTGAAAGACGCGACATCTATCGTAAGTATGTTCAGCAGCTCTTAGACAAAGAGTGTGCCTATTATGCATTCGACACTCCCGACGAGTTACAAAAGGCAAGGGACGAAATCAAAAACTTCCAATACGACGCATCTACGCGTGGGCGGATGAGAAATTCACTAACACTTCCTGCAGATGAAGTACGCAAGCTGATAGAAAGCGGAGCACAGTATGTGGTACGTTTCAAGATTGAGCCCGGCAAAGATATACATGTGAGAGATCTGATACGCGGGGATGTGGTTATCAACTCCTCGGTGCTGGACGACAAAGTGCTTTACAAGTCTGCCGATGATCTGCCTACGTACCATTTGGCCAATATCGTTGATGACCATCTGATGGAAATAACTCACGTCATACGCGGCGAAGAATGGCTCTCGTCTGCACCCCTTCACGTGTTGCTCTACAAGGCATTCGGATGGGAGGCAACAATGCCTGAATTTGCCCATCTGCCGTTGCTGCTTAAGCCGGACGGTAAAGGCAAACTCAGCAAGCGCGATGGCGATCGTCTGGGTTTCCCGGTTTTTCCATTGCAATGGCAAGACCCTGCAACGGGAGCCATAAGTGCCGGCTATCGCGAAAATGGCTATTTCCCCGAGGCAGTCATTAACTTCCTGGCCCTTTTGGGCTGGAATCCGGGCACTGAACAAGAGTTGTTCTCGATGCAAGAGCTTATAGAGCAGTTCGACCTTTCCAGGTGCAGTAAGGCCGGTGCTAAGTTTGACTATATGAAAGGTATATGGTTCAATCATGAGTATATTCTGAAGAAGCCCGATAGTGAAATAGCACCTGAGTTCATGAAAATACTGGAGTCTGAAGGCATTCAAACAACTTTGGAACGCGCAGAGCAAGTGGTGAAGATGATGAAAAACAGGGTGAATTTCATCAAAGAGCTGTGGCCTTTGTGCAAATTCTTTTTTGTGGCTCCTGACAGCTATGACGAGAAAACCGTCAAAAAGCGTTGGAAGGAAGATTCGGCCGAAACAATGCGCGGGTTGGCGCAAGTACTTGAAGGACTTGATGACTTCAGTATAGAGCACCAAGAAGAAGTAGTGATGAAATGGATAGAAGACAACGGCTTGCATACCGGTAATGTGATGAATGCCTTTCGCCTGACCTTGGTGGGAGCTGGTGTTGGTCCACACATGTTTGATATTTCATCCTTCTTGGGAAAGGAAGAGACTTTGCGCCGGATGAATCGAGCTATCAAAGTTTTAGGCTAAGCGCATGTATTCGCTCGCGATATATCTGTATATGTTCTGTGTCAACGTGGCTTCGCTCTTCAAGCGTAAAGCGCGCCTCATGATGCAAGGACACCGCCAAACCTATCGTATACTAAGAGAACAGATAGACCCCGGAGCCAAGTATATATGGTTCCACGCAGCGTCGTTGGGAGAGTTTGAACAAGGACGGCCCTTAATGGAGCAGATTCGTAGGAAATATCCGCAGTACAAGTTGCTGCTGACATTCTTTTCACCATCGGGCTATGAAGTACGTAAGGATTACAAAGGTGCGGATGTAGTTTGCTATCTGCCTTTTGATACGGCACTTAATGCACGTAAATTCCTGCGCTTGGCACGGCCAAGCATGGCGTTCTTTATTAAATATGAGTTTTGGCAGAACTATTTGGCGGCACTTCACCGTAGGCATGTACCGGTGTTCAGTGTGTCAAGCATATTTCGTCCCAATCAGATATTCTTTAGAAAATACGCAAAGCCCTACTCAAGAGTGCTGAGATGCTTTACCCACTTTTTTGTACAAAACGAGAATTCCCGCAATTTGCTTTTGCAACATGGAATATCCAATGTAACAGTTACCGGCGACACACGTTTTGATAGGGTAATTCAGATACGTGATGAATCCAGGCCTTTACCAGTTGTTGAATCATTTGTTAGGGCTGCTTCTCCAACTGAGCGAATATTAGTGGCGGGAAGTTCTTGGCAACCCGATGAGGATATTATTATAGACCTTTTCAATCGGCATCCTGAACAAAAGCTTATATTGGCACCTCATGTGGTCAGTGAAGCACATCTTCTTGAGATAGAGTCGAAGTTGCAGCGTCCGTCTTTGCGTTATACCCGAGCAACGACCGACAATGCAGCCGAAGCAGATTGCTTGATTATAGATTGTTATGGACTGCTTTCTTCCATTTATAGGTATGGTCATATCGCATATGTCGGTGGTGGCTTCGGAGCTGGCATACATAATGTTCCTGAAGCAGCAGTGTATGGTGTCCCAGTTATTATCGGGCCGAATAATGCGAATTTCCGCGAAGCTCGTAGCTTATTGCAATTGGGCGGATGTTTTGAAATTAAGGATAAAGAAACCTATGGGAAGCTGATGCAACGCCTTACAACAGACATTGACTTCTTGCAAGAAGCTGGGAAGCGTGCAAGGAACTACATAGTCGGTAATGCAGGAGCTACAGAAAAGGTTTTTCGTATGATAGATTTTGATAACCTTCCAACATACGAAGAGCTACTTGACGCATCATCTTTTACAGGCTTACGATAGAGGCTGTAATCTGTAGGTGGAACAAGATTAGCAATAACTTTTAATATGTTTGATTATGAGCTGGACAGTATTAGGTTCATTTGATTTTCAAGGAGCATTGAGCTCATTTATCGTGCTCTTTGCTGTTATTGATGCTATTGGGGCTACACCCATCATCATTGCCTTGCGTAAAGAAGGGCGCAAGGTTGAATCAGGAAAAGCGGTGTTTATCAGTGGCGCAATCATGCTGCTGTTCCTTATTTGCGGTGAGTGGATACTTCGTTTGTTTCAAGTTGATGTGAAGTCTTTTGCCGTGGGAGGCGCATTTATACTTTTCCTCGTATCGTTGGAAATGATTTTGGATGTGGTGATATTCCGTAACAATGGTCCTATCAAGTCTGCAACTTTGGTGCCGTTGGTATTCCCTTTATTGGCAGGTGCTGCTTCGTTTACGACGCTACTTTCCTTGCGTGCCGAATATGCTATGATAAATATCCTGATAGGATTGTTCCTTAATATGGTGTGGGTCTATGTGGTGCTAAAAGCAACCGAAAAGGCGCAGCAGCTTTTTTCGGACGCATTCATATACATTATACGTAAATTCTTCGGCATTATACTTTTGGCCATTTCCATTCGGTTGTTTGCAAGCAATTTTATTCCTCTGTTGCATACGTTCCAGCCTGCGCAATAGCGGTTATATGACAATAAAAAGCGGGGCATGATTTCATGCCCCGCTTTTTGAATATAGAATTATGAAATGATATATTATTCTTTCTCGGTATTATCGGAAGTTTCTTGGTGTTGTTCACCATTGCGTCCGTGTTGGCGTTGTGAGCGATCACCGCGTTGACGTTGCGGACGCTCGCCACGTTGGCGCTGTGGGCGTTCTTCATATCCTTCCGGCTTTTCCATCAGAACTCGGTGACTCAGACGGAATTTTCCAGTCTTTTCGTTTATTTCCAATAGCTTCACTTGAATGTGGTCGCCTTCTTTTATGCCAGTTTCTTCAACGCTTTCGAGACGTTTCCAATCCATTTCGCTGATGTGAAGCAGGCCTTCGCGTCCAGGCATGAACTCAACGAAGCATCCATAAGGCATGATGCTTACAACCTTGGCGTCGTAAGTCTCGCCAACTTCAGGGATAGCCACGATGGCACGAATCTTTCCAAGTGCAGCATCAATGCTTTCCTTGTTGGGAGCGCTTACTTGTACTTTGCCTACGCCGTCAACTTCTTCAATTGTAATGGTAGCACCGGTTTCTTCCTGCATTCCTTGTATAATCTTTCCACCCGGACCTATTACGGCACCAATAAATTCTTTAGGAATGGTGATTTGTTCAATTCGCGGAACATTGGGTTTGAAGTCAGCGCGTGGCTCAGCGATGGTTTCTGTCAGTTTGGAAAGGATATGCTCACGTCCTTCTTTGGCTTGCATCAGGGCTTTTTCAAGTATTTCGTATGACAGGCCGTCACATTTGATGTCCATCTGAGTTGCTGTCAAGCCATTTTTTGTTCCGGTTGTCTTGAAGTCCATGTCACCCAAGTGATCTTCGTCTCCTAAGATGTCACTCAATACGGCATATTTGTCTTCTCCCGGATTTTTGATAAGTCCCATGGCAATACCCGAGACCGGATTTTTAATTGGTACACCAGCATCCATTAGCGACAAGGTTCCTGCGCAGACTGTTGCCATAGAGGATGAACCATTCGATTCAAGGATTTGTGAAACAACGCGTACGGTGTATGGGAAATCCTCGGGGATTTGTCCTTTCAAAGCGCGCCAAGCCAAATGACCGTGCCCGATTTCACGTCGGCCAACACCACGTTGAGCTTTTGCTTCGCCTGTGCAGAATGGAGGGAAGTTGTAATGAAGCAAGAAACGCATGTAGCTTTGATTCAATACGTCATCAACCATTTTTTCGTCCAATTTCGTGCCTAAAGTACAAGTTGCCAATGATTGTGTCTCTCCACGGGTGAAGATGGCTGAGCCGTGGGGCGTTGGCAGAGGGCTTACTTCGCACCAGATAGGACGTATTTCCGTTGTTTTTCTTCCATCCAAACGTTTGCCTTCGTCTAAGATGCAACGGCGCATTGCATCGCGTTCAACATCATTATAGTAACGGTCTATTAAAGCGTTCTTTTCTTCCAGCTCTTCAGGTGTAAGTTCTGTGTGTTTTGCTGCATAGGCTTCCTTGAAATCTTCTCGGATTTGTGTGAATCCGTCTTCACGTCCATGCTTGTCTGCCAGTCCGCTTGCTGAAAGGGCATAGGCCTTGTCATAGCAGGCCTCGCGGCATTCTGCACGTAAGTCTTCATCATTGATTTCATGGCAGTATTCCCGCTTGACATCCGTTCCGAGCTCTTTGGACAGCTCCTTTTGCAGGCGGCACATGGGCTTAATGGCTTCGTGTGCGGCTTTGAGCGCACCTAAAAGGTCTTGTTCGGAAACTTCGTCCATTTCACCTTCTACCATCATGATGTTTTCTTCTGTAGCGCCTACCATGATGTCCATATCGGCCTTTTCCAGCTGTTCAAAAGTCGGGTCTACGATGTATTCTCCGTTTACTCTTGCTACGCGCACTTCTCCGATAGGTGCTTCAATGGGAATATCTGAACATGCAATTGCTGCACTGGCTGCAAAACCGGCTAAGGCATCCGGAATATCTACGCCGTCGGCACTGAGTAGCATGATGCTGACATATACTTCAGCGTGGTAATTGCTGGGGAACAGCGGACGTAATACACGGTCTACCAAACGGCTGGTCAGAATTTCATAATCTGAGGCCCGGCCTTCGCGTTTTGTAAATCCGCCCGGAAAGCGGCCTGCTGCCGCATATTGTTCTTTATAGTCGCATTGTAGCGGCATGAAGTCGGTTCCTGGTACTGCATCCTTGGCTGCGCATACTGTTGCGAGCAACACGGTGTTGCCCAAACGAAGTACGGCAGAGCCGTCAGCCTGTTTGGCCACCTTTCCTGTCTCAATGCTGATAGTACGTCCATCAGGAAGTTGGACAGTTTTTGTAATTACGTTCATCTAAGTCTGATTTTTTTTATTGTTTTCTTCTATTCATCTTGATAATTCGCGCAAAGTTATATCTTTTTTTGCGTTTAAAATGCCAAGAGTGCCAAGTTTTTACTTGATTCCGAGAAAAAAGTCTCGAAAAATTTTGGCAACGTCTTTTTAATGCCTAAATTTGCAGCAATTATCAAGGAGTGTGAGGGTTCCGATGTGGAAACATCGGGATTCTTTTATTTTTTACGCTTCAAGTAGAATCAATAAATACAATAATTATGGCTTACATGTCACAGGAAGGCTACGATCAAATGGTAGCGCAATTAAGGAAAATGGAGTTAATCGATCGTCCTGCTGCCTCTGCTGCGATAGCGGAAGCACGCGATAAAGGAGATTTGTCTGAGAACAGTGAATATGACGCGGCTAAGGAGGCGCAGGCAATGCTGGAGTCTAAAATCAATAAGCTGAAGATGACTTTGGCTAATGCAAAAATTATAGATACCAGCAAGCTTTCCAAGGACTCTGTGCAGATTCTTTCAACGGTTGAGATGGAAAATGTGAAGACCGGGCTCAAGATGAAGTACACTATCGTGAGCGAAAGCGAGGCCAACTTGCGCGAAGGGAAAATATCCAGTACAACACCGATTGCTCAAGGCTTGTTGGGTAAGAAAGTCGGTGATACGGCCAAAATAGTCGTTCCGCGTGGTGAAATGGAACTGAAGATTACCAATATTTCTTACGATTGAATCAATCAGGCCATGGCAACTTTGTTTACACGCATTATAAAGGGCGAAATTCCCAGCTACAAATGTGCTGAGGATAGCGACTTCTATGCTTTTCTTGACATTAATCCGCTAAAAAAAGGGCATACGCTTGTTGTCCCTAAGCATGAAGTTGACTATATCTTTGATCTTTCTGACGAAGAAATCGGTAAAATGCAGGTTTTTGCCAAGAAGGTGGCGATTGCCATTAAGAAGGCTTTTCCTTGCCGCAAGGTGGGTGAGGCGGTCTTGGGCTTGGAGGTAAATCACGCCCACATCCATCTTATTCCCTTAGACAGTGAAAAAGATATGATATTCAGCAATCCGAAGCTGAAGCTTTCTGACGAAGAATTCCGCGAGATTGCAGCCAAGATTAGCCACTGTTTCGAGGAGGGCTAAGCTTGTCCATTATAAAAAAAGAGCTCCATCCAATGTGGGTGGAGCTCTTTTTATTGCTGTAAGTTGCAGGCGTGCTCTTATTTTAAGCTCTTGTCAAGTATTTCGAGTAGCAGCTCCGGATCTTCGTTGATTTGCTGCTCGCTGATGTTCTCTTTCTCAACCGTTTCGACTACGTTGGGATAGTCTTTGAAATCTTTTCGAAGTTCCTTTATATAGGATTTCTTGCCCTCAATGAGCTTTGTCAGTTTGTTCTTTTTGATGGTGTTCTTTAACCAGAAACATATAATCTTGTCTTTTGCGGAATCGGTTACATAATAGTAATTCCATGCCGGCGATTCAGTTGAGTTTGCTTGAAAATGGTTGGATGGCGTCGGTGCGGACGAGCGCACGAACAGGGTGGGGAACTCGTAGCCTGTAACATGTTTGCCTTGGAAGAAAACGGTTGCAAGTATAGGTTCCTTATTTGCTTTCTTTTTATAGCTGTTCCATGTGTATATCGGAACATAGGTTTCGTCCGAACCAACATCGGAAGCCCCTTTGACAACGAGTGATTTTACCTCCTCGTTTTTATATTTGGTTTTCTTTCCGTCGAGGCTTTCACTAACGATGATACGTTGTTGCATTTGGTGAATGCTACACCTGAGGAAGCCGTTGATGACCGTTCCATTGTTAAGCGTCAGTACAACTGCCGGAGAGTTTTCTTTTTCTTTCGCAGTTGCATCAAGTGTTGCGCAGGTGATGGCGATAAGCAAAAGTAGAATTGATTTCTTCATGATTTTTGTATTGATGGTTATTACATTTGAAAGGATGCTTCAAAAGAGATTGAGCAGTAAGCCGCATTTTACGCAGATAGCCGGTCTGACATTTCCACCCACGAAATATCCTCCCAGATTCATGCCGTAGATCCAGCCACTATCGGCTTGACGTTCGACTCCAATTTGAATTGCCGATGCAAGGCCGTTTAAAGAGTTCCTGATGCTGTTTTCTGACGCCTTCAGCTCTTCACCGAAACCGTAGCCGATGAGCAGGTCGGCATAAATCCATTTGTCACCGCCGTTGTATAAATAAAATCCCGGTCCTGCTCCTACCATGTATTCGCGCATGGTGTGCTTCAGTTTTGTGGTTTCACCGGCGTATTGTCCCTCGTATTTGCCGTTGTTGATGCCGCTATGGATGAGTGCGGCAATGAAAAACTTTTCGTCAAATGCGTAGCGGGCACCCAGATTCAGCCCTATGCCGGATTTTTTGCTCATGTCCGGAAAAAATTCATATCCGCCTTGCAGCTCAATGTGTGTATAGCCAGCCTGAGCAAGACCGGCTATGCCTGTACAGAGAAACAGTGGCAAAAGCAATAGAATCCGAAGCTTCATTTATTTTTGGGGTTATAGGTGTCTGCAATCTCTTGCAAGTCGCCCGATTCGATTTCCTTGTCTTCAAGCTTTTTGCACAGGTCGGGGTCGTCTTCAAGATACTTTATGAGCAGGTTGCGCCAATGCCTGGCACCACTTCCTTTGTAGCCAATGATATATCCGTTCTCCTCTCCGACCTTACGGGCAATATAGGCGATGTTTCCGTTTTGCACGCTGGTAATTGTCAGTGTTCCGTCTTTGGGAATGCTGTATTTATAGCCGCAACAGTAGAACTCTACGTGATCACCTTGCGCTGCAACTGCCATCCACTGCGGTTTTATGGTCTTCTCCTTCTTTGTAGAGAACAGTTTGTTGGTTGTGTATGGATGGCAGACAAGGAAGTGACATTTATCAGGATGTGTCTTTTTCCATACGCCGAGCACGGCTATATCGGTGTTCTTGAATTTGAGCTTTTCCCCTTTGTCGGTCTTGATGCGGATGTTCTTTGTGTTGCATTTCGGCATCTTGACACGTCCTACATATTCGGTTCCGTCTGTCATTACGATGCGTCCTTCTTCACGGTCGGTGGCATCTTTGATTACGCTATAAATCTGGCAACTGCTAAGCAGTGGAATTGCTACGAGGAGCAATCTGAGAACTTTGAATCCTTTCATTTCTTTTTTGCTGCACTTCGGTTTAATATTATCTACGAGTACCTAACAGCATTGCTGCTCCGGATATTGCCCTGCCGAATTCCCAATTAGCTTCAGTGCAGCATTTTAAGCTATGCAATTTCAGTAGGGTAAATCCAAAAGATATTTCTGTTTGCAAAGTTAGGATTAATCTTGTATTCCCGATTACCCCCCCGCAATATAAAATAGTTAAAAATATACAACAGTTCGTTTGCTGCTATTTGTAAAAGGGTTGTGTGGCAAAATAACCGATGCGCTGCAGCAGCCTGCTTTTGCTCTTGAAAAAGATGCTTTTGGGTAGCAGCTACCCCAGTTCGGGTTAAGCCAATTCATATGAAAGTGCAGATGAAGCATTCAGGCAATGCCATAAAATCCTTACC
>CAKRYD010000007.1 GCA_934426255.1 uncultured Bacteroidaceae bacterium | reverse complement strand
GATGGTACTGCGCAAGTGGGAGAGTAGGTAGCCGCCGTTTTATTGTGAGGGTTTCCGCGTCAGAGACGTTGGAAACCTTTTTTTTGTTTGTGCAATAAGAAAGGCTTAGTTGCCGAAGATGTTGGACTCTACATTAATAGGGCTGATAAACATAGGCGACTAAGCATGTAGTTTAGTGAGTCTGAAAAGAAAGAACTTTATATCGGTTACTCCTCTTAAAGCAGCCCTGAATTCTTTAACCTTAGCATTGGATGACTCTGCAAAGGCATTCGTTGCTCTATTAACAAAGAAGTTCAAGACCTCATCATAATGCTCGTGAAGTGTTGCAGCAATAACATTGAAACTTTTAAAGCCGGAATCGTCCACTTTGTTATACCAACGAGCAAGTGAGAGTCTTGCTGCGTCCTTGACGATATTCTATTCTTGGAAAATATTATTCTTAGTCATTGCTGTCCGATAAAGCCATTTTGAATCAGGTCAAAAATTAGGGCTACACCTATTGCAAGAGTCAGCCCATTATAGTTACTTTGCTTTTGCTATAAAACATCGTTAACCATGGGCAAAAGTAGTCATTTTAGCGGACAGCCGTACTATTGTCAGGTAATAAAAATGATTGACAAGTCAAAAGTTCTTCATTCGCCATTGCTTGGAGCCGTTTCGTCAATACAGATGCTTTCCCCTATGTTTATCGGGTGAGCCATTAATAGCTCCCTATATTGAACCTTTTGGCCATAAAAAAGCCCGCCGATAAAGGACGACGGACTAGAACCTAAGAGTTTTCACAACGGAATCATCCTTATTGTGAATTGCTTTCAAATTATTGATGCAAATGTAGGATTTTTTCTCCAATATGCAAAATATTCAAGCAAAAAATAGCCGAATAGGAAAAGATTGCATAAATTTGAATCGAAAACCCCATAGAATTAACTGTTATGAAAAATATTCTTGGATTAGATTTAGGTACAAATAGTATCGGGTGGGCTGTAATCAGTCATGACGGCATGCATTATTGTGGAGTAAAAAGTGCAGGAAGCCGTATCATACCTATGGATGCAGCCACAATGGGCGATTTTGACAACGGAGTTACTAAATCCAGTACATCTGAACGGACACGATTGCGCGGAATCAGGAGATTGAATGAAAGAACTTTATTGAGACGCGAACGTCTGCACCGCGTGTTGGATAAAATGAGCTTCTTGCCAGAACATTATTCTCGGAATTTGTCACGTTACGGAAAGTTCATCAGTGAAAATGTGAAATTAGCTTGGACAGACAAAGGCCGTTTCTTGTTTGATGCATCGTTTAATGAAATGTTGGACGAATTCCGATCTAAGCACCCTTCATTGATAGAAAGCGGTAAGAAAATACCATACGATTGGACTATCTATTACTTGCGTAAGAAAGCACTTACGCGTCCTATCAATAAGTATGAATTAGCATGGATTCTTCTAAATTTTAATCAGAAACGTGGTTATTATCAGTTACGAGGAGAAGAAGATGGCGAAAAAGCCTCCAACAAACAGGAAGAGTACATGCCCTTGAAGGTCTTTCGTGTTGAAGATACCGGTGAGAAGTCTGGAAAGTACATTTGGTATCGTGTTTATCTCGAAAATGGTATGATATACAACCGCAAAAGTAATATTCCCCTTGATTGGGAAGGAAAAACAAGAGATTTTATCGTTACGACTGAATTGAACAATGATGGAACGCCTAAAACAGACAAAGAGGGAAACGTTAAGCGTTCCTTCCGTTCGCCGAGCGAAAACGATTGGACTCTGATTAAGAAGAAGACAGAAGCCGACATTGAAAAGTCACAGAAAACAGTTGGAACATACATCTATGAATCATTGTTACAGAACCCGACTCAGAAAATCAGGGGCAAATTAGTGCGTGTTGTTGAACGAGAATTCTATCGTTCGGAATTGAAAAGAATCTTGAAGAATCAATGTCGCTTTCTGCCTGAATTGCAAGATACAGAACTATTGAAAACATGTCTGGAAGAGCTTTACTCACACAACCAAATGCACCGTGATGTCGTATTAAATAAAGGTTTTACAGGCCTGTTAATTGACGACATTATTTTTTACCAGCGTCCTTTGAAAAGCAAGAAATCATTAATTGACAATTGTCCCTATGAATCACATTGCTACATAGACAAAGACGAGACAAAGACTGTTTATAACAAATGCATTGCCAAGTCTCATCCTCTTTACCAGGAGTTCCGTTTGTGGCAATTCTTGTCAAATCTGCGTATTTACAGTAAAGGTGCATACGAACAGGATGTTACCTCCAGGCTGTTACCCGATCAGGAATCGTATGCTGCCCTTTTTTCATGGCTTAATGATCGTACCAGTATCAAACAGAAAGATTTCTTGAATTATCCCGGTTTCAAGCTGACAAAAACTGAACAAAAGAACTATCGTTGGAATTATGTAGAGGACAAAACTTATCCCTGCAACGAAACACGTGGAGAAATTTTAAAACGCATATTAGACTGCAACTTGCCAGAAATATTCTTGACCAAAGAACGCGAGCTGTCGCTTTGGCATATTCTGTATTCTGTTGATGACAAAGAACAGTATAAAAAAGCATTGGAAAGATTTGCAGAGAAGAACGCTGTCGTTCCTGCTGATTTCGTAGCTTCTTTTGAAAAAATGGCAGCATTTAAAAAGGACTACGGAAGTTATTCGGCTAAAGCTATTTCAAGACTGTTGCCGCTAATGCGCAGAGGTCGGTTTTGGTCAGAAGAGAAAATCGATAAGAATACCCTCGAACGTATAGAAAAACTCATCAATGGAGAATACGATGAGCAAATTTGCGAACAAGCGTATAAAGGCGCTGTAGGATTATCCGACATTTCTCAATTTCAAGGACTTCCTCTTTGGCTTGCTTGTTATATTGTTTACAACCGCCATTCAGAAGCAACCGACGTTTCACGTTGGGAGTCTCCGGATGACATAGACAAGTACTTGTCTGATTTCCGCCAACACTCGTTAAGAAATCCCATCGTAGAACAAGTCGTATTGGAGTGCTTACGCACTGTACGTGATATTTGGCGTCAGGCCGGTCATATCGATGAAATACACGTTGAGTTGGGACGCGAAATGAAAAATCCGGCCGACAAGCGGAAGAAAATGACAGAAAGCATTTTGGAAAACGAAAAGGCAAACTTGCGCGCAAAGGCCATGCTGATGGAGCTGATGGATCCTGAAATGAAGGTCGAAGGAGTGCGCCCTCATTCTCCCGGTCAACAAGAGCTGTTTCGCATTTATGAAGAAAATGCCCTACACAACGAGAAAGTTCCCGATGACATAACTGAAATCCTTGAAAAATTCAACCAGACAGACAAGGCCAAACGACCTACGTCATCCGAAGTGAACCGTTACCGGCTGTGGCTGGATCAAAAATACCGTTCACCCTATACTGGCGAAATGATTTCCCTAAGCAAACTGTTTACATCTGCTTACGAAATAGAGCACATTATACCCCAATCGCGCTATTTCGACGATTCTTTCAGCAATAAAGTTATCTGTGAATCTGAAGTAAACAAATTAAAGTCAAACTTGTTGGGCCACGAGTTCATAAAAAAGCATCAAGGCGAAAAAGTTCAGTTGTCTATGGGAAGACCGTTGAAATACTTTCCGTAGAAGCTTACGAGGAATTCGTAAACGAACATTATTCCTATAACCGGGTCAAAAAGGAAAAACTTTTGATGGACGATATTCCCGAAAAGTTTATTGAACGGCAGATGAACGATTCCCGTTATATCAGCAAGTTAGTTAAGGCCTTGCTGTCGAACATCGTTCGTGAAGAAGGTGAAAAAGAAGCCACATCCAAAAACGTGATCTCTTGCACTGGAGGAATAACCGACCGGTTGAAAAAAGATTGGGGAATCAACGATGTATGGAACGGCATCATATTGCCGCGTTTTATCAAGATGAATGAAATCGATAAGTCCAACAACTATACAACCGTTAATACCTCAGGTCATACTATTCCCGATATGCCGCTTGAATATCAACGCGGTTTCAGTAAAAAACGTATAGACCATCGTCATCATGCCATGGATGCCATTGTCATTGCATGCGCTTCGCGTAACATTGTAAATTACCTGAACAATGCTTCGGCCGCGAAAGGATCGGAAAACGAGCGGATAGATTTGCGCAACAAGTTGTGCAGCAAAAACAATACAGATGATAAAGGTAATTATAAATGGATTATCAGGAAGCCGTGGGAAACTTTTACGCAAGACGTAAAAGGAACACTGCAGGACATCGTTGTTAGCTTTAAGCAAAATCTGCGCATCATCAATAAGGCCTCAAACAGAACCATGCATTTTGAAGAGGGCAAGAAAAAGCTGCAAAGACAAACAAAAGGAGACAATTGGGCCATACGCAAGCCGATGCACAAAGACACTGTTTTTGGAGAGGTAAACCTGCAACGTGTCAAAGAAGTTTCTTTCAAGGAAGCTTTGAAGCCCGGTTACGCTATTGTAGACAAGGATTTGAGGAAAAAAGTCCTTGGCATGCAAGCCTCGGGATATGATACGAAGCAGATGATGAAATATTTTGAATCAGAAAAAGATGCCTGGCAGGATGTCGATTTCAAGAAAATAAAAGTCCGCTATTTCACCAAGACAACCAACGACCGCTACTTTGCTACTCGCAAGCCGATTGATAGTAGTTTCAACAAAAAGAAGATAGAAGAAAGCATTACCGATACCGGCATTCAGAAAATCATGCTCCGCCATTTGGAAAACATGGGTGGAAACCCCGAGCTGGCTTTCTCTTCCGATGGACTGGACGAGATGAATAAGAACATCAGGGCATTAAACAATGGCCGGTTCCATCAGCCTGTTTACAAGGTCAGAATCTATGAAAAGGCCGACAAGTATGCCATCGGTGAAAAGGGGCAGAAAGCTAAAAAGTTTGTAGAAGCGGCCAAAGGCACGAACTTGTTTTTCGCCATCTATGAAAATGAGACTGTTGATAAATCTACGGGTGAAATCCTTCGTAAGCGTAGTTTCACAACTATCCCGATGAACATTGTAATGAATCGTTTAAAACAAGGACTAAGCCCTGTGCCTGCCAATGACAGTGGCAAGGATGCTAAATATGTGCTTTCGCCCAACGACCTGGTTTATGTTCCCACGAAAGATGAACTTGAACGAGGTGTTGATGGAACAACTCTTGATAAAGACCGGATCTACAAAATGGTGTCGGCTGGTAGTTATAAGTGCTTTTTCGTCAAAGTGTCAGTTGCAAGCCCGATTGTCGATAAAGTGGAATTTTCCAGTCAGAACAAAATGGAACGTGCTGTTACAGGAGAGATGATAAAGGAAATCTGCATACCTCTTAAAGTGGATCGTTTGGGCAATATCATCAAGATGGGTTAAGTGATGATCAAGAAGACCTTGTGCTTTAGCAATCCGGTATATTTGTCCTTGAAGAACGGGCAAATGGTTATTCGCCTGCCTGAAGTAGAACGCAATGACACGTTCAACGAACAGGATAAAAGGCGATTGGAGGTGACACGGCCGGTCGAGGACATCGGCGTTGTTGTGCTGGACCATCGTCAAATCACCTTGACCCACGGATTGATGGAAGCCCTGTTGGCCAATAACTGTGCTGTGATTACCTGCGACAATCACAGCCTGCCGGTAGGTCTGTTGTTGCCGCTGTGCGGTAACACTACTCAAAACGAACGTTTCCGTACGCAGCTGGATGCCTCTTTACCACTCAAAAAACAGCTGTGGCAGCAAACCGTACGCCAAAAAATCCGCAATCAGGCACGCGTATTGCAACGTTGCGGATATGACGACATTGGGTGTATGGAGGCATGGGCCGATGATGTTCGCAGTGGTGATCCCGACAATCTTGAAGCCCGCGCGGCAGCCTACTATTGGAAACACCTGTTCCGAAAGCATCCCGGTTTTATACGCGACCGGGAAGGGTTTGCTCCAAACAATCTGCTCAACTACGGTTATGCCATCTTGCGAGCCGTCGTTGCACGTTCCCTGGTTGCCAGCGGCATGCTACCTACATTGGGCATACACCATCATAACCGCTACAATGCCTATTGTCTGGCCGATGACATCATGGAACCATATCGCCCATACGTAGACGAACTGGTTGTTGATATTGTTTCTGAAACGAATGACTGCGATGAATTGAACAAGCAGTTGAAAGGAAAACTCCTGACTATACCCGTTATTGATGTCTTCATTTCGGGGCAACGCAGCCCACTTATGATTGCCGCCGGCATTACAACGGCTTCGCTGTATAAGTGCTTTGCCGGGGAAATACGCAAAATCAGTTATCCCGAAATAGCATTCAGATGATAGAATTGTCACGGTTCAGCGAATACAGGGTTATGTGGATATTGGTATTCTTCGACTTGCCTACAGAAACGAAAAAGGACCGCAAAGAAGCTGCCAATTTTAGAAAACTGTTGCAAAGCGACGGCTTTTCCATGTTTCAGTTTTCTATCTATGTACGTCATTGTGCCAGTAGCGAAAATGCCACTGTCCATATCAAACGGGTAAAATCTGTTTTGCCTGAATACGGGAAAGTCGGCATTTTGTGTATTACTGATAAACAGTTTGGTGCCATCGAACTTTTCCATGGTAAGAAGGCAAAGATGCCCGATTTGCCTGGCATCCAATTAGAGCTGTTTTAGTCCTGAAAAACCAACATGGATTTACCTATGCCAATGAAAACTTCCCAAAAGTTTGATTTCAACGGCAAAAGATGATTCGTTGTATCAAGCCATATGACTGATTATAAAATGTAAAAGCTGCATCAAATGTTGATACAGCCTTAATGCACGACATCTTTTTTAATTCTAAAGTTGCTTGTAATTTGCTGTAAACGAGAATTGTATGTGGATTCTGATGTTTATGCACTTACAAAGATAGTAATTTGAAAGCAATTCACAACCGCAAACTTGCGCCTGTGTTACCCCGTCTTGATGTTTATGCACTTACAAAGATAGTAATTTGAAAGCAATTCACAACATTAGTATGTTCGATTGTTGAGGGCTCGGAGATGTTTATGCACTTACAAAGATAGTAATTTGAAAGCAATTCACAACTCAGAAACAGCGAGGTGTATAAATCCGTCCGATGTTTATGCACTTCGATACTTATTACTTATCACAAGGTGGATTGTCGTGGCTTTTTGTAATTTTGCAAAAGGATGGGCAACTTCGTCCAAGTGACATAAGAAACAAAGAAATATGATGAAACAAAACGAGTATTTTGATTATACTGATCAATTCAGAGAGATAGTTCATGTTGCACAACCTATAAGTGCAAAGGAGCTTGCATACAGATTGTTCTGCGCACCGCAGTGGGTTGTTGCCTTGATAAAGTTTCGCAATGCTATAGTGAAACCTCTTGGGCTGAAAGGCGAGAAGAGCTTATATGATTTAATCAAATATGAATCCGAAAACAGAGCGACCTTAAGTAAGAACGACAAACATCTTGATTTCAAGGTTACGCTGATGACAGAAAACATCGGGGACGGCAATCAACGCATATCGGTCAGCACAAAAGTATGTCTACACAACGGTATGGGCAGAATCTATTTTGCCTTAATAAAGCCGTTTCATGTGTTAATCTGCAAGACGCTGATAAAACGGGTTAGGAAGGCTTTGGAGTCATCATAGGGATGATAACTGTTTTATCCGTAACTTGCAACGTCGTATATTGGACATCGGTGCTTGCGCTATACGATATAGGAGATTGACATATACTATATGTGAGATTCCCATGTACTATATGAGAAGCCTTCAAGTACTATCTGGGAGCTTTCCGCATAGTATGTGAGAAGCTCCCAGATAGTATCTTGTCTTTCCCTTATCTTAATAGACGGTTTTTCTATAGATAAACTGAATCAATAGACACTCTTAGGGATTCCCTCCTGAAAAGGTTGTCACATTGTAAATGCCAAGAGTGTTGGGTGGCCACATGCCTGGGAAAGGACTTCGGCCTTTTTGCCTGCAATGAGGGGCTGTGCTGCTTTTTTACATTTATTACGTGTGTGATAGGCAAAATCTCTGTATTTTTGCAGACTAAGTAATTGTAGAGAAAGTATATGATTGGAACGAAGCGATATGCGGTAGTCTTAATGATTATCTGTGCTATTTCAGTATGTTCTTGTGTGAGTGATTCCCAAACATCTGATGTGACGGTTACCAACGATTGCGCCATAACAAATGCAGTGCTCGGGTCGCTGAAGCGAGTTGTTACCACCAAGAAGAGCGAAGGCAAGGATACCACTTATCTTACTACTGTTTATGGCGGTTTGTATCCTATGTATATTGACCAGTTGTCCAAGGAGATTTATAATGCCGATTCGCTTCCTTTGGGCACGGATATCAAGTCTGTTGTGTTTTCAACGTTAACGGCCGATGGTGCTGTGGCCTATCGCACTGAGGCCGGAAGCGACACCTTGTATAGCAGTACTGACTCGATTGATTTTTCTTCTCCGCGGTTGTTTACCTGCTATTCATATTCGGGAAAGGCCAAGAAAACGTATACCGTTCGTGTGAATGTGCGTAAGACGGACCCGAATCTCTTTGTATGGAACAATATGGGTGCTGAATCTGAATTGGCTTCTCTTGCTGAATCCAACTTGTTGGTCAAGGATGTGGTGCTGTATTTGTTTGGAAAGCAAAACGATAAGGCTTTTCTGTTTACGGCTTCAACTGATTCGATTGTGCAATGGGCCAAGAGTGATTTGACGGGCGATGTTCCCGACCATACTTCCGATGTGAAGCTGTTCGGCGGCAAGTTCTGGGGGGTTAAGGACTCCTGTCTTGTGGCATCAGATGATGGCCTGTTCTGGAAAAGCGTCAATGTTGAGGCACTTCCTGCCGTTAGGTCTATAGCCGGTGCCTCTTCAACATTCCTGTTTGTATTGGGTGCCGATGGAGTTTATCAATCAAAAAGCGGTATAGTCTGGTCTAAGGAACGGCTGGATGATGCTTACGACAAACTGCCTGTAGCCGGCATGTCGTTTACTGCTTTGAGCATGGATTTCAACAGTTCGTTTGACAATCTGTTGTGGGCAGGAATGACATCTTCAGGCGACTTGTCATTGTGGAAAAAGACTTCCGACCGCACATCTGAGACAAATGATGTGTGGAGCTACTATCCTTCTACCGAAGAAATCAAGTATCCGTTGCCCGAGTTGAAGTCGCCCGTGATGTTTACTTATGATGATCGTGCCTTGTATCTCGGTTGTTTGAATGATACGCTGAGTGCGTTCTACGTGTCGTCTGACGCGGGTCGCAATTGGATTCCTGCGGCCAATGCCTACGTGCATCCGCGGGGTGTGCCTGCCAAAAGTGTGGCTTGTGCCGTTGATGCCAACAATTTTGTCTGGCTGGTTTGCGGAGGTTCAGGCGAGGTGTGGCGCGGCCGTTTAAACAAGTTGATAATGTTGAAACCTCAGTCTGCTACTGAATAGGATGAGGGCACAGGCATATCTCATATTCTGGTTGGGCATAGTGCTCGGGCATCAGGCTGTGCATGCGCAGGACGATGCCGATTATCGGATGGAGATAGGCGGAGGTCTTGGCACGAGTTTTTATCTTGGCGATGTCAACACCCGTTTTTATACCCATGCAGGTCCTGCTGTCGGTGCTGTATGGCGTTATTTGTTTGACCCGCATAATGTGATGAAGGCCGGTCTTACCTATGGCAAGGTGAAAGGCGCATCGGATATTTCCATCGATTATTATCCCACAGACCCGCTTCACCCCGGAATCAGTGAAACACCTCTTGACTATAGTTTCTCAAGCAGTGTAGTGGATTTGTCGTGCTTTTATGAGCTTAATTTCTGGCCATACGGCTATTATCAAGACTATTCAGGCCGCAAGCGTCTCACGCCTTTCCTGCAGCTGGGGCTCGGCCTTACCTATATAGGAATGTCAAAGTCGGTCACTGCCAACATCCCGATAGGTGCGGGCATCAAGTATCGTTTAGGAAAACGATGGAACCTGGCATTGGATTGGACGATACATTTCAGCATGTCTGACAAGATAGATGGCTTGCAGGACCCCATAGGAATTAAGGGAGAAGGCCTCAAGAACAAGGACAGTTATCAGATGACCATGCTGACATTGACCTATAATTTTTCACCGATATGTCCTACATGTAATAAGGATATAAAATAAAAGAAGCATGAGCTATAGAGATCAGCTTGACTTATCGCGCATTCCCCGCCATGTGGCCATCATCATGGATGGCAATGGCCGTTGGGCGCAACAACGTGGTTTTCACCGCAACCGCGGCCACCAGGAAGGTGTCGAAGCGGTGAAAAAGGTTACGGAAGAATGCGTAGCTTTGGGTGTGAAGTACCTTACCTTATATACTTTCTCTACGGAAAACTGGAACCGTCCTGTATCAGAAATCAGTGCATTGATGGGGCTTGTGCTCGACTCCTTAGAGGAAACCATCTTTATGAAGAACAATGTCCGCTTCCGCATGATAGGAGATGCTTCGCGTCTTCCTGCGGCAGTCAATGAGCGCATCCGGCAGACTGTAGAGCACACGTCAGGCAATTCGGCCATGACGATGACCATAGCCATGAGCTATTCTTCGCGATGGGAGATTACGCGTGCTGTACGCAAGATAGCCGCCGAAGTGGCTGACGGCACCCTCTCGTGCAGTGACATTGATGAGGCCTGTGTGTCTCAATCGTTGGAGACATCCTTTATGCCCGACCCCGATTTGCTTATACGTACGGGCGGCGAAATACGCTTGAGCAACTATCTGTTGTGGCAGTGTGCCTATTCCGAACTGTATTTCACTGACCAGTATTGGCCCGATTTCGACGGTGAGTCCCTGTGCAAGGCCATCGCAGACTTCCAGAACCGCGAACGTCGCTATGGCATGACCAGCGAACAAATCCAGAACAACAATGAGTAAACATCTGAATGTAATGACCTATAAAGTCCGTCTTTTCATGTTGTCATGCCTATTGTGTGCATGCTGCGTGTCCTTAGCACAAGACTTCGTGAGAGTGAAACCCGAGATCAATTACTCGGCATCTCCTACCACCTATGTCATAGGTGGCATCACCATAGGTGGCGTAACCGAGTATGACCCCTCTATATTAATGAACATCTCAGGCCTGAAGGTGGGGCAGACAGTCACTATACCTCATGCCGATAATGCTGTGACAGAAGCCATCAAGCGCTATTGGGCCCAGGGGCTGTTTTCCGACGTAAGCATTTCGGCCGACAGCATTGTGGGCAACAAGATTTTCCTGCATATCCAGTTGGCTGCCCGCCCGCGTCTGTCGAAAATCAACTACAACGGGCTGAAAAAGACCGAACGCGAGGACCTCGAAAAAAGGATGGGGTTGAAGGAGGGCAACCAGATTTCGACCAACATCATCGACCGTGCAAAGATCATCATCCGCTCCTATTATGAAGAGAAAGGCTACAAGAATGCCAAGATAGAGATACTTCAGCACGACGACCCTGCGGCCAAAAACCATGTGATCCTTGACCTCAATGTCGACAAAAACGAGAAAATCAAGGTGCATCGCATATATTTCACCGGCATAGACAAGAAAAGTGCCAAGGCCCTGAAAGGCGCAATGTCGAAGACACGTGAGGTGAGACGCTTCCGCAATCTGTTCAAATCGAAGAAGTTTATCGACGAGAAATACGTTGAAGACAAGGACAAAATCATCGACAAGCTCAATGAGTGGGGCTACCGCGATGCTTATATCGTTCGCGACAGTGTGACGCAATATGACGATAAACATGTGGATGTCCACATTGACCTGGACAGGGGTGACAAGTACTATCTCCGCAACGTTTCGTGGGTGGGCAACACAGTCTACAACCACGATGACCTCAACCGCACCCTGCAACTCAAACGGGGCGATGTGTATAACCAGAAACTGCTCACCGAACGTCTGCAGACCGACGATGATGCCATTGCCAACCAATACTACAACCATGGCTATGTGTTCAGCCGTGTCACGCCGGTCGAGACCAACGTGGTGGGCGACTCCATCGATTTGGAAGTGCGCATCATCGAGAACAACCAGGCCCATCTCAACCATGTCAATATAGCAGGCAACGACCGCGTGTTTGACGAAGTGGTGCGACGTGAGCTGAAAACCAAGCCCGGAGACCTGTTCAACCGCGAAGCCATCATGCGTTCTGCACGCGACATTATGTCGATGGGCCTTTTCGAACCCGAGAAGGTAGAGCCCGAGCCCAAGCCCAATCAGGAAGACGGCACCGTAGACCTCACCTACAAACTCGTGTCCAAGAGTGCCGACCAGTTTGAGATTTCAGGTGGCTGGGGGCCGGCCGGCATCACAGGACGTGTGGGAGTGAAGTTTACCAACTTTGCCATTCAGAACTGGTTTAAGAAGGAAGGGCAGAGCCGTAATCTCTTCCCGCAGGGTCTGGGTCAGACACTTGAAGTGTCGGCACAGACCAACGGTACCTACTATCAGCAATACAACATCTCCTTTCTTGACCCATGGTTCGGACGCCGCCGCCCCAACCAGTTCTCGGCCTCCCTGTTTTATTCCAAGCAGACCGACGTAAACAGCCGTTACTACAACAATAACTATTACCAGAACTACATGAACTATATGTACGGCATGGGCACATCCAACGGCTATTACAACTATGCCAACTATTACGATCCCGACAAGTATGTAAAGGTAGTCGGCGCAACGGTGGGATGGGGCAAACGCTTGCGTTGGCCCGATGACTATTTTACGTTTTCCGTGGCACTCACATTCCAGCGCTACATGCTCAAGTCCTGGCAATACTTCATCATGACCGACGGTGACTGCAATAACTTGAACCTCACGTTCTCCATTAACCGTTTCTCGTCCGATCAGCAATTCTTCCCCCGCCGGGGTTCCGACATGTCGTTTTCGGTCAGTGTCACCCCTCCTTTCTCTGCCTGGGACGGCAAGAACTATGCTGCCCTGGCCAACAATGCGCGCAGCGCATCCTATCAGCGCGAAATGCAGGAAAAGTTCCGCTGGGTGGAATATCACAAGTGGAAATTCTCCTTTAAAAACTATACAGCCCTTTCAAATGCCACCAAATGTCCGGTGCTCATGACCCGCACGGAATTCGGATTGCTGGGCTATTACAACCCGCATAAGAAGTCACCCTTCGAGACCTACTACATGGGAGGCGACGGCATGTCGGGCTACTCCACAGGCTATGCCACCGAGACCATCGGACTTCGCGGCTACGAAAACGGTGCACTCACGCCCTACGGCTCAGAGGGTTATGCCTACAGCCGCATGACGATGGAGCTGCGCTACCCCTTGATGCTGGGCACCACCAGCATATATGCCCTCGGCTTTGTCGAGGGAGGTAACGCATGGACCTCCTGCAAAAAGTTCAACCCCTTCGACATGAAGCGCTCGGCCGGTGCCGGAGTGCGCATCCTGCTGCCCATGATAGGCATGATGGGTATCGATTGGGCTTATGGCTTCGACAAGGTATTCGGCAAGAAAGGTGGCGGACAGTTCCACTTCATCATAGGACAGGAATTCTAACGACAACACATATTTAATACTGTAGCATCATGAAAAGAATGGTATTGTTTATGCTTCTTGCGGTAGCAATGTCGCTGACTGCAGCTGCACAGAAATTCGCTTTGGTAGACATGGAATATATCTTGAAGAACATTCCTGCCTATGAGCGTGCCAACGAACAACTCAACCAGGTCAGCAAAAAGTGGCAGGCCGAGGTCGAAGCCCTCAACAATCAGGCACAGTCGTTGTACAAGAACTATCAGAACGAGCTCGTGTTTCTCTCGGCAGAACAAAAGAAACAGCGCGAACAGGCCATACTCGACAAAGAAAAGGAAGCCAGTGACTTGAAGAAAAAATACTTTGCCCCCGAAGGCGAGCTCTACAAGAAACGCGAAAGCCTCATAGGACCTATACAGGACGAAATCTACTTGGCAGTGAAAGGAATAGCCGAGCAGCGCGGCCTCTCCCTCGTGCTCGACCGCGCCTCCGACAACGGCATCGTGTTTGCATCCCCAACGGCCGATATTTCCAACGAAGTGCTTGCGAAGTTAGGCTATTCTAAATAAAATGCCTATATTTGCAGCATCCAAGCAATTTATGCGTAAGAACAAAGACTAAAAATAGAAAATGAAGAAATCCCTTTTATTGGCACTCCTAATGTTGCCCCTGAGCCTTTTCGCTCAAAAATTCGGTCATTTCAACTCTGCAGACATCATACAGCAGATGCCCGACTACAAGAATTCGCAGGCCGAACTGCAGAAACTGCAAAGCCAGTATGAAGCAGACCTGAAAACCATGCAGGAAGAACTGAAGCGCAAAGCCACGGCCTATGACACCGAACGCGACTCATTGCCCGAAAACATCCGTGCACGTCGCGAGCAGGAACTCAACGACCTGTCCAACCGCATCCAGACCACCTTCCAGGACAATCAGGCCAATCTGCAGAAAACCTCAGGCGAAAAGATGCAGCTCATTGCCGACAAGGTAAAGGCAGCTGCCAAGGCCGTAGGCGATGCAGGCGGCTATGTATACATCATGGACATCACAGCCGGCATACCCTATATCAGCGCAACGCTGAGCAAGGACGTGACAGCCGACATCAAAGCCAAGCTGGGATTGAAGTAGCAACTGATACATTTAATTGGACAATAGTGCGACCCGAAGGGCAACATCCCTATGGGTCGCTTTATTTTTACCCCTGAGCCATCACAGTGAAGAGCCGCACTCGCATCAGCAAAGTGCGGCTCTTTCTCTATGCTCCGGCCATATCCCTTTATCAAAACAGCCATATCTTCCATCTGCTTCGGCCGAAACACGCATGCGCACCGGCCGAAGCACGCATGTATCTCGGCCGAAGCACACATGCACGCCGTCCGAAGCACACATGCACGCCGTCCGAAGCACACATGCGTTTCGGCCGAAGCACGATGTGATTCCTCCCCGATTCAGTGAGCCGATGATGCTTGTTGCCATGGCGCATGCGGCTTGTCTGCAGCTTGGTTGCGCCATGCCGGACATGCAGAACTGCCTTTTGTGGCATCCGGAGGTGCCACATCGCACAAAAAAATCCCCCGCCTTGCGGCGAGGGACCTTGCATATCAATGTGAGTTGTTTAAATCTCCCAACCCAGTGCACTGGCACCAAGAACGGCAGCCTCAGAGCCTTTCAAGCCCGATATGAGCAGCTTGGCATGCCCGCGGAACGAGGGCAGCACGTTGGCGTTGTAGGACTCTTGCAGAGGTTTCATCAGCAGGTCGCCTGCCTTTGTCAGGCCTCCGAAGAATACAAATGCCTCAGGACTGCTGAAAGCTGCAAAGTCTGCACAGGCTGCACCCAGCATCTTGCCGGTGAAGTCGTAGATTTCCTTGGCCATTTCATCGCCTTTCTCGGCTGCGATCGACACGTCGAGCGAGGTGATGTCCTTCAGGGGTATTTCGCGCAATAAGCTGGGTCGGTCGCTCTTTTCCAGCATCTCGCGGGCTGTGCGGGCTACACCCGTGGCCGAGCAAAATGTCTCAAGGCAACCGTGTTTTCCGCAGCCGCAAAGCCTGCTGTTGGGATTACGATCCATCGTAACATGGCCTAATTCACCTGCAAATCCGTCACTTCCATAGACCAGCTGACCGTTGATGACGATGCCGCTGCCTACACCTGTGCCCAGCGTAATCATGATGAAGTCCTTCATGCCGCGTGCAACTCCATAGGTCATTTCACCGATGGCTGCAGCATTGGCATCGTTGGTCAGAGCCACAGGTACGCCGAGTTTTTCCTCGAACAATTTGGCCAATGGCACAATGCCTTTCCAGAGCAGGTTGGCAGCATTCTCGATGGCGCCCGAGTAGTAATTGCCGTTGGGGGCTCCGATGCCCATACCTTTGATCTTGTCAATACCGCCAACCATGTCTATGATGGGCTGCATGGCATCCACGCCTGCCTGAACATAGTCGTTGACATCTGCATAAGCCTGTGTCTTGATGGCCGTGGATCCTTTGATTTCACCACGTGCATCAACGATTCCGAAAACGGAGTTGGTTCCTCCTAAATCGAGTCCTATTACATAGGGTTTTTCAATGTTGTCCATAAAAGTGTCTTTGCTTGTATGATTATTTATCGTGCCTACAAAGTTAGGAAATATCTTGTGAAAACCTCGTGTTTGGCCTTTTTTGTTTCAGAAAAACGCTATTCTTTTTCTTCGTCTCGTAAAAAAGTGCGAATTTTGCACCCGTATGTTTGGCATAGAACCTATAAGTACGATGGAATTGGCCCTAAAGGGTCTGTTTGTCGGTGTGGTAGCCTCTGCGCCGACAGGTCCCGTAGGAATTCTTTGTATACAGCGCACCTTGCGCAAAGGTCTGCTTTATGGCTTGGTGACCGGTCTTGGGGCTGCCATCAGCGATCTGCTGTATGCTTTGGTGACAGGCCTGGGCATGTCGTTCGTGATGGACTTCATCAGCAACGCTGCCAACATGTTCAAGATGCAGCTCATCGGTAGTGCCATGCTCTTCATCTTCGGCATCTACATGTTTCGCTGCAAGCCCCAGACGCGCGTGTCACCTTCGTCGAAAGACAAGGGCACGCTGCTCCACAACTTTGTCACGGCATTTCTCGTGACCCTTTCCAACCCGCTTATCGTGCTGCTCTTCATAGCCTTGTTCGCACGTTTCGCCTTTGTGGTGCCCAATCATCCCGCAGAGCAGGTGATAGGCTATACAGCCATGTTTCTCGGAGCCATGGCATGGTGGATGGGGCTCTCCTATGTTGTCAACAAAGTGCGCACACATTTCAATGAAAAATATATACGCATCATGACGATGACCATCGGAGGACTGGTAGTCCTGGCCTCCTTGTTCGGATTCGTATTCACGCTGTTGGGACTCCATTCCATATATTAATATGATAGTAGCCGGGCATTTGAGAAAACACAACATCGCGGAATACCTGCTCTATATGTGGCAGGTCGAAGACATGATCCGGGCTTTCGGCCTGGACTTTGACCGCTTGCGCGAAGGCTATCTGTCGCATTTCTCGGGACTCACGCCCGAGCAGCAGAAGCAGCAGGAAGAATGGTATGCAGGTCTGATAGACATGATGCACCGCGAAGGAGTGACCCATACGGGGCATCTGCAACTATGCCAAAACGTGCTCATTGAGCTGGAAGAGCTCCACGCACGCCTGATGGCTTCGTCGCGTTTTCCCTACTACCAAGCAGCCTATGCCGCCGTATTGCCGGCCATAGTAGGCCTGCGTCACAAAAACGGCAGCAAGGAAGAGCACGAACTGGTGACCTGTTTCAACTTCCTCTACGGCATCATGCTACTGCGGCTGCAGAAAAAAGAAGTGAGCAACGAAACAGAACAGGCCGTAAAGACTGTAACCGCCTTTCTCGGCACATTGGCCGACTATTACCGGAAAGATAAAGAAGAACCCTTAGAGTTTTAGGAGAATGAATATACTTGTGACCGGATGCAACGGGCAGTTGGGGCACGAAGTCCGCAATCTGTCGCCGAAGTACAACATGCACCATTACCACTTCACCGATGTAGATGACCTGGATGTATGCAACGCAGATGCCGTAAACGCATTTGTCAGCAGCAACAACATAGACTGCATCATCAATTGCGCTGCCTATACGGCTGTAGACAAGGCCGAAAGCGATGACACTGCAGCCATGCGGCTGAATGCCTGTGCACCGGGCATATTGGCACGCGCCGTGGCACGCAACAACGGCACCATGATACACATTTCCACCGACTACGTATTCGACGGTACAGGACATGTGCCTTATCGTGAAGACATGCCCGTATGTCCCGTATCGGTCTATGGCAGAACAAAATGGATAGGCGAGAACCGCGCCATCGAGGCTTGCCGACGCACCATCATACTGCGCACAGCCTGGCTCTACTCACCCTATGGCAACAACTTCGTAAAGACCATGATGCGACTTGGGCGGGAGAAAGACTCCCTGGGTGTGGTAGTCGACCAGATAGGTACGCCGACCTATGCCGCCGATCTGGCAGCAGCCATATTCACAGCCCTGGAAAAGGAAATACCAGCTGGTATATATCATTACAGCAACGAAGGCGTAATATCATGGTATGACTTTGCCAAAGCCATCCACCGCATCGCAGGAATCACATCGTGCCATGTCTCGCCCCTGACAACAGACCAGTATCCCACACCGGCCAAGCGTCCGCATTTCTCTGTGCTCGACAAGACAAAAATAAAGCAGGCCTGCCAGATGGAAATACCCTATTGGGAAGACAGCCTACGCGACTGCATGGCACGCTTGGCCTCACACAACGACTGATATGGACGAAATACAGAGAAGAAGAACCTTCGCCATCATATCTCACCCCGACGCAGGTAAGACAACGCTGACCGAAAAGTTGCTGCTCTTCGGCGGACAAATACAGGTGGCTGGGGCCGTGAAAAGCAACAAAATACGCAAGACAGCCACAAGTGACTGGATGGAAATCGAGAAACAGCGCGGTATATCCGTCACAACTTCAGTGATGGAATTTGACTATCGCGACTACAAAGTCAACATTCTCGACACACCGGGTCACCAGGACTTTGCCGAAGACACGTTCAGAACATTGACGGCAGTCGACAGCGTCATCATCGTGGTCGACGGGGCAAAGGGCGTGGAAGCCCAGACCCGCAAGCTCATGGAAGTGTGCCGCATGCGCAAGACCCCCGTGATCATCTTCATCAACAAGATGGACCGCGAGGGACGGGATCCCTTTGATTTGCTCGACGAACTGGAGAAAGAACTGCACATCTCGGTGCGTCCGCTCAGCTGGCCCATCAACCAGGGGGCAAAGTTCAAAGGAGTATACAATATATATGAGCACAATCTGAACCTGTATGCTCCCGACAAGCAGCACGTGACGGAAAAGGTCGAAGTCGACATTCACTCGGCCGACCTGGAGCAGCATGTGGGACAAAAGGATGCACAAAAGCTGCGCGACGACCTGGAACTCATAGACGGTGTATACCCACCATTCGATGTGACCACCTATCTGTCGGCAGATGTAGCACCGGTGTTCTTTGGTTCGGCCTTAAACAACTTCGGAGTGAAGGAACTCCTCGACTGCTTTGTAGAGATAGCTCCGTCGCCCCGTCCCACACGGGCTATAGAGCGCGTAGTGGATCCTCACGAGGAAAAGTTCACGGGATTCATATTCAAGATAACAGCAAACATTGACCCCAATCATCGCAGTTGCATAGCCTTTTGCAAGGTATGCAGCGGACGCTTCGAGAGAAACAAGCCATATCTGCATGTGCGTCAGGGAAAGACAATGCGCTTTTCTTCGCCGACGCAGTTTATGGCCCAGCGCAAAAGCACCATCGATGAAGCATGGGCAGGCGACATAGTTGGCCTTCCCGACAACCAGATATTCAAGATAGGCGATACACTCACAGAAGGTGAGAACCTGCATTTCAGGGGATTGCCGAGCTTTTCGCCCGAGCTGTTCAAGTATATTGAGAATGCCGATCCCATGCGAAGCAAGCAATTTCAGAAAGGCATCGAGCAACTCATGGACGAAGGTGTGGCACAGATGTTCGTCAATACCTTCAATAACCGACGCATCATCGGTACAGTGGGACAGCTGCAGTTCGAGGTAATACAATATCGTTTGGAGAACGAATACAATGCCAAGTGCCGGTGGGAGCCCGTCAGCCTGTATAAGGCTTGTTGGGTGGAAAGCGACAATGAAGAAGAACTGGAGCAGTTCAAGAAACGCAAATACCAGTACATGGCAGTTGACCGCGACGGACGTGATGTCTTCCTTGCCGACAGTGGCTATGTGCTGTCCATGGCACAGCAGGACTTTAAAGACATAAGATTCCACTTCACCAACGAATATTAGAACCCGTGATATCGCCAGATAATATGCACGAAAAGGAAAAACTTAATAGCGAAGACCGTAGAAAACCATTCCAGGAGCGGCGTGTGGATGCAAGCATCTTCCGTGACGACATCCGACAGGCCGTTGAGGTGATGAATGCCGGCGGCGTGATTCTCTATCCCACAGACACGATTTGGGGCATAGGGTGTGACGCAACCAATGCCGAGGCCGTAAAGAAAGTATATGAAATAAAGCGGCGTGTGGATTCGAAAGCTCTAATCACCTTGGTCGATTCTGAGCCGAAGCTGGAGTTCTATGTACGCGAAATTCCGCCTGTGGCCTGGGATGTCATAGACTACAGCACAAAACCTACGACCATCATCTTTGACGGAGGCCGCAATCTGGCTCCCAACCTTTTGGCCGAAGATGGCAGTGTGGGAATCCGCATCACCGGCGAAGCCTTCAGCAAGGAACTCTGCTTTCGCTTCAGAAAAGCCGTGGTCTCGACTTCGGCAAATATCAGTGGTGAACCGGCACCGCAGTGCTTCGATGACATAAGTGACGAGATAAAACAGGCTGTAGACTACATAGTGAAGTACCGGCAGAGCGACCATTCAAAGGCAAAGCCTTCGACAATCATCAAGCTGGGTGCCCATGGCGAAGTCAAAATCATCCGTGCCTGACACTGATAGCTGCCTGTAATCAAACATAATAGCCAAACAGCATTGCCCGAGACAATAGGACATAAGAAGAACAATTTGCTTTCAGTGCACTTCGTGGACTGGTTGGAAACACATTTCAGCCAGCGTCAGGTGCTCATATTCCTGGCCTTTCTGGTGGGCGTACTTACTGCCATAGCATCCCAATTGCTCAAGAGCTTGATTGAAGGCATCAAGCATGTATTGACCAATAGTTTCGATGTGGCCCATATGAACTGGCTCTACCTGGTATATCCTGTCATAGGCATCTACCTGACGGCATTGTTTATCAAGTATGTGGTGCGCGATGACATAGGGCATGGTGTCACTAAAATACTGTTTGCAATATCACGCCGCCAAGGTCACATCAAGAAACATAATTGCTGGTCGAGTATAATAGGCAGCTCCATAACAATAGGCTTCGGTGGGTCGGTAGGTGCCGAATCTCCGGCTGTGCTCACCGGCTCCGCCATAGGCTCTACCTTGGGAAGCATATTCCATGTTGACCAGAAAACGTTGATGGTGCTTATAGGTTGCGGGGCATCAGGAGCCATAGCCGGCATCTTCAAGGCACCGTTTGCAGGCTTGTTGTTCACGCTTGAAGTGCTGATGCTCGACTTGACGATGGCTTCTTTGCTGCCATTGCTGGTATCGTGCATTACGGCAGCCGTACTTACGTATTGCTTTTCCGGTGACAGCTCTCTGTTTACCTTTCATCTCGTCAGTGCGTTTACGGTGGAAAGAGTATTGCCGACCATCCTTTTAGGTGTGTTTTGCGGATTGGTGTCGCTCTACTTTACGTGGGCATCCAATAGGCTCGAAGATGTCTTCCGCAAGCAGAAGGGACTCTATCGCAAACTGGCTTTGGGCGGTGCAACCCTCAGCATCCTGATTTTCGTATTCCCGCCACTCTATGGCGAAGGCTACGACAGCATAGAGGTGCTGCTAAGCGGAAACCCCTATGAGCTGCTGAACAATTCATTGTTCTATGGCCATAATGAAATGCTCTTACCAATGCTGCTGATGATAGTCTTGGCAAAGGTGTTTGCTTCGACAGCGACTACGGGAGGCGGAGGCTGTGGAGGTTTGTTTGCACCTTCCTTGTTTTTGGGATGCCTGTGTGGCTTTATCTTTGCAAGCATGTGGAACAAAGTGAGTTTCGGTGTGACGGTTCCGACCACCAACTATTCACTCTTAGGCATGGCCGGTGTCATGGCAGCTGTGATGCATGCCCCGCTCACCAGCATCTTCCTGATTGCTGAGCTGACCGGCGGATATGGCATGCTGGTGCCGTTGATGATAGTGTCGGTGAGTGCCTATCTCACGATAGTTGCCTTTGAACCCCATAGCATTTATGCTACGCGGTTGGCCAAAAAAGGACAATTGATAACGCATCATAAGGATCGTGCCATACTGACCTTGATGAGCCTTGATACGGTAATAGACAAATGCTGTATGCGCGTTAACCCTGAAATGGAGCTGGGCAAGCTCGTACTTCTTATATCCAAGGAAAAGGCCAATGCCTTTCCTGTGGTTGACGGCTTAGGCAACTTCTGCGGCATTGTGAATCTGGAGAACATTCGGAAAGTGGTGTTCCGGCAGGAGCTCTACCATGTCTTTACCGTCAGGCAGTTGATGGAAGCACCTCCATCCATCCTGAGCATCGACGACCCTATGACTACTGTGATGGACCGTTTCCAAAGGACAAAGGCCGAGGTGTTGCCTGTGCTGGATACAGACGGCAAGTTTCTGGGGCTGATTTATCAGGCCAAGCTCTATAGTGCCTACCGCCAGATGCTGGTTGATTTCTCGGAAGAGTGATGTAAAGGTGGCTTTGTCTCCCGATTGAATAGAATAAACTGACAAGACAGATGAAGAAAGAGGATTTGAGAATCGTATATTTCGGTACGCCCGACTTCGCAGTTGAAAGCCTGCGCCGATTGGTTGAGGGAGGTTATAATGTAGTGGGTGTGGTGACAACTCCCGACAAGCCTGCCGACAGACACAAGACCCGTTTGTGTCCAAGTCCGGTGAAGGCATATGCCTTGGAGCATGGGCTGCCGTTGCTGCAACCCGAGAAGTTGCGCGACGAAGGCTTCTTGAATCAGTTGCGCCTGCTGCATGCCGATTTGCAGATTGTCGTTGCTTTCCGCATGATGCCGGAGGTGGTATGGGCAATGCCGCGCTACGGAACATTTAACCTTCACGCTTCGTTGCTGCCGCAGTATCGCGGTGCTGCACCCATCAACTGGGCTATTATCAACGGTGAGAAACAAACAGGGGTCACCACTTTCTTCTTGGAGCACGACATCGATACAGGTGCTATCATAGATCAGTCGGCTTTGCCGATCGGAGACAACGATACGTTTGAAGACGTGCACGACAAACTGATGGTGATAGGTGGTGATTTGGTCCTCAAGACTGTGGATTCGATATTGGAAGGTACTGTCAATTCCCAGCCACAGCAGTTACCTTCATCGGGCGAACTAAAGTCTGCTCCGAAGATATTCCGTGAGACATGTCGTATCGATTGGACGGCAGGGATGCAACGTGTTCACGATTTTGTGCGCGGCCTGTCTCCGGTACCTGCTGCATGGGCCATGCTTAAAACTGCCAATGGTGAGCAAATGCTGAAAATATTCAGAACCATCAAGGAGCCTGCCATGCATCAGCACTCTGTCGGAACAGTGTTGACGGATGGACATCAATACCTGAAGGTGGCACTTGAAGGCGGATTTCTGAATATTCTGGAATTGCAGTTGGCCGGCAAGAAAAGAATGAAAATCGAGGACTTCCTGCGGGGTAACAAGCTGCCGGAATCCGCATCTGTCTGCTGATTTGGTTAAAATCGTCCGTCAAAAAGCAGGATTTTAGAGAAATAATTTGGCAGAATCAAAAATAAGTAGTTTCTTTGCTCTCGTAAACCATAAAGCATATTGCCTATAAGAAATCGTTACTCTAAGATTAATAAATTAAAGTAGTAATGGAACATAATACCATACAGACCGATGATGAATTGGTCATGATGTATGCGAATGGCAATAATGCAGCTTTCGACACGTTGCTTGAAAGGTACAAGTCAAAGTTATATACCTATATATATTATGCGGTAAAGGATGAGGATGTGGCTGACGACCTCTTCCAGGAGACTTTTGTTAAGGCATTGGTTCGCATACAGTCTCATAAGTATACGCCTTGCGGTCGTTTCCATGCTTGGCTAATGCGTATTGCACATAACTTGATTATTGATCATTTCCGTCAGAAAGAACTCGATGAATGCATATCCAAGGATGATCTCTGTGCGGAGATATTTTCGAACAAGTCAGAGTTGTCGGAGCCTTGTCGCGAGACTCAGATGGAGAATTCCCAGACTTTTGAGGAGATAAAGATGTTGTGCAGCATGCTTCCCGAGTCGCAAAGCCAGGTGCTTTACATGCGCTATTACTATAATATGAGCTTTAAGGAGATTGCCGACGACTTGAATATCAGCATCAACACTGCATTGGGCAGGATGCGCTATGCATTGATGAATATGCGTCGTCTGGCAATTGATAAGAATGTTTCGTTGGTGTTGAACTGACAAACGGCAGACGTTTCTTTATTCACGTCCTGCACGTTTGCGTTCTGTATGGTCAAGTATGATTTTGCGCATGCGCATGCTTTTGGGCGTTACCTCAACATATTCGTCTGCCTTGATGTATTCAAGTGCTTCTTCCAATGAGAAGATGACGGGCGGAATGATATGGGCTTTTTCGTCAGTTCCGCTGGCACGCACGTTGGTCAACTGCTTTGCTTTGGTTACGTTGACTACGATGTCATTGTCGTGTACGTGTTCTCCTACCACTTGTCCGGCATAGACTTGTTCTTGAGGCGATACGAAGAAGCGTCCGCGGTCTTGCAATTTGTCCAGGGCATAGGCGAATACTGTGCCTCCTTCCAAGGCAATCAGTGAGCCATTGACGCGGCGGTTCATGTCACCTTTGTAGGGTTGATATTCTTTGAAGCGGTGTGCCATGATGGCTTCACCCTGACTGGCGGTGAGCACATTGGTGCGCAATCCGATGATTCCGCGTGATGGTATGTCGAAACTTATGTTCAGGCGGTCTCCCTGGCTTTCCATCTGTGTCATTTCTCCTTTTCTTCGTGTCACCATGTCAATGATTTTGCTGGAGAATGTTTCAGGGACGTTAATGGTCAGTTCCTCTATCGGCTCACACTTTTTTCCGTCAATTTCTTTAAAGATTACCTGTGGTTGTCCCACTTGCAACTCATATCCTTCGCGTCGCATCGTCTCAATGAGCACGCTGAGATGCAGTACTCCGCGTCCGGACACAATCCAATTGTCGAAGCCGCTGCCGCGTTTGACGCGCAGGGCCAGGTTACGTTGCAGTTCTTTCTGGAGTCTGTCATCTATTTGTCGGCTGGTGCAGTATTTGCCTTCCTTGCCGAAGAAGGGCGAATCGTTGATGGCGAAGAGCATGCTCATCGTGGGTTCGTCGATAGTGATAGGGGGCAGTGGCTCGGGATTTTCGAAGTCGCAGATGGTATCTCCTATCTCGAAGTTCTCCAGTCCTATGACTGCGCATATGTCACCACTTTCCATTTGTTCTATCTTGCGGTGGCCCATGCCTTCGAATGTGTGGATTTCTTTTATCTTGGTCTTCTCCATGGTGCCGTCGCGGTGTGCGATTGTAACGTTTTGCCCTTCTTTCAGGGTGCCACGGTGCACACGTCCCACGGCTATACGTCCGGTATAGTTGGAGTAGTCCAGTGATGTGACAAGCATTTGTGGCGTACCTTCCAGCCGTTTGGGTGCGGGGATTACCTCGATAATCTTGTCCAGCAGGTAGTTGATGTTGTCGGTTGGTGTCTTCCAGTCTTCGCCCATCCATCCGTTTTTGGCTGAGCCGTAGACCACGGGAAAGTCTAATTGGTCTTCGGTGGCATTCAGGTTGCACATCAGGTCGAAGGCCATTTCGTATACTTCTTCGGGACGGCAGTTGGGCTTGTCCACTTTGTTGACTACTACGATGGGCTTCAGTCCTATCTTCAATGCCTTTTCAAGTACGAAGCGTGTTTGGGGCATGGGGCCTTCAAATGCGTCAACGAGCAGTATGCACCCGTCAGCCATGTTCAGCACTCTTTCCACTTCGCCACCGAAGTCTGAGTGTCCCGGGGTGTCGATGATGTTTATCTTTACGCCTTTGTAGGTGATGGAGACATTCTTTGACAGTATGGTGATGCCTCGCTCACGCTCCAGGTCGTTGTTGTCCAGTATCAGGTTGCCTGCATCTTGGTTGTCTCTAAACAGATGGCCTGCCATCAGCATTTTGTCGACCAGTGTGGTTTTTCCGTGGTCTACGTGGGCAATAATGGCAATGTTACGAATGTCTTGCATCTTTTTATCCCTTATTTTTTTTCGAGGTGCAAAGGTACTACTTTTCGGGTAATAAGGGATGGCAAAAGCGCACAAAAGAGTGTTACATTCTTTTGTGCGCTTTTGATTGTGGGGTAATCTGCTATTTGTCTGTTCTGAAAGGTATGACGGGCAGGTTGTCTCCGCTGGCCAGGTTGCCGAGTTGCCAGGCTTTGAAGCAGTAGCGCACGGCTGTGGGCTCTTTGACCAGTGGGGAGCTCACCACGATGCGGCGGCCGCTGACGCTGGCATGTGCCGGAACGAAGTTTTTGTCACTGCCGGCTATTTCAAAGCCTTGTATATCTTCGAAGCGGTTGAATCCTGCACCTACGTGGCTGAAGCTCAGGGTTGCTTTGCCGTCTTTAATCTCCATTGTCTGGTATTCGGGGCTTTGTGCTTCGATGCCTGCCATGCCGTAGACTTTGCTGAAGGCCAGCATGCTGAGCCTTTCGGCCACTTCGAATTTCATGCACGGGTGTATCTGTGTGCTTTCGTAGGGCTTCACAAGGTCGTTGGTGCCTACCATGTAGGCGTTGTTGACGAGGTGTTGTGTTTCGCATTGTTGTTCGCGCACGATGGCTGCTGCTGTTCCCTGGTTGTATTTGTAGGGAGCTATTTCAACGAAGAGGAAGGGCAGGTCGCCTTGTCTCCAGTCGCTGCGCCATTGCTTGATCATGTTGCCGAAGCGGTTGGCATAGTTTTCGGGCTGCCATCCCACGTTGGCTTCGCCCTGATACCAGAGGAATCCGCGTATGTTGTAGCCTGCGAGGGGTTTCACCATGCCGTTATACATCACCATGGGTGTCCACGAGGTGGCTCTGCTTTGGAAGGTTTTGGTGCTCAGGTCCTCGCCGTAGCTTTCAAGAAGTTGCCGGGGTGTCCATCCTTCCACGCGTGTTCCGCCCCACGCATTGTTGATGATGCCTACGGGGCAATTGAGTTTGTCGACCAGTTGTGTGGCGAAGAAGTAGCCCACGGCGCTGAAGTTGCGCACCACTTCGGGGAGGCATTCTTTCCATTGTGCGTCTACGAAGTCGCCGGGCTGGCGGAGTGGGAATCGCGGTATGCTTACCATGCGTATTTTGTCGCGGTATTTTCCGGAGTTGGCTATAAAGTCTGCCGAGTGTTCTGTGGGGCAGTTGATGAAACCGTATACCATCATTTCCATGTTGCTTTGGCCGGATGTGAACCATACTTCGCCTATTAGCACGTTGTTGATTTTGAGTTTGGTGCCGTCGGATATGGTCACTGTGTGGGCTTTGTAGCTGGCTTTCGGTGTGGGGAGCAGCACTTCCCATTTGCCGTCGGCGTCACTTTTGCAGCTGACACTGTGGTTGTTCCACGAGCCTTTTACGGTGACGCGGCTATTGGCTTTGGCTCTGCCCCAGAAGCGCACGTTGGATTGTTGCTGCAACACCATGCCGTCGTTAAACAGGGATGCGGGGCGTACAATGGCTTTGGCTGGATAGCAGAGTGCCATTGTGAGTAGGAGTAATGCGATTTTCTTCATTTTATATGTTGTAATTGAGTTAATTTCGGTCTGTTCTGAAGGGGATGATGGGCATGCCTCCCACGTTGCCCAGGTTGCCGGGCAGCCAGTTTCTGAAGCAGTAGCGCACGGCTACGGGTTCTTTTACGTCGGGGGCGCTGACTATGACGCGGTTGTTTTCGATGGCGGCATTGGCAGTGTGAAATACTTTGTCGGCACCGCAGATTTCGAAGCCTCGTATGTCGAAGTTGCGGTTGTATCCATATTCGCAGTGGGTGAAGGAGAGGTAGGCTTTGCCGTCCTTGATTTCCATTTTGTCGTATTCGGGGCTTTCGGCTATATATCCTTTCTTTCTGTAGGTCTTGCTCAAGGCAAGGTAGCAGAGGCGTTGGCCTACTTCACGTTTTTTGCAGGGGTGTATCTGCCACATTTCATCGGGGTTTACCAGGTCGTTGGTTGATATCATGCCTGTGTTGGCCACTTGTTTGGTAAAGTCGTGCTGGGCTTCTCTGAGCAGGGCTCCGCTGATTTTGTTAGGGTCGTCATATCCGTAGGGGGCTATCTCCACTTCATAGAAGGGCAGGTCGCCCTGTCCCCAGGCTTTTCTCCAGGCTTTCACCATGTTGCCTAAGCGGGCTGCATATTTGTCGGGCCAGTCGCGGTTGGCTTCGCCCTGATACCACAGGAAGCCTTTCAGGGTATATCCTGCCAGCGGATGTATCTTGCCGTTGTAGCGCACTACGGGGGTGTTCCATACGTTTTTCTTGAGATTTTCTTCCGAAAGGTCGGCATCGTCATAGTCTTTGACAATGTCGGCCGGTGTCCATCCCTCTACCGAGGTGCCGCCCCATGCCGAGCTGATGACCCCTACGGGGCAGTCCATGGCGTCGACCAAGGTTTTTGCGAAGAAGTAGCAGGTGGCACTGCAGTCCCAGATGTTTTCGGGCGTGCAGTCTTTCCACAGGGCCTTGACGCTGTCTGCCGGCGTCAGCGGAGCCAGGTGGCTTACGGTTACAAAGTGGATTTTCCCTTTATAGCGGCGGCACTCGTTGATTTCTTCGTTCAGGCCTTCGATGGGGCAGCTGTTGTAGCCCACCAACGGCATTTCCATGTTGCTTTGTCCCGACCCCAGCCATACCTCACCTATCAGTACATCCTTGATGGTGAGCTTCTCACCGTCGCTTACTGTGAGCTCATAAGGAGTGAACGAGGCGGCAGGGGTCTGCATGCGTGCCTCCCATTTTCCGTCGCTTCCGCTCTGGCAGGTCACCTTTTTCTTGTTCCATGTACCTGTGAGTGTTACTTTTGAATTGGGTTTTGCCCAGCCCCAAACCTTTACATCTGCCTGTTGTTGCAAGATCATTCCGTCGTTGAATAGCGAGGCCATGCGCACTTTTGCCTGGGCATTGCAAAAGGCGAAAACGATGGCCATAGATGCTAAAATCTTATTCATATGTGTTTGCTGTTACTTTAGTTCGCAAAAGTAATAAAACTTTTCAACCTAAAGAGCCTTTTGCCGTGCGTTTTGCTGTTAGGGGTTGAAGAGTCTTATGTGGCAGGTTGCACGGTGGCAGCTACTTTGTTGGGCGCAGCTTTCTGCCGTGTTGGTGTTGCCGATGTGCGGCAGCCGGTGTTGCAGTGTGTGGGTTATGTCTCTCTGATGTGCCGGTTTGCTGGGCGTGCTTCGGCCGAAACGCATGCGTGCTTCGGCCGACATACGTGTGTGTTCCGGCCGGAGTGCATGTGTGCTTCGGCCGATGCGCATGTGTACTTCGGCCGATGCACGATAAGCGATGTGCCGGTTTGTAAGGTGGAAAGTGGCTTTCTGCAACTTTTAAAGCCGCGCTTCTTGCGTGCCGGCATTGCTGTGAAGAAGCTGCAAAAAAGTGCAGCACGTTTGTTGCCCTTGCAGGATGAAATGCGTAACTTTGCAGGGCATATTGTAAAACGACTGACAACAATTAAACATCCACAGTACAAATGAAAAAAACTATCTGCATGAATGCACTCCTGATCGGTGTGTTCTTGTTTTTGCATGCGGTGCAACTGCATGCCGATTCGCGCACGGTCACGCTGGAGAAAGCAGGCACCTTGTCGAGCTACATCCCGACATCCGACTACAAGTATGTGACAGTTCTCAAGCTCAATGGGCCTATCAACGGCACGGACATCAATGTATTGAACAAATTGTCCGGGTTGGAGGAGCTCGACCTTTCGGGAGCCCAACTTGTCAATGGCGGTGCCTATTACTACAATTATACCTCTACCCAGACACTGCTGGGCAGCACCATCTATTATCGCACCTATTATTACACGGCGAGCAAAAACAGTGACGAACAGTCGTCCAAGCCGCCTTACGAGCACAAATACAGCCATTATCGCAACAACCTTGAGAATGCGTTCTATAACAACAAGAGCCTGAAGCGTGTATACTTCCCGACTGCTGCCAACACCGAGACGATTGGCAAGGCGGCATTTACCGGAACCAATCTGGAGACTATCTATATCGGAGGCAACATCAAGGAGCTTTCGGCCGAGTCGTTCAGGCGTTGTCCGTCGTTGAAGGAAGTGAATGTGACGTCGTCTCTGTATTTCACCAAAGGTGACGACGGCAACATCTATGGTTCCACTACGGGCAAGAAGGCGCTGGCATTTGTGCCACCTGCACAGAAAGTGCTTGTGATTCCCGACTTTGTAGACTCCATTTCGTGGACGGCCTTTCCCGGAACGTTGGATGAGATATATATCGAAACAAAGAGCATCAAGAATGCCGCCATGGCCTTTTCCAAGAACAGCGTGAGCACAAAGACACCGGTCTATGCCTACCATGATATGGTGGAGGCCCTCAAAAAGTATTTTGACAACATCAAGGAATACGGAGTGAGCATCAGCCTCTCCGAGAATGTCTTCAACAAGCTGGCGTTTACCATCGATACCGTTGTAGGACCAAGCACCAAAAGCACTTTTGCCCTGAAGAGCGTTGTGTGCAACGGCAAGCCCTGCACCTTAGGCAGCGGCGGCAGATATACGGCAGTAAATGCCGGTCTGGATGTAAGGAATGTAAGCGTAACCTATGTGATGGGAGGCTCGGAATATACGGTCAAAGCCGAATATCCCGCCGTTTCGCCCACGGTGACCATCGACACGAAAAGCAATGTTGCCGGACAGACCTATGTGGGAACACGCGCCATTGCCTCTGCGGACGACTACCTGAAGCCATCGGAAACAGGCATCATCTTCAACAAGACCACGAAGATGGCTCAAGGCAGCGGGGCTTCCGACATCGTGAAGTTTACAGGGCTTTCGCCCGAAGGTGCGTGCGAAGTGGTGCCCTATGCCGTGTATAACGGAGTGACCTACAGGGGTGTGACCTCATATCTGTATACAAAGAATCTGGATGTAAATGTCACTTCGGGCAGTGCTACCGTGACCACCTTCTCGTGCTCGGGCACATGGACCAAAGGAGATGCCGAAATCACCAAGTATGGCTTTGAGTGGGACGGAAAGAAAACTTGGAACAACAGCCGCGAGTTCCGTGTGGAGGGCTTGAATCCCAATACAAGCTACTCCGTGAGGTTCTGTGTGGAGTATGGCGGACGCACCTATCATTCGGCCTACTATAGCTTCAAGACCAAAGCCATATCAATGGAGACACTTCCCGCCGAGGCAGTATCGAACACCATGGCCCGCATCTGTGCCAAGACCAACTGCGACGCCACAACCGGCGCAGGCTTTGAGTGGCGTCGCTATGATGCCCCTGATCTGGTGCCGTCGAGCTATGCCGAATGTCCCATCATCGATGGAAAACTGTCGGGAACACTGAAAAACCTGAGTGCAAACACCTATTATAAATACCGGCCCTACTACAAGGATGGCAAAGGTACGTATTACTTCGGCGAATGGTCGGCCTTCGGAACGGCCGATGCCTATGTATATTTCGAGCCCGATGTGTATACCTCGACCTATACAATCGAAAACGACATGGTGAAACTCAAGGGATATATCGTCCTGGGATCCGACAAGATCATCAGGCAGGGCTTTGAGTATTGGGCCGTCAAAAAGAACGGAACCCGCAGCAGGGCTGCCGGAAATGAGGTACAGGTGGTACTGGCCGACGGCGAAACCATGGAAGCCACACTCAGCGGATTAGTGGCCGGAGAAGTCTATGAATACCGGGCCTTTGCCACCACCGAGGCAGGCACCACCTATGGAACCGTGTCACAATTCACCGCACCCATACCTGTAGGCATCGAAGCTATCGAGGGAGCCGGTGAAGAACTGGCCGTAGTTTTCCGCAACAGCCTCACAGAGTTTGCCGTAACAGGCACAAAGAAAAGGTGCAACTATCGTCTCGCATCTCTCACGGGACAGACATTGCAGCAAGGAACCATAGAGCCCGGCAGCGAATGGAAAAGCATTTCAAAAGCCGCATCCGGCATATACATCCTGACAGTCACCGACGGCAGCCGCAAAGTGGCCCGTAAGATAAGGCTCAACTAAACCACAGAGCAGGCAATGACAACGGCCATCGCATGCAGCGATGGCCGTTGTGTTGATTTAAGACCCGAAAAATGCTTGCCTTGAAAGATTTTACCTTAACTTTGCTCCTCCTATTATATAAGGTATAGACAATGCGTAGAATTTGCTTTATTATTCTCATCTGCTGCTTCCTGGCAGCCACAGCCCAAGAAAACGGCAAGCGCAAAAGGGTGCTGATAGCAACGAACAAAGGCAACATCACGGTGGAACTCTATGACGAGACTCCCAAACACCGCGACAACTTCCTGCACCTGTGTGCAACTCATTATTATGACAGCCTGCTGTTTCATCGCGTCATCGAGAACTTCATGATACAGGGCGGCGACCCCGATTCGCGTCATGCACGCATGGATAAGCCACTCGGTGAGGGCGGACCCGGCTATACGCTGCCTGCCGAGATTGACTTTCCCCGTCACTTTCACCGGCGTGGAGCCCTGGCAGCTGCCCGGGAAGGAGACAAAACCAACCCCGAACGCAGGTCGAGCGGGTCACAGTTCTATATCGTATGGGGCAGACGCTTCACCAAAAAAGAAGTGCGCAAAATGGCTGAACAGCTGCAGGAAAAGTCGGAAGGAAAGACAGTCATGCCAGAAGATGTAAAGGAAACCTACGTGAAAACCGGTGGTGCGCCCCATCTGGACGGGGCATATACAGTGTTCGGGCAGGTGGTTGAAGGGCTCGATGTGGTTGACCGTATACAAAAGGCGGCCACAATCGAAGGCGACCGCCCTTTTGACGACATTGTGATACTGTCGACAACCATACTCAGCGGTCAATGAGTGAAATTTTTTCTGCCAAATTTCAACCGTAGGTATCAGAAAGAGCCAAAAAAGTTTGTCGGCTTGAAAATATATTTATAATTTTGAAGCGAAAACAAAAGGCGTATAGAACGAGGTTATGATGCTCCGAACAGCAACCTGCTTTCCGGACATTTCGGCCTCAAAAGATTGTTGGAAAATAAAATAACTGCAATATGAAAAACTGTGCAAAAAGACTCTATGGTGCCGCCGTCCTGTTGATGGCGACCGTTATTGTGACCGGGTTCATGAGCTCCTGCCGGGATGATGTGGACGAGAGCGATATGTATTCCTTTACCGGAATGCAGATCATCGATTTTCTGAATCAGAACGACTCTACCACCAAATTTGCCTATCTGGCCACGAAAGTGCGGCTCAGCAAAAAGTCGGCCTCTACGGTTGCCGAGCTGCTGTCTGCCCGAGGCAACTACACATGCTTTGCCCCTACCAATGAAGCAGTGCAGAACTATCTGGACTCGGTATACAACCAAAAGAACTATCCCATTGAGGAATGCCCCGACAGCACCGCAGAGCAGATAGTCAATAACAGCCTCATTGACAATCTCAATGCCGAAGCCTTCCTCTCTACTGTGTTTCAGGTGGGCTCATTGGAACGCCCATCGTTCTCGGACCGCTTCCTGACCATCCGTTTCGATACGTTGCAAGGCGGCAAGCTGGGTATCTATGTCAACACCCGCTCGCTTATCATCAGCACCGACAATGAGCTGGAAAACGGTGTGGTACATATCGTTGACCGGGTAATAACCCCGTCCAACGAAACCATCAGCGCATTGGTTTCCACCACCGACAACCTGCGTGTGTTCGGCTATTTGCTGCGGCAGACAGGCTGGGACAAGAAAACAATGAAGTTCCGTGATGAGGCCTACGAAGAAAATCATCCCAAAGAAGGCAAGGGATGCCCCACAGAACGCTCTCCGATACCTTGTCCCGACCACAGAAACACGGGATATACCATCTTTGTTGAGCCAGACAGCGTATTGATGGAAAAATGGAATCTTCCCGAATTCCAGTATGCCGAAAACGGCGACCTGCAGAATTGGGACGAAATCATGGCCGTGGTCAGGGAAAAATGTGCCGAATACTATCCTGCGGCAAAGGACGCCGACCTGAAAAGTGAAGACAATGCCGTCAACCAATTCGTATCATATCACATCCTGCCCGAAGCCATCATGTATAACCAACTGGTGATACATTTCAACGAACAAGGCTATGGCTTCAAAAACCCGTCAGTGCTTGGCATCAACGCCTGGGAATACTACGAGACACTGGGTAAGGGACGTCGCATCCTGAAAATAACAGAAGGAAAGACCACCGAAGGAAAACGCATCAACCGCTATGTGTCACAATACGATAACAGCAACTATAATGAAATAGAAGTTCCCCGTAAGGGCGTCTTGATTGAAGAGTCAAACGGAGGCCGCGAATACAATGCCTTGAACGGCTACTATTACGCAATTGACGATGTATTGGTTTATGATGAAGACGTTCCCAACAAGGTATTGAACGAACGTATGCGCTATGACATCTGTGCCTTGTTGCCTGAGCAGATAACCAACGGCCTGCGTCGCATCATGAACTCCGAAGACCAGTACAACATGCCGCGCGGCTATTTCGAAAACATGACCTGGACAGCCGAAACCAATGTGACCTATCTGGCCGGATTCTCCAGCGGATGGCGCAACTTCCAAGGTGATGAATACAACATACAAGGCCTGTACGATGTAATTATCAAACTGCCACCCGTACCTTTTACCGGAACATATCAGCTCCGTTATATGGCTCAGAATGTATCTGACCGTCGCAGCATGTGCCAATTCTACTTTGGCGAAAACAAAGAAAATCTGGCTGCCGTGGGACTGCCATTGGACATGAGAATCAGTGCAGACATTCCGACAATCGGTTGGGTTGCCGATAATGTAAGAGATCCGGATGCCAATGATGAGAACGACCGTGTAATGGCCATGCATGAATATATGAAGGCTCCGCGCTATTACGGCACCAGCACCGGAAGCACGGTGACAAGCAACCTCCGTGGAGACAAACAGTGTATGAGGCGCATCATACTGACAACGCAGATGGAACCCGAAAAGACCTATTACCTGCGAATGAAGTCAGTGCTCGATGATTCCTCACGACAATTATACATAGATTTCTTTGAACTGGTTCCGAAAGGTGTCTACAACGGTGTTTATGCTGAAGACAAGTGGTAAGAAGATAGTTGGATGAGATTAAACAAATCGTTGGTCAAGAATGCTTCATGCCTGATAATGCTCGCATGGAGCATTCTTGTGCAAGGGCAAGGCTCAGCAGGGCATTCATATGGAAAAATCAACGAAATGGCCGTCATGGGCAATTCCTTCACGATTCATCCGGTGACCGATTACTGGTGGGGTGAGTGGGGCATGGCGGCAGCGTGCCGCGACAGTGACTATTGCCATATATTGCAGCAGCTTATCACACAGTGGCAAGATGGTGACAAGCCTGAAATGACAATTCATAACGTAGCCGATTTTGAACGAGGACATTGGAGCCCCAACGTACGCGACAAGACGGTTGACAAGCTCAGTGGTACAGAAGACCTGATTGTATTGCGCTTGGGTGAATGCGTCAGTAACTTTACTGACTATACGGAAGACCTGGAAGCACTTATTGATCAAATCAAAGCTCACAGCCCGAATGCAGCAATTGTCATGTCGGGTAGCTTTTGGCCAAGCAGTCAAAGAGACGATTCGCAGTCGGCGGCAGCACTTTCACGAAACTGCATCTGGTGTCCGTTGCGCTCGCTCTATTCAAAAGAAACAATGGCAACCGTCAATGATAAAGTGTATGGTGATGACAACGAATGGCATTTCATCAAAGACGGGGGCCTGATGGCACAGGGCGTGGCCAACCATGCTAACAATATTGGCCACAGACTTATCGCTGAAAACCTGTTTGACTCCATCCGTTCGTCATGGCGGCTTTCAGCGATTGCAGAGGCAAGGCCGGCTCCGCCTGCTGTCATAGCCGTCGAATACTATGATTTGGGAGGCCGTCGCATCAACGGAAAGCCTTTGTCCGGAGTCTATATTGTCCGAGAAACATACTCGGATGGTCACCGTGAAAGCAAAAAGGTCATTGTGACCAATCCGTAAAACATAATTATTTTCTTGCTGAAATGTCATTGCTGTAGATGAAAAGACGTAATTTTGCAGAAATAACAAAAGCCACATGAAAAAGTATATATTAGCAATCATCGGATTGGTTATGTTTATAAACAGCCGTGCCGGCAAGCAGATCACAATAGACGAGGCCGTCAATGGCACGTATAGTGCAGACAGACTTTATGGCGTTCGTCCGCTTTCGGATGGCGAAAACTTTGCACGTATCAGTGAAGATGGCAAAAGCATCATCAAATATTCGTTCAAGACAGGCAATAAGGTCGGCACCTTGTTTGATGCCAATACGGCACGCGGCCCTAAAATAGGCCGCATAGACGGCTACATAGTTTCGCCTGAAGGAAGCCGCATCCTGATACAGACGGAAACCGAACCCGTTTATCGTCATTCCAAAAAAGCCGAATACTACCTTTATTCCGTTCAGAACAACACACTGGAACAGCTGTCAAAGAACGGAAAACAACAGGAACCTATCTTTTCACCCGACGGCAACCAGATAGCCTTTGTGCGTGACAATAACATCTTTCTTATCAAGCTGCTCTTCAATAATGCCGAGAGCCAGGTCACCAAAGACGGAAAAGTCAACAATGTACTTAATGGTATTCCCGACTGGGTGAATGAAGAAGAATTCAGCTTCAGTTGTGCCTTTACCTTTACGGCCGACAGCAAGATGCTTGCATGGATACGTTATGATGAATCCAAAGTGCCGGTATTCAATATACCATTATATAAAGGTCTGAAACCGGAAAAGAAAGAATTTGCGGAATATCCCGGCACCTATAGCTACAAGTACCCGATTGCCGGTGCGCAAAATGCAACGGTAGGGGTATATTCGTATGACATCAAGAGCCACGTAACCCGTAAACTGAATCTTCCTCTCGATGCCGACGGCTATGTTCCCCGTATCATGCCGACATCCAATCCCGATCAGATTGCTGCGGTAACACTCAATCGTCATCAGGATGTAATGAACCTTTATGTGTGCAATACCCGCAGTCTGGTGTGCAAGTCGGTCATAACGGAAAAAGACGATAAGTATGTAAAAGAAGATGCTTACCAGCAACTGAAGGTGATAGGAAACCACTTTTTGCTGATGAGCGACCGCAGCGGCTGTAACCATCTCTATTGGTACACGCTGACAGGCCAGTTGGTCAAGCAGCTTACCAAGGGCAATGATGAAGTGACCGGCTTCTATGGATATGATGCCAAGTCGGGTTCGTTCTATTATCGTGCAAAGGATGGAAGTCCGTTGCGAACAGCCATATTCAAGACAGACTTGAAGGGAAAGACAAAAAAACTGTCTACGCAGCAGGGAGATAACTCAGCCATATTCAGCAAAGACTTGCGCTATTATATCAATGTGTACTCTAATATCACAACCCCACCGGTAACATCCATCTGCAACAGCGAGGGCAAAACAGAGAAGACACTCATTGACAATGCACAGCTGAAAGATCGTCTGCAAAAAGCCGACATGGCAAAGAAGGAATTCTTTACGTTCAAGACAACGGATGGCATAGAGCTGAACGGCTGGATGATGAAACCTGTTGATTTCAACAGCGGCAAGAAATATCCCGTTATACTCTATCAATATAGCGGTCCCGGCTCGCAGCAGGTATACGATTCATGGTCTGCAGGCTTTATGCCGGGTGGAGTGTACGAGAGCTATTTGTGCAGTCAGGGCTTTATTGTTGTCTGTGTAGACGGCCGTGGCACAGGCGGCCGTGGTGCCGCTTTTGAGAAATGCACGCACTTGCGCCTTGGCCGCCTTGAAGCCAACGACCAGGTAGAGACAGCCGAATACATTGGCAGCCTTCCATATGTTGACAAAAACAACATAGGAATATGGGGCTGGAGCTTCGGAGGCTTCAATACCCTGATGAGCATGAGCCAGAACAAAGGCGTGTTCAAGGCCGGTGTAGCTGTGGCTCCGGTGACGAGCTGCCGTTTCTACGATACAGTGTATACGGAGCGTTATATGCATACTCCGGCTGAAAATCCCGATGGCTACGATTACAATGCCCTTACTTTGGCTCCTAAGCTGCATGGACATTTATTGATTTGCCACGGATTGGCCGACGACAATGTTCACTTCCAAAATACAGCTGAGTATGCAGAAGTGCTTGTGCAAGCCGGTAAACAATTTGACATGCAAGTTTATACCAATCGTAACCATAGTATTTACGGAGGAAATACCCGCCTGCATTTGATGACGCGCATAGCCAATTTCTTCAAAGAGAACCTGCAATAACAGCTTTGACGTGGCTTCCGGCACCAATCCATAGCTTAGTATGATGACGAAGGAAGATGAATTGTGGATGCGCCGCTGCTTACAGTTGGCTCGCTGTGGTGAACAAGGTGCTGCACCCAATCCCATGGTGGGTGCTGTTATTGTGCGCGATGGAAAGATTATTGGCGAGGGCTTTCATGCCTGTTGTGGAAAAGCTCATGCCGAAGTCAATGCCATTGCCGCTGTCAGTCATCCTGAGTGGCTGCATGATTCGTGCCTGTATGTCAGCCTGGAACCTTGTGCTCATTACGGACGCACACCGCCGTGTGCCAAACTTATCATTGAAAAAGGCATTCCCGAGGTAGTGGTCGGCATGACAGATCCTTTTTGCAAAGTCAACGGTGCCGGTATCCGTATGCTGCGCGAAGCCGGAGTGAAGGTTCGTACCGGCATATTGGAAGAAGAATGCCGTGACTTGAATCGTAAATTCATCGTATGTCAGACTCTTCAACGCCCTTATGTGTTTCTCAAATGGGCACAGTCGGCCGACGGCTTTATGGCTCCTTCGGCTCAGCCTGATGGCAAGATTTTCGTGTCTACACCACATACGCAAATAGGTGTGCACCGTCTTCGCACCCTGAACCGGGCGATACTTGTAGGCCGCAATACTGCCATGGCCGACAACCCTTCGCTTACTGCACGCAAGTGGTATGGCGACAATCCATTGAGAATTGTCTTTGACAGGTATGGACTGTTGCCGGCTCATCTTCATCTTTTCGATGGTTCTGCACCCACATTGGTGGTTGGCGAGGACGACAATGAAGAGCGTCATCAATCGTGCAAGTATACGTTTCTTCATGTGGATGATGGTCATGCAACCCTGCCGCAGCTGTTGACCTATCTCAAAGAACATGGCATACAATCGCTTTTGGTCGAGGGCGGGCGGCAGACTCTTGATGCTTTCTTGCAATTAGGTTTGTGGGACGAAGCTCAAGTTGAGATTGGCAAAACCCATTTCCATGTCGGTGTTCAGGCTCCATGCCTGCCACAAAATGCAGTGTTGAAGGTCTCGCAAAGCTTCGGTCATTCATTCCTCCATTATTTCCATATCGGAAACCGACCATAATATGGAAATAGCTCTCATCGTCTTATTTGCCGTTGTCGTTGTCCTGTCGTTGTTGCTATACCGTAACAATCTTGCCCGTCAAAAAGCCGACGCCACTTTGTCGAAGGAAAGTATGGAGAACATGAAAAACGAGTTCCGCGTTCTTTCGCAACAGATGTTGGATTTGCAGTCACGGCAGTTTGCCCGGCGCAACGAAGAGCAGATAGACTATCTTTTGCGCCCTTTTAAAGCCCATTTGGACATGCTTAACCGCACAGTCATGGAAAGCAATGCCGACAGTATCCGCCGCAAGGCCTCTTTCGACGAAGCCATGAAGCGGCTGGTAGAGCAGACCGACAGTGTGGGGCGTCAGGCAGAAAATCTGGCTCGTGCCTTAAAGGGCGAAAACAAAGTGCAGGGCGATTGGGGCGAGATGATATTGGAGGCCATACTTGAACGTTCGGGACTGGTTCGCGGCAGGGAGTTTTTTTTGCAATACAACATAAGGATGCCCGACGGGCGTAATCTGCGTCCCGATGCCGTGGTGTGCTTCCCTGACAATAAGAAAGTAGTGGTCGATTCAAAAGTTTCGCTTACCTCTTATATGGATTACCTTGACGCATGCGATGAGATGGCACGAAAGCAGGCCATAGAAATGCATGTGCGTTCGGTGCGCAGCCATGTTGACGAGCTTGCAGCCAAAGCCTACAATCTGGCATTGGGCGATGCAGGCAGCCATGTGCTCCTTTTCCTGCAAAGTGATGCCGCTTATATCCTGGCTGTGAGCAATGATGCGAAACTGAACGAAGAGGCATTCCGAAAAGGCATTGTCCTGACTTGTCCTACTACCTTAATGACGACGTTGCAGATCATTTATAACATTTGGCAGAGCGACCGCCAGAACAAGAATGTGGAGCAAATCATAAAACGTGCATCTTCGCTGTATGACAAGTTCGTGGGCTTTGTCGATACCTTCAAAGACATCGACAGGCGTCTGAATCAAACACACGAAGCCTACGAAAAGGCATTGAAGCAACTTTGCGAGGGACGTGGCAATCTTGTCAAGCAAGCCGAGGAATTGCGTTCAATGGGCGTGGTGTCGCAAAAACAAATGTCGGAGGAGTTGCAAGACAAAGCCGGTGTCAACGAGCCTGGTTCCATGAAGTGAAATCCTCGAAAAAGGAGAAGCAAAAACGCCACCTGAACCAGCTCTTTTCGATGAGGGAGGCTTACTTCGGGAAAAAAGAAAGCCACGACTATGAATTTGCAGGGCTGCGGATTGGATTTTAAGCCTCTTTGGAGTATTACCGGACAGTAATGAATAACGTGAGTCCGACGATTTCAGAAAAGTGCAGGCTCTGTGTCAATGGTTCTGGCGACCTCTTTCCCCAATTCCATAAAACGATTATAGGAGACGGTTTTGAAACACTGATGGCGCAGATGCTTACAGACCTTTTCCTGATGGAAATGTTTCAGGCAACGGTAGCCTGAGTCATGGAAAAGTATCATGATGAGCATGAACTCAGCCTTTAACATGGTTGACGTACGATGACAGGTGCGTTTATTGGTTGGCTTAAGCATATATTTTGTAGCAAAATCAAGTGCGAATACAAAGATTTTTTGGTGGTTGTTTACCGTTTTGAGAAAAAACTCATACATTTGCAACGGATTATCATGCTCCCGGCTTTCATGCAGACGCGAGTGGGGTGTCAGAACGAACCGATTAATGAAACAAGATATTTATGAACATGAGAAAATATATCTGTGCAGGATTAGCCTTTATTGTAATGGGCTTCGCTGCATGCACGCAGAATGAGGATGAGAAGCCTTCTTTTTGCGGGCAGACAATCAAAGCTACTTTCTCTATTGGGGGGGGGTGAAACACGTGTCAACACATTAGGTGAAGGCGACAAGTGGGAAAACGGCGACAAAGTATATGTTGCAGTCATCGGCAGCAACGAAACCGCAGAGAGCTTTCTTGAGGCTACCGTGGCTGACGGAAATACTGATTGGTCGCAGCATAAGGATTTTTCCTGGAGAGATGAGGGAGAACACATTATATATGTGTCATATCCGTATTCGGAGAATAGTAGAGGCGGAACATTCAGCCTGCCAACAGAGCAAAGTTCAGAGAAAGAGTTTAAGTCTGCCGATTACATCAATGGCCGCTGGCAGGGCCGCCCCACGTTCTCACCCGTGGATGTCCTTCTTCAGCACCGTATGGCTATGGTTACCGTGAAATGTGAGCTTGGCACTGCAGACTTTGACGAAAGTGCAGCCATTGATGCGCTTACGATTAAAAGTCCCGGCTCCGGAGCTACATTCGACTTCCGGACGGGAAATATGACAAAGACCGGCAGCAGCGTTCCTGTAACTGCCTATAAGCATGACGGTAATATTTTTTCAGCCATAATATTGCCGGGAACGTTTGAAACAGGAGATAAATTTATAACACTTTCCATAGGCGGAAAAGACTATGTGTCCAAGCTGAAAATGCAGACCGAATTTATGGAAGGCTACCGTTATACCTACAGTCTAAAGATAGGAAAAAATAAAATGGAGCTGACCCAAATCGGTGCAGATGGAGATTTGGCAGGCTGGACAAATGAAGAAGAACTCAATTAAATGGATAACAGGAATATGAAAAGGATATTTCAATACTTCATGTTGGTTTTCGCTGCCATGGTGGCGGCATCATGTACAAGCGATATAGAAAATGCAACCGTGACGGCAGACAAGAACAACATGCAGTTTGTCATCGGTAATTTTCCCGCATTTACAGAGCTGCAGACCCGTGCCATCGGCACGCCCGATGAAGGGAAAACCTCATGGCAAGAAGGAGACGAGATTCTTATTAAATTGGAAAACTCCGAGAAGTTTGGCACACAGGTCGCCACACTCGTAAAAACAGCTGCGGGGTGGAGTCTCAAAGAGGGGCAGTCCTTGCACTACAGAGAGGGAGAAGCTGTAGTTGCCACTGCATTTTATGCTCCCGGCTGCAGGCCTTCCGATGATGGCACTTCCATCGAGCTGAACGATGGTGCCATTGCCGGTGAGAGTGAATATATAAGCGTTGTCTGCGAAATTCCTGATTATAACACCATAAAGATTCCATTCGATAAAGCCACACGCAGCTACTCACGTCTGCGCATTGCAACTATTCCCGATATGGATATTACTGTAAGTGTTGATGAATTTATACCGGCAGGTACGAATGCCAATAAGTATGGTGTTACCTATGCCCTTCATTCCGATGCGAAAGGCAATGCCTATTTGTATGGCACGATTGACAACTACTCATTCGTTACCGTAAAAAGTGAAGGAGCTGCCTTGGCAACCTATTCCATGAAACCGACAGAAGCCCTCAAGAGCTATGTATTGGATGCAACCGCAGTTACAGCAAATAGCGCAGACGACATAAAGGCTGCCATCGCACAGAAAATAGCAGACGGCAAGACCGATATCAGGCTCAATCTTCCGCAGGATGCCGGTGATGAAATGTTTACAGCCATTCGCGAATCATTGGCAGGAAAAACGAATGGCAGCATAAGCCTCGTACTCATGGGGTGCGAACAAGTTCCTGCAAAAGGTTTGAGTAATGATGGCCAGTTAGACGCCTTAAAGTCCGTTTCCTTGCCTAACGTAAAAACAATAGGAGCACAAGCCCTAAATGATTGTACGTGCTTGGAAGAAATTTGTGCTCCGAATGTTTCGAAAATAGACGAACTGGCTTTTGGCTATTGCTACAGATTGTGTAATGTCACTTTTGGCGAGCTTACAGAAGTGAGAGGAAGTTATAATAGCGATAATTGCATTTTTCAAGGTTGTGATCCGAAGTCTATAAGTTTGTGTTTATCTGAAAATCAAAAGGTCTTAACCGAAAAAGAAAGTACTGACGACATCACTTATTATTGGACTTCGTCAGATATGCTCTATAAAAGCAGTTCCGACTGTGCTTATAATAAGTTTCTTGGTAAGAACTTTGAATCTGTAACGTTTAGATATAACCAATGAAAGCGCTCGTGCATAAAGTTTATTCGTTATATTCTTTGGCGAGTCCTCCTTCGGATGTTTCACGATAAAGCGACGGCAAGTCATGCCCTGTTTGTTTCATGACTTCAACGACTTTGTCATACGAAATGCGGTGAATGCCATCGGCAAAAGAAGCGTAGACGTTGGCATCCAAGGCGCGCGAAGCCGCATGCGCGTTTCGTTCAATGCAGGGAATCTGCACCAAGCCACAAACGGGGTCGCAGGTCATGCCCAAATGATGTTCCAGTCCCATTTCGGCCGCATACTCTATGGTTGCGAGTGAACCCCCGAAAGCATAATTGGCGGCAGCGGCAGCCATGGCACAGGCAACTCCTACTTCAGCCTGGCATCCGGCTTCGGCCCCCGAGATAGATGCCCGGCTTTTGGCAATGTTGCCGACTATGCCGGCGATGGCCAAAGCACGAAGGATTCGGCGGATGGGAAATTGTCGCGTTTTTTGTATGTGGTAGAGAACAGCGGGAACTACACCGCAAGCTCCACAGGTCGGGGCTGTTACAATGGTGCCGCCTGAAGCATTCTCTTCGCTTACGGCCAAAGCATACGAAAAGACCAGACCGCGAGATTGCAAATTGGTGGCATAGCCCATTGCACGTATATAGTAGTCGGGGGCTTTGCGGCGGAGCTTTAATATACCGGGCAGCACGCCTTCGTGCTCAATGCCGCGTTCTACAGCTGCGCACATGGCACGCCAGGCTTCTTCAAGGAAATCCCAAATGTCCGATCCCTCACAATGTTCGACATATTCCCAATAGGACATGCCACGCCGGTCGCACCAATCCTTGATATCCGACATGTGATCCATGTCGTAGACTTCGGGCGTTTCGCTTTTCTGCTTGCCGTCTTCAACCAAAGCTCCTCCGCCTACGCTGTAAACAATCCAGGCATCACCGAAGGAGCCGTCTTCGGTGAGTGTCTCAAATTTCATTCCGTTGGGGTGGAACGGAAGTACAATCTCGGGATGCCATACAATCTCTGTCCGTTCGTCACCGAGCACCTGCTTGATGGCAAAATCGGTCAGGTGGCCTTTTCCCGTAGCGGCCAGGCTGCCATATAATGTAACACGGAAAGCATGTGATGCCGGATGCTTTTTCAAATAAGACTCGGATGCCAGACGCGGCCCCATGGTGTGTGATGATGATGGCCCCTGGCCGATTCTGTAGAGTTCTTTTAGTGATTTCATGGTTGAATACAATGCTGCTGTTTCGGCAAAGGTAATGAAAAACCTATGAAGTACGGTATTATGGAGGCGCATGCTTTGCCGTATTCGGAAAATGAAGTAAATTTGGATCTCCATCATACACCTTTAGAATGAAAAAGACAAAAATATTAATGCTCCTCTGTCTGTTTTGCTGCATGTCAAAGGCACAGTACAAACAGCTGACAAATATTCCTTCGGTCTATATCGAGACTTTTGATCACCGGATTGTTTCAAGTAAGACAGAATATAAACTGTGCAAAATCGTTCGGGTAGACAATGGGCGAATAGAAGTCTTTGACTCAGTTAAAATACGCGGGCGAGGAAACGCTTCGTGGGGATTTCCCAAGAAACCTTATCGCCTCAAGTTTCCGAAGAAAGTCAGATTGCTTGGTGATGGCTTTGCCAATGCCAAGAACTGGGTGCTGTTATCGAATGGCGGAGAAAAACTGATGTTGCGCAATGCATTGAATTCATATGTAGGCAAACTGAATGGGCTGCCTTTCAATCCTTCGTGCAAATTTGTTGACCTATTTATGAACAACAATTATCGTGGAACCTACCAGATAACCGATCATTTGGATGTAAGAAAACATCGTGTGGAAATCGAGGAACAAGATACGGTGGTTACATCAATCAAGACAAATATATCCGGCGGTTACTTTTTAGAAGCGGATGGCTATACAGATCCCGATGGCATGTACTTCCAGACGCCGAGCGGAACGAATGTCCGCATACACAGCCCCAAGAAGGATGTCATTAATACGCGGCAGCTCAACTATATCAAGAACTTTATGAAAAGGTTTGAAACTACACTTTTTGGTAAGAACTATTTAGACAAGAAACGCGGCTATCGTCAATACATAGATTCGACAACATTGTTAGGCTGGTATCTCTCGTCGGAAATCGGTTCCAACTTTGATCTTTTTCATAGCACCTATTTTTATAAAAAGCTCAAGGATGATCATATTTACTTCGGACCACTTTGGGATAACGATTTGGGCTATAATCACGACAGCCGTTATGGAGATGAGACCGAGACGCTTATGGCCAATGTGGCTTATGGAAGCAGCAAGTGGTTTCAACGGATAAGAACCGACCCATGGTTTAAACATGCCTGTGCCAACCAATTCAGCTATCTTTATGAAAATGGATTGGACTCCTTGATGTTCCACTATATCGATTCTGTTGTCAACGAAATTCATCCGTCTGTCGATGAGAATTTTAAAGTATGGAGCATCCGTGCCATTGTTCATAGTGATATGGTAGTTTTTGATACGTATGATGAATACGTTGAGGATATAAAAAAGTTTATCGTCAATCATAACAAGTTCTTGTATCGCACGTTTAAGCGACAAGATCCGTGCATCTTTGTACCCGATACTTCTCTGGTCTATATTTTTGCCAACAAACGTTATTCAAATGCTGTAATAGGAATTACTGATTCGGTTTCAGATTCTTCGCAACCCTGTTTGCGAAGAATAGAGGCCGGTCAGTTGGCACAGCAATGGAGCATACGTCCATGTGGCAATGGAACATATACAATCTGTAATGTTCGCACCGGACAGCATCTTGCAGATCTTGGTGACAAGAAGGCTTCACGGATAACTCTTAGCATGGTCAAGCCTGCAAAGAAAGATTCTACACAGTTGTGGCTCTTTGTTCCTCAAACGGCCAATTGCATTAATTTGCAGAATGCATATACTAAAAGGATTCTAACCAATTACAACTCATTTAATAATGATGGGAATAACATTTACGGCTATATGACAAACCGTATGGACTCTGTAAATGACAGCAGACTGTGGACACCGATGTCGCTTGCCAGAATTCCGATTTATCCCGATGGTATAGAACATTTGAAAGCACCGGCTGACTACAAATTGGTTTACGGCAGTAACCAGCAATTACACTTTGTGGCATCTGAACCGTCAGCCCTTATATTCAGGGCAAACATTTATGACTTGAATGGACTCTTACGCGGTTCTTTTCGTGGTGATGAGGTGTTTGATATGAGCCGTTTGCCAGGTGGTACGTATATTATTAGTTGGCAAGCTGCCGGAAGGAGCCACTCGGCAAAAATATATAAGTCTGAGTAATCACTTTATCTATAAGAATTCAGTAAGAATGAAAAAATCATACACACTTATCATTGTGATATTGTTTTGCATGCAGACGGCTGTTCAGCTCTTTGCGCGCAAGCAATGGACAGAAAAGCAAGCATGGGATTGGCAAAAGAAAGTTGGTGTTATCAAGGGGTTCAATCAGGCAGAATTGCCTTATCCCGGAATGACGCGGGAAGAAGTCATTAAGAAGGCACACGGAATAGGACTGAATAGCCTGCGGCTTTGGATTCCCGGACGAGACACAAAAGAAAAGATTGCAAACCTACGTGGCATTATAAAGATTTGTGAGAAATATGACATGACAGTGTCTCCGGTGCTCACTGTGCCTATCCCGGATGTATATTATAGTTCCAACGGGACAGACGAACGTGCCTTGAAGTCGATGGAGACTTATACAAAAGAGATGGTGGGAGCCTTTGCTAAAGAGAAGCGCGTCATTATGTGGGACCTTTGGAATGAACCAGGCAACGTTGACTTCAACCCATCAAACGACATGAATCGCTTTATCCAGCATTTGCGTGCCATTGCAAAAATTACGGTATGGGCTCGCGAAATGAACCCGGTACAAGCGTTGACAAGTTCTATTTTTTGGAGAGGCGATATACTGGAGCGCGATGCCAATCCAACGAGTAAGCTTAGTTGGGAAGTGGAAGGGATGATGGATGTGCACAACTTGCACAATTATGCTTGTTCCAGAGACCATAAAGGCTACATACAAAAGATGATTCATGCACTCCGTCAGATAAGCAACCGCCCTATTGTCAGCACTGAATGTCTGACTCGGACAAACAATTCCGGATTAAGCCGCACTTTTGCGACTTTTGAAAAGGAGAATGTGAATTTTTACCTTTGGGGATTGTACATAAATGATACGAATTGGAGCGTTGCTTGGAATCATAGCACATATGATCCTTATGATAAGCCGTTTCACGATTTGCTTCGTCCTGATGGCGTCCCGATTGATGCTCGCGATATAGAGCTGATACGCAACTTCAAATTTGCTAATGGGAAAGACACGGATCCCGGAGCCGAAATGACAGACCAATGGGAACATGAACGAACTTGGCGTTGGATGGCAAGAGGTTCTATCAAAGGTAAAAGATTTGCTTCGCCTCAAGAGGCAATGGCTCTTTTGGAGGAATCTAAAGCAAAAGGATTCAATAGCTTGAATGTTCATTTTGACTATAATTCCTATAAGAATAATGCAGATGGCTTTTTTCAGCAAATTGACCGGTTGCTTGATGCTGCAGATAAGGCCGGAATGACAATCATGCCTTCGTTGCTGACCGATGCAGAAGCCATGCAGGCCGGCTTACAAGAAATTGTAAATTATGAGCATGCTGTTGTAAGCCGTTATTACAATGATGGGCGCATTCAGGCATGGGATCTTTATTTTCATCCCGGTGAACAAAATGTAGACACTAAGAAAGTGACAGAACTTGTAAGGCAACTGTTTCGTGAGATGCGTTATACATATCCGAGCCAGCCTTTAACGGCAACGCCTTATGTGTGTGCCAAGTCGTTTCCTAAGGGCTTCAATCATAGGGATGCCTTGATGCATGGGCGGAGAAACGGGTGGAATATGCTCGAATACAAGGGCGGTGCAAATGCTGACTTATGCTATCTCATTTGGAAGCTCAGCGATTTGGTCTCTTTTTCATCAGATCAAAGCGCGCCTCAGACAGGATGGCTTAAGGCTTTGGCTTTCAGATATGGGAAGCCGGTTTTCTGTACGAGCTGGAAGCCTGTGGATCAAAAGAATGCCGATGAGACGATAGACAATTTCTCGCGTAGCAATACGTATTGGTATCAGGCCGGTGAAACTGCCAATGTTGATGCCGCAGCGTTTCGTTTCCGTGCGATTTGTACGCCACATTGATTCTGAAGGTCTGCTTATCATCAAAGAAGCCGGTTTCTTTTGAAACCGGCTTCTTTGATGGTGGCTGATAGGTCAGGCGTCTTCACTTTCAGCTTCGTGTTCTTTGATCAGTTTATCCTGAACATCGCTTGGAACAAGTTCATAGCTGGAGAATTTCATGTTGAAAGATGCGCTGCCGGCCGTAATGGAGCTTAATGCTGTCGAGAAATTGGATAATTCTTTCAATGGCACTTTTGCATTCAGCTTTTGATATCCGTTTTCTGAAGTCATTCCGATAATCAGACCACGGCGGCCTTGCAGGTCACTCATTACATCACCCATGTAGTCGGCCGGCACATAAACTTCGACCTCGTAAATGGGTTCAAGAATCTTAGGACCGGCTTCTTTGAAGGCTGTACTGAATGCCTGACGTCCGGCAATCATGAATGATATTTCGTTTGAATCAACAGGATGCATCTTTCCGTCGTAAACTATGACACGAACGTCGCGGGCATAAGAGCCTGTAAGCGGGCCACGTTCCATTCGCTCCATAATTCCTTTCAGAATGGCCGGCATAAAGCGCGTATCTATGGCACCGCCTACGACAGAATTGATGAATACGAGCTTTCCGCCCCAATCCAATGGTATTTCTTCTGTGCTGCGAGGCGTTATCTTGAATTCCTGCCCATTGAATTTGTAAGTCGTTGGTTCAGGCATTCCTTCGTAATAAGGTTCTACAATCAGATGAACTTCTCCAAATTGGCCTGCACCACCACTTTGCTTTTTGTGGCGATAGTCGGCGCGTGCAGTTTTCGTGATTGTTTCACGATAAGGTATGCGTTGCTCATAGAGCTCTACTTTTATCTTGTCTAAATTCTCCAAGCGCCATTTTAGCGTCCGCAGATGGAACTCTCCTTGTCCGTGGATAAGAACCTGACGAAGTTCCTTGCTTTGTTCTACTACCCAAGTAGGATCTTCTTCCGACATTCTGTTGATTGCTGCCATCATCTTTTCCATGTCAGGAAGGTTGACGGGGCGTATGGCGCGCGTGCATTTGGGATTGGGATACTTGATAAAGTTGAAGCGGTTTTCACAGTCTTTGCCATTCAATGTGTTACCTGTGTGAACATCCTTAAGCTTTACGGCACACCCTATGTCACCGGCGCAAAGTTCGTCCACCTTGATTCTGTTTTGTCCGGCACAGACAAACAGCTGAGACATCCTTTCCTTGGAACCGCGGTCGGCATTTTGAAGGTCGTCGCCTTCGTGCACTTTTCCACTCATCACCTTGAAATATTGTACTTCTCCAATGTGTGGCTCCATGCCTGTCTTGAAGAAAAACAAGGATGACGGGCCGTTAACGTCCGGCTCAACTACTTCACCGCGTGTGTTATGGACTTTTGGCATTTCGTCAACGAAAGGCACGACATTGCCCAGGAATTCAAGCAGACGGTCTACGCCCATGTCCTGACGGGCACAAACGCAGAACAACGGGAAGATGCCGCGAGCTACAAGCCCTTTGCGAATACCTACGCGCATTTCATCTTCAGTAAGGCTTTCGCTCTCGAAGAATTTTTCCATCAGGCTGTCGTCATGCTCGGCTGCGGCTTCCACCAAAGCCTTGTGCATTTCTTGCGCTTTATCGTGCAATTCGGCAGGAATATCCGTTATTACAGCCTTTCCGCCTGTAGGGGGATAAGTATATTGCTTCATCATCAATACATCGATGATGCTATTGAAGTCGGGACCTGTCTGAACCGGGAATTGAACCGGAATGACTTTCGGCCCATAGATATCCTGCAAGCGTTCGAGCACGGAATCAAAGTCACATTTGTCGTCGTCTAACTGATTAAGAAGGAATATTACAGGCTTTCCCAGCTTCTCGGTATAGCGAAAATGGTTTTGTGTGCCTACTTCCACGCCATGTTGTCCGTTGAGCACTATTACGGCCGTGTCGGTAACATTCAAAGCAGTGATGGCCGCGCCTACAAAGTCGTCCGAACCGGGGCAATCGATAAAATTCAGCTTCTTGCCATTATACTCGGAGTGATAGACCGTAGAGAAAACTGAATATCCGTATTCCTGCTCAACGGGAAAATAATCACTCACCGTGTTTTTCATAGACACGCGACCACGGCGTGAAATCAGGCCGCTTTCAAACAGAATGGATTCTGTCAGGGTTGTCTTGCCTGAGCCGTCATTACCTAAAAGAGCAATGTTCTTGATTTCATTAGTCTGATATACTTTCATATTCAAATCTATTTAATGGTGGATACTCTTAATTGAAAAATCGAGTGCAAGTTAGTTCTTTATATTTTTAAAAGCAACAAGGTACAATATGTTATACAGCATAATGTCGCTGAATGCAAAGAAAAGCGTTGGCAATTGTATACAATAAAGGGGCTGTGCCTCTTCCGACGCAGCCCCTGGTTACTGTTAAGACCAATGTTCAATTGCCGATGCCCATTTCAGGCTTTTGTCTGTAAGCTGCTGTTTGAAGCATACGGGCTAAATCCCTTAATAAGATGATGGTCTCCTCTTTAGGACAAATTTCTGCAAAGGTAAAATCACTCATAGGCCGATAATTTCTTAATGTAGTTTCTTTGTTTGGTTATATAACGGCCAAATGCACATAATATTATAAGAAAATGCAGTTTTATGCTCTTTCTTTCAGCCACATTCTGTAGAGTTCAAAGAAATCCGGCATGTTCAGAAGCATGATGGACGGGTCTAATCGTTGTGCCTCCTGTATCACCTGTTCATACCATGCAGGTGTTTTTAAGATGCATCTGTACCAATGAAAGGGCATCGGCCTGGCGTGCAATCTGTCGACCAATACTTTGGCGGCTTTCTTGGGATCGTCATCTACCAAGTCCCAATCAGACGGCAGTATCGGCATGTTATTGTGGAGCAGCCGGTGAGGTGCTTTTTGAGGCACAATACCATTAGGGCTGAACTTCGAATAGGCATCCAAAGCGCGCTTACGCATGGCTGGTCCGTTGGCATCTATGATGAAGCCGCTGACCGTAAGTCCCCATTTCTTGTAATAATGTTGGCAATGTGCTGCCCATGTGTCGATGCGGTTGGTCGTGCCGCAACGCATATCTTCGTGTTCGGCTATGCCGGGAATCATGTATCCGGCACCGTTGTCGGCAGCCGCAAAATAATCATTGGTCGTGGCTGTCTGCCTGATATAATGAAGGGCATGTGGTATGCGTTCCGATAAAACTGGACTGATGCACCACATTATGGGCAGACGGCCGCGCTCGGGTGCATCCCAGATATCGGCTGTTCGTTGGCTCACCCACGATGACGCATCGTAGTCGCCCATATAGATAATAATGTATTGTCGGTCGGTGCGCACTTTTCCATTGCAGTCAACGAGCCCTTTTCGTTGCAGTTCCTGCTTGTCTGTCCATCGCTGCCGGTATCTTTTTGTAGGGAAATGCTGCCAGAAAGAAGCATTGGCCAGTGCCCCGTAGCCAATGGCATCGGCATCCTTGAACGCGTTGTAATGGCTGATGAGTTCTGAAAAGTGCCATTCCGTTTCCACATCGCCATGTTTGCCGCCGGCATGGCGGGTGTATTTGTATGCCCATGCCGGAAAGCCACCGATATAGCACATTTTGCGCCCTTTCTTCAGGTTGTAGGCCTCTTTCAGCATTTCTTTCAGCACGGCCGCATCTGTCCCCGTTATTTGATTCCTATCGTCTGTTGCGGCTTCATCTTCCCAAGGCGAAAGGTCGAAGAAGAAACCGCGACGCGATATGAAAAAGTCGTGGTTCGTAAGCTGATGATGATTCAGTGGAGCGTTATGAACCTTTTTTCTCCATGACTGATCCAAATAATAGCCTGCATAACGCCCATCGCAACGCCCTGTTTTCATATAGGTCTCGATAAACCATAGATAAGGGTCGCACTTCTTCGAGCCCGATGATTGGCGGCTGCAGCCCGGCAGCAGTCCTTCGCCTGTAAACATGGGCGATCCGTCTTTGTTTACCAACCATACCTTTACCGGTAATTTCGGCCCGTTGGTTATCAGACGCGAATACAACGACTCTTTTCTCTTGTCATAGCGTATGGCAATCAAATCATCTATTCCGGCAATGGCCGATGCGACATTGCTCGTCGATGCGGTTTCGGAGTCATAGACGACTGCACCTTTCAGTTGGCCTTTGAATAAGTCTACAGCCTTTTCTACAGAAGTGCAATTCACTGTGTCGCGCGAATGCAGCCACATGCCTTTGCTTCGATATTTGTTCCACCAATATGAATCGACGGCAATGTCGCCGTTAACTACATAGTTGATGTACAACTGCGGACTGCTGCGGTTAACGATGCCCTGTAGTGTGGCTATGGTATGCAACTTGTCCCAAATGTCCAATACGGTGATACTGTCGGTATAGTCTGCGTTCAATATCGGGCGCATGTCCATATACACAATTCTCTTGTTTCCGGCCATTCCCATTATGGCCGATAGCAAAAAAACGATTATTCCTGCCGGTAGTCTCATGGTTCAATATGTGATGTTCGCGGATTTTTCTGATTCTTCCGGCATGCCGTTTATCTTAACATCGGCCGTTGTCAGAAACGCTCCCTTGCATTTTGATTTTGCTGGGTACGCCTTTTCATTTACTGCGTTCCGCATTTCAGATTTACCATGCAATCCGGTTGTGCGGCCTTCCCGGGAAAAGCTCTTTGCGGAAATCATGGATTCATCAGGGTTGTGATTGTTCTACCATCAGCCGGAAATCTTTTCCTTGAGCATATTTGGCAAGTAAGGCTTGCAGGTCTTCTGCACATGATGTAACGGCATTGCGATTTTCGTCATATCCGTTTATCAGGAACAATGCATGCTGTGTGTCCAAATCCATTTTGGTGCGTTCGTTATCACTGGTGGGTGTCCCTATTCCGCCTGCCGCGTCGCGATAAACGGGGAGAGACTCTATGTTGATGGTGCCGCGTCCGATACCTTCATAGGGCTCATTGGCAAGCCCTATGCCCAAAATCAGTTTGTCTCCTTGAATCTTGTTCCTGTCAAAGCCGCCTATGCTGTATCCGTGGCGGATGGAAACGAGGTTGTTGATGTCAACCAAAGTATTGATATGGTAGAGTTCTTTACCTTGCAGCAGGCGGCGTACAAGAGCTTCGTTGGAAGGCCGGTAACGGCTCGGGTCTTTTCCCAGGATGCGGTAGGCCTGTCTGGTCGCTGCTATTGAAGTGCGCTGTTTCAGCGTTTCTGTGGTATAGGTTTGCCTAAAGGTCGCTTCTGTAGCCTGTATCTCTTGCCAAAGGCAATCATTGTTTTCTGTGTTTCTCACTTTGCCCTCAAGCATGGCAATGCACAGCGTGGGAAACTTCTCCTTGATTTCTGTAGAAATAACTATTTGCATGATGATTATAATTTAGGAGCGTTCAATTTTTAACCTGATGGAAGCACTTTCGCAATCGGCAGAAATGGGAGGGTTGAGCTTTTCCACTTCGATGTCAACGGTGTTGATGCTGTCGAATTCCTTCAATAAGGATTTGGCGACGCGCCAGGCAGCATGCTCGATGAGCTGAGTTGTCGGCATGAACTCGCGTTGGATAACTTTGAACAATTCAGCATAGTTGAGTGTTCCTTCAAGCCGGTCGGCTTCCAAGGCACTTGCTTTTAGGGTGAAGTCCAGACGAACATTGACGCGGAATGTGCATCCTACGCGCTGTTCCAACCGACTGATTCCGTGGCCGGCATGAAACCGCAAGTTCTTTAATTCAATGGAAGAAGATAACAATTGCATCCTTGATATATGTTGTTATGTCAGGATGCAAAGTTAAGCAATAATCATCAACGTGGTGTGCAGTTAAAAGCTTAAAGCTATGCCGAAACTTAAAGAGGAAAAGGCCGGATTATAGGTTCGTTTCAGTATCCTGCACGGAGCATAGCGGCAATATAAACCGACATTATTAATGCCGACAGCACCATACAGGTCGACGGTAATGGGCTCTTGGTGAATGTTCTTGTCGAATTCTTTATGCTTCTGACCGTCCAGCGTATAACGGGTTTTCATGCTGGCGTATGTGGTGAAGTTGAATAATGGCCCCGCTTGAATCCACAGGAGAGACTTCTTCGATAGGCGGTGATGCCATTCAAGCAGCAAAGGAACGGTAAGGCTGAATGTCTTGATACGCGAGAATTGTATGTCGGCATTTTCGGGATAGTTGTCCAATAGCAAGTTGCTGCCTTCTTTTACAAAGCGTGTATATCCTGTCATGCGATAATTGCGCCAGGCAAAGCCGAGCCCGGATGCGATGCTGAGATTTTCTGCCAGCATCGGCCCTGAAATCTGTAAGGGGGTAAACCCGATTTCAACGGAACTGCCGAATGTCGAATGTAGACCGTTGTCAGCATTGACCATCGAGGAGAATCCAATGAAGAATTCGGGCAGATGACAGTCGATGTCTTTGTAATGTCGTTTGTTTTTGCCGGATATAAACGGCAGGTCAATGCCCCAATTCGTTCTTTCACGAACGACGGTGATTCCGTTGTCTTTCAATTCGCGGCAGCGTTCCACTCGGAATGTTGCATTTCCCGGCATTCCTTCGACCGTAACTTTCATTTGTCCGTTGCCTTCTTCGACAGTGACACAGTCTGGGTTCCTGACGAGAAGTGTCGTGTCGTTTTGTTCTGAGGCCTGTGCTGCAAGTGTGAGCATTGAGCAGGCCAATCCAATAAAGAAATAGCTCTTCATAATGGTTATGATATTTATTGTTGAAACATTTTCTTCAGATAATCCAGGGTGGTGTTCCCTTCCATGTATACGAGTATACATTTTTCTTCAGTGCGTCGGTAAAATATATAGCGCAACGGCCGTTTCTTGCCGGCTTCGGGCTTTAGGCAATAGAAACCGTACAGCAGCTTTCCACCTATATATCCCGTTTCTTTGTCTATGGCTTGTCTGGAATCGGCCAGTACGGCGGATTCTATTTTTCCTGTTACAGGCATGTTGCTTTCAAAAGTCATGCTGCGGTAAAGTGACAGGTTATAGGCCTTGAGTGGCTTCCCTTTTACAATAAGTGTTGCCACCTGGCGGTTTTTGTTGAACCGCCCGTCAAAGTATGGCGCAATATGCAAATCTTTCTGCGCTATGACCATAACCGGAAACAGGCAAATCATCAGAATGATAATCACAGCATTTTTTAGTGTGTTTGACATATTCATCCTCCTTGTTATAAGTTTAGTTATTATCAGTAGCTTCGAATACGGTTTTCATTTGGTTTTCTATGGTCAGTGATTCCGTTTCGTTCCCTACGATTTTCATGGTCTGTTCCATGTGGTTGATTACGAATTGCTCATTGGTATATTCTTGCCCGTTGACATAGGCGATATAATCGGGTGTGGTGAGATGAGCGAATGTCCAAAGGCCGATAGCCATGACAATGCTTGCGGCGGCAGCTAAGGGAATCCACCTGGTGGCTTTTGTGCGGTGGCATTTTGCGCGTTTGGTGCAGAGGAAGCCCAATACAGCTTTGTCGGCATTGAACTCACCTCCGTCTGCTGCCGATGATGCCAGGAAAATCCGTATCAGACGTTCTTCATCATTGGTCGTATCGCCGTTATAATAGCGCTCCAGCAAGCGTTTGGCTTCGTGTTTGGTTAGCTGTATCTGTTTCATAGGCTGTTAGTTTTCGTGTATAGTTCTCGAATGGTTTTTCGTGCCCTGCTCAAGTTCATACGAACTGCAGGTTCTTCCATCTTCATCTCAATCGCAATTTCAGCGATGCTTTTTCCTTCGATTTCACGGCGGGTCAAAATGGTGCGTTGCAAAGGCGAAAGGTGTTCGTTAATCAGGCGTTCTACCATATTGAACTTTTCATCACGTGGATCTTCCTGAATGCTTTCATCGCTTTCGCAGACTGTAGAACTGGCCTCCAAGTCTATGACATCGATTTTGTGGCGAAGGGTAGAAATGCTGAGATTGCGTACAGTAGTCATGCTCAAAGCTTCTATGTCCTTGGGAGATGATACATCGCGATAGTGAGTCCAGAGTTGGCAAAAGGCATCTTGCAGCACGTCTTGCGCATCTTCGTCATCGCGCAATAGACGGCCCGCCAATCCTAACAGCCGCGAACGCAACCGTTCAAATGTGGATACCAATGTCTCGTCGCTCATTCGGATTCCTGATGGTGTCTTCTACTATCTAAACGCAAACTTGCCAAAAAGTAACATCGAATCATCTACTTTTTTCAAGGCACAAAGTTAGGCTGTTCTTTTGTGTTAGCGGGTCTGCAATATAAACTTTGTGAAGAAGAGCCCTATTTCTTCAGATTGCCGTAACTTTGTCCTTTAAAAATTATCAATTAGAAGAATTGTCCATATGCTCGAAATTCGCAATCTGCATGCTTCGGTTGAAGGCAAAGAGATTTTAAAGGGAGTCAGTCTCACGATAAGAGACGGGGAGGTGCATGCCTTGATGGGACCGAACGGTTCCGGAAAGAGTACTCTTTGCAATGTATTGGTGGGAAATCCACAATATACAGTGACAGAAGGCTCCATCCTGTTTAACGGTAAAGATCTGTTGGCTATGCCACCAGAAGACCGTTCGCACGAAGGACTGTTCATGTCCTTTCAGTCTCCCATTGAAATACCGGGTGTCAGCATGGTCAACTTTATGCGTGCGGCTATCAATGCCAAGCGTAAGTATTGGGGACAAGGGCCTATTGCTGCTCCGGAATTCCTGAAGCTGATGAAAGAGAAGAGACAGATTGTAGAACTGGATGCTTCGCTGACACGCCGTTCCGTTAATGAAGGGTTCAGTGGCGGAGAGAAAAAACGCAATGAAATATTCCAGATGGCGATGCTCGAGCCTAAGCTGGCCATTCTGGATGAAACAGATTCGGGACTTGATGTCGATGCCCTGAGGATTGTGATCGAGGGATTCAATAAGATAAGGAAACCTGAGACCAGTGCCATTGTCATAACACATTATCAAAGGATGCTCGACTATTTGCGTCCCGATGTGGTGCACGTGTTGGTTGACGGCAGCATTGTGCGTACCGGTGATGCCAATTTGGGATATCGGATTGAAAGTGAAGGTTTTGATTGGATCAAGTCGGAACTCAACAGAGAATCATAAGCGGTTATGGGTAGCGAGCAACAATATATAGAACTTTATCGCGAGGCCGCCGACCTGCTCCGCAAGAACAGCTGCGATGTGATGAACGAAAAGCGTGACGAGGCTTTTCATGCTTTTTGTGATTTGGAATTCCCGTCGCGTAAAAACGAAAACTACAAGTATACGGATGTGCAGGCCGCTTTTGCCCCTGACTATGGGTTGAACTTGAACCGTTTGGAGATGAAAGCCGATCCCTATAAGGCATATCGCTGTTCTGTGCCAAACATAGGTACGGCTTTATACTATATGGTTAATGAGCAATTCCATACGCTTTCCAAATCAAAACATGTTCTGCCTGAAGGTGCATATGTTGGTTCGATTTGTGATTACGACAAGATTCATCCCGGCAAATTGCAGAACTTTTACGGAAAGATTGCCGTGACGGATGGTGATGCCGTAACGGCTTTGAACACGGCCTTGGCTCAGGACGGCTTGCTGATATATATACCGTCGGGGACGAAAGTGGAACAGGTGTTGCAGGTTGTCAACCTGATGCATGCCAATGTAGACCTGATGACCAACAGACGCACTTTGATTGTGCTGGGTGATGGATCAGAGGTAGGACTCTTGTTTTGCGAGCATGTGATGGATAAGGTTCGCTTCCTCACTACGAACGTAACCGAGATATTTGTCGGTAAAGGTGCATGCCTGAATATTTATAGCGTAGAAGAGACAGCTGCCAACTGTACCCTGTTTGATAATTTGTACTTGTCTCAGGCCGAAGGCGGATGTCTGGAGTATGTAAGTCTTTCCTTGCGTAACGGCATAACGAGGCGCACTGCCAATTTTTCTTTTGACGGAGAAAACGGCCATGCCCGTATTATGGGGGCAGTTGTTGCCGACGGCAATCAGAAAGTCGACAATCATCTTCTCATTGACCACAAGATGGGGAGGTGCAAAAGCGAAGTGCTGTATAAATATGTGCTGGATGGAGATGCTGTCGGAGCATTTGCCGGTAAGGTTTTGGTACGACCCGGGGCGCAGCAGACTGATTCGCAGGAAACCAATGCCAACCTTTGTGTGTCGCCGACGGCGAGAATGTATACGCAACCCATGCTGGAGATTTATGCCGATGATGTGAAGTGCAACCATGGGAGCACCGTCGGACAAATTGATCAGGCGGCTCTCTTCTATATGGCGCAACGAGGCATATCGCCCGAAGAGGCGCGTCTGTTGATGCAGCATGCTTTTGTCAATGAAGTGCTGGCGCAAATAAAACTTGAACCTTTGCGTGAGCGTTTGTCTGCGATGGTTGAACAGCGTTTCCGCCATTCGCTCAAGGCATGTGCCGATTGCGGCCTATGCAAATAAATAATGACGAGTTATGTTTGAGGTAAACAAAATAAGAGAGGATTTTCCGATTTTGGCAACGCAGGTGTATGGCCGTCCGCTGGTCTACCTGGACAATGCGGCTACTGCTCAGAAACCACGTTGTGTGGTCGATGCCGAGGTTGAAGAGTATTATACGGCCAATGCCAATGTGCATCGTGGGGTGCACTATCTTTCGGAGAAAGCAACGGACTTGCTTGAACAGGCACGCGAGACGGTGCGCGGTTTCATCAATGCACCGTCGGTCTCCGAAATAGTCTTTACGCGTGGCACTACAGAAAGCATCAATCTTGTGGCATCCTCGTTTGGCGAATTGCTTAAAGAGGGCGACGAGGTTATTGTCTCTGTCATGGAGCATCATTCCAATATCGTTCCCTGGCAACTCTTGTGTGGGCGAAAAGGCGTGAAACTGCGTGTTATTCCAATGACCGATGAGGGGATGCTTATACAGGAAGACTACCACAAGCTGTTTAATGAAAAGACCCGTCTTGTGAGCATTGCTCATGTGTCTAATGTGTTGGGAACGGTCAATCCCGTGAAGGAAATGATTCGTTATGCCCACGATCGCAATGTCCCGGTGTTGGTGGATGGTGCGCAAAGCGTTCCTCATTTCAAGGTGGATGTCCGGGAACTCGACTGTGATTTCCTGGCATTCAGCGGCCACAAGATTTACGGTCCTACCGGCATAGGCGTTCTTTATGGCAAGGAACGTTGGCTTGATGCGATGCCTCCTTATCAGGGCGGTGGCGAGATGATTTCTTCTGTGAGCTTTGAGAAGACGCTCTTTGAACGTCTGCCCTATAAGTTCGAAGCCGGAACCCCCAACTATGTAGGCAGTCATGCCCTTGCTGTTGCGTTGGATTATGTCAAGGCCATCGGCATGGACGAAATCGAAGCCTATGAACGCAGCTTGACAGAATATGCCGTCTCCCGCATGTCGCAGATAGAGGGACTGCGCCTGTTTGGAACGGCACCGCAAAAGGATTCCGTGGTATCTTTTTTGGTGCGCGACATACATCATCTCGACATGGGCACTCTGTTGGACCGCTTGGGTATAGCAGTACGCACGGGGCACCATTGTGCGCAGCCTGTCATGGAACGTATGGGGATAGAAGGAACGGTGCGTGCATCCTTTTCCTTCTATAATACGCGCGAAGAAGTGGACGCCTTATGCAATGGTATCGGGCTGGTAAGCAAAATGTTTTGACAAGCCATGTTGTTCTCGTATTTGCATCCGGATGTGATTGAAGCCGGTTGTGACGAAGCCGGGCGCGGATGTTTGGCCGGTAGCGTGTATGCTGCCGCTGTCATTTTTCCATCGGATTATTCCAACGAAGAGATTACAGACAGCAAGAAATTGACACCGCGGCAACGTTATGCATTGCGCAACATCATCCAGCGCGATGCCCTTGCCTGGGCGATTGGGGTTGTAACAGCAAAAGAAATAGATGAGATTAACATTTTGAGGGCTTCCATCCTTGCCATGCACAGGGCTTTGGACGGACTTGAGGTGCGTCCGCAGGCAGTTATAGTAGATGGAAATCGTTTTGTTCCTTATCAAGGACTGTCCTGCAAGACCATTGTGAAGGGTGACGGAAAATACCTGTCGATAGCGGCAGCAAGCATTTTGGCCAAGACCTATCGCGATGATTATATGGAGCGGCTTCATGCGGAATATCTGTGCTATTCATGGGATAAGAACAAGGGTTATCCGACAAAGGCTCATCGCGAGGCAGTTCGCAAATATGGCGTTTCGCCTTATCATCGCCTTTCGTTTAATCTCTTGGGCACAGAGGCTCCCGAGCTTCCATTCGAAGATTAGACTGCTATTCTTCAGGCTTCAGGTGAGGCCTTGTTCCTGAAGCTCAAGTGCCGTTTGTTCCAGATCGGCATACCATTCCTTACCGAAACGCGCTATGAGCGGTTCCTTTAGAAATTTGTATACGGGAATCTTGAGCTTCCGGCCGAGCTCAACGCCGCATTGGCAAATGTCCCAGCGGTGGTAGTTGGCACCGAAGAGCCCTCCTTTGAACTCTTTGATGCGGATAGGGTAGAGCCAGCAGGAGATGGGCTTGGCTGTCTGGATGCGTCCTTCGCGTTGGGCTCGCTCTATGGCACAAAGGCAGTTCCCTTGTTTGTCGCGGCAGGCAAAAACGCAGTCTTTCCCGTTTACTATGCTCGTAACAAGGTCGCCTTCACTGTCGATGTAGGCAATTCCTTGGCTCTTTATAATGTTTTGGGCTTCTTCTGTCAGGTCGGCCTCTATTTCAGGCACAATTTCTTCGATAGCCATTACTTCGTCTAATGTCACGGGAGCCCCGGCATCGCCTTCAATGCAACATGCGCCATGGCAGGCGGCCAGATTGCAGACAAATTGTTCCTTGAAGCAGTCAATGGAAAGCAGAACGTTCCCTACTTGTACTATTCCTAATGATTTCTGGGTCATGGTGGTGCGTGTTTACCAATTGATGGGAGTCTTGCCGTGCTGGACAAGGAATTGGTTGGTCTTGCTGAAATGGTGGTTGCCGAAAAAACCGCGGTAAGCCGAGAGGGGCGACGGGTGAGCCGAGCAGAGCAGCAGGTGACGCGAGGCATCGATGAGCGCGGCTTTTTGCTGTGCGTAACTGCCCCATAATAGAAATGCAGCATGGTCGCATTGACGGCTGACGGTGCCGATAACGGCATCGGTGAATGTTTCCCATCCCTGCCGTGCATGCGAACCGGCCTTATGCTCGCGAACGGTGAGCGTGGCATTGAGCATAAGTACGCCTTGCTGTGCCCAACGTGTCAGGTCACCGTTTCCGGGAACGGGCAGACCTGTGTCGGATTGCAGTTCTTTGAAGATGTTGCGGAGCGAAGGAGGCATTTTGATTCCGTCTGGCACCGAGAAGCACAGTCCTTGAGCCTGTCCGGCCTCATGATAGGGGTCTTGTCCCAGCATGACGACTTTTACCTCATGAAGCGGACATATGCGAAATGCCGCGAATATGTCATTGGAATTGGGATAGCACACGTGGATGGCATATTCGGCCTCTACAAATGAGTGCAGAGATTGAAAATAGGGCTTGCTTGTTTCGCCTGACAGGGCATCTGACCAATCAGACGGCAGTTTGAATGACGGAATCATGGCGCAAAAGTACGAAATTAAGCACTAACTTTGCACATCTGTAAACAAAACATCTTATATGAAGTATTTGATAGTTGGCACCGGTGGTGTGGGTGGGAGCATTGCTGGTTTTTTGGCTCTGGAAGGGCACGATGTGACATGCATAGCGCGCGGCAGGCATTTGGAAGCGATTCGCGAGCACGGCCTGCATCTGAAATCAGCTTTGAAGGGCGACTGCATGCTGCCCATAAAGGCTTGCACAGCCGAGGAATATGATGATAAGGCTGATGTTATATTCGTGTGTGTAAAAGGTTATTCGATCGAATCGGTCAAGGACGTGATAGGGCGTGCGGCTCATTCGGATACGTTGGTCATTCCCATACTTAATGTCTATGGCACCGGGCTGCGCATCGGACGCCTTGTTCCTCATGCAACGGTTCTTGACGGCTGCATCTATATCGTGGGCTACGTCTCGGGAGATGGTGAAGTTTCGCAGATGGGGCGTGTCTTCCGTCTGGTTTTCGGAGCACGTCCCGAACAGGGCGTTGCCTTCAGCCGCATGCAGGCCGTAGCCGACGAATTGGTGCAATGCGGCATAAAGGCTGAAGTTTCCGATGACATCAACCGCGATACATTCATCAAGTGGTCGTTCATTTCGGCCATGGCTTGCACGGGAGCCTGTTTTGACTGCGCAATTGGAGCGGTGCAGCATGAGGGTGAAGCACGTGAAACATTCCGCGCCCTTTCGCACGAAAGCATGTCTGTGGGTTTGCGGCTGGGTATTCGTTTTCCTGAGGACATGGCGGTGTACGGGCTGCGTGTTATCGATTCCTTGGATCCGCGTTCGACGGCCTCCATGCAAAAGGATCTGGCGCGCGGCCATGCTTCGGAAATCCAAGGATTGTTGTTTGATATGATAGATCTGGGCGACAGGCTGGGCGTAAATATGCCCGTCTACAAAAATGTGGCTGCTAAAATAGGCAAATCTCTTTCATAACGGCAGTAAAACAGCTTGTTACGGGCTATTGTTGCCACCTTTCAAAAGCAGCCCCTTAGTATAGTGGTAGAAAATCGCCGTTTCTTCACCTGAAAATCGCCGATTTTTGATAAGAAATCGCCGTTTTTCAGGCCAAAAATCGCCGATTTTTGGTTGCTTTGCTTCGGGGATATTTCTTTTTGCCGGCAGGAGAGGCAATTTGTATCTTACGTTACGGATAAAACGAGGCTTCGGCTTCCGATGTTGTTGGCGCGGATGGGTATACGAAGAGCGCGGATTCGCTAAAGAATCCGCGCTCTTGCTGTATTGTTCTTATGAGAGGCTGTTACTTGATGGCAACTTTTTTCTTGCCGATGATGTAAATGCCTTTCTTCAGATTCTTGTGGGCATCGGTGGCCTTGACATTCTTCTTCAAGAGTTTGCCGTCGATGGAGTAAACGTTGACTTTGTCGGAAGCCTTGGCAGCATCGATGACGTTGATGCCGTTGATGAGGCCGCCTTCAAGTGTAAGCACGAGGTCGGTGCTGCCTTCGCCCGTCTTCACCTTGGCCGGGTCGATGTAACCGCGTTGGCCGATGATGGAAACGGCCTCGCCTGCGGTCACTTTCAGACCGTCATTTTCGATGTAGCCGAAGCCTGACTTTTGGATGGTGAGTCCTTTCAATGTACCGATCAGACCGTTTGCTTCATGTTCGGTCGAATCTACATTGGCGGGAATCTGGAAGAAGAAGTGGTCATACAGACTCGTCTCTTCGTTATACTGCGTGTAGTCGCCATATGTCATGATAAACGGCACACCTGCTTTCACATCTTCCTGAACGGTAAGTTCGAGAGTCGTTGTGTTGCTTGCCTCGTCAACCTTCAAGTCTTTGACGGCATAGGTGTTGATACCTTCGTTCAATGACATCAGAGAGGTTGCACCGGCCGGAATGTCGAACGGCAGTGTCTCGATGCGGATGCTGTTCTGCTTGATGAGGATGCCGGCAACGCTTTCTTCATCAACAGGAAGGAATGTCCAGCAAGAAGCTCCGTCGAGGCCGGTCGGCCAGGGCACGATGATGCTGCCGTCGTTCTGTGCATGGAGCTGGTAGCCTTCGGGGTTGGCATCATTGATGGATACCATCTGGAGCTGTCCCTTTCCGATGTAGTCGATGCGGTAGGGCGAGGGCTGTGTTTGCAGCAGAAGCTTGTAGTTATTGCCTTTGCCGAGGATAGGACCGAAGAAGTGCGATGTACACATGTTCTGGATGCCGTAGTATTCGGTGCCTTCGATGGGAACGAGACGCCACATGGCATAGGCATCTTCTGTATAGGTGGATTCACCGGTTTCGCTGTCATACTGGCCGAAGCTGATGTCTGTTCCGACGTTGGTGCTGTTCAGGAACATGGCCTTGTTGGCACAATAGGCAAGGTTGGACTTGCTGACAATGTAGTACCACTTGTTGGGCTCTACCTTGTTTATGTTGTCCATGAGTGTTTGATAGGCGGCGTTGATGTCTTCAATGGCCTTGGCTACAGAAGCCTTGGTCGGCTGGAGCGGGTTGATGGAATTGCGTGCGGTTGCAACCGAAGTTTCGAATGCATCCAATGCTTCCTGACTCTTGACACAGCCGATAGCAGCCTCGTCTACGATGGTGTTGAAGGCATAAGCGTTCATCTTGCTGGTGAGCAGCACGAGCTGAGTGGTGTCAACATAGGATTCCAACAGTTTGTTCATGGCACTGCGCAATTCGTTGATGTCGGCCTGCCATACCTGATGCCAACCCATTGTCTCTCCCTTGTCGATAAGGGCTTTCAGGGCATCGGCTGCAGCTTTCACTTCGGGGTTGTAGTTGTATTGTACACGTTGTGGGTCAACACCCGAGTACATCTGGAATTCGCTGAGCGTGAAGAAAGGCATGCCCGTCGTTCCGTTGGTGCGTCCGCTTGTGGTGCCGATAACGGAGAAGCGGATGTAGCGGTAGGTGTCGCCCATTTCGATGACGGGTGATGTGTAATGTGCTTCCGCAGAGTTCGGGATGGTGGGTTCGTCCACTTCGCTGACCAATGTCCATTGTGAGTCTTCACTGTTGGGGTCGCTGCCCAGGTCGGGATCGTTGGTGGCATAGATGTTGAACTTGTTGGGCGTGTCACAATAGCTGCCGGTGCGGCCTGTGAATTCATAGAAGAACGAATTTGTGGCGTTGCCTTTCAGGTCGATTTGCAGGTTGTGGTTGATGCCGTCGCCCGGGCCTGCTCCGCTGTAGATGCTGTGGAAGTAGGTCGAAGTTGTTCCGTCTATCAGACCTGCGAATGATCCTTCGCTTGGTTCCTTGGCGTTGCTGCTGAGCTGGCAGTTCTTGTCGTCATCGGTGGCGTTGGTAACCAAGGTGACTTTCGAGCCGAGAGCTTCCGAGTAGGTTTTCTTGGTCGAGTCGAGCAATGCGGCAAAGGCGGCATCCAGGGCATCGCGGTCTACGTAGAGTGCGCGTACGGCTCTTGTGGCAGCCAACAGCTCGGTGGTGTCGGCCAAGGTTGCCGTCATGTTGGTCACTTTCTCTTCATCGGCCTTTACAAGGGCATCCAACGCATCACAGGCTTCTTTCATGCCGGCAAGTGTGTTGTACTGCGAATTTGCGGTCGGTGTGGAATTGTATAGCTGGAATTCGCTGAGCGTGAAGTATGGAAGACCAGTGCTGGAGTTTGTTCTCTTTGAGACAGTGTTCAAAACCACCATGCGGAAGTAGCGGTAGGGCTCTTCAAAGGTAATGGCCGGCGATGTGTAGATGCTGTTTATGTCGGTGGGGAAACCGCTGTCAAAGTGAGCCACTTTTGTCCATGACTCGCTGCTGCTGTTGGCATCCTTGCCAAGAGTCTCATCGTTGGTGGCATAGATGTCTACATCGTTGGGGAAATCCACGTAAGAACTGTTTCTTGGCTGCATCTTGAAGAAAATGCCTGCTTGCGATGCCAGCATGTCTACTTGCAAGTTGTGGTAATCTTCGGGCTCAGCCATGCTCCATGAGGAATGGAAGAACGTATCAAATTTTTTGTCGATCAAATTAGCGAATGCGCCTTCTTTGGGCTCTTTGGCATTGCTGCTGATCTGGCAGTTCTCGTCAGCATCGTTGGCGTTCGTGATGAGCGGTGTATATTCGTTGGCCAGGTCGCGTGCGGCTTTGGCATCAACAATCAGCTCTTTCAGCTTGGCGGCTGCGATTTCTTTCGGACCCAATTCGTTGGCGCGGTCGATGACTTCCTGGTCGGTTACCGCATTCAAGATCCATGCAGAGCCTGTTCCTACACCGGCTTGCCATGCAACAATGCGTCCGCCAGTTCCTGCTCCGCTATTGTGGCTTTTGGTGTGATAGGCTCTGGAGTTCTCTGTGTTCGCGATGTTCCATTGACCCGAATGCAATAAAGTGAATGTCTGCGGAACGGTCTGTGTTGCCGTCATAGGAACGAGCGCGCTTACACCATCTTTTGTGCCGATGAATTCACCGCTTGCCACGTTCTGGATGCTATAGTTGCCGTCTTCGAGTTTCGTGACTTTGAAAAGCTGCAGCGGATTGCCGTCGAACGGTCCCCATGACAGTTCCTTGTCTGCGTTGACGCACATGGCCATCTCTACGTCTTGCAGTTTCTTAAACTCCCCGTAACCGTTGATGAAATAATAATAACCGTCGCTCATGGGGTTAGCGTGCTCGTGGATGGCGGCATAGCTGTTGATGAGCTCAGTGCGCAACGAGATGTATTCGTCATCGGAAGCACCGAGCTCGATGGCATCAAGGGCTCTCTTGGCAATATCGTCATAGGCAACTTTGTACTGGTTGAGTACTTCTGTTGTGTAATAACCCGGATTTGTTCCCTCGGGGAAGGTCTCGTTGATATTGTTAATGCTGTCCAGACTGTTTTTCAAGAGCTGGCCGTAGTTGGGACCGGTCTCTACTTGCTTGTACAGTGCGGCAATTTGTTCTGCCGTCAGGGGAGCATCGTAGATACGGGCGATGGCCACTTCGCCGTTCCATGCCGTGTTGCCGGTTTCACCGCTTGGGTCGGCACCGATGCCGAACCAGTTGTTCGTAGCTGTCGGGAAGGTGAAATCGCCCGGAGCATCAACGGTGGCTTTCAACTCTCCGTTGACATATACGTAGGCCTTGCCTTCTTCCTTATTATATACACCGACCAGGTGATAGAAGATTCCCGGTTCGGGGTGTACGCCTGATTTTACCCAGCGATATGAACCTCCGGTGCAAGGAAGGAAAGCAAATTCATTGGAACCGTTGGCGCCGTTGGCTTTCTTGGAAACCATCAGACCGGTACCGCCATTCTGATGTGAGGTAAACGGCTTGCATTCCGAATCGGGCAGACTGCCGAGCGTATAGTCGGCCATTACCAAGGTTTCAAGGGTGTGACCATTGGCAAGCGCGTCCTTGAACTGCTGGTTGTTCTCATAGTCCACCTTGTAGTAGGTCTGTCCTGTTCCGCCCCATGGGTTGAACAGCTTGGGGATGGTGCGTTTGTAGCTTTCACTGTAGTAAGTCTCTATCAGATCCTTACCAAACACCTGAATCGGATTGTCCATCGGCGAAGCATCGTAGGCCGATCCATCCTCATTGAAGACAACATCCAAAATATCTGCTTTGGGGACGTTGTCGTCCGCCTGGCCTGCTCGCGGCACTAATGTGGCGAGGAGAGCCAAACTTAATGTGAAAATAAATTTCCTCATATGTTTAGGTTTTAATGATGAAATAATCGAGTGCTTTTCTATTGCCGCCTATATTGGCTGAATGGCAAATGTTGGTTGCAAATATAAGACTAAAATCGCTCATGACAAAACAAATCCTAAAAATAAGAGGATAAAAAGCTACTTTTCCATAAATAAGATTGTCGTGGCAAACTAAAAGACCTTCTTTCCGACTTTTTAGCATCGGGAAGAAGGTCTTGACATACCTTATTATATATGCAGTCTAAAACTCTAAGTCGACATGGTTTTTCTGATTTTTGCCGCGGACTTCGATTTTCAGCTTTTTGCCTTGTTTTGACACAATCGTTACAGTGCCGCTCTTAACGGATGGTCCGCCGCCGATGATGACCGGATAAGTGCTTCCATCGGTGCCGTTCGGATAGAACACAGCCTTGTGGTTGTGGGCTGCGATGGCCACATTGAATGGTGCCTTGTCGAGCATGGACGACCAGAGCTTCAGACAGGGATTGTAGTCATCTCCGTTGCCGTAGATGGGTATGTGGCTGATGAGCACCCTGTGCTGCGCTTTTTTAAAGGCTTTGTTTTTTATTTCCTGCCTCAGAAAATCAATTTGCTCCGTTCTTAATTGGGTAAAATCGTTCAGTCCGGCATAGACGGAGACGGAGTCGGGCTTGTCTTCGCCGCAGTCGAGCATAACGAAGCGTGTTGCTCCCCAGGTAAAAGCTCCGTAGGTCTTTTCGTTGTAATAGCCGATGAGGTGGTGCATTCCGGCTGAATAGAAATTGCGTATTTCGTGGTTGCCGCGCAGGAATATGACGGGTTTTTCTGCTCCGTTCACATAATCTGCCAGGTTGTGAATCATGTCAATGGCATGCCGGCGGTCGCGCGGTTCGGGCAGACAGTCGCCGTTGAATATAACGAAGTCGTAGTCTGTACCGTCGAGAAGGCTTCTCAGGTAGTCGAAACACTCTTTGTTCTCGTGCAGGTCGTTGAATATGACGCATCTGAAGTTGCTCATGGCTTCATCGGGAGTCTTGAAACTGTAGAAGCGGGTGGTCAGTGTGTCGCCGAAATGGTTTTCATAGGCTTTCTTCGAGACCAGTTCAACGGCACAAACGCGGTAGTAGTAGCGTGTAGCCGGTTTTAGTCCTTCGAGGCGTATTCTGTTGGCGATGTCGTAGCAGATTTCCTGCCCGTCGAGCAAGGCGCGTGCGCGTTTTGTATGCAGGGAATCCGTGCCATATTCCACCCAGCAGTGGCAGACGCTGTTGGTCTGGAACATAACGTCCATAGTTGTAGGCGTGGGCACTTGCAGATAGGGTTGCGTGGTCATGAGCTTTTGCGAGGGAGTCGGCAGAATGAGCGATACAAAAACCGGACGGTGGTCGGATGCTGTCTTCTCGTCTATTACTTCGGTGTGTTCAACAACGGCTGCTTCACCGGAATAAGGCCGGTAAGCGGCGAATTTTCCGTTGGCATTCCCGATGCGGTGCATTTGTTTGTCACCTTTATAGATGGCAATATAGTCGATGCACGTTTCGGGTTTGTCGGCAGGGAATGTATAAGTGTTGGTGTTGGTGCAAATCTGGAAATTTTTTTGCAGGGTGCGAATCAGTGCGCTGTTGGGATCGTCGTTCCAGTCTCCTGCCACCAGAAACGGCTTCGTGTGGCTTGCGGCTTCGCGCTCAATGATGGCTGCCGAGGTCAGACGCTCGTCTTCTTCGAGCGACAAGTGAGTGCATGCGAATACATAATCGTCAAATTCGGCAACTAATAGCATACGTGCTTCATCTTTTCCCGGAAGTGGTATCCGCTTTACTTTGACGGGACGTTCCTTGCTGAGAATGCCGATGCCGTATTTGCCGCCTTGCAAGTCGATGCAGGGACCGTAGGTGGTGTAATAGGGGGCTTGCTTAACCATTTCTTCCAAGGCATAGGTGCCTTTGGCGCGTGTAGTTACGCTATCTACTTCCTGTATGGCAACAACGTCAGCGTCTATCCGTTCCAATAATGAGCCGATGCGTTGAAAGTCCAGTTTGCCGTCGAGGCCTTTTCCGTGGTGGATGTTGTAGCTTGCGATGCGGAGCTTTAACGGATAGGCATCTTTGGCTTGTGTTGCTGTCAACGGCAGGCCGATGAAACATAATAAAAGGAGGGTTCGCCAGCGACAGGCTTGAAAAAACAGATGTGGTGTGGTCATGATAAGTGTTTGTTGTATTGATATTCTTTTCACAGCGACAAAGTTAGCGAGTAAAAGACGAAAACCGCAATAAAAGTCCTTAATATTTGCTCTGTCCGTTAATGACGGATAAGGGGCTATGTGCTGTTTGTTGCACATAGCCCCTTGTAGGTTTCTGCAGGGTTTATCTGAAAACGTAGTTACTCAACTTCTACGAAATTGCATTGGTCTAAGCTTTGCTCTATCCAGTCACTTGCAGCCTTGAATGAACTGGCCATGCCTTTCTTGAGTTTGAAAGTTACGTTGCTCGGAGTTCTTCCAAAAAGGATGTTGTCTTCTATTTCAGGCACTGAAGTGCATGTCGACAAGTCGATGGTGAGCTTTACGTTATCCTCGGATTCACGGGCGAAAGCGTAGGTGTAGATTTTAGAAATGTTTCCTTTAACGATTACTTCTTTCAAATTATCGCAGCAGTAGAACATGTGTGAGTTTATGTATTTCACTGCTTCCGGTACTGTAACGCTTTCTAATTTCGTGCATAAATGAAACAGATCGGTACCGATTGTTTTGACAGAATTTGGAAGTTCAATGTGTCCCGTAAGGGCTGTACTGTTGAATGGGTCATCACTGATTATCTCTAAAGCTGTCAGGTCGGCCCAGTTTGTCACAACAAGAGAAGTGTTGAAGGCGAGAGCCTGCAATCCGATTTTCTTTAAAGTCTTGGGCAGCGCAATCTCTTTGATGTAGCCGACACTCGTTAATGCTTTCCCGGGAAGTTCTTCCGTTTCGGCTTCAGACAAGTCCAAATTGATGAGAGATGACGATTTGTATTCTTTCAGTGTGGCAAAATCGCCGCTGTTGATGGGGCCACGAATCTTGAGCTCGGAGCCGGTGTTTAATGCTTCGTCGATAAGTTCTTTTGTCAGTTGGCCGGCTTCCAGCAAGGACACGGTGTGTGTGGTGGCATCGGCTGAGGTTGTCAAGTCGGCTTCTCCGCCTGTGATGGTTTCGCCTTCCGTCCAATCTGAAAGCGTGATGCTGCCGGCGATAACGGTTTCTTTTCCGACCGTCAGCTCCAGACGGTGTTTCTTGCCTTGCTCCAAAGTGACATCCGAAGGCGATGTCCACAGGTATTGTTTGTCGTTGATTTTGAACGATACCCGGAAGTAGTTTGCGGTAACGGTCTGAGGAATGAGGATGCACGAATATGTGGCGGTGGCGTTGCGGTTCTGCTCGGTTGCGGCGGTGAATGTACCCGTTTCGGCCGAAACGGGGTCGCCTCTTCCGGCACCGGCGGCCGAAACGACAGGCTCTTCTGCTGTAAAATTGCAAAAACCGTCGAGAATGGAACCGCTGACTTTCATATCGGTGATGATGTTGTCGGCGAGCAGTCCGTTGCTGTTGAATTCCGTGCCGAATTTGACGTGGATGTCCAGCAGGCTGAAAGCATGCTGGAACGTGATGGGTACCGAGGAGTTGTTGTCTAAATCTGTTTTGGGAACAAATGTCGCCTTCTTATAGACGAGAAAGTCGGAAGAATAGTCAGACTTGTCGGTCTGGTCGGCTTTCACGGAAACCTGATAGGATGATTGATTGGCGAGGTTGCCGGTTTCGTTTGGGTCGTAAGGGAAACAGGCGATGATGTCTACCGGTTGTGTGGCATTTTGCCAAAGCAATTGTTCTTGGGGCTCCCATGCACCGCTGGCGTTGCGCTTGACTTCTACATTTTTATAGGTGTAAGAGGTGCTGGCTTCATTGTTGATACAGAAGCCGAAGCTCGAAAGCAGGTCTGCATTGCTGCCGAGGGTAGCCCTTGTCGTGGCATCGCTCAGGCTGACGGTTAGGCGTACTTTGTTATCTGTCGGGTAGCTTGTAGGGACGGTAGAAATCTCGTCGTTTGAGCAGCTTGACAAAGCCGCGGCTACCGATAATACCATTGCAAAGATGTTGATCTTTTTCATGTGCTATGCTTGTCTTGTTTGAGGATGTAATAAATTACTACAAAATAATGTCTGCAAAAGTAGGCAAAAAACACGAATTTCATACAAGGAAAGCCATAAAGTTGTTAGAATACATCTTGTTTTGCCCGTATTTGAGCTTTTTGGTTTTCTGCTGACTCATCAATTCTGCGGATTCTCTGCAGATACGACCCCTATCAGGCTTTTTCAGTACCGAGAAGGCTTTTAGATAGCAATTTTGTGCGATTTTTTTTGATGTAGACACCGAAAAGTCAGGTAAGATTTGGCAGATAATGAAAAAGTGACTACTTTTGCACCGAATACAAAGTGAATTAGTCATAGTAAAATGATAACAATAGATAGTTTGAGGTTCGTTTGTGTTCGTGCTTTGTAGAGATTACACGGTACGTAACTTTATTTGCTTTTTTAAAATTACGTGGATTCTTTCGGGAATCCACTTTTTTTGTCTGCCGTTTTGGTGCAGTTTTGATACAAATAGTAAACAAATTGCGGTGTATACGTGACGTTTTTCAACTTTTATGGCGAAAAACAGAACAAAATTTCGATTTTTCTTGCTTGTGAATGGAAAACTGCTTACTTTTGCAACGCATAAGGATAAGACTTGGCATGGCTGGGTCGAAAATAATTGAATAGTAGAAAAAGAATAGTATATGTGTGGAATCGTTGGAATTTTCAATATAAAGGAACCGACAGGCGCACTTCGTGCTAAGGCCTTGAAGATGTCGGCTAAAATACGTCATCGTGGTCCCGATTGGAGTGGCATTTATGATGGCCCGACAGCCATTCTGGCTCATGAACGGCTGTCGATTGTCGATCCTACATCCGGTCGCCAACCGTTGTTCAGTCCTGATAAGAAACAGGTATTGGCCGTGAACGGCGAGATTTACAACCATATGGACATCCGTAGGCGTTATGCCGGGAAGTATGAGTTTCAAACCGGTTCCGATTGTGAAGTGATACTTCCATTATATAAGGAAAAAGGTGTTGGCTTTTTGGAGGATTTGAACGGAATATTCGCCTTTGCCTTGTATGATGAAGAAAAAGACGATTTCCTGATAGCTCGCGATCCAATAGGGGTTATACCTTTATATATAGGGCATGATGCCGATGGAAAGGTCTATGTGGCGAGCGAATTAAAGGCTCTTGAAGGTCAGTGCGATACCTATGAGCCATTTTTGCCGGGTCATTACTATCTGGGCAGTGAAGGTAAGATGGTTCGTTGGTACAAACGTGATTGGTTTGATTATGACAACGTCAAAGATAATCCGTCTTCTGTCGAATCCGTGCATGACGCATTGGAAAGTGCTGTTAAACGCCAATTGATGTGCGATGTGCCTTATGGCGTTCTGCTGTCGGGCGGATTGGACAGCTCTGTTATTTCGGCTGTGGCGCAGAAGTTTGCTTCGAAGCGAATAGAGACAGGCAGCAGGTCGGGGGCATGGTGGCCACAGCTTCATTCATTTGCCGTTGGCTTGAAGGGTGCGCCCGATTTGGCTAAAGCTGCTGAAGTGGCCAAGTATATCGGAACCGTTCATCATGAAATCAATTATACGATACAAGAGGGTATAGATGCCTTGCGAGATGTGATCTACTATATAGAGACCTACGATGTTACTACGGTCAGAGCGTCAACGCCTATGTATTTGCTGGCTCGCTTTATCAAGAGCATGGGCATCAAGATGGTATTGAGCGGTGAAGGTGCCGATGAAGTGTTTGGCGGTTATTTGTATTTCCACAAAGCTCCGTCGCCCAAAGCTTTCCATGAAGAAACAGTCAGGAAACTCGGAAAATTGTATCAATATGATTGTTTGCGTGCCAACAAGAGCCTGGCAGCCTGGGGCGTCGAAGGACGTGTGCCTTTCCTTGACAAAGAATTCTTGGATGTGGCCATGCGCCTGAATCCGGCCAGTAAAATGTGTCCCGGGAAAACCATCGAAAAGAAAATTGTACGTGAAGCATTCTCTGATATGTTGCCTGAAAGCGTTGCATGGAGGCAGAAAGAGCAGTTCAGCGATGGCGTAGGCTATAGTTGGATTGATACACTCAAGGCAATGACTTCTGCTGCGGTGTCGGATGATGAAATGGCACATGCATCAGAACGCTTTCCCATCAATCCTCCGCGTAATAAAGAGGAATATTTTTACCGTACCATCTTTGAGGAGCATTTTCCAAGCGAGAGTGCGGCTCGCAGTGTGCCGAGTGTGCCCAGTGTCGCTTGTTCGACGGCCGAAGCTCTTGAGTGGGACAAGTGTTTCAAGAATATGAATGAACCGAGCGGCCGAGCCGTGAAGGATGTTCATCAATACGCAGATTCTGAAGTTATACGCTAAATGTTTTTATCATACTGAAAACCGGCGGAGTAATTCTTTTTAAAATGATTCAATCAAGACTTGTGTAAATTCTACTTATTGTGTTCTGTATTGGTTACAGGATTTATAATTAGCCGGTTTTAGTAACGGGAGATGCGATGTGCTATCGCGTCTCCTTTTTTTTGTACAGATAAAAACTCCATTGAAAGTTTTCTTATCCATACCAGTTACAGATGAGAATATCTGATGAAGCTCTTGAAAATCGATGCTTATCATAGTCACGAAAATGCATAAGTGTAAAAAACCGGCCATGCCGATGGAGTCATAAAAAGGTTGCAGCGGCAGCCTGGTTTTTGTGTGTCTCGTCCAAGAACAAATGCCGAAGCAGTACGGAAGTGTACAATCGTTTACTCCACTTGGATTGTTTCTTACAAATATCTTATAATGAGATTTTTGCTTTTGCTGATGAATGAAGAAAGTTTTGCCTTGCTTTTTTTATTGAAAAATGTGGTGAATTGTGGAGAATTGCGTACTTTTGTTCGTCAAAAGCGTTACATCGGAAGCAACATGCGATTTATAGGAACAATAGAAGCAAAAGTAGATCAGAAAGGACGTGTATTCCTTCCTGCTCAGTTCCGTAGAATATTGCAGGCTGGTAATGAAGAACGCTTGATTTTGCGTAAAGATTTGTATGAGGATTGTCTGGTGATTTATCCCGAAACGGTTTGGAATCGTCGGCTGGACGAATTGCATGCACATCTCAGTGTTTGGAATAAGACAGAACAGCGGTTGTTCCGTCAATTCGTGAAAGACGTTGAATGGCTGTCGTTAGATGGAAATGGCCGCTTTTTGATTCCCAAACGTTATTTGAAGATGGCATCTATCATCCAAAGTGTCGTTTTTATAGGAATGGATGAGACAATTGAGATATGGGCCAAAGAAATAAATGACAGTGAGGCCGAGAACGTGAATCTTGAAACGGAGATGGAACGAATAATGAAGTCGGAAATATGAAGAATGCCGGAACTTATCATGTGCCAGTGCTACTGAAAGAAAGCGTGAAGGGACTTGCGATATGTCCTACAGGCATATATGCTGATGCTACTTTTGGTGGTGGAGGACATAGCCGCGCCATATTGGCTGAAATGGCTCATGGTGGCCGGCTGTATGGTTTTGATCAGGATGTAGACGCTTTGGCAAATGTTCCTGATGACGGACGTTTCGTCTTTGTGCATTCAAATTTTCGTTTTATGGCCAATTGGATGCGTTATTATGGCGTGGCTTTGTTAGACGGGATTTTAGCAGATTTGGGCGTTTCGAGTCATCATTTTGATGAGGCCGGCAGAGGCTTTTCGTTTCGCCAAGATGGCCCGTTGGACATGCGCATGAATCGTAACGCTACCCTTTCAGCGGCAGACATTGTGAATACATACGAAGAAGAGCGTCTGTCCCAAATATTTCATTTGTATGGAGAAATGCGCAATGCCCGGCGGTTGGCCTCGACGATTGTGCAGCAACGTAGAGAAAAGGAAATAAAGACGGTGGGCGACTTTGTTGCGATTGTCTCGCCTTTATTGGGGAAGGCACGCGAAAAGAAAGATATGGCTAAGGTGTTTCAGGCTCTGCGGCTGGAAGTCAACCATGAGTTGGATGCGTTGTGCGAATTGCTTGACTCGGCGATAGCCCTGCTCAAGCCGGGAGGCCGTTTGGTGGTTTTGACGTATCATTCGTTGGAAGATCGTATAGTAAAGAATTATATGCGGTCGGGGAATGCTAATGGTAAAGTCGAAAAAGACTTTTATGGAAATGTTCTGAGCCCGTTGAAGCCGGTTAACAACAAAGTGATTTTGCCTGATGCCGAGGAAGAAATGGAAAATCCGCGAAGCAGGAGTGCAAAATTACGTATTGCTGAGCGGGTGGAATTCAAAGAAGGAGGCGAAAATGACTGACAAGGGAACAGATGACAGCATGTTGGATGAATTGCTTCCTACTTCGGACGAACTGAAGGACGAAACTTCTGTAGAAGATATCCGGCAGGGAAAGGATGCCAAGCAGGAGAATCCAACAGATAATCATGCGGAAGAGCAGACCAGTGCACAAAAAATGATGGATGCACTGACCGATGACGATGATGAAAAGGTAAATTTGTCGTTCGGCTCGGTTTTAGGCGGTGATATATTGACCGCCGCATGGATAAAGCATCAAGTGCTCTTTATTGTTGTGATCGTATTGATGATTATTGCCTATATAACGAACAGGTACATGTCGCAACAGTCGATGATAAAAATAAATTCCTTGAAAAAGGAACTTGCGGAAATAAGGTATGAGTCAATGACCCGTTCTTCGCAATTGTTGCAACGGACGAGAGAAAGCAAGGTGATAGAGTACCTGAAAACCACGCGTGACAGTACATTGAATATTTCGGCTCAGCCGCCATATGTAATCAAGATAAACGAAGAGCCGTAATGAAGAGATTTCCTAACAAGCAAGTAATAAGCCGCTTTCATGTGATAGCGTTTCTGTTTACCTTGATCGGAATCCTGATTTTGGGTAAAGCCGCCTATATCATGTTTATGCAGCGTGACCAGTGGAAAGCTCTGAGTGAACGCTTTGTAAAAGAGAATGTGGTGGTAAAGCCTACTCGTGGAAATATCTTTTCGGCAGATGGACAATTGCTGGCAACTTCATTGCCTGAATATAAGATTTACATGGATTATGTCGTGGTAGAAAGTGATAGCGCAAGACAAGGCAGAATCCAAGCGGAACGAGATTCGCTGTTGAGGGTTAAGATGGACAGCATCTGTATTGGTTTGAATCGGATTCTTCCTGCCAAGCCTGTGGGTTGGTATCGTTCGCGTATTGAAGAAGGCCTGGCCAAGAAAAGCCGCCATTGGCTATTATACCCTAAGCGCATATCATTTATCGATTACAAAGAAGTGAAGTCATTGCCGTTTTTCAACAAAGGAGTGAACAGAAGCGGTTTTCATGCAGAAGAATTCAATGAGACCAAGAAGCCTTTCGGCTCATTGGCATCAAGGACTATCGGAGATTTATATCCCGGCAAGGATTCGGCGCGATCCGGACTGCAATTGGCTTTTGATACGCTGCTGCGTGGAAAACCCGGATTGGTGCACAAGCAAAAAGTCAGGAACTGCTATTTGCCGATTGAAGATGTGCCACCGGTGAATGGCGCCGATTTGGTGACAACCATAGATGTGAAAATGCAGGATTTCTGCGAAAAAGCCATTGTTGACAAACTCAAGGAAGAGACTGTTAATGGTGATGTGGGCATCGTTATTTTGATGGAAGTCAAGACCGGCGATGTAAAGGCCATAGTAAATATGACCCGTTGTAGCGATGGCGAATATCGTGAGGTGAAGAACCAGGCTGTAAGCAACTTGATGGAGCCCGGTTCCGTGTTTAAGCCCATGTCGTTTATGGTGGCTTTTGATGACAAGAAAATTAGGCTGAACGAATATGTGGATTGCAGTAATGGCATAAAAATGATGTATGGCAGGAAAATGAAAGACCACAACTGGCATCGCGGAGGATATCAGATGCTCAGTGTCTCGGAATGTCTGGAACAATCGTCAAACATCGGTGTCAGCGTGCTGATAGACCGTAATTATCATAATCATCCCGAGCAATTTGTCAACGGACTTTACAGGATAGGTGTGGCCGAAGACCTGCATCTGGATATTCCCGGTTATACACCTCCACGTATACGTCGCCCGAACAAAAATCGGAGCAATTGGTCAAAGACTGCATTGGCTTGGATGAGCATCGGCTATGAAAGTCAGGTTCCACCTATCAGTGTTTTGAATTTTTATAATGGTGTGGCTAACAACGGACGGATGATGCGTCCGCGTTTTGTCACAGCGGCAATGCGCAATGGTGAAGTAATTCAGGAATATCCGCCACAGGTGGTTCGTGAACAGATGTGCTCTCCACAAGCACTGAAAAGCATTCAGATATGCTTGGAGAGAGTTGTCAGTCGGGGACTTGGAAAGGGTGCCCGTTCCAAGCTTGTCAAAGTGGCCGGGAAGACCGGAACGGCACAAGTCTGGAACAAGAGTGGCCGGTCGGGTGACTACCTTGTGTCGTTTGCTGGTTATTTCCCGGCGGAAGCTCCCAAATACAGTTGCATTGTATGTATTCAGAAACACGGTTTGCCGGCATCGGGTGGAGCACAATGCGGACCGGTGTTCAAGCAAATAGCCGAAATGATCATGTCGCATACGCTAAAAAGAGATTTGGCATCATTGGCAGATACACTTCATCCGCATCTTCCTTTAGTGGAACGCGGTAATCTGCGGTATGCCGATAATGTATTAAAGGATTTGAATGTGGCAAGGACAATGGACTGGAGTGACTCTGAAAGTCCCATCTGGGGACGTGCCGTGACGGAACGTCAGGATGTGAAACTTTTCCCATCGGAATTAAATAACAAAGTCGTTCCTGATGTAGTTGGCATGGGAGCCAGGGATGCACTCTATTTGTTGGAAAAAATGGGCTTACGCGTGAGGATAAGCGGTGTGGGAACCGTAGTACAGCAATCCTTACCTGAAGGACATCATTTGAGACAAGGAGAGACAATTCGCTTGAAATTGCAATCCGAATCCATCAAGAAGAAAAAGGAAGTGACAACTGTCCGTTCAGATTCATTGAACAAAGCTTTCCCGACAAGTACGGTTTGTAAAGATAGTGCCAACCAAAGAGTGCGGCAATCCGGTAAGCCGGCAGAGAGGTTGCAAGTAAAGAAAGACGTACGGGCAGGAAAGTCGCCTACAAGTAAGAATAATTAAAAAGGAAACGAAATATGGTACTGACAGAAGTTTTCAAGAATGTGAATGTGTTGGAATATATAGGGGCAACCGATATTCAAGTGACAGGCATCAACATTGATTCCCGCTTAGTGAAAAAAGGCGATTTGTTTGTAGCGGTATGTGGCACTCAAACCGACGGCCATCAATACATACCCATGGCTATCAAGCAAGGTGCTGCGGCCATAGCCTGTCAAATGATTCCCGAAGACCGACCTGCAGATGTGACCTTTATAAAACTTGCCGATACAGAGGATGCAATAGGTAAAATTGCAACAGAGTATTACGGTAATCCGACCAAGCAACTGACGCTGGTCGGTGTGACCGGCACAAATGGCAAGACGACGGTTGCGACATTGCTGTATGAATTGTTCACGGCATTAGGCTTCAAGTGCGGCCTTTGTTCAACCGTATGCAATTATATAGGTGATTGTGCCATTCCAGCAGACCATACAACACCTGATCCGATTACTTTAAACAAGCTTTTGTCGGAAATGGTAAGTCAGGGTTGTACTTATGCCTTTATGGAATGTAGCTCTCATGCCATTCATCAAAAACGCATAGGAGGCTTAAACTTTGCCGGTGGCATATTTACCAACTTGACCCGTGATCATTTGGACTATCACAAGACATTTGAAAATTATCGCAATGCCAAGAAAGCCTTTTTTGATGGTCTGGGTTCTGATGCGTTTGCCATTACCAATCTGGACGACAAGAACGGAATGGTTATGGTGCAAAACACCAAAGCGGTAGTGAAAACATATTCGCAGTTGCGTTCAGCAGATTTCCATGCAAAGATTTTAGAAATGACATTCGAAGGAATGGAATTGGATATTAATGGCATAGATGTTCATGTTCCGTTGGTCGGAAAGTTCAATGTTTCTAACCTGTTGGCCATTTACGGAGCTGCCGTCATGTTGGGGCGTGAACCGCGCGAGATATTGACAGTACTGAGTTCCTTGCGTTCTGTATCGGGGCGTTTTGAGGCTTTGCATTCGCCCAAAGGCTTTACGGCAATAGTCGATTATGCCCACACACCTGATGCTTTGGTGAATGTGCTGAATGCAATAGACGAGATCTTGTGCAAGAAAGGCGAAGTGATAACCGTGTGCGGTGCCGGAGGCAATCGTGATAAAGGGAAGCGTCCCCAAATGGCTTACGAAGCGGCTCGCTTAAGCGATAAGGTTATCATAACGAGCGATAATCCGCGCTTTGAGGAACCGCAGGATATTATCAATGATATGTTGGCCGGACTTAAAGAAGACCAAAAGAGCAAGGTTGTTTCGATTGTAGACCGTCGTGATGCCATCCGTACAGCTTGCATGATGGCCAAAAAAGGCGATGTGATTCTTGTTGCGGGAAAAGGACATGAGAACTATCAAGAGATAAAAGGTGTCAAGCATCATTTCGATGACAAGGAGGTGCTGCGTGAGATATTCAAGATGCAATAAGACCCCGACTGCGTAAATACGAAGATTATGTTGTATTATCTATTTAGGTTCTTGGACCAGTTTGGGATTCCCGGCTCGGGGATGTGGGCTTATATTTCGTTTCGTTCGTTGTTGGCATTGATTTTTGCCTTAGCCATCTCGGCTTGGTTCGGCGGTCATTTTATTCGTTTCATGAAACGCCATAACTATACGGAAACGCAGCGCGATGCCTCTATCGACCCTTATGGCGTAAATAAAATCGGAGTTCCCTCAATGGGAGGTATCATCATTGTCGTATCCATGTTGGTGCCTATATTGCTATTCGGCCGTTTGCGCAATATATATCTGATTTTGATGATAATAACGACTGTCTGGCTGACAATTCTGGGCTTTTCGGATGACTACATCAAGATATTCAAGAAGAAAAAGGACGGCCTGCACCCTAAAGTCAAGTTGTTGGGACAATTGGGACTGGGACTTTGTATAGGGCTGACGCTATATTTAAGTCCTGATGCCGTCATCCGTGAGAATGTCGAAGTGACTAAGAACGGGCGTGTGGCATCTGTGGTACATAAGACAGATCCGGTGAAGTCGACCAAGACAACCATACCATTCTTTAAGAGTAATAATCTGGACTATAGTGAAATCATGTCGTTCTGTGGCAAATATAAGACCTTGGCCGGATGGGTACTGTTTGTCATAATGACGGTAATCGTTGTCATGGCCGTATCTAATGGGGCCAACTTGAATGACGGTATGGATGGAATGGCAGCGGGCAATTCTGCCATCATAGGCATTGCTTTAGGCTTGTTGGCTTACGTTTCCAGTCATATTGAGTATGCAGGTTATTTAAACATCATGTATATACCCGAATCTCAAGAACTGGTTGTCTTTATCAGTGCATTTGTCGGTGCTTTGATAGGTTTCTTATGGTATAATGCTTATCCTGCTCAGATATTCATGGGTGATACGGGCAGTTTGACCATTGGTGGAATCATCGGTGTCTTGGCAGTGATAATTCATAAAGAGCTGTTATTGCCATTGCTTTGCGGAATCTTTTTTGTGGAGAGTCTGAGTGTTATTCTTCAAGTGGAATATTTCAAAATGGGCAAGCGCAAAGGCGTGAAGCAACGCTTGTTCAAGCGGACGCCTATACACGACAACTTCCGTGTGCTTCCTTCCCAATTAGACCCGCAATGCACCTACAAGTTCCGCAACTGGCCTCGTGGGTGTTGGCATGAAGCAAAAGTAACGACACGTTTTTGGATAGTTACAGTGATATTGGCGGCAGCAACAATCATAACATTAAAAATCAGATAAACAAGAATACAAAATGAGTAGAATAGTTGTTTTGGGCGGTGGCGAAAGTGGCGTAGGTGCTGCTGTGCTTGCGCAGAAAAAAGGCTTTGATGTCTTTTTGTCTGATACAGGTGTGATAAAGGATAAATATCGCAGCATGTTGGATAAGTATGGGCTTTCCTGGGAAGACGGAGGCCATACAGAGGAGTTGATACTCAATGCAGACGAAGTAATAAAGAGCCCCGGTATTCCCGAGAATGCGCCGATGGTGTTGAAGTTAAAAGAGAAAGGCATACACATTATCAGCGAAATAGAATTTGCCGGTCGTTATACTCATGCAAAGATGATTTGCATAACCGGCAGTAACGGGAAGACAACCACTACTTCTTTGATATATCATATATTCAAGGCTGCCGGCTAGAATGTTGGTCTTGCCGGCAATATCGGACGTAGTTTGGCGTTGCAGGTGGCAGAGGAAAACTATGATTACTATGTGATAGAGCTGAGTTCTTTTCAGTTGGACAATATGTATGACTTCCGTGCCAATGTGGCGGTGCTGCTCAACATAACTCCCGATCATCTTGATCGTTACGATTATAAGATGCAGAATTATGTGGATGCAAAGATGCGCATCATACGCAATCAGACAAAAGAAGATGCTTTTGTCTACTGGCAAGATGACCCGATTATTTCGCGGGAATTGAAGAAGTATCATATAGAGAGTCGCCTTTGTCCGTTTTCCGAAATCAAGGAGAAGGGAGCCATTGCCTATATCGATGACGGAAAATATGAAATAGAATATCCGATGCCAATCAATATGGAGCAAGAGGACTTGGCTCTTACCGGCCGTCATAACATTTATAATCAGCTGGCAGCCGGTATTTCAGCTGAGCTGATGGGCATTGATGGCAAGATAATCGTTCAGAGCCTGAAGGACTTCAAGGGTGTTGAGCATCGTCTTGAGAAAGTTACCAAGGTAAAAGGCGTTTTGTATGTAAACGATTCAAAGGCGACAAACGTGAATGCCTGTTATTATGCACTTGAAAGTATGAAGACACCGACCGTCTTGATTTTGGGTGGAAAAGACAAAGGCAATGACTACAATGAGATAAAAGACCTTGTAAAGCAGAAATGCCGTGCGTTGGTCTATCTGGGTGCCGACAATGCGAAGTTGCATGCATTCTTTGATCCGTTGGGATTGCCGGTGGCTGATACGCATAATATGAAGGATTGTGTAAAAGCCTGTTACAATTTTGCGCACGAGGGGGATACAGTCTTGCTAAGCCCATGTTGCGCAAGCTTTGACCTGTTCCGCAACATGGAGGATCGCGGTGAGCAGTTCAAGACATTGGTAAGACAATTATAAAGGACACAAAGATGGGGATGTCTATTGAGAAAGTGTCTCATAGTTATGCAAATATCTTTCAGGGCGACCGTGCTATTTGGATGATATTCTTCTTTCTTTGCGCCATATCTTTGATTGAAGTGTATAGTGCCGCCAGCAATTTGTCCTACAAAGCCGGCGATTATTGGACTCCGGTCTTACGGCATGCCCTGTTTCTTTTTATCGGTGCCATTGTGGCAGTGGTGATTCACAACATACCTTGCCGCTGGTTCAAATTCTATCCCGTGATAGTCATTCCGGCATCTTTTGTGATGCTGTTGATGGCTATGTTTGTTGGGGTCAAGGTCAATGAGGCCTCGCGTTGGCTGTCTGTCTTCGGTGTTCCTTTGCAGCCGTCCGAGATAGCCAAGGGGGGCGTTGTTGTCGGAACGGCTCTTATCTTGTCTGCTCTTCAGACAGATAAAGGGGCTGACCGCCATGCTTTCAAGTACATTATGTGGATTACGCTTCCGATAGTCCTTCTGATCTTTTCCGAGAATATCTCTACGGCGTTGTTGCTGTTCACGGTAGTGGTGCTGATGATGTTCATCGGGCGGGTTCCTTTTGCCCAATTGGGCAAGTTGTTGGGTGTCTTGGCAATAATTGCCGTATGCGGCATTTCCCTCTTGACTCTGGCAGACAAGAGCCAGTTGAGCAGCATACCTTTCGGTAATCGTCTGGCTACATTGAAGACGCGTGTCATGACATATGCCGAAGGCAACAGCAAGCCTTTTTCCGTTCAGGACTTTGACATGAACGAGAATGCCCAGATAGCTCATGCCAACATAGCTATTGCTACGAGTAATGTAATAGGAAAGTTCCCCGGCAACTCTGTAGAGCGCGATTTTCTGAGTCAGGCTTTTTCGGATTTCATTTATGCCATTATCATTGAGGAGATGGGCATTTTCGGAGGGGCTTTTGTGGTGCTTTTGTATGTGGTACTCCTATTCCGAGCGAGTAAGATTGCCAATCGTTGCGAGCGCAATTTCCCTGCATTCCTGGTCTTGGGCCTTGCCTTGCTGATGGTGATTCAGGCCATTATCAATATGGCTGTTGCGGTAGGTCTTTTTCCGGTGACCGGGCAGCCGTTGCCGCTTATCAGTCGTGGAGGCACCAGTACCATCATTAATTGCATTTATATAGGAATGATTCTCAGTGTAAGTCGCTTTGCCAAGAAGCGTGTACCCGAGAGTGCTGCGTCAAAGACCAATATAGTGGAATCCGAGTTTACCCGCGACGAGGGCATTCAGTAGTGTGACTAAGGTTGTTGCTGTTCGGCTTCGGCTTTTGTCATAAGCACCTTAGCGATGCGGTTGCCGTCCATTTCTACGACACGCAATGTGAACATCCTCCATTTGCATTCTTCGCCGACGGTGGGTATGTGGTCTAAGATGTCGAGTATCAGACCTGCGAGGGTTTTGTATTCTCTCTGGTAGAGGTCTTCTTCGTCAAAGTATTCTACGAAGTCGTAGAAGGGGCATTGTCCGTCTATAATCCAGCTTTTTTTGTCGGCGCGTTCTATGATGTCGGGCACTTCGGCTTGGTCTTGTATGGTTCCCACTAAGCCTTCAAAGATGTCGCGGAAGGTGATGATGCCCAACAAGGCTCCGAACTCGTCGCAGATGAATGCTATGGACGAGTGGTGCTTTTTGAGGTGTTCCAGAGCTTTGTATACGGTGATGTGTTCCGGAAAGTAGATGGGTTTTTGGATGCACGACTTGAGGTTGAAGTCTGCTTTGCCCAATTGCATGACCAGGTCTTTCAGGCTTACCACGCCGCAGATTTTCTCAATGTCGCCATCAATGACGGGATAGTTGGCAAACGGTGTGTCATGAACGATGCTTTCCACTTCTTTGGAAGTCATGTTGATGTCGAGGGTCACCACTTCCGTTCTGTAGGTCATGAGGTGGTCAACTGTCTGGTCGCCCATCACCATTGCGCGTTCCATGATGTCTTGTTCCACCTCTTCCACTTCGCCGCTTTTGGTGCCTTCCTGTATGATAGACTTGATTTCTTCTTCGGTAACTCCCTGCTGTTCTTTCTGAAGGTGGAACAGTTTGGCCAGTGCTGCCGTATTGACTGACAGCAGCCATACGAAGGGTTTGGACAGGTTGGCAAAGAACAGCATGGGCGGTGCGCATAGTTTGGCCATGGTGTCAGCCAGGTCAATGCCTATGCGTTTGGGGAAAAGTTCGCCAAGTTCACACTGCAGGTAGGTTGCGGCTATCAGGATGAGGGCCTTGGATACGAGGGGTGCCGATTCGGCCGATAGCCCGTTGGCGATGAGCCAGGCAGTGAAGTCGCTGCTCAGTTCGGCTCCCGAGTAGATACCGGTCAGGATGCTCACTACGGTGATGCCTATCTGTGCGGTCGAAAGAAACTTGTCTGTGTCGTTGATAAGGTCAAGTGCCATCTTGGCGGTTCGGCTTCCTTTTTTGGCTTCCATCTGGAGTCTTGTCTTGCGGGCAGAGATAAATGCCACTTCAGACAGGGAGAAGAATGCATTGAAGAAGATGAGAATGAGTATGATTGCTATGTCAACCATGTTTAGCCTTTTAGATGTTGTTTGCTGCAAAATTACAACATTATGCCGAATATGTCTGGCAATTAGTGCTGTTTAGTGCTTTTACTATGAGAAAAAATGGTATTTTTGCCTATCCGGATGCTTTTGGCCGGGCAATTATTGGTTAACGTTTTGATTTGAATCCATGAGAGTGATAAGCAGTGTCCTGCTGGCATGTAGTTTTGCGATTGCAGGTTTCCTTTTTTGTGTTATGCCGGTTTGTGCGCAACAAATGATGTTTGGTGACACGTCAAGGACCGGAGTTCCTTTTTCCAAAGACCCACATGTGGTGAATTTCGGCGGCAGGTATCTGATGTATTTCTCTATACCTCCGCGCAAGGGTGACAAGTCATCGGGGTGGAACATCGGCATTGCCGAGAGCCGCAATCTGACTGATTGGGTGAAGGTGGGTGAGCTGACTCCGGCTCCCGGTGCCGAATATGAGAAGAACGGCCTTTGCGCTCCCGGGGCTTTGGTGAGGGACGGCAAGGTGCATTTGTTCTATCAAACTTATGGCAATGGCCGCAAGGATGCTGTGTGTCATGCCGTTTCTGACGATGGCATTAGCTTTGAGCGTGACCCTTCGAATCCTATCTTTGCGCCTTCGGGTGACTGGACCTGTGGCCGTGCAATCGACGCGGAAGTATGTGAGTTTAAGGGACGTTACTACCTCTATTTTGCTACACGTGACAAGGATTTCAAGGTGCAGCAGATTGGTGTTGCCACGGCCCCGAAGACTACGGACTTCCGGCGTTCCGACTGGACTCAGGCTGTCGACGGCCCCATTCTTGCGCCTTCGTTGCCTTGGGAGCGCAAGTGCATCGAGGCTCCTTCGGTGCTTGTCAGGGGCAATAGATTATACATGTTTTATGCCGGTGCCTACAACAATGAGCCGCAACAGGTGGGTGTGGCTGTGAGTAAGGACGGCATCCGATGGAAACGTTTGTCTGACGAGCCCTTTTTGTCAAACGGAAAGCCGGGTGAATGGAACGAGAGCGAGTCGGGCCATCCGCATTTGTTTAAGGACAAGGATGGCAAGACCTACCTGTTTTTCCAGGGCAACAAGACCAAAGGTAAGGACTGGTTTTTGTCGCAGAAACGGGTTTATTGGAAGAAGGGCAAGCCTTATCTGAAACCGTAGTGTGTGAAAGTGCCCTTATATAATCAGCGGGCTGCTTGATAGATTCAGGCAGCCCGCTGGTTATGTTGTGGAGGGGTTAGGCGTCGATGTTGGCAAATGTTGCGTTTTGTTCTATAAAGTCGCGGCGTTGCTCTACGTCGTCTCCCATCAGCATGGAAAACGTATGGTCGGCTTCGGCTGCATTGACCAGTGATACTTGTTTCAGGAGTCGTGTGTCGGGGTTCATGGTTGTTTCCCACAGCTGTTCAGGGTTCATTTCTCCAAGTCCTTTGTATCTTTGGGTGGTAATCCCTGTTTCCGACCCGTCGCCATACTGTTGCATGAAGCGTTGTCTGTCGGCATCGGTATAGCAGTATTCCTCGATGCTGCCTTTCTTGCACCTGTACAGGGGTGGTGTAGCCAGGTACACGTAGCCTTGTTCTATGAGTTCTGGCATGTAGCGGAAAAACAGGGTGAGGATAAGGGTGTCTATATGTGAGCCGTCGACATCGGCATCGGTCATGAGTATAACCTTATGGTAACGAAGCTTTTCTAAGTTGGCTTGCTTGCTGTCTTCACCGTCTACTCCGAATCTGACGCCTAAGGCTTGTATGATGTTGTTTACTTCATCGCTCTCGAAGGCCTTGTGCCACATGGCTTTTTCTACGTTGAGTATTTTGCCTCGAAGCGGCAGTATGGCCTGGAAGGCCCTGCTTCTTCCCTGTTTTGCTGAGCCGCCTGCCGAGTCACCCTCTACAAGGAACAGTTCGCATTTTGCGGGGTCTTTGTCGGAGCAGTCGGCCAGTTTGCCGGGCAGGCCCCCACCGGCCATGGGGTTTTTGCGTCTCACGGTTTCGCTGGCTTTGCGTGCTGCTATGCGCACGGTGGCGGCCAATATCACTTTGTCAATAATGATTTTGGCCTCGCGGGGGTGTTCTTCCAGATAGTTCGATAAGGCTTCTCCTACGGCCTGCTGTACGGCACCTGCTACTTCGCTGTTGCCAAGCTTGGTCTTGGTTTGTCCCTCAAACTGGGGTTCGGCCACTTTGATGGAGACCACGGCTGTGAGGCCTTCGCGGAAGTCTTCGGGCGAGATTTCCACTTTGGCCTTCTCGAATGCCTTGGTGTCTTCGGCATATTTTTTCAATACACGTGTAAGGGCGGCACGGAAGCCCATCAGGTGTGTGCCTCCTTCTATGGTATTGATGTTGTTGACGTATGAGTGGATGTTTTCGCTGTATGAGTTGTTATACATGATGGCGGCCTCGATGGGGATGCCTTGCTTCTCGGTCTTGAGATAGATCACGTCGTCGAACAGGTGTACGCGGTTGGCATCTACGTAGCGTACAAATTCTTTCAGTCCTTCTTTCGACAGGAACACATCCTGCTTCGTGTTTCCCTCAGCGTCCTTTCTGAGGTCGGTGAGTGTAATCTTCAATCCGGCATTCAGGAACGAGAGTTCCCGCATACGGTTGGCCAGTGTATTGTAGTCATAGTTGACTGTGGTAAAGATGGTCTCATCGGGCCAAAAGTGTTGGCGTGTGCCGTGTTTGGTGGTTTCGCCCACTACTTTCACGGGATATTGAGGCTTGCCGTAGGCATATTCCTGCTGGTATATCTTGCCGTCGCGGTATACTTGTGTAACCATCTTTTTCGACAATGCGTTTACGCAGCTGACGCCCACTCCGTGGAGTCCGCCACTGACCTTGTAGGAGCCTTTGTCAAACTTGCCGCCGGCGTGGAGCACGGTCATGACCACTTCGAGGGCCGACTTGTGCTCTTTGGGGTGCATGTCCACGGGGATGCCTCGTCCGTCATCCTCTACGACGATGGAGCCGTCCTGGTCTATGGTGACTTCTATGTGGGTGCAATATCCCGCAAGTGCCTCATCGATGGAGTTGTCCACCGTCTCGTTGACCAGGTGGTGCAGGCCGCGTGAGCTGATGTCACCGATATACATGGCAGGACGTTTGCGCACTGCCTCCAAGCCCTCAAGCACGCGTATGTTTTTGGCGGAATAGTCCGCTCCTATTTTCTCAAAATCTTCCATGATTTTCTTGTGTTTCTTAAGTTACAAAGTTAGTGATTTTTGCCGAAACGGCAGGGCTTTTCCTCCGATTTTTTGCAGCCTGTCGGGGCAGGTTCTGCCATTGTGGCTTTCGTGCAGTGGCTGTGAGGCGTTTGCCGTGTTGCAGGGCTGTAAAGGCGGTGTGTGTCTTTGCAGGTTGTTTCCTGTACATGACACACATTGTTTCCTGTACATGTCACACGTTGTTTCCTGTACATGACACAGGTTGTTTCCTGTACATGTCACACGTTGTTTCATGTAGGGAAACACGTTGTTCCCTGTACATGAAACACTCTGCGATATGTACATATCTGTGGCCGGAGTGTGTGGCTTCGCCGTTTGTCTTCCGGCTTGACCGTGTGAAAGGGCTTTGGCAGGGTAATGTGCAAAAAGAAAGCGGCATGGAAAAGAAGCCTTGAGACTTTTTCCATGCCGCCATGTGTTGTTGATTACTGGTCTGTGTTATTCTATGGTCCAGGTGTCGTTGGTTTGGAGCAGTTCGGCAAAGTTGTGATAGTTTTTCTTTGCCTTCACTTCTTCTATCTGGTCTTCAACGGCCTGGTCGTATGTAGGAGCTTCGACGTCGCGTATCACTCCCAGGGCTATCGGAAAGTCGGGACCTTCCATCAAGGCCAGCTTCAGTTGCAGGGTGTTGTCCTGGCAGTGGGCATCGTGAACGAGGATATCTTTTTCCGTGATGCCGTTTTCGCCTATCTTGACTACCTTGAGGCTGAACCCGTCTTGCACGAGGCCGTACTCTCTGTTTTCACCGAAAATCAGTGGTTTTCCGTGCTCCACGTAGATGGCGTTCTTGGCTCTGCCTTCTTTGCTGTAGATGGTGTCATAGGCTCCATTGTTGAAGATGACGCAGTTTTGCAGTATTTCGCAGACCGAGGCCCCCTTGTGCCTGTAGGCAGCCTTGAGGATTTCGATGGTCGAAGGTGCATCGGTGGCCACGGCACGTGCAAAGAAGTGTCCTCTTGCCCCGAAGCATAGCTCGGCCGGACGGAAGGGGTCTTCAACGGTGCCGTAGGGGCTCGATTTGCTCACGAAGCCACGGGGCGAGGTGGGCGAATACTGACCTTTGGTCAAGCCGTATATCCTGTTGTTGAGCAATATCATGTTGATATCGATGTTGCGTCGGTTGGCGTGGATAAAGTGGTTGCCGCCTATGGCCAGCCCGTCGCCGTCTCCGCTTATCTGCCATACGGTCAGTTGGGGGTTGGCTATCTTGCATCCTGTTGCAATGGCGGCTGCACGTCCGTGAATGGTATTCATGCCGTAGGTGGCCATGTAGTGGGGCAGACGCGACGAGCATCCGATGCCCGAGATGACGGCTGTATTGTTCGGGGCTACACCGATTTCGGCCATAGCCTTATGAAGCGACGCAAGGAAAAAGTGATCCCCGCAGCCCGGACACCAGCGTGGCTGTCCTTTTTTGAAATCTTGTGCTGTGTATGCCATAGTGAATTACTTGTTTATGATGTCGTTGAATGCGGCCACCAATTCGTTGACCACGAAGGGTTGGCCTTTGACCTGATTGAACTGATAGGGCACAAAGCCGTCTACCTTCATGCGCAGAAAGGCTGCCAGCTGTCCCATGTTTTGCTCTGCAACCACCACCTTGGGGTATTTCCGGAGCACTTCGGCCGTGTTTTTGGGCAGGGGGTTGATATATTTGAACTGTGCGTGAGCCACCTTTTTGCCTGCGGCCTGTAGGGCATGCATGGCGGCACGCAGGTGACCGAAGGTGCTGCCGAAGCCAACTATGAGCAGCTCTGCGTCGTCTGCATCGCCGGCAACTGTAAGGTCGGGCACCTGTATCTTGTCGATTTTCTCCTGACGAAGTCTGGTCATCAGCTCGTGATTCTCGGGATTGGTCGAGATGACACCCGTGGCATTGTCCTTTTCAAGGCCGCCCAGGATGTGTTCGAATCCCTCGCGTCCGGGCACGGCCCAATAGCGAACACCCTCACTGTTGCGCATATAGGGAGTCCACTTTCCTTTCAGTTCTTCGGGAACATATGGGGGACGTATGTCGGGATATTCGCTCAGGTCGGGCAGCTTGAAGGCACCCGAGCCGTTGGCCACATAGGCATCGGTGAGCAACACCACGGGGGTCATGTGCTCCAATGCCATCTTGCAGGCCTCATAGGCTGCGTCGAAACAGTCGGTGGGCGAGAGGGCGGCAATGACAGGCATGGGAGATTCACCGTTGCGGCCGAAGAGTACTTGCAGCAAATCCGTCTGCTCGCTCTTGGTGGGAAGGCCGGTTGCAGGGCCTCCACGCTGGACATCGAGCACCACCAATGGCAGTTCCATGATGACGGCCAGGTTCATGGCCTCGCTCTTCAGGCAGATGCCGGGGCCCGAGGTCGACGTGACGGCCAGTGCACCGCCAAATGCCGCACCCACGGATGAGGCACAGCCGGCAATCTCGTCTTCACATTGCACGGTGGTAACTCCCAACGACTTGTGCTTCGACAACTCGTGAAGCACATCGGTGGCCGGCGTAATGGGGTAGGAGCCCAGATACAGCTTGAGTCCCGCCTTTTCGGCCGCGGCAATGAAACCATAGGCAGTGGCCTTATTGCCCGTTATATCCATGTAGCAACCGGGAGCCTTGGTCTTGCTCTCGATGCGGTATACGTTGGTTGCCGTACTGTGGGTGTTGTGACCGTAATCATAGCCGGCCTGTATCACCTTTATATTGGCATCGGCTATTGCAGGCTTCCTGACAAACTTCTCCTTTAAGTAGTTAAAGGCAATGCTGATGTCGCGGCTGTAAAGCCAGCATACCAGTCCCAGGGCAAACATATTCCTACACTTCAGCATGGCTTTCATGTCCATATCAGTGTCTGAAAGGCAGCTCTTTACCATCTGCGTAATGTGGCAGGCAATCACGCGGTCTGCGTCAATGCCCATTTCGGCCAGCGGGTCGTCGGTAGAGAATGCGGCCTTTTCCAGGTCCTTCTTCTGGAAAGAGTCCAGGTCAATGATGATGGTGGCACCGGGTTTGGCCTTGCTGTATTGCGTCTTCAGGGCTGCCGCGTTCATGGCAACGAGTACATCACACTGGTCACCGGGTGTATAGACCTTGTCGGCACCTATGTGTACCTGAAACCCCGAAACTCCCGTTAGCGAACCTTGCGGGGCACGGATGTCTGCCGGATAATTGGGGAAGGTGCTGATGCTGTTTCCCACTGTGGCGGATATGGTGGAGAATATGTTTCCTGCCAACTGCATACCATCGCCCGAATCACCCGAAAAGAGGACAATGACATCCTCAATAGTCTTGATTGTCACATCTCCTGACATAATATGTTTTCTTTATGTATGGTTATTAACTTTGTGACGTCTGAGCCACTCTTGTCTAAAACAATGAAGGCCGAACTCTCGGTTCGACCTTTATGGTTTCTTTTTCTTTGCAGAGTGCACCTGTAGCTGACTTATGCCAAACTACGAACATGAAGTGCAAGACTCGATACGATGTTGGCAGCCTTGTTCTTGTGGATAATGTTGGTCTTGGCCAACTTGTCCAACATCTTCTGTACGCTTGGCAGGAGCTTTTCAGCCTCTTCCTTGTTTTCCAATGCACGCAGCTTGCGCACGGCATTGCGAGCCGTCTTAGCATAATATCTGTTGTGGAGCGTACGAGTCTTCGTCTGACGAATTCTTCTAATGCATGAACTGTGATTTGCCATATTGATATTGTTATTTAGTAGCCCGTAGCAGAATCGAACTGCTCTTTAGAGAATGAAAATCTCTCGTCCTAACCGATAGACGAACGGGCCATCGCCTGAATGCTCCGATGCAGCATTCAACGGACTATTTCCGTTTTTGCGGTGCAAAGGTAGATGTTTTATTTTATTTGGCAAAGTGTTTCACTGATATTTTTCCTCTTTTTTATTCGCGATGCGTTTTTTCGTACCTTTGCAGGCAGAAACCATAGGTGGGAAAATGTTTGTCAAGTCGCGCGCGTTGGTGCTCCATACCTTTAAATATAATGATGCCGCTTCGGTCTCGGTGCTTTTCACCGAAGAGAAGGGACCGGTATCGTTTCTTGTCAGGCTGCCCAAGTCACGCAGGGGAAGCGGACGCCACAAACTGTTTCGTCAGCTCAACGTGCTGGAAATAGAGTGGGAGCCGCACGAAAGTCGTTCGCTGCAACATGTGCGCAATGTGTGTGCCATATATACATATGTGTCCATACCCTTTGACCCCGACAAAATGGCCATCTCCATGTTTATAGGTGACTTCCTGTATCACAGCCTCAAGGGAGAGCATGCCGGCCGTCCGCTCTTTGAATACCTGTTTTCCTCGTTGCAGTGGCTCGATGCCGCCTCTTCGTCGTTTGCCAACTTCCATCTGGTGTTCCTCATTCGCCTGTCACGCTTCCTGGGTTTCCTGCCCAACGTCAGCGACTATGTGCCGCATAGCAGCTTTGACCTGCTGAACAGCTGCTTCACACTCTCGCCTACGGTTCATTCACATCTCCTGGGCGAGGCCGAAGCGGCAGGCATACCTCTGCTGCTGCGCATGAACTATGACACGATGCACCTCTTTCACTTTAGCCGGGAAGAGCGCAACAGGCTGCTGGATGTCATCAATGAATACTATCGGTTGCACATACCCGACTTTCCGAAACTGAAGTCTTTGGAGGTGCTCCGCCAGCTCTATGAAAAGCCTTGAGACGCTTATTCGATGATGGCACTGAAGCCACCGTTCCTTACCATCCTGATGTTGAGTATTGAAGACGTGTCAACATCTTTTGTCTCTATCACATAGTCCATGGCCTGCCATCCTGCGTTGAAGCCGTCACTCACAAGGGTCATCTTGTGCGGGCCGTCACTCAGGAAGTCCAAAGGTATGTTGAACGAACGTTCTTGCTCCTTTCCGTTGCAGATGCCTGCCACAAACCATTTCTTACCGTTGCGCTTGGCTACAATCAGATATTCGCCGATGCTTGCTTGCAATGCACGTGTCTCATCCCACGTAACCGGTATTTGGGTCAGGAAGTTGGTGCAGTCGGGATTCTTATAGTACTGGGTGGGTGAGTCGGCAAGCATCTGAGTGCCGGTCTCCATGATGGTAAACAGAGCCATGCTGTAGGCACGCGTACCTATGGCAGAGCAGTTGGGGTTAGACCATTTGTCGTATTCCGGCTGGGTGTTGATCATGGCTCCGGGAGTGAAGTCAACGGCACCTACGGCATTTCTGAGGAACGGAATATACAACGTGTTGTCGGGACGGCACCCGCCCATTTGCTCCAGTCCCAATACGCCTTCATAGGCCAACAGGTTGGGGTAGCGGTGCTCCAGTCCGGCAGGCTTCATGGCTCCGTGGAAATCCACGATGATATGATGCTTGGCTGCCTCCTTGATGGTGCGTTCATACCAGTTGATCATCCATTACCTCAGTTCGGGATAAGAAAGCTACAAAATTATGAAGGAAAAAGTTGGTAGTCCAATAAATATTTTGTATCTT
>CAKRYD010000006.1 GCA_934426255.1 uncultured Bacteroidaceae bacterium | reverse complement strand
TAAAGGTACAAAATATTTATTGGACTACCAACTTTTTCCTTCATAATTTTGCAGCTTTCTTATCCCGAACTGAGGTAGCATTTATACAATTGGCATATAACCACTTTGCAAAAACTTACTACAGCAAAAAGGTATCATTTGTAAACGATAGAGCATGGCGCAACGTTTATTAACAAAGGAAAAGTCTTATTCCTCCTCCAATGACGTTATTATGCGTATTTTTGTATTGGTATCTTTTGCCTGCTAAAATCAACTCTGCATAAATGAAATATAGCCATATCATATTTGACATTGACGGGACGTTGCTTGACACCGAATATGCCGTGTTACATAGTTTGCAAGATACGGTAATGCTGTATCTGAACAGACATATCGCCACCGAAAAATTGGCCTTCGCCTTAGGTATACCGGGAAAGGTTACACTTGCCGGTTTAGGCATAGCGGATGTGGAAGGAGCAAGCAAATGTTGGAATGACAAGATGGCGCAGTATCAGCAACACATCTGCCTATTCGATGGAGTATGTAATATGTTGGAGCTGTTGCGTGACAAAGGGTGCAGGCTGGGCATTATCACCTCAAAAACCAGAAATGAGTACAAGACCGATTTTGAGCCTCACCGCATAAGTCATTATTTCGAGACTGTGATTTGTGTTGAAGACTCGTCTGAACCCAAACCAAGCCCTGCCCCCTTATTGACATATTTGGAAAGGAATAGGATATCGGCGAATGATGCGATATATATTGGTGACACCGAGTATGACAGCAGGTGCGCTCACGCGGCAGGAGTAGATTTCGGACTTGCTTTATGGGGATGCCGCAATGCCAATAAGATTGAGAGTGAATATAAATTTGAAACTCCTGACAAAGTAGCAATGGGATATGAAAACAATATCGTCACGGTCTGGGTGTGAACAGCATTGATGGTCGCACCACTTTATAAGTATTTTAATCAGAAACAAAATAACTCATAGCAAATAGTTGGAATGAAAACCGAACTTCAAAAATGCCTTGACAGGGAAATCTTTAGAGGAGAAGACAAGGAATTGGCGGAAATGACAATCAGGGCCAAAAGACTTCTTAAAGAATTAAATGACGTAGATTATGCAGACACAATATCTAAACACGCCATACATAAACAGCTCTTTGGAAGCATTGGAAACGACGTGTATATAGATATTGATTTTCATTGTGAATACGGCCAGCATATTCATATTGGCAACAGGGTTATAATCAACATGAACTGTACATTTGTTGATAACAATATTATCGAAATTGGCAACAATGTACTAATAGCTTCAAATGTGCAGATTTATACGGCGACTCATTCCACTAAAGCATCCGAAAGAGTCAATCTTCATAGCCAACTTGGTGAAGGTTTCTGTCGTACATACGCACTGCCGGTCAAGATTGAAGACCATGTTTGGATAGGTGGTGGAACTATCATCCTTCCTGGTGTAACAATAGGCAAAGGAAGTGTCATTGGAGCAGGAAGTGTTGTGACGCGTTCTATTCCGGCAAATTGTGTAGCAGTAGGGAATCCGTGCAGAGTAATCAAGCATATTGAAAACGATGATATTTAGTCACGCCCTAAAATCCGTTTCATATATCGGCATTCAACAAATCCGCATTACAATGAAAACCAGCGCACTGCTTCTTTCTTTGGTTTTGTCACTAATCACATCTGCCGTTTGTGCACAAAACATCTGCTACAACCTGCAACGCATTTGGGGTGACGGCTCAACGCATTGCGCCTTCACTTCATTGACAGAGTATAAAGGCGCCTACTACTGTGCTTTCCGCGAAGGTTTCAGTCACGTATTCAATGAAAAGGGGGATGCCGATGGTAGAATACACATCATATCCTCGCCCGACGGCAACAAATGGAAGACTGCCGCCATCATCGCAAAAGAGGGCTTCGACCTGCGCGACCCCAAGCTCTCAGTCACGCCCAAAGGAGAGCTTATGGTGCTTATGGGATGCTCGCTTTACAAGAACCGGCAGTTGGAATCCGCAAGCACTCTTGTTGCATTTTCCAAGGACGGCAGAAAGTTCTCCGTTCCCAAGCAGGTCAAGGTTGAGTCAACTGCAGCACAGAATTTTGCATGGCTGTGGCGTGTTACATGGCACAAGGGCACAGGCTACGGGGTGAGCTATTTCAAGGCCGGAGACCAAAACAAGCTGGAACTTCTCACCACAAGAGACGGACAGGAATACAAGGTGATGAAGACTTTCGACCTGCCTAACTACCCTAACGAAACAACGGTGCGCTTTGCCGCCGACGACAGAATGCTGCTATTCGTGCGCCGCGAAAACGGCAACCGCTCCGCAATGCTGCTATCTTCAATACCGCCATACACCGACTGGAAGCAGAAAGAGCTGGGATTCTTCTGCGGAGGACCGGACGCCTATGTGTTTACAGATGGAAAAACGCTGCTTGGCGGACGCGAGACACACATTCCATCGCGCCCCAAAACTATGATTTACTGCGGCAATACGGACGGAGACTTTCACGAATCACTGATACTGCCATCGCTTGACGACAATTCATACCCCTCGTTCCTCAAAGTGGGAGACGAAATGTGGATAACCTATTATTCGTGCCACGAAACAGCAAAGCCTTCCATATTCCTCGCCAAGATACCGCTCACGTTCTTCCGCTCAGCAAGGGAATGAAATTGCCGGTTTGTACTGACATCTTCGATCTGCAAGGAGACATTTTGACGGCTTTTGTGTCAAAATGTCTCCTGTCTGTAATCTGACGGCCAAAAATCTTCTATTTCGGGTATTGGCACACTGCTTGCCATATCATAAGCGAACAAAGTTCGCAAGAGCGGCGTTCAAAAGACAAACAATGAATATAATAAACAAATGGAGGATATAATTATGATGCCAGTAAGTAGAAACAACCAGACTTGGTTACCGGATGTATTTAATGATTTCTTTAACAACGATTGGATGGTGCCTGCCAAGGCTACAGCTCCTGCCATCAATGTTATCGAGAATGACAAAAACTACAAGATTGAACTTGCAGCTCCCGGCATGGTGAAAGACGACTTCAAAATCAGTGTTGACGAGGACAACAACCTTGTTATCAGCATGGAGAAGAAGCACGAAGCCAAGGATGAGAATAAAAAGGAAGAGAAAAAGAACGTACGCTACTGGAGGCGTGAGTTCAGCTATTCCAAATTCCAACAGGCAATCAGTCTGCCTGACAATATCCGCAAGGAAAATATCAGTGCCAAGATGGAAAACGGTTTGTTGACTGTGACGCTTCCAAAGGTTACAGAGGAAGACAAAGCCAAGTCGTCGTTTGGAATCAACATTGAATAGCAGAGAAGAAGCAATAGAGATACTTTAAAAGAATGACCGCGATGATGTGCGTGAGCGCATGATTGCGGTCATTTTTTTGTTATCCTACAGAACCTTCAAGCGAAACCGACAACAGCTTTTGTGCCTCTACGGCAAACTCCATGGGCAACTTGTTCAAGACCTGTTTGGCATAGCCGTTGACGATGAGTCCCACGGCATCTTCGGGCGAGATGCCTCGCTGGTTGCAGTAGAACAGCTGCTCTTCAGAAATCTTTGATGTTGTAGCTTCGTGCTCCACAATAGAGGTATCGTTGTTTACGTCTATGTATGGAAACGTATGTGCGCCACTGGTGTCTGACAATAATAGTGAGTCGCACGAGCTATAATTACGCGAGTTATTAGCTTTGTGTCCCATTTTGACCAAGCCTCTGTACGAGTTCTGGCTATGACCGCTGCTGATACCCTTGCTGACTATAGTGCTACGCGTGTTTTTGCCGATGTGAATCATCTTTGTTCCTGTGTCGGCTTCCTGGTAATGGTTGGTTACGGCTACACTATAGAATTCTGCCTGTGAATTGTCACCGGACAAGATGCAGCTGGGGTATTTCCATGTAATGGCCGATCCGGTTTCTACCTGCGTCCATGACAGCTTACTGTTGGCACCACGCAAGTGACCTCGCTTTGTAACGAGGTTAAACACACCTCCGTTTCCATGCTCATCACCCGGATACCAGTTTTGCACGGTTGAATATTTCACCTCTGCATCCTTGTTGACTACAATTTCTACAATGGCAGCATGGAGTTGGTTTTCATCGCGCATAGGGGCAGTACACCCTTCAAGATAGCTGACGTATGCACCTTCGTCGCAAACTATCAAGGTGCGTTCAAACTGCCCTGTGTTGACGGCATTTATACGGAAATAGGTGGAAAGCTCCATGGGACAACGCACATTCTTGGGTATATAGACAAACGAACCGTCGCTGAAGACTGCGCTGTTGAGTGCTGCATAGAAGTTGTCACGATAGGGCACAACCGTCCCCAAGTATTGCCGGACCAACTCGGGATAGTCCTTTATGGCTTCGGAAATAGAGCAAAAGATGATGCCCCGTTCAGCCAGATGCTCTTTGAAAGTGGTCTTGACAGATACGGAATCCATGACTGCATCCACGGCTACGCCGCTCAACGACAAGCGTTCCTGCAAAGGTATGCCTAACTTGTCGAATGTCTTTTCCAATTCCGGGTCAATCTCTTTAGGCGCATCGGCTTTTTTCGTGCGTGGAGCAGCATAGTATGAAATGGCCTGATAATCTATCTCAGGCAAAGATACATGACCCCAATGGGGCTGCTTCAAGGTTTGCCAATAGCGGAATGCCTTCAACCTGAATTGCAGGAGCCAATCCGGCTCGTTCTTCTTTTGGGAAATGAGCCTTACAATGTCTTCATTCAGTCCCTTGGGTATGACGTCCGTATCCACGTTGGTCGTGAAGCCGTATTCATACTTCTTTTCAGTTATGTCTCTTACTATGTCGTTTCCGTTGTTCATTTTTCAGGATGATGCATGTCAATCTAAATAGTGTCCGATGTTTTCTCTTCGTCATGTGAAAGTGAGGGCTTCGGGCGTTCCTTTCCCATAAATGCTCTTTGCACGATGGATGCTACCGGTTCATAGAATGTGGATGTTGACTTTTTGCTTCCATCCATAATACCTATGAAGTTCATGGCATTAAAGACAAAGCTCATCAATACCAGATATTTCACCATGCTGACGGCAGAGCCGCAGATGGCATTGAGCCGACCCAGATGCAAGCCTTGGAGTGATCTGGTGAAGACAATGGCCGCAACCCCCATCAATATAGGTACTATTATCCATATCAGGACGAAAGCCAATGCTTTGCACAAATAGTCACCGATGACAGAGCTTGAAGACAGGTTGGGCATCAGATAGCTGCCAAAGGAGCTATAGAGTCTGAAAGCGATGAACAGCCCCACAAAGAAGCCCGCCATTGAAACAAGCTCTTTGAAGAAACCTTGTTTCCAACCATGATAGACAGACCAAAGCACTAAAAGAATGATAGCCAAATCTATCGTTTCCATTTGCGGCTAAAGCTTTTGTTTGATTTCTATCTCGTGGAATGTTTCTATGATATCTCCTTCCAGGATGTCATTGCAGTTGGTCAGGCTAATGCCGCACTCAAAGTTGGAAGCCACTTCTTTAACGTCGTCCTTGAATCGCTTCAGCGCATTGATTTCACCGGTAAATTTCACTATGCCATCGCGGATAAGGCGTGCCTTGTCTGAACGATGCACCTTGCCGTCTGTTACAAATGCACCGGCCACAGTCCCCACTTTGCTGATGTGGTATACCTGGCGCACTTCCAGCGTTGCCGTCTGTTCTTCCTTGATAATAGGCTTGAGCATGCCTTCCATGGCAGTCTTCACGTCATGGATGGCGTCGTATATGATGGAATAGAGCCTGATGTCTATACCTTCCTGTTCGGCCTCCTTGCGTGCCTGTGCACTGGGTCTCACCTGGAAACCTATAATGATTGCCTGTGACGCTGCGGCGAGGGAGACATCACTTTCCGTGATTTGTCCCACGGCCTTGTGTATTACATTGACTGCGATCTTCTTTGTAGACAACTTGATAAGTGCGTCACTAAGAGCCTCCACAGAACCGTCAACGTCGCCTTTGACTATTATATTAAGTTCCTGGAATCCTCCTATGGCTATACGGTTGCCTATATCTTCGAGGGTCGGTCGTCTGTTGGTACGCAGGCTTTGTTCACGCTGAAGCTGCAGTCGTTTGTTGGCTATGTCGCGCACTTCCTGTTCGGTTGCCATCACGTGGAATGTGTCACCGGCCTGAGGAGCTCCGTTGAAGCCCAGGAGCGTTGCGGCATGAGCCGGCCCTACAGAATCGATATGTTTTCCTCGTTCGTCGCTCAGGTCTTTCACACGTCCGAAGCATGTGCCTGCAATGACATTGTCACCTATGTGCAGGGTGCCGTTGCTCACCAGTATTGTTGCCACATAGCCGCGGCCTTTGTCAAGTGAAGATTCGATGATGGTACCTGTGGCGTTACGATTGGGATTGGCTTTCAGTTCGAGCATATCTGCTTCAAGCAGCACCTTCTCCAACAGTTCGTTGACTCCGATACCTTTCTTAGCCGAGATGTCCTGGCTTTGATACTTGCCTCCCCACTCCTCGACCAGGAAGTTCATACTTGCCAGAGATTCCTTGATTTTGTCAGGGTTTGCAGCCGGTTTGTCCACTTTGTTGATGGCAAAGACTATAGGCACATTGGCTGCCATTGCGTGGTTAATGGCCTCTTTGGTCTGCGGCATCACATCGTCGTCTGCGGCAATAATGATGATAGCAATGTCTGTCACCTGTGCTCCGCGTGCACGCATAGCTGTAAATGCTTCGTGTCCGGGAGTGTCAAGGAAGGTGATGTGTCGTCCGTTTTCGAGTGTCACATTGTAGGCTCCGATGTGCTGGGTGATGCCTCCGGCCTCACCGGCAATGACATTGGAGTTGCGGATATAGTCGAGCAATGATGTCTTGCCATGGTCTACGTGACCCATGATGGTTACGATGGGATCGCGCGGTTGCAGGTCGTCTTCATTGTCGGCTTCTTCGTGTACGGCTTCAGAGACTGATGCGCTCACATACTCGGTTTTGAATCCGAACTCTTCGGCAACGAGGTTGATGGTCTCTGCATCCATGCGTTGGTTGATGCTGATCATCATGCCGATGCTCATACAGGTCGATATGACTTGTGTGACGGGAACGTTCATCATGGTTGCCAATTCGTTGGCTGTCACAAACTCGGTAAGCTTGAGTATTTTGCTCTCTTTGCTTGCTTCGTTCAGCCGTTCTTCGTTGGCAGCTCTCACTTGGTCGCGTTTTTCACGACGGTATTTGGCACTGTTGCTGAAGTTCTTTTTACTGGTGAGTCGTGCCAAGGTTTTCTTTACTTCTTTGGCTACGTCTTCGTCGGACACCTGTGGTTTGAACACAGATGGCTGCTTTTTGTTTTTTCCTTTTGTGTTTTGGAAGTTGTTATGCTGGCTGTTTCTCGGCTGGTTGTCGCCTCTTCCCTGCTCTGTTTTCTTGGCTTCGGCCGAGATGTCCACCTTGCTTCCGGATATGCGTTTGCGTTTTTTCTTTTGTGCGTTTCCTGCAGGTTGCGCGGCGGCATTACCGGTGTGTTGTTGCTTCAACTTTTCTTCGCGCTCTTTTTTCTTTTCTTCTTTGGTTTTCTTGCGTGGGCGCGTGTTTTCGTTGATGGTCGACAGGTCGATTGTTCCCAGCACTTTGGGTCCTGTGATGGTTGGTTTGTTGTTGAGATGGAACACGCCGTTTTGCACTGTTCCTACTTTGTCTACCGGTTTGGCCACTGCGGGTGCTTCTTCTTTTTTGGCGGGTGCCACTGCGGCAGGTTGCTTTTCGGCTGTAGCAGGTTGGCCGGAGGTTGTTTTTTGCGACTGTTTTTCAGGCTCTTTGACGGCCGGTTTTTGTGCCTTTGGCTGTGGGCTTTGGGCTTTTGCGGGTTGAGTTTTTTCGGGAGTCGTGTGGGGTTGCTGTTTCTCGGCTTCCTGCTGTGGTGTTGTTTTTGTGGGAGCCGGGGTCTCCGGTACTGCTTTGTGTTCCTGTTTCACAGGTGGTATTTCAGTTTTTGTTTCTTTTTTTTCGGGCTTGGGAGCCTCTTTTTGTGCTTCGGGTTCTTTGACCGGTGCGGGTTTACCGATGCTGTCGAGGTCTATTTTCCCCACGGGTTTGAATTGTGGGACAGCCTGTTCGGGGATTTCGGTCTTGATTTCTTCGATGACTTTTTTCGCTGCCTGTGTTTTCTTTTCTTTGGTTTTTTCGGTATGGCGTTGCGATATAAGTATGTTGGCCTCGTTGCGTAAGCGTTTGTCCGAACCGAACTCGTCTTTTACTATCTGGTACTGTTCGTCTGTGAGTTTGGCATTCATATCGTTTTTAATGGAGATGCCTTTTTTGTCCAGATAGTCAATGACGGTTTGCAATCCGACGTTGAATTCTTTTAAAACTTTGTTCAGTCTGACTCCCATATACTATTCTTTCTCAAATTCTTCGTTTAATATTTTGAGCACTTCATCGATGGTGCTTTCTTCGAGGTCGGTGGCTTGGATGAGTTCTTCGCGGCTATGCGACAGCACTTCGCGCGCTGTTTCCATGCCGGCGTGCTTGAATGCGTCGATGACCCATTGGTCTATTTCGTCTGAGAATTCATACAGGTAGATGTCGTCTTCTTCGTTGTTTTCTTCTGATTCGCGGTATACGTCAATGGTATAGCCGGTGAGCATGCTGGCCAGTTTGATGTTGAGGCCTCCTTTGCCTATGGCTAGTGACACTTCTTCGGGTTGCAGGTAGACTTCGGCCTTGTGGTTGGCTTCGTCGAGGTATATATCCGAGATTTTCGCGGGACTGAGGGCACGCTGCACATAGAGCGACTGGTTGCTGGTATAGTTGACCATGTCGATGTTTTCATTGCGCAGTTCGCGCACTATGCCGTGTATGCGCCGTCCTTTCACTCCTACGCAGGCTCCTACGGGGTCTATACGGTCGTCATAGCTTTCTACGGCTATTTTGGCTCTTTCTCCCGGTATGCGTGCAATGCCTTTGATGGTGATCAGACCGTCGTTTATCTCGGGCACTTCGGCTTCGAGCAGCCGTTGCAGGAACATGGGTGAGGTGCGGCTGAGGTAGATTTTAGGGATGTTGTTGACGTTTTCCACTTTATTGATGACGGCGCGTACTATTTCACCTTTACGATAGAAGTCGCCGGGTATTTGTTCGGATTTGGGGAGGAGCAGGTCGTTGTGTTCCTCATCTTGAAGCAGAATCTCGTTTTTCCACACTTGATATACCTCGCCCGAGACTACTTCGCCTATACGATCCTTGTATTTGTTGTATAGGGAGTCGTGCTCCAGTTCCAGCACTTTGCCGGCTAAGGTCTGGCGGAGTGTAAGGATGGCTCTGCGGCCAAACTTCATGAAGTCTATGGATTCGCTCACGTCTTCACCCACTTCATAGTCGGCATCGATCTTGCGGGCGTCGCTCAGACTGATTTCTTTGTTGAGGTCGGTCACTTGCCCGTCTGCCACTACGATGCGGTTTCTGTGTATTTCGCAGTCGCCTTTGTCGGGGTTCACGATGATGTCAAGATTCTCGTCTGAGCCGAACATTTTTGCCAGCACACTGCGGAAGCTTTCCTCGATTACACCCACGAGGGTGGCTCTGTCGATGTTCTTTGTTTCCTTGAACTCGGCAAAGGTGTCTATGAGGCTTACTGTGTTTTCTTTCTTTGTAGCCATTATGTATTATTTAGTTTTTGCATGTTGAGGGGTGTCCTGCTGTTTTCTGCGGCTCCGGGCCGGCAGCATGAGCACCTGCTATTTGAACGATATGAGGTATTTCACACTTTTGACGTCGTCGTAGGCATAGGTCACGTCTTCTTCCACCATCTTGGGGCGTTTGGCTCCTTCGGGCTTTATTTTCTTTTTGATGCCTGCCGTAAAGTGGTGCTCATCGGCGGCTTTGAGGGTGCCTTTCAGCTTTTCGCCCTGTCGGGTGACTATCTCTACCTCGTCGCCTATGTGGTTGATATACTGTTGAAGCACCTTGAACGGTTGTCCTATTCCGGCACTTCCCACCTCAAGTTCATAGTTGTTTTCATCACTGTCAAGGCGGGATTCGATATACTTGCTCAGGTCTACGCAATCGTCGATCCATACACCTTCTTTGTGGTCGATTTCCACAACAATCTTGTCGTCCGGGCTGATTGACAGGTCGGTTAAGAAGTAGTCCTTGTCTTTCAGCCAGTCGTTGACAATGTCCTTTAAAGTCTTTATGTCTATCATATCGTCGGTGTGTATTAAAAAATGAGAAGCTCTTCCGGGCCTCTCACTCCTCTAACGTTTGCAAAAGTAGTGATTTTCTTTCTTTTCTCCAAATATTAAGGCAAAAAATTTAAGAAAATCGCTACTTTGTCTCTGCCGATTGCCGCCGATGCTTCGGGGGCATGCCGGTCTGAGGTGTGCGGCATTCTGTTTTACGTCTGTACATATCAGTGGTTGCGATGTGGCTGATTGCAGGGTGTTTCCTCTACATGAAACAGGTTGTGCTCTGTACATGAAACAGGTTGTTTCCTGTACATGAAACACACTGTACTCTGTACATGAAACACGTTGCAATCAGCCACATTGCCGTCTGAGGGCATTGGGAGAAGCTTGTCAGCTGTGGCTTTGCCCTTCGTCGGGATGCAGGAAGCGGCCGTGACGGTGAGAGGCTTTTCCGTTTTCGATGGCCGACATCGGACAATGGTGCAGGCAGGAGAGGCAGAGCGTGCATTGGGGCTTTACCCATTCGGGTTGGCTGCCGTGCATGCTTATCGTGGCTGTCGGGCAAATCCTTGCACAGAGCCCGCAGCCTATGCACCGGGTGTTTACCTTGAAATAGTGGGTGTTTCGCCGCCCCTCGTAGAGGGCATATTGCCAGCGTGCCAGCCACCACGGAAGGCTTCGATCCGTAAAGTTGCCACAGGCATTCCTGCATATCTCGTGTATTGCTGTGTCTATCTGCGGCTCTGCGTTCTGCGTTATCTTCAGGCACTTCTCCCGGTTACTGACGTTGAAAAGTGGCGTCCACACATCTACCATGCGTACACTGTAGGTGGCACGGAGCGGCCAACCTTTCCCGGCAAAGAGGCTGCGCGTCATGTGCATGAAGCCGCCTGTGGAGGTGCCATAGGTGGCTACTGCATAGACATAATGGCCGGCGGCATCGGGCAAGGTGAGTCTTGATATGAAGTCGATGACTATTTGTGGAAGTCCCCAGAAGTAGACGGGAGCCACAAGCCCTACTCTTTCGTCGTGGGAAAGCCTGAACGCGAATGTCCCCTCGTGCAGGCAGCGGGCAATGGAGATGTCTCTTTCGCCGGTTGCCTGTGCTATGCGGCGGGCCACATGGCGGCTGTTTCCGGTTCCCGAAAAGTAGAAAATCATGGCAGGATGAAAACAAGACCTGCGGCAGGCAGCACACCTCCGTGCCGTCCTGCCGCAGGCATCAAGGGATTAAAGCTCCTTTCCGTCGAAGTCAACGTAAAGGGCGTTGTGGTCGGAGAGGTAGTGTCCGTTGCCCAGATTGCCGTCGTGCAGACAGGCTTTCTTGGCTTTCAGGAAGGGCGAAGCAAAGACAAAGTCGATGATGTCTCCCTTGTCGTCGGCAATTTTGCCCCAGTTGTTGAACGAGGAATTCAGCCCTTTGCGCTTCTTGGCATTCTTGTAGGCATCCTGAAGGGCAAAGATGCGGTTGAGCATGGTTGCATAGGCCGGCGAAGAGCTGGTCACATTGAAATCGCCGGTAATGAGCATCGGCAGATTGTTGGCAATGCGGCTGAGCCTTTCCTTTATAAGCATCGCACCGTTGACACGGGCTTTTTCGCCCACATGATCAAGGTGAGTGTTGGCATAGACAAAGCTGTTTCCGGTCTTCACATTCTGTAACAAGGTCCACGAGCATACACGGCGGCAAGCTGCATCCCAGCCGAGTGAAGGCTTGTCGGGTGTCTCACTCAACCAGAAAGTACCGCTCTTGATGAGCTTGAACTTGTCTTTGCGATAGAACACGGGACTGTATTCGCCGGCTTCCTTGCCGTCGTCGCGACCCACGCCCACATAGGCATAGTCGGGCAGATTCTTTGACAAATCGTCCATCTGCACCTTGGTGGCCTCCTGCACACCAAACACATCGGGAGCCGTCTTGTCTATAAACTTGCATACAGCATCACTGCGATTGGTCCAGATATTGTCGCCATCGGCAGTTGTCAGCAAACGAATATTGAACGACATGATGCGGAATTTCTTGGCATCCGTACTCACGGCACCGGCTGCGAAGAGCAACAGCAGTCCGAAAAGCCTTAAAGAATGGTTTTTTGTCATCATATTACTTATGGTTTAATTGGTTATCATTTACCTTGAAGCATCAGGTCGATGGCACGCTTCAGCTGCCTGTCGTCACCCGAAAGCATTTGCTCGGGAGTGTTGTCAACAGGGATGTCGGGGTCGAGCTGCAGGTTTTCTATCGGCTTGCCCTCCATATCCAGGCAGTTCACCTCAGGCAGTCCGAGTATCAGGCTGCCATCATCCAGGCTCTCCCACCACACGGCAGTCATCGTGCCTGCCATGGGTGTGCCCACCAGCTTGCCCAGTCCCAGGGCCTTATACATGGACGGGAAACCGTTGGCATTAGAGTAGCAGTTCTCACACACCAGGACACACGAAGCACGGTTCCAACGCGTGAAAGGATCAACGCCCAGATACTGGCCGCGCGAAGTATAGGTCTGAAACTGCTTGCCACTCAACAAAATGGCCAAATCGTCATGGAGCCAGCCACCGCCATTGTGGCGTTCGTCAACCACAAGAGCCTCGCAGTTGCGGTATTTTCCGAGAATCTGCGAATAGACCTCACGGAAGCTGTTGCTGTTCATGGCTTCGATATGAACATAACCTATCTTGCCTTCCGAATATTCCTCGGTAAACTTTTGGTTGCGCTTCACCCAACGCTTGTAGAGCAATCCGCTGATAGTGCCCTGATTTACAGGCTTCACATGAAACTCTGTCTTGTTCTTGCCCGAAGCATCCGTAACAGTCAGCAGCACCCATTTGCCGGCCTTGCCCGCAAGCAAGGGGAAATAGTCCTGGTCCTTTACTATCTTCTGATGGTCGATTTCACTGATGATGTCTCCGGGCTTTACCTTGCTTCCGGGCATATCGAGCGGGCCTCCCTGAATGATTTCCCTGACCTTCAGTCCGTCGCCCTTATGGTCTTCATAGAAAGCACCGAGCTCGGCAGTCAGCGGGCAGGTTCTTGCAGCACGATATTTCAGACCTGTGTGCGAGCAGTTGAGCTCACCGAGCAGCTCACTCACCATCTCGCTGAAGTCGCGGTTGTTATTAATGAAAGGCAAGAACTTGCGATAATGGGCCGACAAGGCCTTGAAGTCCACACCATGATAGTTGACATCGCAGAAACGGTTCTCTATCTGGTTGACACAATGGTCATAGAGGTATTCCCGGCGCTCTGCCGTCTGTCCCTCTTTCTCGGCACGGAAAGGCAGGTCCTTGATGCTGCCATTGGAGAGCGTAACCTTCTTGAGACCACCATTGCACAGGTAGAGGTTCTCACCCTTCTTGTCGGGGATGAACTGGCCTCCACCAATACCCTTGCAGACAATCTTCGTGGAATTGTCCTCCAAATCGTGCACCCAAAGGTCATAACCACCCTCAAAGCGGCAAATGTAGTAGAGCTTCTTGCCGTCGGGGGTGAGATACATACCACCCAGATGAGACGAATTGACAGTCAGACGCTTTATCCTGTTTTCGCAACCCTCAAAGTCAAGATTCAAAGGTTTCACTTCTGTGCTGTCCTTCTTAGGCGACTTCTCATCCTTGGCTTCGCCGGACTTGTCCTTGCCATTGGCCTTTTTCTTCTTGTCAGTCTTGGACTTCTGCTTGCCGGCCTTCGACGACTTGTCGGTAGAATCCTTGGCAGCCTTCATGCGCTCTTCATACAAAGCACGGTCTTCCTTATTGTATTTCGACAGTTCGTAAGCCTCTTTGTCGAGATACATTATATATACGTCGTCCTCGGCTCCCCAACTGCCATGACTGCGATATCCGGCACGGTCGGAAGCCCAGATAATGGCCTTGCCCCCCAAAGCCCATTCGGGAGACTCGTCGGAATAGCCACTGTTGGTGAGGTTGACCACCTTCTTGCCATCAATGCTGGCCACTGCAATGTCCATATTGTTCCAACCGCCTTCACCCATGTAGGAAGTAAGAATCCAACGGCTGTCGGGAGACCACTCAAAGCCCATGTCACCATCGGCATAGGAGAAGTTGAACTTGGCCGGAAGTGCCACATCGATGCGCTTGCTCTTTACGTCATAGACACGTATTTCCGTACGGTTGGCAAGAAACGCTATCTTCTTGCCGTCGGGTGAAAACTTCGGGAGCGTAAACGGCTCTTTGCCGGTGATGAGGGCTTCCTCCTTGACATCCGTGGCATAAGTGAAGTTCTTGTCTTTCTTATCCTGGAGCTTCATGGCATAGATATTCCACGTACCGCCGCGTTCGGAAGCATAGACTATGGTGCGACCGTCAGGACTGATGCTCGGATGACGTTCCTCTTCGGGAGTCGTGGTCAGCCGCTTGGTAGTGGCATATTCCGTCACAGTGGTATAAAGATCTCCGTTGAGTATAAAGGCAATCTCCTTTTCATCTTTCGTTATATCAAAGGCAGAAGCACCCGAACTGACTGTCTGCGGCTGCTTGAAGTTCTCGGTATCGTCCATGACAATGTCAATGTTTACACGCTGCGGCTTGCCACCTTTCTGCATCGTATATAAGCCACCATCCCATGAAAAGCACAAGGTCTCGTCTTGAGAAACAGAAAGATAGCGCACGGGGTTCTCCTTAAAGAAGGTGACCTGTTTGCCGGATTCACCAGCAGAAGCCTTGTAGACATTCATGGAACCATTCCTTTCGCTGAGAAAGTAGTAGCTCTTGCCATCTGAAGCCCACACGGGATTGCGGTTCTCTGCATTGTCGGTTGTCAGCTGCTTGTAGGTGCGCTTCACTGGGTTTGTCTGGGAAAGATACAAGTCGCGTGTGATAGGAGAACGATGACGTTTGCGCCATTCATCTTCATATCCCTTATTGTTCTGATAGAGCATCTCGCCATTTGCGTTGATGGATATAGACTCCATTGCCAAAGCTGAAAACAATTGCGGCCTGTGGGCATTGACATCCACACTGTAGACCTGCGCAAAATCACCCGGGAAGAAGATATCCTCGGAGGTCGGCATATAATAGGACGTATACAGCACATGGCTGTTGTCGAGGAAGCATTGTGGCTTTTCATTGGCCGAATGCGTTGTCAGACGCTTGGGAGCTCCGCCGTCTTTGGAAATGACAAACACGTCAAGGCTACCATATCTATCGGAAGAAAAGGCTATCAGCTTGCCGTCGGGCGACCAGCAGGGATAGCCGTCGTAGGCCGCATGCGAAGTGAGCCGCACAGCTCTTCCGCCACTGCTGGAAACGACAAATATATCACCCTTATAGGAAAAGGCTATGCTCTTCCCGTCAGGTGAGATGGCACTTGCCCTAAACCATGAAGCAGCCTCTTCGGCATGAAGAGACAAGGCCATTAAGGCAAAAACGAAAATGAAAGACAGTTTCTTCATATAGTCTAAAAATTTAATTCATACGGTAAATCAAAATGACGGGCACGCGGCTTCCAAAACTTATTCCTTGCCTGCATAACTGCGGCTATGCACTGCCGCTCGTCAGCATGACGGGCATGTGCATACTCCTGAGCTATGAACCGGAAAAAGTCGGGCTGTCCCCAAAGACGCGCAAAATTCCTGCACCCTTTCCTGATGCTCACAGGGCCGAACTCCATGCGGTTGATGTCGACAATGGAGAAATGCCAGGCTCCGTTGACTTTATCAAAAAGTATATTCCCGGGGGAATAGTCACGGTGATATATGCCGGCTTCGTGAAGACCGGCAGTGAAACGGACAAACGCAATGAGTATATCCTGTATGTCTTCTACGCGGGCGTTGCCAAACTCATAGAAACGTCGCTTGTAGGGACATTGCTCACTCACAAAGTAGGAATAGCCGATCAGGCCCATACAGTCCTCCTCAACGTAGGCTATGGGACAAGGGGTTTCAAACCCTGCCGACAGGACTTTCAAAGGATACTCAAAAGCCCTTCTGCCTTTGGGCTTGCGGAGAAACGAGTACACAATGCGGTTGAAAGCAGACGGCTTGTGGTAACGTTTCACGTTCCATATCCCTAAGTCAGTCTGAAAAGACTTGATGCAATTACGTCCGCTGTGTATCACCGTACCGCTATTCTCAAAATGGTCGATGATATATTCCACCTCCGCTTTGCAGCATCGATAAGCTTCTGATGTAAAGATTCTTCGGCTCATACTCACTGCGCGTTGGTTTCGGTTTCTTCAGAGCTGCGTTGCCGCTTCCACCTGTTGTGGGTCCACAACCAATAGTAAGGCTCTCTTTGAATGCTCTGCTCTAAAAGATGCATATAACTTGTCGTCAGCTGCTCATCTTTCATGCCGCTGGCATCATTCGTCATCAAGCGGAAACGGCATTTGTAATATCCCCTCTTTACTCTGCTCATCTCACCATAATATACAGCAGCATTGACTTTCTTTGCAATACGCTCCGTGCCGGTGAAGACCGGAGTGTCCTGATGAAGGAAATCCAGCCACTTATGGATGTTTATCCAACGAGGCGTCTGATCGGAAATGAACCCGATAATTGCTTTCTCATGTCTCTGCCTGTAAGCAACGATGTGCCTCATGGATTCGTTCTTTTTGATATTCTCTCCACCATAACGGCTCCTGATATGATAGAACAAACGGTCAAAGGCATAACTCTTCAAGCTGCTATAGAGCTGCGCGCAATGTATGTCTTTGGGTACCCACCATTGCAACGAAGCCACATATTCCCAGTTGCAATAATGACCCAGATATACGAACACCAGATCATGTTGCTTAAACGATTGTTCCACTTCATCCAATCCCTCAAAGGTCATACGCCTCATGAGATTGCGCTTGCTCATCGTCAGCAATTTGACGTTCTCAACGATATAATCGCAGAAAAAAGCATAAAAACGATGCTCAATATAGCGCAATTCCTGCTTGCTCTTCTCAGGGAACGAGTTGCAAAGATTCTTCCTGACAATCGTCCTGCGATACCTTATAATACGGTATATGACGACATACAACAAATCGGAAAAGCAATAATGCACCCACATCGGCAGCAGTGAGAGCAGGAATACTATACCATATAATAGATAGAACTGCACTTTCTTCATAACACTGCCTCCTTTCTGCCACACACATCATAGACGGCTTCAACTATTTGCCTTGGCATAATGGAAGAAAGGCAAGCATAATCGCGCCTGACACATTTCTTGTTTCCATAAATAGAGCAAGGCCTGCATGCAAGGTCCGCCTGTATGATGCGGCTTCCGGGTGCCTGTATTCCGCAAAAACCCGCATAGGGATGCGTGGCTCCCCACACTGACACAACCGGAGTATGTACCAAAGATGCCAGGTGCATGTTGGCAGAATCCATTGTCACCATCACATCCAAATGACTCATCAGTGCCAACTCTTCACCCATGCCGAAGCGGCCCACCAATGAAGTTGTACGATTGTAGAGCTTCGCCCATTCCTCACACTGCTTTTTCTCTTGCGGGCCGGCACCGAAAAGGAATATACGGTTGCGCTCATCATCATGCAGCAGAGAAATCACTTTTTGCATGAGAGAAAGGGGGTATATCTTACCTTTGTGAGCAGCAAATGGGGCAATGCCAATCCATCGGCAAGTGCCCTTTTCGCCTGTTTTGGGTAAAAAACCTGTCAAAGGAGCATCTGCATCAGCAAAAACAGAAGTAAAGCACATCGGAAAAGAGTAGCCCAACCTATCAAATACCAAAGCATACCTTTCAGTAGATGAAGTGAGTTGAACCAACTTCTTATGCTGACTGCGCACCAGATCATGCCGTTCGCGACGCCCTTTGTCTATATATGCGGTCGGAACTCCGTGCATTTTAAACAGTCCGCGCAAGAACATCGTACGAAGCACATTGTGCAAATCGGCCACAGCATCAAACGATGAAGAGTTCAATTCGCGGAAAAGACGGTAAAGGCCGATGACACCGGAATAATCATCAAGCGATATCCCCTTGAAATGTATGTTGGCAGGCATGTTCGCAAATAAGGGGGTCACCATCTTACGGCTCAAGAATGTCACCTCATGTTCGGGATACCGTTTTGCAAAAGAATACAAAACGGGAACTGTCATGGCTATATCGCCCAATGCTGAAAGTCTTATTGCCAATATATGCGCCATACACATCTGTTTATACTTACCACGACATCGATATCTCCTTTATCCCAACAAGCACTTTTCATCTTGCCATTCATAACAAACCGTCACGACGGATCTCCTTTGTGAACCGTTATCTGCGGGAAAGGGAAAGATATACCTGCTTCATTGAAACGCTCGTATATTTTCCTGTTGATGTCATATTTAGTGCTCCAATAATCTGCATTTTCCACCCATAGCCGCATCACAAGATTCACACTGCTATCGGCCAACTCGTCAAGAGCTACATAAGGTTTCGGGTCCTTCAGCACGCGTTCATCCTCATTGGCCAGCTTCAGCAAAACATCTTCTGCCTGCTTGAAGTCCTGACCATATTCCACCCCCACCTTGAACTCCAGACGCAAACGATCTTCTTTATGATAATTCTTGATGGTAGCCGCACTCATGGCACCGTTGGAAAGATACACATTCACGCCTGAATAAGTCCTCAATATCGTATGAAATATCTCAATTGCTTCAACATAGCCCGTCACACCATTGACTTCAATAAGGTCACCTACACGGTAAGGCTTGAACATCAAGATGATCATTCCTCCCACAAAATTAGAAAGATTTCCACTCAACGCCATACCCACAGCTACACCGAAGGATGCCAACAATGCCGCAAACGATGTTGTCTCAAAACCAAGCTTGTTGACTATGGCAATGATTAGCAACACCATCAGCAAGGCATTTATCATACTCTTCAAGAACGATTTAACTCCCGGGTCTATACTGTCGCGGGTAAGTACTTTATCAAAGACCTTATTAATCATCCTGATTACAAAGCGTCCCACAAAGAATATAATTGTCGCACCTATAATACGGCCACCTATTACAATGCCCCAATTAACGAGCTTTTCTATTAACATTTCCATCTTATCTATGCCACGTCCCGTGGCAACATCCGCAATGATTGCCCCTGCAACCCGGTGGACACTATCTATGGCATTACGGCTGCTATCGGCATTTGCCGCCAAGAACAATAAAACAGATAAATGAAACATAATAACGTCAATTGATAATTAGGCTGCAAAGATACAAATATTCAGGCAATACCCATTTGCCAAGACATGCACATTTGACAGTTCCATCACTTTGTTGCCTTCTTTTTATCCGAAGTTTTCCACTACGCAGCAACTCTCGTACAGCTTTTCGGAACAGGCGGTATAAATAATGTCAATCCATTGACAGCATCTGGCGATACAGGCGGATGTAGCAATCGGTATACTTTTCATAGTTAAAGCTTTCGGAATAGCGAGCGGCGTCATCACCCATTCTTGCAGTCCAGGAAGATAATCCACGCTTGACGACTTCGGCCATCTTTGAGGGCTCAAAAGAATCCCAGTAGAAAGCATGACTGCCACACACTTCGGGCAAGCTGCTTAATCGCGAAGAAAACACTTTGCAATGAAAGCGCATTGCTTCCAAGACGGGAATTCCAAAACCTTCAAGGCGGGACGGGAACATAAATGCCGCACAATGGGAATAAAGCCATACCTTTTCGGCATCAGAGATTTTGCCCACAAGCGAGACACGTCCCTCACCTTTTTCCGAAATTAATTTTCGCAAGCTATCTGCATAATCAAAATGATCATCACCGCATATATAAAGTCGATAGTCGGGTAAATAGTGCATCATGGGTACAAGAAGTTGGAAATTCTTTTTTTCGCGCACTTGTCCCAATGCCAGTAAAAAGGGTTCAGAAGAACGGCTGACAAATGACGGCTGACAAGGTTCAATAAGACTTAAGTCTGTAATCCCATTGTAAATAACCGGCACCGGCTTGTCGTATCCTTTCATAAATGACAGTAGCTCATCACGTACGTAATTTGAGATGGTGGTTACACAATCAGAATGCATTACACGATGACGCAATTGCAGAATATGCCGCAAACGATGCAAGCCTGATTTCTCATGAAGAAAATTCAAATCATGAACCGTAAGCAACTGCAAAAGCCCTTTACGGCGCAGACGATAATTGTACTGCTGGTCTGTGGCATGCCAAAGATGCAATGGCTTATCGTAAATATGCGAAATTTGTTTCTTCTTGTCTCGGTCTATGTATTCAACTTTATCGCCAAACAAACCTCTACGCTCACGGGGCAACACAAAAATGAAATGCAAGTCCGGTACGTCAGCAGCAGCCAGACGGGGAGCAAAATTGCGCGCTATCTCACCAAATCCGCAGAAATCGTCATAATGAGAAAAATCAACCAAAACGTTTTTCATCTTTTTGAATATTCTAATGCACAGACCATAAATTGTGGCAAGTATCTTCTTACTTCTATCCTTAATTGCCAACAAAGTTAGCATAATAGCTGGAAATCATACCTTGATATTGCCTTTTTTTCGCTAAGTTTGCAACATCATTCCGGCAACTGCCGGTTCTTTAACAGGATATCAACTTATATGATTCAAGACATTCTCGTCATACGTTTCCGCAGAGTGGGTGATTCGGTTCTGTCTATGGCTTTATGCCACAGCCTTAAACTTAGTTTTCCACATGCCAAAATCCACTTTGTCATCAATAAGGCTATCGCCCCGCTGTTCCAGGGACATCCAGATGTTGACCGCCTCATAACTTTCAACGAAAGGGAATGTCATGGACTTACCTACGTGAAGAAAGTCAAGGAAGTAATGAAGCAGACCCATTTCGATGCCATAATAGATATGCGCTCCACACCAAAGACACTGTTGTTTGCTCTGTTTTCGCTATCAACGACCTATCGCATCGGACGCAAGAAATGGTACAATAAAAAGATTCATAACTACCGGATGGAAACTCCCGAAGGCATGGATCGCGTGCAGTCGAACCTAAATTTAATGGAACCGCTGAAAAAGGAAGGGAAGCTGATACGCGATGAAAGCTTCCACTTATACATCACAGAAAAAGAGAAAGCCGACTACAAGGCTTACATGACAGCACAGGGAATCAACCCGAACAAACCCATCGTCTTGGCTGCCGTAGCGACAAGGATTGAGCATAAAGCTTGGCCTAAAGGCAGAATGACAGAAGTCTTGCATCGTATATTAGATAACTACGATGTACAGCTGATATTCAACTATGGTAATGATGCAGAAAAGGACATTGCCTGTTATTATTACAATGCTTTGGACAAAAGCCCTCGCATATTCATCAACATCGAGGCCAAAGGGCTACGCGAATTGTGTGCCCTAAGCGCACTCTCAAGCTTTTTCTTCGGCAACGAGGGCGGTCCACGCCACATCAGCCAGGCTTTTGAAATTCCTTCATTTGCCATCTACCCTCCGGGCATTGACAAGGATTTTTGGTTGCCGGGACAAAGCGAACGCTACCAAGGTATTTCTCCTGATGACAGATTGCCTGTTTCGAAACAGACTGAAATGAGTTATAAGGAACGCATGGAACTGATCACAGTCGAAGATGTCTGGACAGGACTCAGCCCGATGCTTGACCAATATGTAGGACGGCCTGACTTTTAACTGCTTTCACCATGAACGAAACACCTTTGGTTTCTGTCTTATGTCCCACATTCAATCACGCTGCCTACATCCGACAATGCTTAGACAGTGTAATTGCACAAGAAACGTGCTTTCCATATGAGATTCTTGTCAATGATGACTGCTCAACAGATGGAACCACTGATATTGTAAAGGAATACGCACAAAAATACCCCTCGTTTGTAAAAGTCTTTACGCACCCTTTTAACTTATATTCGCGTGGCACTGATGCTGTAAGGGATATCCTATTGCCCATAGCACGTGGAAAATACATTGCTATCTGCGAAGGTGACGACTACTGGACCAACAATAAGAAACTGCAAATGCAGGTCGAACTAATGGAACTCCATCCTGAAACAGGTCTCGTATATACCTATTTCGAAAAGATAGTAGAGGATACAGGAGAAAAGCGCAATTTCCGCTTTCACGAACTGGAAGGATATGTATATCCAGAGACTTTGGCCTGTAAAGATTCCATCTGGTATGTGACGGTCATGATGCGCAAGAGCTTGATGCTACAGGCTCCGCATTTGGACATGGGCAACTATTTCACCGGAGATATATTTTGGTTCAATTGGATAAGCCGCCAATCGGATGTCAGACTGCTGCGCACACATACTGCCGTGCATAGGATCTTAGGAGAATCGATGAGTCACTTCAAAGATCCAAGAAAGAAAATAGACTTTTTCTATCTCAGTTCGAATACACGTCTATATTTCGCTACGCACTACCCGCCTCTACGCAAAAAACGCTATGCGAGAATGATTATAAAGAAGTCTGCTGTCAACTGCATGAAGTATGCTTTGGCACACGGAGATTACGAGCTTTATAAGAAAGTACAAGTTCCATTCTTTCCGCCGATGAGCATCAAGAAGACAGGCTACACGTTGCTGCGTTGCCTTTGTAGGTCAGAAAAAGCTTTCAACCTACTCTATAAGTTGTACGACAAGCACCTGTCAAAGATCTAATGATACAGGTATGAAAATCGGATTTGATGCAAAAAGAGCCGCACAAAACGGCACAGGACTCGGCAATTACAGCCGTTTCATAATATCAACCTTGGTTCAGAACGACAGTGAGGCCACATGCTCTCTCTACGTGCCCAATCGCAAAAAAGCCGGACTTCTCGGCAGGCTTCCACAAACAAAAAGCATTTGCACTGTTTTTCCGCCTCACGGCTTTTGGTCGTATTTTCCAAGCCTTTGGCGAACATTTGGGGTAACCTATCGATTAAAGAAAGATGGCATTGACCTTTACCACGGTTTGAGCAACGAATTGCCATTGAACATCAAAAAGGCAAACGGAATCAAGACCATCGTCACCATCCATGATTTGCTCTTTCTTCGTTTTCCTCAGGGCTACAACGCTATTGACAGGTTCATCTATAACTACAAGTTCAAAAAAGCCTGTCAAAAGGCCGACCATATCATTGCTGTCAGTGAATTTACAAAGCGCGAAATCATAGAACAATACGGCATCAGCAGTAAAAAAATAACAGTGGTATACCAAGGATGCGACTCCTCATTCAGGAAAAAAGCCTCTAAAAAACAACTCGCAGACGTAAAATTGAAATACCAACTTCCATCAAGATACATATTATATATAGGAAGCATTGAAAAACGCAAGAACCTGATGCTACTGGCACAAGCCCTTAAAAAACTCCCGAAAGACACAAATGTCATAGCCATAGGACGGCGCACTCCATATGCTGACAAAGTAGAAAGCTACCTAAAAGCAAACGGTATCAATCATCAGATGCGCATCCTTTCGGGTGTTCCATTCAACGAATTGCCTGCCATCTACCAGCAAGCAACGCTTTTTGTATATCCATCACGCTGTGAAGGATTTGGCATACCACTGCTCGAAGCCCTTTGCTCGGGAGTTCCAGCCATCGGCTGCACCGGTTCGTGTCTTGAAGAAGCCGGAGGGCCAGATTCAGCGTATGTCAATCCCGATTCGCCCGAAGAATTGGCACAAGCCATCAATGACATTCTGCTCGCCCCGAAACGCAGGGAACAAATGGCATCTAAAGGACTACTCTATGCCGATCAGTTCAAAGATGAGCTTCTATGCAGGAAGCTTATAAATGTTTACAAGCAAGTACTTAGCACAACTTAAAAAAAAGTGCTACTTTTGCATTCCAAAATATACCGCAATATTTCAAAAACGACAGCAATGGATCATCCAATGAACTACTTGGATCGGAACGAGTATAACTTTGAGCCTTCACCTGAAGTCATTCAGGCATACAAAGACTTTAACCCAAAAGAACTTGGATTCTATACACGAATATACGATCAAGGAAAGAAAAGTATTCTTTCCGTTTTTTTGTCGGAACAATACGGAATTGACGAAAGCCAAGTACTTTTAGGCTATGGCGGAGAGTACATCCTTAAACAAATGGCCCACTATTACCTGACCCTCCCCGATGGCAACAATAGAATCCTTATCCCAAAATTTTCGTGGTGGTACTACCAATCTGTTGCTGCCGAGGTCAGAGGTGAAACTTTCCAATACTCCATTTATGAAAACGGTGACACTTACAGCTACGACTTCGAGGATTTGCAAAGAGCCTTAAAGGAGATTAAACCAAAAATCTTGCTCATAGCATCCCCCAACAATCCCACCGGCAACATCCTCACGCCTGAAGAATTAGACCAATTACTTTCGAAAGTTCCCAACAACGTTATAACATATATTGATGAGGCTTATGCTTCATATGTCAACGAAGACAGTTCATATATCAAGCGCCTGATTGATAAGCACCCGAATCTTATCATCGCACGCACCATGTCAAAATTTTATGGTCTGCCGGGATTGCGAATGGGGTTTGCCTTTATCAGCAAAGGATTGGAGGACTTTGCCAAATTCAACAATCTGTATTTAGGATACAACCGCATATCCGAAGACATCGCCATTGCAGCCTTGAAAAGCGAGGACTATTATCGCAACGTAGCCCGACAAATGAACGAAAGCCGCAAGATGTACGAAGAAGTCCTCAACAAATTACCGGGATTCAAGGTATACCGCTCGGCGGCGAACTTCATTCTGGTGAAATATCCCATTGCACTGAAGAATGCATTAGAAGAAGCATTCAAAGAAGAGCACTACAAAGTTAAATTCATGAATGAGCCGGATATCAACACCCACATGCGCATCACTTTGGGGCGTCCGGAACAAAATAATATTGTAGCACAGACTATTGCCGACATAGCAAATAAGTATACCCTCTAAAATACAAACATTTTTTATATACACCGATTTCAAAAGACATGAGAGCCTTGATTCCGGCTGCGGGAATGGCTACCCGCTTGCGCCCACTAACAAACAATTGTCCCAAATGTCTATTGCCAATAGGCGGGCACGCCCTGCTCGAGCTTGCCCTTAAGGCCTTAGAAGATATAGGAATCAAGGATATTACCATCTGTACCGGCTACTTGGCAGAACAAATAAGGCTTTTCGCAAAGCACAATTTTCCACAGCTAAACATTCACTTCGTACACAATGACCTGTACGAAACGACCAACAACATTTATTCGCTCTACCTAATGCGCAATGACGCTGAAGGCAACGATGTCGTTTTGCTCGACAGCGACATTGTGTTCGACCCAGCTGTTTTAAAAAGGCTGATAGACAACAAAGATGACAACACATTGGCTCTGAACAGCCACCAACTGGGTGAAGAAGAAATAAAAGTCATCCTTGACAATAACCAAAGAGTACAAGAAATCAGCAAAACCTGTTCCATCGCAAAAGCAGCAGGCGAATCCGTAGGCATTGAAAAGATGTCGGCCGCATATACTGCCGCTCTTTACAAAGAAATGGAGCAGATGATTGAACACGAACACCTTTCCAACGTATTTTACGAGAAAGCCTTTGAAAGGCTCATACCACAAGGCCACACCTTCGGCGTTACAGACGTAAGCGACCTCTTCTCGGCCGAGCTCGACACCCCTGAAGATTTCGAAGAAGCGGCACTTCACTTCACAAGAAACCGGATTTGAAAATATCATCCATCCCACAAGACGATTTATGGTTCACTATGATATCAACGCACTGCATAATTGCGTACTCAACATTTTAAAAGGAATCGACGAGACCTGCCACCAGCACAATTTGCGTTACTACATTTTCGCAGGAACCCTTCTCGGTGCCGTGCGACACAGGGGATTTATCCCATGGGACGATGATATGGACATCGCCATGCCCCGTCCCGACTACGACAAGCTCATTGAACACCAGGAAGAATGGTTGCCAGCCAATTTGGAAATGGTATGCAACGAAACCGACAAAAACTATCCTCAGCCTTTTGCTAAGATACAAGATGCCAACACTACCATTATAGAAAGAGTGCAGCTACCCTATTTGGGCGGAGCCTACATTGACGTATTTCCGCTTGACGGAATGACAAAATCCCCCATAAAACAGAGACTTCACTTCTTCAAATACTGGTATTGGAAGCGAATGATATACTTTTGCTGCCGTAACCCCTACAAACATGGGCACGGTCCTTCCTGTTGGTTGCCGCTGATTGTCAGAAAATGCTATACCTTGCAGTATATCCAAGCCAAAATGTGCAATTTGCAAAAGGCATTCGACTATGAGCAAAGCCCCTGCGTAGTTGACCACGACGATGGGTTGGCTGGTATATTCGACAAAAGAATTTTCGGCAAACCAATTCCTTACGAATTTGAAAACCAACGGTTCATGGGACCCGAAAAAGGTACGGAATATCTGCGGCTCAAATATGGCGACTACATGACCATACCCAAAAACGCACAGCAACGGCAGCACAACTTCGACATTCTGAAGCTCGACCTGCCCTACCGCAAATACGCTGAGCAGGAAAAGGAATAGACACACCACATACGTTGGAAAAGTCACGGCTCGCTTTCAAAATTGCAGCCCACCAAAACAAAATCCTTCCCTATCAAAAACAATGAAATCAAGGACAGGCAAAAAGCTTGCCCTTGATTTCTTTATGGACTGATAACAGATTAATAGACGGAAAGTAGTAACTTTGTAGCCTAATTGTACAATTTATGGAAGAAACAAAACAAATCAAAACCGCATTAATCTCGGTTTTTCATAAAGACGGGTTAGAAGACCTATTGGCCAAGCTGAATGCCGAAGGCGTGAAATTTCTCTCAACCGGTGGAACACAGAAATTTATAGAAAGCTTAGGCTATCCCTGCAAAAAAGTCGAAGACGTAACAACATACCCCTCCATCCTGGGCGGCCGTGTAAAGACATTGCACCCTAAGATATTCGGTGGCATCTTAGGTCGTCGCGAAATGGCAAGCGACCAAGAAGAGATGAAAAAATACGACATCACACCCATCGATTTGGTTATTGTAGATCTTTATCCCTTTGAACAAACCGTGGCAAGCGGAGCCGGTGAAGCCGACATCATAGAAAAAATCGACATAGGGGGAATTTCGCTCATCCGTGCTGCAGCAAAAAATTTCAATGACGTTGTCATCGTGCCCGCCCAAACCGAATATAAGCCCCTGCTCGATTTGCTCAACCAGCAAGGCGCACGCACCACAAAGGCACAACGCCGCCATTTTGCCGAAAGAGCTTTCGCCACAAGCAGCCACTACGACACAGCCATCCATTCCTATTTTGAAGGCATCAAGTAACAAGAGAACTTGCCTATTCATCCGTCAAAAGAACAATACGACAACGACAAATATCGCATAACCAATGGGATTTTTCTCTTTCACACAAGAATTGTCCATGGACTTGGGGACAGCCAACACAATCATCATCAGCGATGACAAGATTGTAGTGGACGAGCCTTCGGTAGTTGCGTTAGACCAGCAGACTAACAAAATGATTGCCGTAGGCGACAGAGCCAAACTAATGTACGAAAAGGCCAACAGCAAAATCCGCGTAGTAAGACCCCTTCGCGACGGAGTCATCGCCGACTTCTACGCATGCGAGCAGATGATGCGCGGCCTCATCAAAATGGTACACACAGGCAATCACCTGTTTTCCCCGACATTAAGAATGGTAATCGGAGTACCGTCCGGCTCAACCGAAGTGGAACTCCGCGCCGTACGAGACTCAGCCGAACATGCAGGAGGACGTGATGTATACCTGATATTCGAACCTATGGCCGCAGCTATCGGTATTGGAATAGACGTTGAAGCACCCGAAGGCAACATGATTGTAGATATCGGCGGAGGCACGACAGAAATCGCCGTAATCTCTTTGGGCGGAATCGTCTCCAACAATTCCATCAAAATAGCCGGCGATGACCTGACAGCAAACATTCAGGAATACATGAGCAGGCAGCACAACGTAAAAGTCAGCGAGCGAATGGCCGAAAGAATCAAGATACACGTAGGCTCGGCGCTGACAGATTTGGGTGAAGACACACCGGAAGATTACATCGTGCACGGCCCCAACCGCATCACGGCACTCCCGATGGAAGTGCCCGTATGCTATCAGGAAGTAGCCCACTGCCTCGAAAAATCAATCGCGACAATAGAAACTGCCGTACTGAGCGCATTGGAAAACACACCGCCCGAACTCTACGCCGACATCGTCAAAAACGGCATCTACCTGACAGGTGGCGGAGCATTGCTGCGTGGCATAGACCGAAGACTCACAGAAAAAATAAACATACCCTTCCGCGTAGCCGAAGACCCCTTACACTGCGTAGCAAAAGGAACCGGCATCGCCCTGCAAAACGTAGACCGCTTCTCATTCCTGATGAGATAGCCCACACATAACTTGGCCTTCAGCATTGCCCGACATTCTTTTTTATAAAGAAAAGAAAAAGCAGGCTGAAGGCCAATACAAACCAACCACCCTGCAGCATAAGGATGAACAACCTATTAGAATTTATCAAAAAATACAGCTATTGGTTCCTATTCTTAGCATTAGAAATCATAAGCCTCACACTCTTGTTTAAATTCAACCGCTATCAGGGAAGCATTTGGTTCACCTCGGCCAACGAAGTAGCCGCAAAAGTAAACAGCTACTATACAGAAGCAAAAACATTTATACAGCTTAGGCAAGTAAACAGGCAGCTCGCCCAGCAAAATATACTACTCCAAGAGCAACTTTCCAATCTACGTGAAGCATTTGAACATGCAACAAAAAAAGACACCAGAAACGATATCCGTGTAAAAGACTCACTAAAAGGATACACACTGATACCTGCAAAAGTAGTATCCAACTCCATTACAAAAAATGAAAACTACATCGTCATTGATAAAGGCGAAAACGATGGAATAAAGCCCGAAATGGGTGTTGTAGGCGGCGGCGGAATCGTTGGAATCATCATCTATACCGGCAAAGACTATTCATTGGTGCTGCCGGTCATCAACATAAAATCAAACATCAGCTGCCGAGTGCGCCACAGCCACTACTTCGGCTACTTGCAATGGACAGGAGGAAGCACACTCCACGCATACCTCAACGACATACCGCGCTATGCAAAGATAAAAGCGGGAGAATACATCGAGACCAGCGGTTACTCGACAGTTTTTCCACCTGGAATATTTGTAGGAAAAGTTCAAAGCGTATCAAACGCCCCTGACGGCCTTTCACTACAGCTCAAAATCAATCTGGGGACCAATTTCGCCAACCTCAGCGACGTTTGCGTTGTCATTAACAAAGCTCGGCCTGAAATCGACATACTGAAAGCCAACTTGACAAATACAGAAAACAGCGAAAACTAAACATGATTGGAACTTTTCTGAAAAGAATCGCGCAATTCATCTCCATATTAGCGCTGCAAGTACTTGTATTCAACCATGTACAAATCGTAGGCTATGCAACTCCTATGGTCTGCATCTACTTTATTCTGCTCTTCCCTTTAGGAACGCCACATTGGCAAACACTCTTATGGGCTTTTGCTATTGGCCTGCTGCAAGACATATTTTCAAACACTCCGGGAATGAATGCAGCAAGCCTCACTTTCGTAGGATTCATCCAGCCTATGCTTCTAAAGACATTCAGTCCCAAAGACGTTGAAGACGGAGAAAAGCCGTTTCCACCATCAGCCAAGAGTTTGGATTGGTCACACTTCATACGCTACATGTCTATCGCAGTCATCCTACAGCAAATTCTCTTCTACCTGCTGGAATCATTTTCATTCTTCAACCTGCAAGAAATGGCCATTAACATTGCAGGTGGAAGCCTCATGTCTATTCTAATCATCACAGCCATAGAAGGAGTAAGAATCGGAGGGAGCAAGCAAAACAAATAGACTGCAGAGAAACAAATGAAAGCACTTAATCTTGAAAAAAGGAAGTACATCATAGGTGCTATTGCGGTTCTTATCGTAATTGCTTACCTTATCCGCTTGCTTGCCTTGCAGATAATCAGCGAAGACTACAAAAAGAACGCTGACTCCAACGCTTTTCTGAAAAAAGTGCAGTATCCGGCACGAGGATTGATCACTGACAGAAAAGGGCGTCTGCTTGTCTACAATGAACCATCATATAATATTATGGTGATTATGAACGAACAGCATGGCGTTGACACGCTCGAACTGTGCCAGACCATCGGCATCAGCAAACAAGATTACATTCAACGCATGAACGAAATAAAGGATTCGAAGAAGAATCCCGGCTATTCACGGTTTACGCCCCAATTATTTCTCAGCCAAATACCTTCCAAACAGTTTTCGATACTTCAGGAAAAGCTTTTCAAGTTTAAAGGGTTCTATGTTGAGAAGCGCGCTATCCGCCATTACGCCACGAATGTGAGCGCACACATATTAGGAGATGTCGGCGAAGTCTCCCAAAAAGACATTGACAATGATTCCTACTATCGTCCGGGCGACTTCATCGGAAAGCTCGGTATTGAAAAGTCTTATGAGGAGGAGTTGCGCGGAATACAGGGCATGAAAATCATGTTACGCGATGTACACGGACGCATCAAAGGGCACTACCAAGACGGACGTTTCGACCGTGTTCCGGAACCGGGGCGCAACTTGACGTTAGGAATCGACCGCGATTTGCAGGCTTTGGGCGAGCGGCTCATGCAAGGGAAAATAGGCAGTATCGTAGCGATAGAGCCACAAACTGGAGAAGTATTGTGCATGGTTTCTGCCCCTACATTTGACCCCCACCTGTTAGTAGGTGCAAATCGCAGCAAAAATTACAAAAAGCTGCGCGACAATCCTCACCGGCCCTTGCTCAACCGTGCCATCATGGGGCAATATCCTCCCGGTTCCACCTTCAAGACATCACAAGCGCTCACGTTCATGCAAGAAGGCATCATCAACACTCATACGCTTTACCCTTGCTATCGTGGTTTTTATTGCGGCCGCGTCCATGTGGGTTGCCATGGTCATCGCTCCCCGGTCAACCTTATGTACGCCATACAGACATCATGCAACAGTTATTTTTGCTGGGGCTTTTATCATATGATACAGGCGCGACGCAAATATGGCAGCTACGCCAATGCCGTCACACGCTGGAAGGACTACATGGTATCCATGGGATTCGGCTACCGTTTAGGCATAGATCTTCCGGGTGAAAAACGTGGAATGATACCCAACGCCGACTATTACAACAAGCACTATAACAAACGGTGGAACGGCCTTACCATCATCAGCGATGCTATTGGACAAGGCGAGGTGGCACTCACCCCGTTGCAGATTGCCAATCTGTGTGCAACCATTGCCAACCGCGGACATTACTTCATTCCTCATGTCGTGCGCCACATTGAGGGGAAACCACTTGACACGCTTTACACCAGGCCCCACTACACGATGGTTGACAAGCGATACTATAATTATGTAGCCCTCGGAATGCGTCAAGCCGTGCTTGGCGGTACCTGCAAGGCGGCCAACATTCCCGGCATCGAGGTATGCGGCAAAACGGGAACCGCAGAGAACAGGGGGCACGACCACTCTGTGTTTATGGGATTCGCACCCATGAACAAACCACGCATTGCCGTTTCGGTATATGTGGAAAACGGTGGCTTTGGCGCCGACTTCGGTGTTCCTATCGGGGGACTTATGATTGAGCAATACCTCAACGGTTCTCTGTCGGAAGCCAGCCAGAAACGTGCAGACCATTTTGCCCAGAAATCTATTTACTATGGTTCAAGAACACGATAACGCACAAAATATTCTCCGTTCCATAGACTGGTTTACGATTGTCATCTACCTGCTGCTCGTTGCCGCAGGCTGCATCAGCGTCATAGGAGCAAGCTACAACTACGGCGACACAGCCATTCTTGACTTTGCAACCCGTTCGGGCAAGCAGCTGATTTGGATTGGCTGCTCACTGGTCCTGGGTTTCGCGCTTTTGCTCACCGATGACCGGATATACGATACGTTTGCCAACATCATCTATGTTGCGCTAATGGCTATTCTGCTTATCACGCCCTTCATTGCCACCGACCACAAAGGTTCGTATTCATGGATTACACTTGGTTCGGTGAGCATCCAACCTGCCGAATTTGCAAAATGTGCCACAGCCCTCGCCCTTGCCAAGTATATGAGTTCGTATGGCTTTTCCATTTATCGCACACGCGACTTCATACGTGCCTTAGCCATCGTCATACTGCCCATTATACTCATCGTCCTACAGCACGAGACCGGCTCGGCATTGGTCTATCTGGCCTTCTTCTTTGTATTCTACCGTGAGGGCATGAGCGGCAGCGTTCTGTTCATCGGTTTTGCGGCTATTGTCTATTTCGTTGTGGGCTTGCGCTATGAGCTGGAACAATTGCCCTTCACTTTGGCCTCTACAGGCAGTTTCTGTGTACTGTTACTCATCTGGGTCTTCACAGGCATGCTGTCACTCATCTACAATAAGACGAAAGCCGATGCCTTCTATATTTTCATCGGTGGTTCAATAGTCACCATCGCAACATTCCTCGTTTCACGCTATCTTGTCACTTTCGACATTTCATGGGGACAGCTTGTCGTGTGCCTGTCTGCTGCCATCTATTTATGCGTGCAAGCTCTTCGCAGACGCGCTTCCCGACTGGCTCTTATCGCACTCTTCACTATTGGGTCGCTTGCCATGCACTATTCCACGAACAGTGTGTTCAACAATTTGGCCAATCACCAACAAGTGCGCATACAGGTGCTTTTGGGACTGAAAGACGATATCAACGGAGCCGGCTATAATGTAAGGCAAAGCGAAATAGCCATTGGTTCGGGCGGCCTCTACGGCAAAGGCTTCTTGAACGGCACACAGACAAAGCTCAAGTATGTGCCTGAGCAGGACACCGACTTTATCTATTGCACTGTCGGTGAAGAATTCGGCTTCATCGGGTCGGCCATCGTCCTGTTGCTGTTCCTCACACTCATTCTGCGTCTGATTGTCCTGGCCGAACGTCAGCCTTACGCCTTTGGTCGCATCTATGGCTACTGCATAGTGAGCATATTCCTATTCCACATGTTCATCAATGTGGGCATGGTGCTTGGTCTTACGCCTGTCATAGGCATTCCACTGCCATTTTTCAGTTACGGAGGTTCTTCGCTATGGGGATTCACCTTGTTGCTGTTCATTTTCCTGCGCATCGATGCAGGACGTGAAAAGTTCAGACGCTGATGTTGTGAGCCTTGGCTTAAAGACAAAGCCTATAAAAGCGCATTCCCGGCCTTTGCCGTTAAAAAGGATGCGTCAGAAAAAGAGCTTGCAGCCTTTCAATCTTCTTTCTTGACCAACAGCCCCACGTCGGATATGCCGGGAAGTATTGTCCGGCGCATAATGTGGCTTACCGTAACAATACCCTCTCCGCCCTTTTCAAGATAGATTTTCCTAAAGGGATATTCACTTTGATATATACTGATGCCATTGCCGCGATGATTGCCTTGCTTGTCTGTCAAAAGGCACACTACGGTGTCCTGCAGCAACGTATCGGGATGCTGATAGCGTTGCTTTACCAGCAACCAAAGGCTTTGAAAAGGATAAGATCCCGTGTGCCTCAGACATATGCGCAAGCCATATACACCGCTTTCGCGTATGGAATCAATGCGAAACGACTGCACATTATGCTGCTCCCACCCTTCAACAGGCGTATGGCGGTAAGCATAGCATACCGCCTTTTCCTGCTTGCATGCAACAAGCAATGCAACAGACAGGAGGATGCAGCCCCAACAACGCATCACGCTTCGTTTTGCTGTGAAGGCCGCTTATCGCTGCCTCCCGACTTGCTTTCTGCCCCATTGCCGGAGCGACGATTGTCACGATAGGATTTGCGTTCTTCGTTGTCACCGCCTTGCAGCTCTCTTCGCGGCCGGTTACCACCGCGGTACCTGCCCGAACGGGCTTTGTTCTTTCTGTCATCGTTAGGCTGTGTTGCTCCGCTTTCTCCCGCAGCCTCATCGCGACGATTATCAGCGGCAGCAGCTTCACCTTTGCGTTCCTGACGTGGTGGCATGTTCTGTCCGCCACTTTTTCCACGGCTCTTGCTTTTCTTCTTTTTGCGTTTGTCAAAGCGCGTCAGGCTCTCTTGAGTGGCCAAGTCAAGGTTGACAGCAGTTGCCGGGCTCAAAGACTCGTCGGTCAGTGTCGCAGGCTTTTCGCCTGCACGGTTCAGTTCTATTATTTCCCATGCGCGTTTTACGGGGATGGTTACTACGTTTTCCACGAGGTTCTTGTCAGTGGAATAGCTCACCAGGCCGGCTAACATATCGCTTTTGAAATAATAGTACGTGGCTTTTTCTGTTTCAAGTTGCACTTCGCGGGGTGGCAACTTGGCTGCGGCTTCGGCATAGACACTGACTTCATAGTTCAGGCAGCACTTCAGTTTTGCGCATTGTCCGGCCAGCTTCTGAGGATTGAGCGACACTTCCTGACTGCGGGCCGCGTTGATAGATACCGTTACAAAGTTCTTCATCCACGTAGCACAGCAAAGCTCGCGCCCGCAGGGACCTATGCCGCCTATGCGGCCGGCTTCCTGACGAGCACCTATCTGTTTCATTTCAATCCTTACGCGAAACTCTTCGGCAAGCACTTTGATCAGCTTCCTGAAGTCCACACGTTGGTCGGCAATATAATAGAAAATAGCCTTGTTGCCGTCTCCCTGATACTCCACGTCACCGATTTTCATATCCAGATTCAGCTCTTTGGCTATCTGCCGCGACTTAATCATCGTCTCATGCTCACGGGCTTTTGCTTCCTCGTATTTTTGCATGTCGATATCCTTTGCCAGACGATAGACGCGCTTTGTTCCGGCATCGCTCTTGAGGCGCACCTTTTTCATCTGCAAGGGAACCAAGGCTCCTGTCAGTGTCACGACGCCTATGTCATGTCCGGGTGATGACTCTACGGCCACGATATCACCTTTTTGCAATGGCAGGTGGTTGCTGTTGACGTAATAATCCTTGCGGGTGTTCTTGAACTGCACCTCTACCAGGTCGCTCATAGCATCGGCTCCGGGCACGTCTGCCAGCCAGTCGTAAGTATTCAGTTGTTTATCTTGCCTTCCGCATCCCTTGGCACAAAGGCCGCGTTGGTTGCAATTCAGTTGAAAATCCTCCATTTCTTTCTTTATTCTATCTTCTAATCAAGACCGTTACCCTTAAGGCAAAATCAAAAAACACGGTCTTGCTGTTTACATTTTGTTCTATATCTTTTTGTGCTTTTGCCGTCTCCTCAACGAAATCTATGATGTTTCTTTCATTGATGAAACGGGCGAATTTGGTGGCAAAGCCGGCTTCCTTGTCCGTCATATAGTTAAGTTCGGGACGATGAAAATTGTATATAAAGTTTTCACGCAGCAGGTTTTGCATATACCCGAGATACATTTTCTGGCGCTCACGTCCCCACGAAGCTATCCGGTCTCCCCACTGCTGAAGTCCGCGCACGTCGCGTGTGTAGGCAAGACGCATCAGACTTACAAACTGGTCGAAGAACATATCAGTGGCATTGTCGATATTAATGTAGCGCAAAGCACTCAGATAACTGCCGTTGGAGATATGGGCCACCTGTCGCGCCATGACGGGGTCGAGTCCGTTTTGTGTCTGCAGGGCTTGTGCAACGACTTCAACGGGCAACCGGTTCATCCCTATCCGCTGTGTACGACTCAACACTGTAGGCAACAGCTGGTCGGCATTGTCGGACACCAGGATAAAGACTGTGCGCGGCGTTGGTTCCTCCAAAAACTTCAAAAGGTTGTTGGCTGCATTGCCTGTCATGCGTTCGGGCAGCCATACAATCATGACTTTGTAGCCTCCGGAATAGGAGGTTACACTCAACTTGTTCAATATATTGTCACCTTCGGCATCAGGAATAACGGCCTGCTTGTTGTCTGTTCCCATCCTGTCGAGCCAATCAGCCAGGCCGAAGTAAAGGCCTTCCTGCATCATGGAAGTCCATTCCTGCATGTAATCATCACAGGTGGTCGACTCGCTTTTACGTATAATGGGAAAGGAGAAATGCAGGTCGGGATGACTGAACTTCCTGATTTGCTTGCATGCCGGGCACACACCGCACGAGTCTGTTTCTCCGGGATGCGAGCAAAGCAGGTAGCTGCCCAAAGCCACGGCCATAGCCAACTTGCCACATCCCTCAGGGCCTTCGAGCAATAAGGCATGAGGGCCGCGGCCGTCACGATACTGACGGATGATACGAGTTTTTACGTCCTCTTGTCCTATTACTTCACGAAACAGCATTTGCGCCGGGCTTAAAAGATTCTTGAGGCCACGGCATCTACACTGCGTGCCCGGCCTGTGGTATAGAAATGTATGCTGGGAACTCCGTGAGCCATCAGCTCCTTGCACTGCCGTGCCGCCCATTCCACACCCACTTCAAACTGTTCTTCCTTGTCACGTGCTGCCATCATGGAGGTTGTGAGTTCCTCGGGCAGGTCGCAATGGAAGCTGCGCGGAATGCTCGTCAGCTGCTTTTGGCTCATCAAGGGCTTTATGCCCGGAATAATGGGTATGTCTATGCCGGCCTTGCGCACAAGCTCAACGAAGTCGAAGAACTTTTGGTTGTCGAAGAACATCTGGGTAACTGCATAGTCGGCACCCAGCTCCACTTTCCTTTTGAGCCAGGATATGTCGGTGGCCAGATTGGGCGATTCGTCGTGTTTCTCCGGATAGCAGGCCACTCCGTAACTGAAGGGAACACCGGGCGAAGGTATGGGAGAGCCATCCGCAAAAGTGCCATGGTTGAAGTCGTTCACCTGCTTTTGCAGGTCTGTAGTATGTTCATGGCTTTTTCCTCCCTGCTCCACGCTGCCTTCCTGCACCTTGTCTCCGCGCAGCAACAAGAGGTTTTCTATTTTCAGAAACTGCAGATCGAGCAGCACATATTCGGTTTCTTCCTTCGTGAATCCGTTGCAAAGGATGTGCGGCACTACGGGGATGCCATATTTGTATTGCAAGGCTGCGGCCACGGCAACCGTGCCGGGGCGACGCCTTACCATTTCCATCTCAATCAGGCCATCGGGTCTTCGCCGGTACACGGGTTCGCTATGGTGGGTCGTGATGTTGATATACTTCGGGTCGTACTTCAGCAACGTTTCCACCGTCTGTTCCAGTCCATCGATGCCTTCGCCTTTCTTGGGAGGGAGCACCTCAAACGAGAAGTCCGTTCCTTTTCCTTTAATCAAGTCTGTAATCTTCATTCCTTGCTACGCACTTCAGGCATGAACCGATGGAAGTTCCGCGGTTCACGCATGTTTTTAGTTGCAAAGATACGGAAAAATAGCGGTAACAGCTTGAAGTTGTTACCGCTATTTTTCCCGTCTCACCCGTCAGATGTCATGCTTCCGAACGGGTGATTGCAGCCGTCATTCTTGATAGACCTTGAAGTCAGTGATGCGGCTTTTGAATTTGCCTGCCTGCTGCAAGGGGAACACAAGTGTGCGCACATAGTAGGTATATACCTTGCCCGTCTTCTCGTAGTAGCGTGTTTCTTTATCCATCGTCTCTACTATCTTGCCGTTGATATAGAGGTTGGTCACCTTGTTGTTACCCTCAATGGTGATGTTCATGCGCCTGCCCGGCTCCACATTGTAGTGGAAGGTGTTGAAGTATCCTTCGCGACTGAAGCCCAGCATGCCGCGGACGGGATCTGACAGATAGAACACTGCATTGGGTGAGCTGAACAGCACCGTGCCCCTTTCTTCGGCTTTGCCGTCGATGTCAAACGACACTTTGTAATCGTAGCCTATTTCGGTATGAGGTGTCTTTGCGCCGGGTTTCAGCTCTGCACATTCATAGACCAGGCCCGGCTTTTTGGCCAGCCGTCCTGCCTCGTTCACCCCGGGAGCCTCGCTGAGCTGCTTGCGCTTGACATCGAACTCGGCAAACGGGAGTTTCGGCACTGCCGCACCCCATGTTTTCGTTGCCAGTGTCTGCATGGCAGGATAGGCGCGGTCGTGTATGTCCTTTGTGGTGATGCCGTTCTCGACATGGTCGTTCCACACGGCAAACATGCCGCCCAGAATGGCCGGGTCCTGCTCTTTGAAGACAACGTCGCCCACATGGGCAGGCGTCCAGTTTTCGTAGAGATACTTGGTGTTGAGGTAGTCATAATAGTAGCCTGCGGCGGGCACGATATAGAGGAATCCGTCGGGAATGGATATGAGCTTGTAGCCTTGTGCCGCCATTGCCTTGGGATCGGCATAGCCGTTATACCATGCGCTCATGATGACATTGTCCGATTTTACCGGAGTCGTGCCTTTGGCATGGGTCAGCGAACCCCAGAAGCAGGCCTGTTTGCCAAAGCCCTCCACGTAACGTATGAAGTGGTCGGCATAGGCACGAAACTTTTCCACGATGGCCTGGTCGCGGTTGGAATATTCATCTGTGCCGATGTGCATCTTGGGACCTCTGAACACGGGATCCGGACCCTGCAGGTATTCTTTGAGCAATGCCTCCATAAAGGGGATTACTTCCGGGTTGTTCAGGTCGAAATGGTCCCAGCCATATTCCTTGCTTCCCAGCTCATTCTTGTATTGCACAAAAGCCAACGTATGTGCGGGGGCATCGATTTCGGGGATGATTTCCACGAAACAAGAATCGGCCATCAGCTGGAAGTCTACGAATTCTTTCTTGGTATAGTGTCCGTCGCGTGCGGCCAGTCCGGGATAGGTCTCCGACTCCAGACGGAAAGCTGCATAGGTTCTGGTCCAATCGTCCCTGAAGAATTTGGCTGCGGCATTGTCATTCAGGTGTATCTGAAAGGTATTCATCTTATAATAAGACATGATTTTGACGTAGTCGCGCAGGAAAGCCATGGGTATGAACTTGCGGCCGCAATCCAGCATGAAGCCGCGCAGGGCATAGTCGGGATAGTCGCGTATGAAGCCTTTCGGCAGGTTCTTGTCCTGTTCTGCCATTTGCAGCAGGGTGCGTGTTGCCCAATAGACGCCTACGGGCTGTGTTCCCGTGAGCCGGATATCCTTGTCTATCTGTATGGTATATCCTTCTTTGCCGAGTTTCTTGTCTGCCTTGAGGGCCAGCACGATGTCGCCTTTCGAGCCTTTTCCCGGCTTTACCTGCGGCCTGAAGCCCAGCAGTTCGTCACAATCGGCGGCCAGTTGTCGGGCCACACGTGCCAGAGCGTCATTGCCTTCCGTATAGGTGATGCTTGTGGCCGGCGACACTGCCAATGTTCCGTCGGCACCTTTCCACTCTTTCAGTTCGGGAATTACAAACGGTTTGGCATTCATTGTTTCGTTCTTTGCCATGCCTGCGAGGCAGCAGCAAAGCAGCATGATGCTGCAACAGAGTCTTGGTTTCATCTTTTTTCCTGGTTATCGGGTTTCGGGTTATTCCTTATATAATAGGTAGGGACGTCGCTTTGCCTTGAAGCGTGCCACGTCTTCTTTCCATGTTTCCTTGATTTGGTCGGCTGTATATCCCTGTTCTATCATGGTTCTCACGGCACGGTTGCCCACGAGCTTCTCAAAGAAGGAGCTGAAAAAACTGTCGTCGGCCTTCAACATCCGGTAGACCTCGATGACATACTTCAGGGTGAAGCCGTCGCGGGCTATCTCTTCTTCCGACAGACGACTCAGGTTGCGGCCGTAGCATGCAATGCCTTTCTGCGGCGGGTTCTTGGCTCCCGGTCTGCTTTCGGGCACAAAGCGATAGGAAAACAGCACAAGTCCGGGATGGCCGTAAATCTGGAAAGGCAGGTCTGTGCCACGTCCCACGCTCACGGGTGTGGCTTCAAAGAGACACAGCGAGGGATAGAGCAGCACGGCCTGACGATTGGGCAGGTTGGGCGACGGGGGTGTCTCTATGGGTACTTTGGTTTGGTGGGTATAGTGCTTGCAGGGTATCACTGTGAGCCGGCATTTGCGTCCCTCCTTGAGCCAGCCTTCTCCGTTGATCATCAGTGCCAGTTCGCCCAGCGTCATGCCATGTACCACGGGTATGGGCAGCCAACCCACTCCCGAGCGGAGCGACATGTCCAATATGGGGCCGTCGACATAGTGGCCGTTGGGATTGGGACGGTCCAGTATGATGACCTGCTTGCCCAACGGGGCACAGGCATCCATCAGGTGGCACATGGTGACATAGTAGGTATAGAAGCGCAGCCCCACATCCTGTATGTCTACCACAAGCACATCGAAACGCTGCATGGTGGCCTCGTTTTTCAAGGGAGAATCCTTGCCATATAACGAGAGGATGGGCACTCCCGTCCGGGCATCTATGCTGCTGTTCACCTGTTCGCCGGCATCGGCTGTGCCACGAAAACCATGCTCGGGCGAAAAGATGCAAGTCACGTCAAGGCCTTTTTCAATCATCACATCGAGCACATGTTTGCCATGGGCCAGCCCTGTGTGGTTGGAAAACAGTGCCACGCGCTTGCCTTTCAGCAGGGGTATGTATCGTGAAGTGCGCTCGTCGCCTGTCACGATGCGTGCCGCGGCGGGCCTGCCCATGGCTGCAAGGAGCACCACGAGCAGCAGCACAAGGCCGATGGTATGGCTTCTTCTATAGTTGGTTGTGCAGGATGTCATCATAACGTCTGTTTATTTCCGGCCGTCGGGAAAGGCAGATATGCGCAATCGTGCAGCTCCCATGGGCACGAGACGTATGGGCACCACCTCTTCGGCACGCGGCTCGTCTTCGTATGGTAAGACACCACAGAGGCCGTAACGGTCTATTTTCCAACTTGGAACGAGCCGACCCTTTGCCTCGAATATATAGGGAACGTTGTCGAGGGTAAAGGGGTTTTTACCCTCAGCCAAGCCACGTTGCTCCTTGAGCTCTATAGGCATGTCGGTGCACAATGCATAGTTCCAAGGGGTTGTGGGGTGTATTTCAAAGGTGGGCCAAGCCGCGGCATCGGCATTTTTCTGCCACTTGGAATCACTGATAGCTGTCTGTAGGGAGCTTTGCTTGACATAGCGTTCGCCTATCTCCAATGAGAGGGTGAGCGGGCCGTAGTCTACGCTGACGCTGTTGTTGTTGACCTGCCAGCGACGCAGGGATATCTGCTTGGGCAGTGTGAGCTGCACGCGATCGCCTTTTTTCCACTCGCGTTCCAGCCTCAGGTATTTGCCGGCCTGCAGGGTGACATCCACCGGCTGGCCGTTGACGGTTGCCGAGGGTTGATGTGTCCAACTGGGGATGCGCAGGTAGAGGGGATACTTGGCTTTGCCTCCGCTTTCTATGGTAAAGGTCACCCGGTCATCGAAAGGATAGCCTGTATCTTCACGTATCACCACCTTCTTTCCGTCGGCTACTTTGACTGTGGCCTCGCAGGCTGAATAGAGCACTGCGGCAATTCCGTTGTCGGGAGTGGCCAGTATGAGATGTTCGGCATAGTAGGGCCAGGCAAACCCGTGATTGTGTTGGCAGCACCGGCTGCTAAAGGGGTTCATGGCCAGAAAGGGACCTGGGTTCTCGATTCCCGGGCTATGGTTCTTGGAATCGCTCAATACCATGTTGGGCGATGTGATGTAGCGCAGGGAGCGATAATCGGGCATGAAGGCTGCAGGATAGCTGTTGAAAGCCACGTCTTCGCAGTTTTCGGCCCACGAGGGGTCGCCGGATATGAGCAGCATTATCTCGTCCGAGGCCATCTGCTCTGCGAAGCCGCAGGTTTCGGTGCCTTGACGTGGGTCGAAATAACCCATGCGGGCGTTCTCGTCGGCCCCGAACATGCCGCCCGGCACTTGGCCGAAGGCTTTGCGCACATGACGCTGCACGTTGTAGCTGGCCCGCAACATTGCAGGGTCTTTGGAAAACATATAATAGATGGCAGGCTCGCGGAAACATTGTGCCACATTGACGTTGTGCCAGTTGGGCAGTGCCTGCGCACGGGTCCAGTCGGCAGTGTTGCGATGGAGCTTCTCGGCCAGTTCGAGCAACCAGGCCTCGCCTGTGCGGTTGTAGAGCCAGGCAACGCTCCACAGATTGTCGCCGGCACGGCTGTTTTCCCAATAGTCTTTCATAAACTTGTCATCGGGCACCGTGAGCTGATACTTGAAATAGCGCGACATGAAATCCGGCACTCTCTTGTCGCCGGTATATTCATAATAGTTCTGGAGAATCCACAGAGCCAGCATGTTGGGCCATAGGTCCTGCACGCCCTTGCGCAGCACTACGGGACCGAAGTTGCCGTCGGGCTTCTGGCTCTTCAAGATGGCTTCGATCCACTGTTTGGCCGTCTCGATGCGTTTCTTGTCGGCCAGCACATAGGCCATGTCGGCATAGCCGCGTAGCCAGTAAGGCACTTCTTCCCATCCCCATTTGCCACCCTGGGTGAGCCATGCGTTGTCGTCGCGCTGCAGCCATGCACTGATTTCGTCGAGATGGCCGCAAAGTCCCTCCTGCTGCAGACGCAACTGGGTGAGCAACCAGCCTGAGGGCCGGATGCTGCCCACGGGAAGTTTGATCAGCTGCTGCGGCGCAAGCGGAGCACGGTTGCTTACATAGCTGACATTGCGACTGTCCGTAGGAATGCAGTCGGTGAGGCTCGTCTGCGCCACAGCCGTGGCATGGAACAAGGGCAGAGACACGAGCAACGGAATAAAAAGTCTTTTCTTCTTCATCTTCGTGTGTTTAGATTGCAAAGATAATATTTTATGACCACGCAATGAAATCTGCGGCCTCACAAATTGCGTTCCGCCACAACTTCAGTCGAAAAAAGCCACAGACGAGGCTGCAAAGCCCGGCTTCTCAAGCTTCGAAAAGCCACTTTCTTGACGTGCTTCGGCCGAAGCACACATGCGTTTCGGCCGAGATACACACGTGCTTCGAACGGAGTACACATGCGTTTCGGACGGAGTACACATGTGCTTCGGCCGGAGCACGCCATGCAACCCGGCACTTCCCTACAGGCAATGCCGCGACATGCAACGTCGAAGATGGCTCTTCCAAGAAAAAAAACTGCCCGAAAAGGGCCTCATAAGCCGCTTTTGTGTATCTTTGCCAAAGCATTAAGACTACATACATCACAATGAAAAGATTCACACTTGCCGCAGCAGCCCTTTTGCTGGCCGTGACTTCACTGACGGCAAAAGACTACAAACGCCCCTCGTTTAAGGAGGAACTGGTATGCAAAATGGGCGAAATCACCCCGAAAGACGTCAAAATCAAAGGCTCCACCCAGGGATTTGCCGCGTGGGGGAGATACGGATTCGTGTTTCACGACGGCGGCCAGTGTGTCGTGGTAGACCTGGAGAAGCGCGACTTTCTCACCACTTTCTTCCTTGAAGACAACCGTTCGCACTGCAACAATGCCTCGTTCGGAGTGGAAAGGGCCCGCGGCAAAGAGTCGGCCTTTCCCCTGCTCTACATCTCGGAATGCAAGGGCGAGCACCGCTGCTATGTGACCGACATCACCACACAAGGCGGCAAGACGGTGCAGACCATCTATTACAGCGGCGAAGGATATACCGGCTCCTATGACTGGTTTGTTGACCGCAAGCACAAACATATCTACACCTACGGCACCGGCGGCAAGGACAAGCTGTTCAAGAAATTCAGGCTTCCCAAGCTGAAAGACTCCGACATGCGCGGAGAAGTGCACCTGACCGAAGCCGACGTTCTGGATCAGTTCACCATCAGCGGCATAGACATCTATCAGGGCAGCAAGACAGACGGCAGATATGCCTATCTGGGAGAAGGCTATCCACCCCACGACCGCAACCTGCACGTTGTGGACTTGAAGAAGAAAAAGAAGGTAGCCACCGTCAACGTCAATCACCTGCACCACGAGCCCGAAGGCCTGGACATCAGAGACGGCTGGCTCTATGTTGCCATGCACGTATCACGGCAGCCCCGCAACGGACTTCTGTATCGCTTCAGCCTGAAATAAAAGGAAACACAGCAAAAAACGGCGAAAAAACCTTCGGAAAAAGCGGCTAATTCACAAATAAACATTATCTTTGCCCATCACAAACAGGCACAAGCCTGCCGCAGCCCCAAGGCAACCGGCAAGAAAACATCAATACAAATATAAAAAGACCCAAATGAACAAAATCATTCCCGCAATGGCAATAGGCCTCCTATTAGCCACGCCCGCAATGGCCAAATCCTATCGTCTGGCCTCGCCCGACGGCAAGCTCGTGGCCACCATCGACGATTCGAAAGGCATCACCTATGCAGTCAGCTACGACGGACAGCAACTCATCACCCCGTCGCCCATATCCATGACCATCAACGATGCCAAAGACATCACCATAGGCACCCGCATGAAAGCAGGCAAAATTCAGTCACACAAAGGCCTCATCAAAGCCATAGCCTACAAAAAGAGCCAGGTGGAAGACAACTACAATACCCTGACATTCCAGCTCAACGATAAGTTCAGCCTCGTGTTCCGTGCCTATGACGAAGGCCTCGCCTATCGCTTTGTGGCAGCAAGGAAAAAAGACTTCATCGTGCAGAGCGAGCAAGCCTCCTACAACTTTGCCAAAGACTGGAAAACCTACCTCCCCTATGCCAACGCATCGGGAACCATAGAGCAACAGTTCCGCAACTCAGGGGAAAACACCTACACATATACCGCACTGTCGAAGGCAAACCCTGAGAAAATAGCCTTCACCCCCATCATAGTAGAGGCCGACAAAGGCGTGAAAATAGTCATCGCCGAAGCAGACCTCGAAAACTACCCCGGCATGTATCTGCTCAACAACGGCGGCAGCCAACTCAAAGGCGTATTGGTGACCTACCCCAAGAAGATTATACAGGGCGGCCACAACAACCTGGAATATCTCGTTGAAAGCCACGAGACCTTCCTGGCCAAAGCCAAGGCATCGCAGGCCTTCCCCTGGCGCATCATCAGTGTGTCTGCCAACGACAAAGACCTGCTAAACAACGACATGGTATACCGCCTTGCCTCACCTTCGCGCGTCAGCGATGTACACTGGATAAAGCCCGGTAAGGTAGCCTGGGACTGGTGGAATGCCTGGGGACTCTATAACGTGCCCTTCAAAGCAGGCATCAACACCGCAACCTACAAATACTACATCGACTTTGCCTCCAAACAAGGCATAGAATATGTCATCCTCGACGAGGGATGGGCCGTCAACCTCAAAGCCGACCTCATGCAGATAGTACCCGAAATCGACCTCCCCGAAATCGTCAACTACGCCAAGACAAAAAACGTAGGCATCATCCTGTGGGCAGGCTTCTGCGCCTTCGACAAGGATATGGAGAAAGTCTGCAAACACTACTCCGAAATGGGAGTCAAAGGCTTCAAAGTTGACTTCATCAACCGCGACGACCAGCTGGCTGTAGACTTCGTATACCGCGCAGCAGCCACAGCAGCCAAATACAACCTGCTCATCGACTTCCACGGAGTGTACAAACCCACCGGCCTGAACCGCACATATCCCAACGTAATCAACTTCGAAGGAGTGGCAGGTTTGGAACAAAACAAGTGGAGCACCATGGAGAAATACGACCAAGTAAACTATGACGTCGTACTGCCATTTGCCAGAATGTTTGCCGGACAAATGGACTACACACAGGGCGCTATGCTCAACGGCACCAAGAAAACCTACCACGTTTCCTACACAGAACCCATGAGTCAGGGCACCCGAACCCGCCAGTTGGCACAATACGCCATCTTCTTCTCACCCCTCAACATGCTTTGCGACTCACCCACCCACTACGAAGAAAACCCCGAGTGCACAGAATTCATAGCCAAATTCCCCGTGGTATGGGACGAGACAATCCCACTCGAATCAAAGATCGGTGAGTACGTAGCAGTGGCACGACGCAGCGGCACCAGATGGTACGTTGGGGCAATCAACAACTGGAAAGCTATGGACATGACACTCGACCTGAGCCCGCTCAAGATAGCAGGACGCGCGGCACAAGTGGTAAGCGACGGCCCGAATGCATCCAAAATTGCCGCAGACCACCTGCACCAACGTATAGTGATCCCAGCCGACGGTAAGATAAAGATACACCTCGCACCCGGCGGAGGATACGTGCTGCAAACACTCTAATAAAGACACGACAAAACAATCATCAATAGGGGGAGTGCCGCACCGCGGTGCTCCCCCGTCTTATTCACGGCATACAGCCCTTCGCAACACACCCCACTCAACCCCATTTCAGACCAATAGACACCCCAAAAGACAAAAAACAAGCGTTTCACTTTGAATTTCGCTTCGTTTACATTAACTTTGCCAAAAATACAGGCAGAAAGCTCACATGAGTCCGCTCAACAAGATAAAGAACATACGAAAAATTAAGAAAATCCGCTTGCACCACGAGGGGACAAGCACCCTCATAGGCGGATTTGCCGTGCTCTTTCTGCTCAATGCCGCCATCTACAGCCTGTTCGACAGCAAGGCTCCCTTCTTCTGTCTGCTGGCAACCTCGCTCATAGTCTACGGCATCATGGTCAACTTCTTCCGCTGCCCCATCCGCATCTACGGAGGAGACACAAAAAACATCGTCGTAGCTCCGGCCGACGGCAAAGTAGTGGTCATCGAAGAAGTGGACGAAAACGAATACTTCGGTGACAGACGACTGATGATATCCATCTTCATGTCACTCGTCAATGTACATGCCAACTGGTTTCCCGTTGACGGATTCGTCAAAAAAGTAAAGCACGAAAACGGCAACTACCACAAAGCCTACCTGCCCAAAGCCAGCACGGAAAACGAACGCTCCATGGTGGTCATAGCCACCCCAGAGCATGGCGACATACTCGTGCGCCAGATAGCCGGAGCCGTGGCACGCCGCATCGTCACCTATGCCCGCGAAAACGAAGAATGCTACATCGACGAACATCTGGGCTTCATCAAGTTCGGCTCACGCGTAGACGTCTACTTGCCGCTGGGCACAGAAGTATGCGTCAAAATGGGACAAGCCACAGTAGGTAACAACACAATCATAGCAAAACTACAATAAATGCCTTCATTCATAGCCCGCAGCATACCCAACACGCTGACCTGTTGCAACCTCATCTCAGGCATCATAGCCACAAAGCTCGCATTCGAATGCAACACAGAGTGGGCCATGACCTTTATAATAATAGGTGCCGTCTTCGACTTCTTCGACGGATTCTCAGCACGACTGCTACACGTATCATCACCCATCGGCAAAGAACTTGACTCACTGGCCGATGTCACAACCTTCGGAGTTGCACCCTCGGCCATCGTCTTCTCCATGCTGTCATCCTACAATCCCGACATACCCCTGCTGCCCTATACCGCATTTCTCATAGCAGCATTCTCAGCATTGCGGCTGGCCAAATTCAACCTTGATACACGTCAGACCACCTCATTCATAGGACTCCCCACACCGGCCAACGCACTTCTGTGGGGTGCCATAGCCATAGAATGCACACAAACCTGCAGCTCCCGACAGCCACTCATGGCAGGCATCATAGTAGGAGCCGTAGCAGTAACATGCGGCCTGCTGGTGGCCGAAATACCCATGTTCGCACTCAAATTCAAAAGCTTCAGGCTAAAAGACAACGCGCTGCGCTACTTCTTCATCATCACATCACTGGTTCTTATACTCATATTCCACATCCTCGGAATAGCATTGACCATTATATGGTACATACTCCTGTCCATACTTACACAAAGAAAACCCTAAGAATGGCACACCATTTGCACTATCTTCAATAAAAACATCAGCAGCACATGGGTCTATTCGGAGCAATCATCGTCGGTTTCATCGTTTACTTCCTGTACAAACGCATACGGGCCATCTATAACGTACTGTTCAACAGTACACCGGACAATCGCAGACAAACACAAAACAACCGGCAGACACAACAGCCCAAACAGGAAAGCAACAACCGCATCATACACGACGACGAAGGCGAATATGTAGACTTCGAAGAAATAAAAGACAAATAACAGGACTTTCACTGTTAAAGAAAGCCTAAAGCTTTGTGGTATCAGAAAAAAGTTGTTCCTTTGCACTGCTTTTCGCGTAATCGCTGGCAGGATGCAGAGTTCCCTGTTATGTTGCGCGGAACTGACAACATAACAAAACTCCACAAGTAAATGGAAGACTTCATTAAAGTAGCTGAACAAGCATTCAACACCAAGAAAGAGTATCCCGCATTCAAGTCGGGCGACACCATCAGCGTAGCCTACAAAATCGTTGAAGGCAACAAGGAACGTATTCAGGTATTCCGCGGCGTAGTCATCAAAATAGCCGGACACGAAGACCAAAAACGCTTTACCGTGCGCAAAATGTCAGGCACAGTAGGAGTAGAACGTATCTTTCCTATCAACTCACCAAGCATTGACAGCATCAAAATCGAGAAATATGGTAAGGTGCGTCGTGCCAAACTGTACTACCTGCGCGCACTCACCGGCAAGAAAGCCCGTATAAAAGAAAGACGCGTAACCTTCAAGACAGAAGCCTAAAGCGCAAACAATACAACCATCAAGTCAGGGCAACATCACCGCCAAACACGGGAATGTTGCCCTGACTTGATTTATACAGCCAACACAGAAGCCAACGGCCAAAGTTGAAGAAAATACGGAAAAAAGCAAGGGAAAAGCTTGTATCTACAACCAAAATCTATTAACTTTGGCCTTCGAATATTACAAGGACGTTACAAAAGACAAGAGCCATCGAAAACACTGACGACATATTGCTACAAACAATGCTGCAGATGCCGGCCATCCAGCTGGAACAAATGGGTAAGATAAAACTCATGAACCGTACTGACACCAAGTTCCTTACCAACAAAGAAGGACTGAAGAAAGTACTGGAATTGGCAAAAGAGGACTATTTCGTACAAGAAATAAAAGGCAAACGCATCGCCCGCTATCGCACCACATATTGGGACAACGATGACCACGACTTCTACGTAATGCACCACAACGGGCATAAGCCACGGATGAAAGTACGCGTCAGAACCTACGAAGACTCACAGGGGCTCACCTACCTCGAGATAAAGCGCAAGGACAACCATGGCAAAACAAAAAAGAAAAGAACCGAAGTAAAGTCGCAGACAGAAATCATAGAAAGCGGTGGTGATGCCTACCTGCTCGAACAAACAGGCATACACCTCGACACACTACACCCATGTCTGCAAAACTACTTCAAACGCATAACACTCGTCAACAAAGGGAAAACAGAACGACTCACCATAGACTACGACATACAATATACCAACTTCGAGACCCACAGGACCGCAGATTCAGGCAACCTTGTCATTATAGAACTGAAACGAGACGGCCTTGTATTCTCACCCATCAAAGAGATTCTCACAACACTGCGCATACACCCGCACGGTTACAGCAAATACATCTTCGGGTCATTCCTCACCAATGACAACTTGAAGAGCAACCTTATCAAACCCAAATACGCAGAAATAAAAAAACTATTATAGAACCCTTTATATCATCATACAATGTTAGGACTGTCAACAACGTTATTGCTTAGCGCAACCACTTTCATGGGATTAGACCTGATCAACATCCCTGGACTGATTGAAATGATTACCCGTTTCTTGCTCAACTTGGTAGTAGTATGGATTATCGCACACTTCTTCTACTATCCTAAAAGCCAACGGCGTGACTATTATTTCACCTTCATGCTGATCTCTGTAAGTATCTTCATGCTGATATACCTGATGGATGGTTCAAAGATGAAGATAGGCGCAGCTCTTGGCCTGTTTGCCGTATTTGGCATCCTACGCTACCGCACAGAATCAGTGCCCATCCGCGAAATGACATACCTGTTCTTCCTTGTGGCACTGTCAGTAGTCAACGGCATGGCAGCCAAACTGAGCCTGGTAGAACTACTCGTAGCCAACCTCATCTTTATCATATCCGTTGCCACATGCGAAAGCAACCTATTGGCCAAGCACGTCTCATGCAAGTTCGTCAAATATGACAACATCAAGCTCATAGTGCCTGAAAGACGCGAAGAAATGATTGCAGACCTCGAAAAACGATTGGGACTTAAAGTCACAAAAGTGGAAATCGGTTCCATCGACTTCCTACGCGATGCCGCACTCATCAAAGTGTTCTACAAAGGCGCCTTAGGCTCAAACACAACAGACAGCGTTATCAAAATGCCAAAGAATTATGAATAAGAAAAGTTTACTCCTCGGCTTAATCATTGCAGCAAGCCACTTCACCCCCACACATGCCGATGACTTCGGCCTATGGACGGATGCAAGCATCGCACAGAAAATAGGTTATACAGGCCTCAGTGCAGATGTCAGCCTCGGCTTCCGCGCCAACAACAATTGGAACAACGTTGAGCGTTGGAACCTTGGAGTAGGACTCAGCTACGACATCTGTCCGTTTCTGGAAACAGGCATCGGTTATGACTTTATCTATGCCTACAACCCTTCCGAACAGAAAGCCAACTACAACAGCAGCAACGTATGGCGCGGATACAATATAGAAAATGCTTTCTGGCGTGTAAAAAACAGATTCCACTTCGAGATAAAAGGCAAGGTTGACGTTGGACGCTTTAGCTTCTCCCTACGCGAACGCTATCAACTCACCGGATACAACCACAGATGGCTGCGCGAAGACAAATATCGCTTCAACAAAGGCACCAGGCTGGACGGCACAAGTGACTATATACATGATGGTGAAAACTACGTGCTACGTGACGGCTATCCCCAAAGTGAAATGGAACTCAAAGAGCACAAGAGCAAGCATTACCTGCGTTCACGGGTACAAGCGGAATACAACATTCCACGCATACCGCTCACACCTTACGTCTCATGGGAAATCAGCAACAACCTCTCCAACGGCTTCTCTTCAGACAAATATCGTTACTGCATAGGCACCGACTGGAAAATAACAAAAGGACAGCACCTGTCTGTCGGATATGTCTACAACGACGGACAAGACGATGACGACGAAGGAGACCTTCACGCCATACAGGTGTCCTATAAGATAAAAGGACTCTTCTGGAAAGATCCGGCAAAAAAATCAAAGAAGAAATAGCTCTTCCACTCCAAAAAGCAGCAAGAACGTGAGCGTTTTGCTGCTTTTTCTTTATCCGTTAACAAAAGATAGATATGAAAGAAAGCCACAACCATCATTTATAACTATCTTTGCAAGCCTAATAAAAGGCTACCTAACGAGCATCGGCAGGCCAAACTGCCCACTCCAGTCTCAAATTACCAACAACAACAAATATGAAAAAGTTCGTACTTTCAACCCTAATGGCAGTAGCCCTTGTATCGTCTGCTTCAGCACAGACATATAAGTTTCTCATACTGCAGAACCAAGCAGGAAGCCAAACAGGCTTGCTTCTTCAAAACCTGAAACTGACATTCAGTGGCGACATCCTGACAGCATTGCAAGATGGAAAGCCAACAACATTCCCTATCTCGTCACTACAAAAGATGTTCTTCAGCTCAACCGAGACAGGCATCAAGTCTATCGGGAATGACAATGCTGCCTTTTCGCTGGACGGCTCTACCTTGACAATTAACGCCCCAGCCGGTACAATCGCTAAAGTCTATGACACCAAAGGCCGCATGGTTATGTCGACAAAAGTAACAACTGACGGCAAACCTGCCCTCATCAATACGCTTCAACCGGGCATCTATGTAGTAAAAGCGGCACAAACATCCCTTAAATTCATCGTAAAATGAAAAAGTTACTATTCTTCATAAGTTGCTTCATCCCTGCTTTGACGCTCTCCGCCCAAAGCATGTACATTTATCAAGACAACATCGCTACTGTAGTCAATGCCCCCACTGCCGGTGATATGACATACGGAAAAGAGGCACTGACCGTTCAAGGTATTACCTTCCCTCTGACAGCCGTCGACAGCATCATATTCAAGGACAACACCGTTCCGACCGACAGTGTGATAGTTGAATATGCCGGAAATGCGGCCAATGTCTACGTGCCCATACAAGTCAGCCCATATCTTACCGTCACCACCGAAGGGGCACATGTGTCCATCGCATCGTCACAAACAAACGACAACGAAATCAAATACGCACTCAAGGGAGCAAGCCAGGACGGCTCTTTCTACCAGACAGGTACATACAAATGTTCCATTTACCTGAACGGAGTAAGCCTAACAAGCTCCAAAGGAGCAGCCATCAACATCGATAATGGCAAGCGCATCAATGTATATGTTGCCGATGGAACGACAAACAGTCTCACCGACTGCACCGGCGGCACGCAAGCTGCCTGCTTCCGCATCAAGGGGCATGCAGAGTTCAGGGGCAACGGCACACTTAACATTGCCGGCAACTCCAAGCATGCTTACAAGTCAAACGAATATACCATTCTGAAAAAGACTTTCGGAGGTATCATCAACATCACAAAAGCAGCAAACGATGCCATGCACATCAGCCAATACTTTGAGATGAACAACGGCAACATCAATATCAAGGATGCGGCCGGCGACGGCATCCAATGCGACACAACCGACGACAAGACAGACGAACTAAACGGCCAGTTGATTCTCAATAGCGGCAATATTGTCATGACTCTTAACGGTGACAATGCAGCAGGACTGAAAAGCGATTCCTTGTTCACATGCACCGGAGGCACTTATACCATTACCATGAACGGCAAGAACTCTGATGGTGCCGATGTCTATGCAGCCCTTATCAATGACAACACTTCTTCGCCCAACTTCACCATCACGCAAAACGGCGGTTACCTCAATGCTTCCGATGGCAGCAAGAAGAAGAGTTCATGCTTCAAGACTGAATCCGACATGCACTTCCTGGCCGGAACAATGAATGTACAAGCTAAAGGCTCAAAAGCAAAAGGCGTAAAAGTCGGAGGCAATTACTACTACACAGCAAAGACTAAATTGAATGTTACACCTGACGTTGAGGGTTCTCTCATCCCTGTCAAGTAAGTAGACATCAACTTTCATAAAGGCTGCACGTCATTTCCTTGACACAAATGACGTGCAGTTTTTGTTTTTACCCACAAGTATATCCATTGCACCTATGACACATATTGCAGCCATCGACATCGGCAGCAACGCCTGCCGCCTGCTTATCAAAGAGACAGAGAGCATGCACGACCGTTATATACCTGACGTACGCCCCACATACGACTTTTTCACCCGTACACCCATCAAATTGGGAGCGGATGTCTATGCCAACGGCACTGTATCACACGAGAAAACAGAAAAGCTCATACAGGCCATCTCCCTCTATAAAGAAGAAATGGACAAACACCATGTCATTCGCTTTCGCGCATGTGCCACCGCCGCATTAAGAGACGCAGCCAACGGCATCGAAGTTATTGAAGCTGTATTCAAAAAGACAGGCATAAAAATCCAAATCATCTCGGGGCAAGAAGAAGCCTCCCTTGCACGGCTCAGCTACTACATGCAGCCAAAGGCTGCTACAGGCTACCTGCTGTTTGTCGATGTCGGCGGCGGAAGCACTGACATCAGCCTATGCCACAACCGGGAGCCACTCTACACCCACTCCTTCCGTGTTGGCTCCATGCGTATGAACAACCATACGCAACGACAAGAAGACATGCAGGACTTGATTAACGAGATTAAGAATCTATCCGGCCAATACAAGCCTCTGCACTTGATAGGAAGCGGGGGAAGCATCCATAAAATATGCCGCATGTTCGCCCCTGACGAACATACAGACACCATCACTACCAATAATATAGAAAAGCTGCACAGCCTGTTGAAGCCCCTCGACATAAAACAGCGGATGGAACTTTACCAACTCAAGCAAGACCGCGCTGAAATCATCGTTGAGGCTGCCGAAATATTTCTCAATATAGCCCACGCCGCCAATGTGCCGTCCCTTCAAGCCCCACGTATCGGGGTTCGCGATGGAATCATTGCCTCATTGATGCTTATGCATGACTAAGTCCCTTGTCTTGTCACTTGTTCACATCTTTTCACGCGCATGCCTGTCATAATCGGCAAGCAAAGCTGTCCTAACATAAAAGGGCAAAAGCATGGATGATTCGCAGATTGTTGACAATATCCTCAAGCAACACGACACAAGGCTGTTCGGAGTGCTCGTCGAGAAGTACTCCGGTCTGGTATTCTCGAAAGCCATGGGCATTACGCACAACAAGGAACTTTCTGCCGAAATCACCCAGCAGACTTTCATCAAAGCTTACATGAATCTTGACGCGTGGAACAGAAGCAATTCACTTGCCCCTTGGCTCTCCGTCATATCCGCACACATCGCCATCAGTCTGCTCGACAAAATGAAACGGCAGCAAGCATCAGATGTTTGCGAAGATATCGCAGACGAGCCCTACGATGACGAGCATGAAGAGCAATTGTGCCACCTTCACGAAGCCATCAAGCTGTTGCCATCGCAAGACCGCGAAATCATCCGTCTGCATTACTATCAGAAACTAAAAGCCCATGAAATTGCGAAGGAGCTAAAACTCACTCCGGCCAATGTCCTTATGAAGCTTCACCGAATACGTGAGAAACTAAGACTACAACTAAAAGCACAAGACCATGAACAATACTGAACTCGACCAATTGATTGTTGAAGCCATCGAACGCGACGAGACACTCAAGGGCATCAACAAAAATATCCTGTCGCAACTGCAGAAAAGCCGCCGTCATGCAGTTTTCGGCAAAATCATAAAAATGATTGCCATCGCTTTCGGCTGTCCGTTGCTCTTTGCCACCTATTGCTGGACAACCTACAATAATGCAGCCCACAGCAACTTCTCGACGGTTGCACTCTGCTTTATAGGACTGACTGTTGTCATCTTGTTTATTTCGCTCTCTGCAATCATTGCAAAAATTCATGCCGAAGATTTGTAATAAAATGCCTTTCTGCGAGTCATAATACCGAAGACAAACAAAACAATTAAATACATAAGACACATGGAAGGAATAAGAGACATGGAAGGAATCTTTGCAATCGTAATGTCAATGGCTATCCCCATCGTGATAGCTATCTGCCTCACCGTAACAAGTATCACCAACAAACGCTCCGAAACCGAGCTCCGCAAGACCATTGCAGAAGCAAACAACCTCGACCCAGAAACGGCCAAAGTGCTTGTTGCCCATCAACCACGCCAAAACAAAAAATGGAGGCTGTCCACAACCAACTTAACCGGTGGCCTGTCATTGATAGGCTTGGGATTAGGCATGATTCTTGCCAGTTTAATGAAATTCGGCTCAGGACAACTCGAATTCTGGATTTCACTGGCCTTTGGAACAGGTTTGGGTCTATTAGCCTCGTTCCTCATCACATGGAAATTGAGTTCAAAGATGGAACAAAAAGAAAAAGCTGAAGAAACAGAGGACAACAATCCGGATTGACAACATCCCGACAGCCGCTAAATCTACAAACGCTCCGAAAGCCATACAATGGCTGTCCGGAGCGTTTGCCGTATTATAGCGCAAACAGCACCCTTAGTTATGCACAAGTGTCCCTATCTGCTCACCGTCCAACACCTTTTTCAGATTTCCATATATATCCATGTTGAACACATAAATAGGCAGATTATTTTCTTTGCACATTGTAGTAGCCGTAAGGTCCATCACCTTCAGACCTCTATTGTAAATCTCATCATAGGTTATGTCATGGAATTTGGTAGCAGTCGGATCTTTTTCAGGGTCAGCTGTATAAATGCCATCGACACGCGTTCCTTTCAACATCACATCGGCTTCGATTTCAATACCGCGCAGCGACGAGCCCGTATCTGTGGTAAAATAGGGATTGCCCGTTCCGCCACTCATGATAACCACCTCGCCATCGTTCAGCAGGCGCAAAGCTTTCCATTTACTATAAAACTCTCCGATAGGCTCCATTCTGATGGCCGTCAACACGCGGCTCGGCACGCCTACAGCACCAAGGGCACTGCTCAACGCCAGTGAATTGATTACTGTGGCACACATTCCCATCTGGTCTCCTTTGACCCGATCAAAGCCTTTACCGGCTCCACTTAAACCACGGAATATATTTCCACCGCCTATAACTATACCTATCTGAACACCCATCTCGCGCGCTTCCTTGATCTGCGCGGCATAATCGTTAAGACGGCAAACGTCTATGCCGTATCCTTGCTGACCGGCAAGGCTCTCGCCGCTCAGTTTCAATAACACTCTTTTAAAGATTGCCATGTTTTTATCTTGCTTTTTCTTGTATAAACTCCATTCGCTAAGGCAAAAGTACAAAAAACAAGTTACACTCCACCTTCCTTTGTACGTATTCTCACATGCAACAGCGAAAAAACACAAGCCACCCGTTTGAATTTCATTATTAATCCGTAAAAATTTGGTGCGTCATAAAAGAACGCCTAATTTTGCAGAAGAAATAATAGCATGATAGATATCAACGGCATTACAAAAAGTTTTGGTACTCTTCGCGTACTAAAAGGCATTGACCTCCATGTCGACAAAGGAGAAATAGTGAGCATTGTCGGGCCGAGCGGTGCCGGGAAAACCACCTTGCTCCAAATCATAGGCACGTTGGATAAACCCGACTCAGGAAGCATTGTCATTGCAGGCCAAGACATCTCGGGCATGAAATCCAAACCATTGGCAAAATTTCGTTGCACCAATATTGGTTTTGTATTCCAGTTCCACCAGCTGCTACCCGAATTCACGGCATTGGAAAACGTCATGATTCCGGCTTTCATCGCCGGCAACAACTATAAGGAAAGCCGCGAACGCGCCATGGAATTGCTTAATTTCATGAAATTGGCCGACCGGGCAAGCCACCGTCCCAAAGAGCTTTCTGGAGGGGAGAACCAACGTGTTGCCGTTGCACGTGCGTTGATAAACAATCCGGCCGTCATTCTGGCAGATGAACCTTCGGGCAGCTTGGATACTAAAAACAAAACCGAGCTCCACAAACTGTTTTTCGACTTGCGCGACAAGATGGGACAGACATTCGTCATCGTGACTCACGACGAATCGTTGGCCTCACTGACCGACCGCACCATTCACATGAAAGACGGCATCATTTCGCATACAAGAACAGACAACCCGACTATCTAACAAAGCTTTCCAACCATGCAAATCGGGCACTTCAACCTACTACGTATCATACGGTTTACCGACCATGGAGCCATTCTCGATGCCAACGGCAAGGACATTCTGATGCCCAAGAAATATGTCACCGACGATATGCACGCGGGTGATGAAGTCAAAGTTTTTGTCTATCTTGACCAATCGGGTCGAATGGTGGCCACACAAGAAACACCGTTGGCAGAAGTCGGCCAATTTGCTTTCTTGGAAGTAGCATGGACCAACCGCTTTGGTGCATTCATGAACTGGGGATTGATGAAGGATTTGTTTGTCCCGTTCAGCGAACAAGGAAAGCGATTCGTACAAGGCAGAAGCTATTGGGTATATATCTACATCGATGAAAAGACTGGACGAATTGTAGGCACATCGAAAATCGATCGTTACATATCTGATGACCACCCGAATTTTGCTCCAGGCCAGGAAGTTGATGCCTTCGTCTGGAAACAAACAGATTTGGGCTACAAAGTCATCGTTGAAAGCAAATTTGAAGGCCTTATCTACCGCAACGAAACATTCTCGCCCATACATATCGGCGACAAGCTGAAAGCCATCGTAAAACAAGTGCGCGATGACGGAAAAATAGACCTTGCCCTACAGCCTTCGGGGAAAAAACTCATCACCGGATTCGCTCACACCCTGATGCATGAACTTTACACTGCCAACGGCTTTCTGCCATATGGCGACCATACGCCGGCCAATGAAATAGCCGACCGTTTCCACGTAAGCAAAAAGACTTTTAAAAAGACCATCGGAGCACTTTACCGACAACGTGCCATTGAAATAACCGACGATGGAATCTGCTTTGCTAAACCACAGGAAGACTAAGACCCGTTATTTTCCTGTAAAGATCCAACGCATACACATCCGTCATGCCAGTAATGTAGTCCAGCATTCCCATCACACGGCCATGCAATTTCGGATGACGAATCTGGTACTGATTAGGCACACGATCAATCAACAAACGACTGTAAGCCTTGCCGGGTTCTAATATGGCATCTGTCATCAAATCCAACAAAGTATAGATGATGCGATAGCCTGCCAATTCGACATCCAGCACATCCCTTGAAGTATAGACATGCTTCTTGGCATAATCGGCGCAAGCACGAAATGCCCGTAGGCATCTTTCACTTGTATGCTCTATCAAAGAACCCTGCAAACGCCCTTCCAGAATTTCCTCTTCGTGATTGACAAAAGCTTTCACGCACTCTTGCTCAATCATATTGATAACGCACGAACGATAATACATCACTCTTTCGTTCGGGTCGGTGACATAAGGATGGGCAGAGCATATCCTTTCACGCATGTCGCCATCGAAAAAGCCAAGCAGCAAGTCACATGTCTGCTCTGTCGTCAGCAAATGCAACTTATGGGCATCCTCGATGTCCATAATCTCATAGCAAATATCATCGGCCGCCTCAACAAAATAGGCCAACGGGTAACGAACATATCGTTTGCCGGCACCTCCATCATTGTGCAGGCAAATAATGCCCAAATCGTGAGCTATTGTTTCATAGTCATGCACCTCACTTTGAAAGAAGCCGAATTTGGGACGTCCCTCCGACAAGACAGACGTGTAGGGATACTTTACAATTGAAGCAAGAACACTGTAAGTCATCACATAGCCCCCTTTGCGCCGCCCGTCATATTGATGGGTCAACAAACGAAAGGCATTGGCATTCCCATCAAAGTTGATAATGTCACTCCACAGCCATCCACCCAGCTCATCGCCGCATTCACTAATAATACGGTCACGGATTTTTTGACCTTTACCCTCTGAAAAAAAACTGGAAATGGCTCGTTCTCCGGAATGACCGAAAGGAGGATTGCCCAAATCGTGAGCCAAACAAGCCGGTGAAACAATAGAACCAAGCATCGAGACGGCTGTATCTCTTAGCTCGGGATGTTTCTTCTGCAACTCACGGGCCACATCATTGCCCAACGAGCGTCCGACACTCGACACTTCAAGGCTATGCGTCAGCCTGTTATGCACAAATACACTTCCGGGAAGAGGAAACACCTGCGTCTTATTCTGCAAGCGGCGAAAAGGGGAAGAAAAAATCAAACGGTCGTAATCACGTTGAAACTCCGTCCTGTGCTCAGCCATTCCACGATGCCCGTATTCCTGTCCCAAACGCTTAGACGAAATCAGTTTCAACCAATCCATCCTTTTTATATCATTCTCGATAACTTCCATCATCCTTTAATTTGTTGAAGTCACAAAGTTACGAATTTGATGAAAATCTTTCTGCGCAAGAAAGAACAAACCGCTTTCAAGCCGATAACTATGGACAACTTTTGCTAACTTTGCCGCTTAAAGTAACTAACATGCCTACCATGAAAGTAAAAATCATCAACCGTTCTCACCACAGCCTCCCATCGTATGCAACAGAAGGCAGTGCAGGCATGGACCTTCGTGCCAATTTGGAAGCACCATTCACGCTGAGATCCCATGAACGAGCCTTAATTCCTACAGGCCTTTACATAGCTCTTCCACAAGGATATGAAGCTCAAATACGACCACGATCCGGATTAGCATTGAAAAAAGGTATAGGTTTACTGAATTCACCCGGAACCATAGATTCCGACTACCGTGGGGAAATAGGCATCATCATGATTAACCACTCCGATGAAGACTTTATCATCAACGATGGCGAGCGCATTGCACAAATGGTCATCGCACGCTATGAACGAGCAGAATGGGCACAAGTGGAAACATTAGACGAGACAGAGCGTGGAGCCGGCGGATTCGGGCACACCGGCATCAAATAATAGCTTACAAAAAGGAATGGAAAGGCAGATGCATATAGTAAGATTGAAAATCATGAGGGCTATCGCAACAATAATTCTTCTTACATCCTTATTGTCATCCACATTCCAACCAGCCTTTGCACGCAAAGCAAAAAAGCTCAACAAAGCTGCAACCATTGCCACCCTCAATGATGAGAAGTTTAATCTTTATTACTTGGAATCCGTTGTACAACGTGAGAAAGGTAATCTTACTGCTCAATTCAACCTGCTGAGACGCGCACTTGAAATAAAGCCTGATGCACCGGAAGCCTTATTTGACCTGGCAGAAGTAGCATCGCAAAGTGAAATCCTGGAGCCCGAACAGATAGAAGCCCTTTATAAAAAAGCCACAGAAAAATCGCCCGACAACACTTTCTATCTTGAATCTTATGGCAAATATGAAATGGCAAACGGCAACATCAAAGAGGCCATACCCATTTTCAAGCAGCTCACTCACAATGAGCTGAAAAGAGCTACTGCCTATCAGATGCTTGTAACCATCTACGAACGACAGCAAGATTTCGACAATCTGATTGCAACCCTCAATGAATGGGAAAAGGCAGAAGGTGGCTCTGAAGAGCTTCAAAACATGAAGATGAAAGCATGTTTTCAGATGAAGCACTTTGACGAAGGCTTCAAGATTGCCGACCAGCTTATCCGGGAAAACCCTGACAATGATTATTATCCAATTGCATGCGCCGAAGCATATTTGCAAAAAGGAGACACGGCAACTGCGTGGAAAACCTATGAAAAAGCCATTCAAAAGAATCCCGGCAACCTATCTGCCCAATTGTTCCGCGTATACTATTTTCAAAATACACAAAACGAGCCGAAACTGCTTGACGCCTGCGAGTCTGTCATCCTTAATGCACAACAACCATCCGAGCTTCGTGCTTCATTGGCGCAAGGTCTCATCAGCAACTTGAAAGGGACAAAAGCAGAAAATCGCATCGCACAAATCTTCAAGAAACTTTGGCAACAGCCGATGAACGATACCAAATTACCTGAACTCTACGGACAATACCTGGCTTCAAAAAATGCACCTGACACGGCTTACATCCCCTGCATGAAAAAAATTCTGGAGATTAATCCGTCCAACGAATCGGCTCGCCTTACGCTCATTCAGGACAGGCTTAACCACCGCGACTATAAAGCCGCTGCCGACCTGTGCTGCGAAGGCATTAAGCTCAATCCGCGCAAACTTCTTTATTATTACCTTGGCGGTGGTGCTCTGTATCAACAGAAACGCATTGATGAATCCATCCAGCTATTTTCAAACGGAGCACATTATGTATCGGCTACAAAAGACAAGGAAATCGTTTCGGGTTTTTATTCCGCCTATGCAGATGCACTGCACGAAAGCGGTAAAATCCGCGAATCATACGCTTGCTATGATTCTGCTTTGGTCTACAACCCTTCCAACATAGTCTGTCTCAACAACTACGCCTATTTTCTTTCCTTGGCAGAAGAGCGGTTAGATCAAGCCGAGCAAATGAGTGCACGAACACTCAAAATAGAACCCGACAATCCGACCTACATCGACACTTATGCGTGGATTCTATTTGTACGAAAAGACTATGAACAAGCCCGTGCCTACATAGAACAAGCACTGAAACTTGTCAAAAATGACAAAGAAGACGCCAGCCTCTACGAACATGCCGGCGACATCTACATACAATTGAAAAGAAAAAAAGAAGCCCGTCAAGCATGGAAAAAGGCATTACAATTAGGCAGCAATTCTACAACACTAAGACAGAAAATAAAGAAATCCAAATATATCCGACCATGAAACAAATCACTATACTCCTATTCATTTTTATATTGGCACTGACAATGGCCGGCTGCAAATCGGGACGCAACCTGCAAAAGGATAAAGACGAAGGTGCAACAACCGAAGCCCTATACAAATACAAAGTAGTTGGCAACAGCCAATCGGAAAAAGCCGTCACCGGAAAAATGAAAATAAGCATACAAGCCGGTGATAAGAACATCTCGCTTAGCGGCAATCTTAAAATGATGCGCAATGAGGTCATTCAACTTTCTCTTTCGTTTTTGGGTATTGAAGTAGGACGCATGGAATTCAGCCCGAAAGATGTTTTGATACTCGACCGGGTTCACAAGCAATACGCGCGGGTAGACTACACCAAGATTGATTTTCTGCAATCGGCCAAACTCGACTTCAATGCATTGCAGGCTCTCTTTTGGAACGAGCTGTTTGTTCCCGGAACAGCCGATGTGTCAACCGCACTCAACGACTTCCGCGTTTCTGAAAGTGGCGACCATACGTTGCTTATTCTCTCTACGGCACCACAATTCGACTACTCTTTCCTGACCATTACGAATACAGCGAAAATCAACCGAACCACCATACGACCTAAGAACATCGACAATCAAGACAATCTGGAATGCCGCTACAGCAACTTCGTCAAATTGGGAGGAAAAACTTTTCCATCTTCCATACGGCTCCAATTCAAAGGAGATAAAAAGACCTATACCCTTGACATGAACCTGAGTAACCTGAACAACGATTCCGACTGGGCAACCCATACCAATGTATCTTCAAAATACAGTCCAATGGATATCAACAAATTGTTGGACAAACTGGCCGGAGCCCTCTAAGCAATCGTGAAAACGGTAGAAACAATGAAACAAAAAATATTCCTGTTGTTCCTTTTATGCAGTCTGGCTTTGAGCCTTCCGGCACAAACAAACAGAAAGATACGTCAACTGCGCACACAGAAGGCTCAGCTTCAGAAGAAAATTCAAAAAAGCGAACAACAGCTGAAATCAACAAGCCGCAATGTCCAAAAAGGATTGAACAACCTGTCCATTCTCAACGGACAAATCGAAAAGCAGGAAAAAAGTATCAAAGACATGCAATTTCGCATTGATTCCATCCAGCACCATGTCAACAGGCTTTCCGGTGAACTACGAAAGCTCAACAAGCAATTGGATGAGAAGAAGGACAAATACAAACGTTCCATGCTTTATTTATATAACAACCGGAAATCGCAAAACAAGCTGTTATTTATTCTTTCGGCCGACAATTTTTCGCAAATGCTGCGCCGCTATCGATATACCCGCGAATACGCCAAATATCAGCGCGTACAAGGCATGCTTATTCAAAAAAAAGAAGAGCAGGTTCACCAAGTTCAGTCAGAGTTGCTTCGTAGCAAATCAAAGCACAGCCAGGCATTAGGGAAGCAACAAGCTGAAAAAGAAAAACTCGTAACTCAGCAAGACCAACAGAAGAAGACTGTAAAGCAACTGCAAGGCCAGCAAAAACAACTGCAGAATGTCTTGGCTCAGAACAAAAAGGAAATGACCCGGCTCAATGGGAAAATAGAATATTTCGTTCAACAAGCCATCGAACAGGAGCGGAAACGCCGAGAAGCCGAAGAGCGCAAACGTAGGGAAGAAGAACGAAAAAAACGCCAGGCGAGCGAGAAAAGGAACATTGCATCTGAAAATGGCAAATCAAAGAAAGATAATTCGCAGAAAACCACACGAAGAAGAGAGCCAATGCCAGAATATAAGGAAAGCAGCAAAGAATACAAATTGGGGCAAAGCTTTTCTTCCAATCGCGGAAAACTACCTGTTCCCATTACCGGGCCTTATGTCATTTCGGCCCACTACGGAAATTATTCCATGAAAGGTCTATCCGGTGTACGGCTTGACAACAAAGGCATCAACCTGACAACAAAATCCCCCTCCAGCGCCCGATGTGTATTCAACGGTGAAGTCAGCATGGTTTTTGCCTTCGGTGGCATGATGAATGTACTCGTCCGGCATGGTAGTTACATTTCTGTCTATTGCAACCTGTCTTCTGTAAGCGTTTCAAAAGGACAGCGTGTCTCTACGCGACAATCACTGGGAAATGTGGCACGCGATGCATCAGGAAACTATACGCTCCACTTCCAATTGCGCAAAGAGACCAAAATCTTGAATCCTGAAAGTTGGATTTCACGTTAGTCCTTTCCGGCTTTCCTGGAAAATACCAGATTCCATATTTTCACTTCACGGGCAAACACAAAGGCATCCATTTTCGTGTTGCCTCCCATGCGTCGGCGCAACAAGTCCACATCCTTTGTCACTGCCTTGCAGCGGTAATAGTTACATTCTTCATCCTTAGTCACAACAATAAACGACAGGGAACTCTCTCGGGGCACTTCAACATTCAAACGGCGCCCCGGCTTACAATCCACCATTCTGTCTTTTTGAACATAAATAACCACAGTATCCGTTTTTCCTGACCATATCACTTCCACGGGAATCTTAGTACGCAATTTCACTACCTGCAAGATAATCACTACTGCTGCCAGTATGAAAAGCATCACGGCACTCATGCCCCAATGAATCCAAAAACCTTTTACCTTTTTCATTCACTTGCCAGTTCCAATTGATTCTTTACCAAATTATAATATACGCCCTTCAATGCCACGAGCTCCTCATGCGTACCTTGCTCTGCCACAATCCCGTGCTTCAGCACAACAATATTGTCGGCATGTCTCACGGTAGAAAGCCTGTGTGCTATAACCACCACGGTGCTCCTGGCAAACTCACGCCTCAGATTCTCGGTGATTTTCCTCTCGTTTTCAGCATCAAGCGAACTGGTGGCCTCGTCCAGCAGCATATAGATAGGATGCTTATACATGGCACGCGCTATCATGATTCTCTGTCTTTCTCCACCACTAATGCCGTTGCCCTCTGCCCCTATCTTGGTGTTGATACCCAACGGAAGCCCGTTCACATACTCTTTCAGACAGGCTGCTTCAAGGGCATCCTGCATCCGTTGTACATCGTACGTTTCTCCCAAGGTGATATTGTTTTTCAAGGTGTCCGAAAAGACAAAATTGTCTTGCATCACAATGCCCGAAGCCCGGCGCAGCGATTCGGCCTTATACATTCGCAAGTCTTTTCCGTCCAACAGGATGCTGCCTTTCGTCGGTTCATAGAACTTCAACAGAAGCTTCATCAACGTAGTCTTTCCGCTACCGCTTTCGCCTACTATGGCCGTGGTCTTTCCTGCCGGAATCTTTATTGAAACATTCTCCAGCACAGGCTTTCCGACGTTGCCTATATAACCGAAAGTCACATCTTTCAGTTCTATATCCCTCGGGCTGTCGGTCGGCACATCCATCCCGTCCTTTTTGTCTTCGTTTTCACAGAGATGTACCTCTTCCGAACGTTCAAGACTGATCTTCGCATCCTGCAGCTGGCGCAGGAATGTTATCAGTTGCGACAACGGACCGTCTATTTGTCCTATAATGGTACTGATGCTCATCATCATTCCCAATGTCAAATCGCCCGATACCACAGCGGCGGCAATCCAGAATGTAACCAGAATATTCCTCGTTTGGCCAATTACCGTATAACCGGTGTTCTGTATCTGATCCAAACGCAGCACCTTCTGACTCATTGCATACAGCTCCTCTTGCATCGTTTCCCATTCCTTCACCTTGTAGCCGTCATAGGCATTCAGTTTGATATCCGTTATGCCGGTCATCAGTTCATACACCTTGTTTTGGTTACGCGCATTCAGTTTGAACTGCTCATAATCCAAGGCTTTCCTCTTTCTGAAGAAATAACTCATCCAAAGCGCGCTTATACCGGTCATGGCCAAATAAAACAGCAAAATTTTCCAGCTGTAAAAACCTATAATCACCGACAGCACCATTCCGGTCAAGAGCGAGAACAAAGTCTGCATGCTTCCTTGTGTCGTAAAGCTCTGCAAACGGTAATGATCACCTATGCGTTGCTGATAGTCGCCCACACTTTTGGTTTCAAAAAATGTCATCGGCAGCTTCATCAGCTTTGCCAGATAGTCATGCAAGATTCTGATGCTGATTCGAGTACCCATATAAAGCGAAACCCAGCTGCTCACCATGCCCATGGTAAAACTTCCCACGAACAGGCACAACTGGGCGACAAGCAATGTGGTAATGATACCGAAATCCCTCATGCCGATACCTTGGTCTACCAAGGCCTGCGTCAGAAACGGTGTCACCAACGACAGTACCAACCCACTCAACAGCCCCATCGACAACTGCACCATCTCGTTTTTGAAAGGCCATACATACTTCTTCCCGAACTTCAGCAATGAGTGCTTCTCTTTCACATCCTCATGACGATAGAAGTCTTCCGCCGGTTCAATGGCCACTACTATGCCCCTATCACCGTTCAACCAGCACTTTTCCATATCCTTTTCGTCATATCCATGCTTGCCATAAGCCGGATTGGCTATATAGAAGGTACGTTTATTAGTCCAGCGGTTGCGCTTCACTTTGTAAAGGACCACGAAATGGTTCTGCTCCCAATGCAGAATGGCCGGCAATGGGCACTTCTCTTCCAGTTGGTCAAGTGTCATCTCAAACGTGACACTTTCCATTCCTATTTCTTTCAAGGCATCACGAATGCCCGCCACGCTCACACCCTCACGTGTCAGATGCGAAAGCGTGCGCAAATAGCTCAGCGGATAAGTGCGGCCGTAAGCCGAAGCCACCATGCGGATACAAGCCGGTCCGCAATCCATTTGATCAAACTGACGGGTATATTTCAAACGCATGGCAGCTTCATTTTATACAGGTTATTGGTTATTTCTTTTTTGGTTGTTTATTCAATCGGTATATCACATGCAGCATTACATAACGGGGCACTACATTGTAACGCGTCTCTGTCCTGCCTTGCGCATTCACGTTCCTAACCACGTTCGAGAGATTGCCCAACAGGTCGAAACCATCGACGAAGCATGTCAGGCTGCCGCCGAGGAACACGCGGCTCAGACGGGCGTTCCATACCAGATCGTCCGTATTCATCGAAGCCGACTCGTAACCGCGACGGCTGAACATCGTCAAATCCGTATTCAGCTGCAATTTCCAGGGAAGATTCAGCAAGGCTGTCATACCGTAGCTGAAGTCCGTCACATTCATCGAAGAAAAGCCCGGACGCTCGCTGTCTATGTTCGACCAGGCCACTTTGCCCTTCACTCCGAGCGTGTTCTTGCCTATCTTGTATTTCAGACTGAGCTCCTCATTCAGGTTGAGCGTCTCCACCACACTACGCTCTACGGCTGTCGTTCCAGTCAGATCCACGCTGTGAAGGTAGCGGTAACCCGTACGCGTATCAAACGTCAGACGGTCCTTCTTGTCCAAGCAACGGCTGTAGTTCGTATTGCCGCCCAAGTTCCAGTTGCCGTTCACGTTGTCGGGACGGGTCGTGCGGACACCGGTTCCGGAATCATAAAGCACACTCATCGCCACCGTATTGCGCACTACATTATAATTCATGGATGTCGACCATGAACCGTAATGGGGAAGACCGCTACGGCTCACGAACACATTGGCATAATAGCTCGTCGTGTTTTTCAACGAACTGTTGCCGCGCTGTATGTACAGCGGGTTGACATCATCCGTAATATCCAATTTGTATACCAACGAGGGAGCCGTAGACCTGCAGTTCATATCTATTCCGTAGGACATGTTCTTTACCCTGTCTGCCAAAACGAAGTTGGCATTCGGTTTGAAAAACCTCGTCACACGGTGAAGTTCCGCCTGTAAGTCGCCACGATTATAATGGAGTTTTGTATGGTTGATTTCAAATGGCATTTTTACATCAATATATAAACGATAGGCTTCATCTTTCATAGGTATTTCTCCTTGAATGTTCAAGGCCGGAACTACCGTATTCTCATAAGTGGAACTGTAGTAGCTGTTGGCCGCATCGAATGCCATCTGCAGGGAGTCGCGTGTCGATGGCAATTCTTGAAGGCTGCGTTTGTCATCCACGCCCCACTGCTCCAGACGTTCCAGATTGAACAGAGAACGGTCTGACGAACTGTAGTTGTGGCGGTACTCTATTCCGGGCATGATTCCTACATTGAAAGGCAACCAATAGGCATATTCCGTACCACCCACAATTTCGTACTTTTCATGTGGAGAACTGGCATGCAAATGCCTGTATACATTTTCCGTTGGCGTTCCCACATTGGGATAGTCTATCCGTTGGCACCTGAAGCTGTAGGTATTCGATTTTTCATAATTCCACTTCAACATAGGGTAAAATGAAGAATTGCTGTTTATTATTTTAATGCTTCCATCCAACGAACCGTCTGTATCAAATTCATAGCCATATTGGAAAGCATCCGACTGCGAACGGTTCAGCAGGTGTGAATACCATTGGCTCTCCGAGGAAATGGAAAGCAACTTGTTAAAGCCGGAAAGCCCCGTCAGGCTATCAAACGGCAAATTCTGGTCAATGGCCCACGATGCTTGCTCATGTTGGAACGTTCGATAGCCCCAATTCGTCTTGACTGTCATGCTGGCAGGTTTCAACAGCTTGTCAGGATTACCGAACTTCAGTTTCAATTCATTACTACTCCTCCAACGCGTATTTTTCGACATCAGTTGCACAGAAGATTGCCTATAAGCGTTTCCGACAGGTAAAAACATCGAATTCTTTTCGTCCACATCATAATTGGCACGGGAATCGTTCACTTCATTGGCCGTATTGAACGACCACATATCCATCTTGTCTTCCACATAAAAGTCCACACCGCCCTTGCGTGTTCGTTGGCGACCACCCAACACATCCTGCGGTTGCCAGTCACCCGTACGCCCCGGCTTGCGGTTGTCATTCACATTGTTCATGTCACCATAAAGGCTCAACCGCGAGCAGTCTGTAAACCGCAAACCGAATATCCGCCCCAGATAACGCTCCGACGTACCGCCGGCCACCTCTGCGTTGGCTATCCATCCCTGGGCATACTGTTTCTTCAGCACCACATCCATCGTATAAGGTTTCGGATCTGTAGGTCGTCTGAGTGCATAGTCCCGTTCATACACCTTGATGTCCTTCACCATGTATGAAGGCAGGTTTTCCAATAACACAAATCGATTGCCTCTGAAAAAGTCCTTTCCGTTCAGGTACAAGTCGTCCACCTTCTTTCCGTTCACGAATATCTCACCGTTGTCTTTTAACTGCACGCCGGGAAGCTCGGCAATCAGAGCCTCCAGCATACTTCCTTTCGACAGATTAAAAGCATCGGCATCGAAAACCACCGTATCACCTTTGTGATACATCTTAATGCGGCTGGCACGGACTTTCGCCTCGCCCAGACGACGATCTTTCTTAGGAGCCAGATAAATAAAATCCAATACAACCAATGTATTGCTCTGTTTCTTGATCGAAACCGGCAACTTGACGGCCTCATAACCTTTATGAAAACAATGCAAGATATATTCACCCTCTGTAAGTTTGTCAAAAGAAAAGAAAGGACGCGACTTGTAATTGACCCTCCTCATTGCTGAATAGGTTGTATCAGCCGTCCCATTCGAATGCTCAAGAACAACTTTCACACTGTCCAAAGGACTCCTTGTTAATTTATTAAATGTGAAACCCCAAATAGAATACTGACGTTCACCATATAGAGAGATTATGGAAACGCCAAACAATAAAGCAAAGGATAGTGCTCTTAAAAGGCCTCTGTTCATAACATATCTTTTTACGTTGCTGAAAATCTAAAGAGAATGTGCTTTAGCACACATCCTCTTTAAATAGATTAATTAAATCAACAGTGAATTACCTGCAAATGAAGAACTATTTTTTGCGGCAGAACAATTGTCATTCTTACAGGAGCCTGTATTAATACAATTCGTATTATTACATGAATCATTTGGGCTACTTGAACAGCCATTGCAATTTGCATTTTGGCAAGCATTATTATTGCAAGCTGTATTTCTGCATCCACTGTCATTGTCCAAAGGCATTATGCCACCTGATAAGCCAACGAAACCACCGCGAAGCTTTCCTTCAGAATCCAAACTTAGAATCGGCATGCCGATTGCACTACATAATTTTTTTTGTTTTTTCATTGCGTAATAATTAAAAGTTATCGAATTTCTATTTCTACACACATTCTCTTTCTTTCCTTTCTCTTTCCTTTCTCCTCCTTTCTTTAAATTGTTTCTCTATTTTGCTCTTTATAAATATCCTTTATACGCCGGAGGATATAATCCTGTTTATCTTGATTTGAGAACTGTGTTAAACATTTATCCGGATTATCACTCTCCAACTTATTTTGACTGCATCCTCCATGACATAACGGAAAAATGAGACATGCCTGGCAAACGGCATTGCAATATCGCACATTTTTTCGTTTTTCATACCGCTCATTCCACTTGATGTTTCCATCCGGCAATAACTGTCCCTCACAATGTTCTTCATCAAAATTGCGGGCTGTACATTTGTAAATAGCCCCATTATAATTGATGACAACACTGTTTTCCTTATCACCGTAACAGCGTCCGATAGTCCGTGATGAGGAACTGATAACATGAAAGCCTTTTTCTCGGAAGGCTTTTTCCAAAGCATCCACAGAATCTTTCAATTCCGAATCGGGAATCACTGTATCTTGCCAGATCCGATGAAAGTTGATGTTGCAATATGATTTTTCTGAGTCTGAAAAATCTTGCATGTCAGTAAGTACATCATAAAAGTAATCCAGCGTCTTCGCCGTATAATTAAAACGAATAGCAACCTTGAGCTTTTGCTGTAACAACAGCCTTATATTATTCACTGCTATTTTGTAAGCGGACTTCTCCCCTGGCAGCTGTTTTACCAAATTGTGAATAAATTCATTACCATCAATTGTAATCTGAAAAGAAGGATTCCACGGCTTCAAATACTCCAAAACTTTTTTGGTAAGTAACGTTGCATTTGTGGTAAATTGTAATGAAAACAGAGTCTTACCTTTCAATAATTGCCGTATTTCTTCCAATAGAGGATATACTGTATTTTTAAAATATATCAAAGGTTCTCCCCCGAAAAAAGATAAAGCGATTTGATCATACTTTTTGCTTTGGATTTGCCGTTTGAAATAGGCCACAACAGCGTCCAAGATTTCTTGCGACATTTTCGTTCCTTTATTATGTTCTTCGTAACAATAATAACATCTGAGATTACAGTTTATCGTTGGATTAACAGTAACGAACAGATCCTTACCGCACTCATCCTCACTTTTCCAACCGTTCAATATCAATTGAATCTCATCTATTTCATCTTCCAAAACAAAACCTTTGTCACACAGATAGCGATAAAAATCCGGAGCAATCTGCTCTATCGCTTCAGGATGGTCCATATTCAGCTTATACACATCCACCAATCGTTCATCTGCCTGAATGATTTCATCTGTTCTGCAATTGTATATTAGGCTAACACCCTGCATTGGAATGCACACATTGTATCTACTTGTTTTCATATTCATTATTTTTTACTTCATCCAACAAATCCGGGTACAGGCTACCGGCAGCCCGTATCCTGCCCAACAGAAACAAAGCCAGTCCTGCTTTCCCATATAATCCTTTCTTTTGGTATTTTCCTTCTTTTGGGACAAACACAGGTAATTCAAGCAAATCACTTACTTTAGGTGGCAATATATTCCATTTCCTTTGTTCCATACAAAAAACAAATTGATAGGCGTAGCTTAATGTACGCACATCCGAATTAGAATCAGCTATAATTTCTTCTGCAACCAATTTAAGTCCGGAAAGATACTTCTCATCGAATCCACTCTCTGAAAAAGAATTCAGCATACCCAAACGCGTTACCACATACGCCAAAATACCTCCGATACCAGTTTTGAAGCTTTTATCCGATACCCTGCTTACATCGTACTCCATGATACGATGGTCTATGTATTTCAATTCTTTTTCCAAAGAGTCTTTCAAAAGCTTGTGCCTTAACAGATAGATTAAGGCCCACCCTATACCAGCAATTCCACCTGACAAACTAACAGAGAAATCCATAGCTTCAAGTGCATCTAAAATTTTAGATAGTAAACAAGAAGCATATTTGTCAACTTCGACATCCCTGTAAATTTCGGCATATTCAGCCAAAGCCAACATATACCCCACCTTTCCACAGAAAAGATTCATCTCATGGTTTTCCTTTAATTCACCTTCAATCTCTTGAATGATTGTCGGCAAACGTTTTCCCCATTCACCAAGGACTAAAACATTTTCAAATGTAACAACATTATTGATTTTTCGAATATAAGAAAAATCGTTTACTTTAAATGTTTGCTCAAAATATCTCCTCAATTCTGCAAGCTGTGACATATTTAATGTACTCAACACATTTAGCTGCTCATATGCTTTAGGGTAATTTTTTTGTATAGCCGCCAGAGCCCACCCTCTTTCAGACGTTGGAAATAGAGTTTTAACAACTACCACGTAATTATACACAATCGGTGCAAAAACTCTTCGATATGGCGCATCATCCCTATAAATATGCCCTATTATCACATTATCAATCAATCGACACCCTCCTCCTTCAAGCCAGGCCTTAACACTCAAATACTGTTCCTCACAACCGTAATGTATAAGCCCTTCCAGTCCTTTTAGCCTATTCCAATAAGACTTGCTCGTTGCATACGTAGCTCCAAGTATTGCCGGAATTTGTGGTTCACACAAATAAGGCATCCTACTTTGTCCCATCCAGTTTATTCTTGGGACAAATGAATTCAAATCAAAACGGAGATATGCCCCATGCTCTTTAACGTCCTTTTCGTCACAAACGACTCCATCACCACTCTTCGTCAAGACCCTACTTTTACAGCAATACAGACAATTTGGATTTCGCTCAATTTCCGCCACTATAACCTCTGCCCAATCCTTTGTATAAAAACGCATATGAGCATCAAGCAGCAAAAAATATGGCGTGCCACATATCTGAACGGCTTTTTCTTTACTTTCCGCCGCACCAATACGCATTTTGTTGACATAATAGTGAACATTCATTCCTCTCAAATCCGCTTCATAGTCGTACCCATCATCAGAAGCATCATTAATTACTATTATCTCAACTGTTTCACCCACCGTCTCACGAATGCATTTGACAGTCTTGCCAACTTCTTCTCCTTCATTCAAGAAAGAAATACAAACACTTAATTTCTTATCGCTGGGAGGTAGTGTCTGATAATCGTGCATGACTTCGTATTCACATTTCTTTATCCAGCTTGCCAAATTCAGACGGATATTCCAACTGACATCATCTTTTAGAGAAAAATCTTCGCATTTTGGCCAAAGACATGTCTTGGCAAAGACCTCCTCTACATTGCACAATTTCATTCCTTTTTGAGCCATTGTACAATATAGAGCATAATCTGCCAAAGTACCGCAAGATTCATCATAATACAGTCCGTCTTCCTTTATGATTTTCGAGCGTATTACTACTGTAGGAGTGTGAATACAGCAATAACCGACCAAATCCAAAGGCGTAACTTGCAGTGGAACGTCATGAATCAAACTCACGCCTTCCGCTTCTACCTGTTCCACATATCCTCCTATAAGAGCAACTCCAGAATGTTGTTCCATATAATTGAGTTGCTTTTGCAACCGTCCTTCGCTCATCATGTATCCGGCATCCATACGTACAATGTATTTCCCTTCCGCCTGTTTCATCAGACTGTTGAGAGCCCTTGCGTAGCCATTGGCACGCTTGACAACACGAATACGCTGGTCTTCAAACGTGTTTATGATTTTATCACTGCCATCTGTCGAACCGTAGTCGGCAACCAACAGCTCAAAACGGGAATAGCTTTGCGACAATATGCTTTCTACACATGCCGCCAGCGTCCTCTTGGAATTGCAAAAGGGAAGTATCACGGAAATTTGTGCTGCTCCTACCATACTGTTTTTCGTTTTACATTGCAAACTTAGTGTTTTTTTGTTCAACTGCAAAAATTCTACAATGATTTTCTGCATATTTGCTTTTTCTAAACCGAGAGGAAGCAGGAAGCCTGCAAACGTCCGCCACCCAAAGTCTTACCGTATAGAAAGGGATGCGGCACTGCCGCATCTATCGCGGACGAATGCAGAACTTCCTTGTTCATTGGCAAAAAACATTGCTGGCTATGGCACTCCATTATCTCTTTTTAGGCTGCTTGGCAAATCTGTAAATCACATGAAACATCACGTATCTTGGCAGGGCATTGTAATAACTTTCCGTACGTCCTTGAGAATTCAACAGTTGAGAAATATTCGACAAATTACCCAGCAAATCAAAGCCATCAACAAGAACTGTCAACCTTTGTTTTACAAAACGCTTGCTCAAACGGGCATTCCATACCAGGTCGTTCGTGTTGGCACTTTTATTCGAATATCCGCGACGACTGTACATGGTCAAATCCGAACTCAACTGGACATCCCAAGGCAGTTGTAATAAAGTTGTCAGACCGTAATTGAAATCATATAATGTCAGATTGTCAAAGTCCTTCCTACCAGATGCCGTATGACCGACACCAAGATAACCTTTTGCTCCTATCGAATGCTTGCCCAACTTATAATCCAGATTGATACGCTCAGTTCCCCAATACGTACAAACACTGCTTCGCACCGGTGCAGAACCATCATCTAAGCCTATCAAATCGATTCCATGATCTATATGACCGTAAGTATTCGTCCGAAAAGTCAATAGCTTCTTCTTATCCAATGGACGGGCATAGTTCACATTCATCGACAACAAATAGCTGCCATTCACATTGTCGGGCGAATAGCGGCGGACACCGGTTGTTTTGTCAAAGATGTAGCCATAAGCTATCGAGTTCGTATAGATGATATACCTCGGTGTTACACTGAACGATATTTCTTTCTCGTCATTACTTGTACGGTAAGTAATTTCCGCCTCATGGCGTGAGTAATTTTTCAGTTGGCTGTTCCCCAAATATATATTCAGCGGATCGGCATTGTTTTCAATCTCTATCAAACTGGTCATCTGGGGTATTCCGTGCGACAGTTCATAACGATAGTCTATGGCTCGCGACTGTTCCTTCCATGAATAATAACCGCTTATCGAAGGATTGAAAAACACGGCATCCCTGCGTGTCACGCCGCTATAATCAGCCCGGCTGTAATTCAGGCGGTAATGATTGATACTTAAAGGTAATGCGATCGTCAACTCATACCATCTGCGCTTGCTGCTTTCGTTTTTGGGCCAATAATTAGTTGAGAAATGGGCTTGAATGTCATTATAAGTATTGATTTCATGCTGGTTGTAACTGTTCTGTGCATCCAGTGTGCGCAAACGGAAATCGCGTTCCGAAGGCAGCTCGCCCAATTCGTGCTTGGTATTCTCTGCCCAGTCTGACAAGGCATCGAGGCGGTTCAATTCATAATTGCGCCGTTTGATTCTCTGTCCGAAATTATAGCTCAGATAGGCCTGTGTTCCCGAATCGAACCTTCTGAAATAAGCCACATCGGTATTGTAATTCAAGTTCCTGTTAGGACTGTCATGAATATAGCGGTTGCGGAAATCCGTTACCATACCCGGCTGATTAGGATAATCTATCGTTCGTCTGTCAAACAGATTGTCTTTCTGGCTTTCATATGAAATACGTCCGCCTAAACGCAGACTGTTGGCATAAAGCGTACCGAAACAATTCAGTCCTGTGCCCATGCTCAGTTTATGACCGTCCGACTTAGCCGATGACAAAAGACGATTCAAAGTCATAGCCATCAGCTCGGGGCTGTGCATAGTCTTCAGACTGTCTAACAGTCCATTTCCGGGAATTGTCAAGGTCGGATTCCGATTAAACATGGCAGACAGTGAATTACTACGGTTGTCATATTTCCGGTAATTGAAATAAGGGTCCAGATAAATATTGTTCTGGCCTTTCCTGTCGCGTATCATCAGGCTGTGATCCGAGGATATATTAAAGGAACTTGCCTTGGAATGCGACATGCTCTTTCCGAAAGTATTTCCTGAAGGCAGATAATTTTCCGTACTGGTCTCACCATAATTATCGGCATCGGTATACGACACGTCCACATTTCCTTGGAACCGGTGCGTCGTGTTCTTCGGCTTAATCAAGTAATCCACGCCACCCACTTTACGGCTTACCAAACCGCGCGGCATTTTCGCCGGAGTCCATTCCGAATCCTCGCCGGGTTTGCGGTCGTCGTTCAGATTGTTCAGGTTCACATATCCACCCACGCGCGAAGCATCCGTAAAACGCAAGGCAAACAGCCTCGCCAGATAACGGTCGGAAGTTCCGATACCGGCTTCCATATTGCCGATCCAACCGATTGAATATTGTTTTTTCAGATTGACATCCATCACATATTCGCCATCGCCCATATTCACGCCCGTAGCTTCCGACATGATGCTTTTCTTATCATACACCTTTACCGTCTTGACCATATAAGCCGGAAGATTTTCCAACATCACCTTGTTGTTGCGCTTAAAGAAATATTCGCCGTTCAATAGCAAGGCATCCACTTTCTTGCCATTGACAAAAATCTCACCGTCATCTTTTAATACGGCACCCGGCAACGACTTGATCAGCCCGTCAAGCATGCTGCCATCGGCCAAATTGAAAGCATCGGCATCATACATCACAGTATCTCCCTTGTGATAAATTTTCACACGGGTTGCCCTCACGACTGCTTCGCCAACCTTATGTTCTTTCGGTTTGCGCTTCAGGTAAAAATCCTGCACATATCTGTACATCTCCGATTTCTTAAAAGGCTTTACCTCTATTTCAGCCTCCACCGTCTCATAGCCTTCCTTCTCAATAACCAATCTGTATTTACCTCCGGTTTTAGGCACATTAAATTTCCAGGGACCGGGAATATAATTAAAGGTATGTTCTTTTCGCGTAATATACTCTTGATACTTCGTTGTGCCGGTATAAGCCGTCACCTTGACACCCATCAAGGTTTCCTTTGTCATATTGTTTTTGATAAAACCATAAATCAAACCTGTATCCTCCGCTGACGCAGGAAGCAACATCGCCAATAGTGCGAAACAGAATAATAGTGTCTTTTTCATAACTATAATATGCAAATCTATTCTACTAACAAAGAACTTCAGAAGAGTACTATAGGCAACATGGTCATCACCTTAGATTTATTGATACCAAATTTGGCCTTTATTCCTTCTGAAGTTCCCTTACAACTTATCAAATACTAAAACAGCATTGACATTCCACAAAAAGGATTGGAAGCACCTTTACTACATGACGAATTGCAACTTGTATTGCATTGCGTATTACATTTGGTATTGCATTTAGTATTGCATTTGGTATTGCAACTACTGTTACAACCGTCATTGCAACCCGAATTGCAGCCATTATTACAGTCGGTATTGGCCAACAAATCCACCATCCCATTCTCTATGGAGATAAAACCTCCAGACAACAGCCCCTCTTTGGAGGCTTCCACTACTGGTATCTCTGCTTTTAAAGACACCAGCAAATCTGATTTTACTTTCATCTTTACTTTATTGAATTAAACAATTATTCTCTTGCTGCAAACGTGTAACCACGAATAACAAACATTACGATATACAACTTTTACTGTGAATTCGACAATTCTATTGCTGCCTTTAAGCGCTCTTGTATTAAATCATGTTTATCTGATTCGGAATAATTAAAAAGGCATCCCTCCTTCATATCAAACTTTGTTCTTTCCAACTTATTCTGTGAACATCCGGCACCATGGCAAATCGGATAAATCGAACATGCTTGACAATATTCTGTTCCAAATTTCACCTCCATACGTTGTTTATAAACTTGATTGTGCTTGATGGTTCCATCTTCTTGCAAAACACCCTCTTTCCGCTCTGGAGTAAAGTCCCATGCTGTGCACTTATATATATCGCCATTATAACTTACGACAAAACAATTTTCCGATTCGGCATAGCATCTTTGCTTCATATGCTTAGATGGAACTGAAGTCATAAGACCACACTTCCTGAAATATTCAATGACAGCCTCTTCCTCTTTCTCCATATTATATTCCGCCTGCTCCTGCCACACTTGCTGCAAATAAAATTGCAAATGCTCTCCTTCCTCCTTGGACAAATCACCAAAAGATGGCGCTATATCATTTAAGAACCCCATATTATCGTGGGTATAATTTATTCTGCACGATACTATAAACCCAGCACGCACCAATTGTTTAATGTTTCCAACAATTAAATCATAAGTGGATTTCCCATTACGCATATGGCGAACCGCATCATGCCTTATTTTATCTCCATCTAACGTTATTTGAAAATTAATGGGACAATCCAAACTTCCTAAATCCTCTATTACTTTCTTTGTAATTAAAGTCCCATTTGTAGTAAAACCTATCCGCAATTTCTTGCCATATTGATCACATTTTTCTTTTGCATGCGCCAAAAGAGGCCAAACAATTTTAGAATAGCCCATTAATGGTTCACCGCCAAAAAATGAGATACTTAGATTTTCCAACTCATTTGAAGCGACTCTTTTTTCTACCAGCCTTTTTATTCTATCCAGTATATCAACTTTCATTACCGACCCGGCGTTATGTTTTTCGTAACAATACCAGCATCGTAAATTACAATCCAACGTAGGTAGCACTATTAATGAGAATATTTTCGGATTTGTATCAGCCTCCTTCCATTTATCAATAAGCATTTGGCTTTCATTGATATCCGACAGCACAATAGAATCTCTGCGTAGAAGTTCCTCAAAAAAGGTCGGATGAATTTCCTTGATTACATCTACATCATTTTTGTGCGAAACCAACAAATTTGCCAATTCCGGTTGAATAGCCATAATATTCTCATTGGATATGTTATACAAAAAATAACTATTCCCGTTATCAATCAAATGGCAATATTTACTTATTCTGTACATAGCATTCTTGTGAAATCATTAGCATTAAAGACATGGAAACAATCGGGCTGGTCAACTTATTGTTCCATGTAGTTTCTTTTTCCGAAAAAGCGACTGAAAAATCCATACAATCCGACATTGACAAAGACAGCGCATTTTCTTTCATTCCATTTGCAAGTAATTCTTTGCAAAGAAGAGCATCATAAATAATACGGTAATCCGTTGATACTGTCAAAACCTTTTGTGCACTCCTTGCAAGATTATCTCTAAAATCTTCATTCCAAGGTAAAGGACGTTTTTTTATCATGGCAAATTGTAAGCTTGCAGCACAATAGGCAAACAAACCTCCATAAGAAGCATAATCACTACTTTCTATACTATCCAAATTCAAGTGAACCAATTCTTCATTTACCACTTTCAGCACTTTATAAGGTATCTCCTCTAAGAAACCGTTAGCAAACAAATAGAATATACTCCACCCTATGCCCAATAAACCTTTAGAGAATCCCAAGGGCATTAAACCGCATTCCACATTTGCTTCCACATCCTCCCAAAGCCTTGAGGCCAAATCATCCCATTTCGATTCACCTGAATACCTATAATAATGTTCAAACCATATTATCTGCCCCATCTTTCCTTCAAAAAATCCACAAGTGTCTGCAACATGTGTTGCAAGATAATCTGCTACTTTTCTAACAGATGGTTGCAAACGCGAATAATCATTCTCTGCTCTGACCATGATTCTATGCGCATCCTTCTGCTGTTTGATGACATTTGATATATCGTTTGTAAAAATCCTCGTGTAATACTTACGTTCTTTTTCTAATTCATATTTTTTCGCACGCAAGAATTCAAAAGCCTCATCACAAGCTTTTTTATCTCTCGACAACGCTGCAGCAATACACTTACAGCGTAACGACTGAGAAAAGAACATTTCGGATATCCACAAATGATTAAAAACAAATGTTGCAGGACGATGCACATACGGTGAAGCTTCGCGATAGATATGACCTACTATTATATCCTTCACTACTTGGACACGCCCACCTTCCAACCAGACTTTTATACTGATATACTGCTCTTCACAGCCATATTTCATCAAGCCTTTCATGCCATGCAAATACTTCCAATATCGTACACTACCTGCATAACTGGCTCCTAACACAAATGCGACATCTTCAATCTTACGATTCGGATGCATTTCAACTGTTCGCCATTGTATATCTGGAAAGAAAGCCCCTTTAAACAAAGGCATGTAAGCACCGAATGCGGGTACTTGGTTTTCGACCTCTTTCAACAAACCTTTTTCATCTTTCTTCAATGCCTTTGTCTGCGTACAAAAGATCCGCCTATCATCTTCCTCCAACAGAGCAACAATCTTATCCGCCCAGTCATTGCTATAGAAACGCATGTGGGCATCGAGAAACAGGAAATATGGAGTTTCGCAATGCTCCACACAAATATCACGCGAAGGCGCGCTTCCCAGATTTTCTTCATTGAATATATAGGTGACACCGTAGGGCCGCAACTGTGTGGCATAGTCGAAACCGTCAGTCGAATGGTCGTTCACCACAATGATATTCACCTTTTCACCCACAGTTCGCCTGACCTCCTTGACGGTTGTCACTACCTCTTCGCCTTCATTGAGAAAAGGAATAAGAACAGACAGCTTTTTCTCCACTGTCGTAAGTTCCGTGCTCTGCATTTCAAGCCTCGTTTTCATTTCCTATTATTTTTCCGCAAATATAGATACAATAATTCATAAAAACACCCCCCCCAAAAAAACAATTTACATTTATTTTACAATCTCGAATGCCATTTAATACGCGAAAGCAGGAAGCCTGCAAACATCCGCCACCCAAAGTTTTACCGTATAGAAAGGGATGCGGCAATGCCGTATCTATCGCGGACGAATGCAGGACTTCCTTGCTCATGAGCTACAGTATGAATGTCCCTTCATATTCACAACCGTCAGTCAGCATGATACTGACCGTATATGTCCCCGATGTACCAGAAATGCAGAGGCCTCCTTCTCCCATAGAAGAATCAAACAAGCCACTCCAGCTTTCACCCGTCGTCGTGTTTGTGACAAGCAGGACGACGGTGTCAATATCATAGGGAAACACCAATGAAACACATTGGACTTGATAATAAACAACCATAGGAGCAAATGCAGGACTTCTATTTGCATCTTTATCTTTATACTTTTTCCTCTTTATCGGAACTTCCTGTTGCGGTTTATCCCCATTCCTACCATCTTTGGCATCCATTTGAACTGCACATGTACCAAAGAAAACGCACAATACAATTATAATTCTCCTCATTTTTTATTTGTTTTGATGCAAAGTTAGCGAACAAAAATTGGATTACCTAATTATTCATCTAACATTTTAGATATCAACCAAATGATACACAAGCAGTTGCATGTAAAATCAAATTCTAAAATCTAACAAGTATTTGCCGTCTCTTATATGAGACCTTATCTGCAGTATTTTTTACAGGTAGCACGTCACTATACAAAAAAATAGATTACTTTTGCACCTAAGACAACAGACACATTATTAGATAATGTATAGAACAGTCACATTTATCTTTTCCTTTTTTCTGATGGTCGGATGCACGCAAAATAATAGAGTAACGTCTGTACTGGATCATGCGGAAGCCATAATGGAAGAACACCCGGACTCAAGTTTGCTACTACTGAAAAAGCTTCCACGCAATTCTTTTGGCAATACTTCTACACATGCCCGCTATGCCCTACTCTATTCACAGGCTTTAGACAAAAATTGGATTGACATAACCAATGATTCCCTTATACGCATAGCCTCGGAATACTACATAAAACATGGCACAGATCGGGAACGTTTCTTGTCCTTATATTATCAAGGCCGCATTTATGAAAATGCAAAAAAATATATTCTCGCCATGAAATACTACACACAGGCCATGCAAATTGACGGGAAAGAAAATTCCTACTATGAACAAGCCTTATTGCATGCCCACATGGGAAACCTCTATTCTCACTACTCAGACCTTTCAAAAGCACTGGAAGCATACAGGCATGCTGTAAAATTCTACTCAAAAGCCGGAAGAACCTCTTTGGCATATTTCAACCTCATGGACATCGGAAGCACTTATTATTCCATGAATGAACTCGGCCAAGCAGAAAAGTACCTTACAAAAGCCCTAAAATGGTCTATACAGAATCATTACGATATTCTTCGAACCAATTGTATACAACACCTGACGTTGTTGTATGATGCCATAAACGACCACAAGAAACTTCAAGACCTCTACGAGAACCCTGCTGCTATTGCCTCCGATGACAGCACTTCTATTATCTGTATGGGAAGAGCCATTCTTGAATTACAAAAGAACAACATAAAAACCGCTAAACAACAAATCAAGCAAGCTTGGAATAACGCCAAAGATATTGATGACTCTATCAATCTATACTACCAGGAATACCGTGCACAAGAATGGATTGGCAATTATAAAGATGCGCTGACTAATTATAAGAAGGTGTTCCACATACAGGACTCTTTGGTAAGGCAGGATCTCAGCCAACCGCTTCTTACGTATCAAAGAAATTTCTTCCAATCGGAAGCACAATTGGCAAAAGAAAAACTCAAAAGGAAGTATCTGTCTTATATAGTTTCCATTTCGTTTCTGCTATTTCTATTGGTCTTTATTTCCCTCTATTATAAAATAAGGATTCTCCATAAGGAAAGAGACATTGAGAATTATCTGGCAATAGCAGAAGACTTGAAAAGCATGCTTAAATACAACAGCGAAGAGAATGAGCAGCTAAAGGGCACTATTACGAAACAAAATGACCAGATGAGACAGCAACAAAAAGAACTAACAATAAAAGATAATGAAATAGAACAACTTAATCGAACTTTTGAAAGTATCAGCAAAGAACTTCAAGACAAACAGAATGACCTTCTGTATCTATTCGGTGAAAAATACAAGCTATTAGACAAATTAACTTCCACTTTCTATGATGGGAAAAGCAGTAACAGTCTCATAAGCAAAGCAAAGAGTGAAATGGCTCAGTTTGGAACAGAAAAAGGAATTCTCTTAGTAGAAGACTTGGTAAACAAATACAAGGATGGTATAATGGAAAAATACCGCCAGATTTTTCCTCACAAGAAAAAACGGGAATACGCCATCATGTGCCTGATGTTTGCCGGATTTTCAGCAAAATCCATCTGCGTACTTCTCAAAGAACATTCCTACGCGAGCATTTACATGTATAAGAGCCGTTTCAAGAAATCTTTGGCAGAACTTGATAAACCGGAAGCAGATTTTTTTGCCAAATATCTTTCTTGAAAAAATTGCACCTCTCCATTATCATCTATTTATTTCCCATTAAGGGGGGGGGGGAAAAAATAGTACACACGTCTAAGCACTCACTTGTTTTTCCCAGATTTCTTGTTGATTCGTATGAAAACGGCCTTGATTTTTTCGGAATCCGCCTTGATTCTGTCACAAAACAACAACAATCCGGCAAAAATCAAGAGCAATTTTTCAGTTCTTCACTTCAATGCACACAACCCTCCGAGAATCAAGGCTGAAAAACTGCCTCGCGCACGCGCGCGCGTACCTTGAAATAAGAGTAACGGCTGTCATGCAACCAAGACAGGAAATGTTTTCTGGAATCAAAAGGCAATGTTGCGTCCGTCCAACAAATTCAAATATAAATTCACCGCCTTTTCTATGCTGTCCGATTCGATATATTCATCGGCCGTATGCGAACGTGCCGAATCGCCGGGTCCCAACTTTAATGAAGGAAACGGCATCAATGCCTGGTCGCTCAGCGTAGGCGAACCGAAAGGTACCAGTCCCATTTCCACTGCAGCTCTCACCAACGGATGAAGCAATGAAATGTGAGAAGAGCTCAACCGGGTGGAACGGGCTTTCACATCAGACTGCAAATGCGCCTTGATGACGGCAAGGACTTCGGCGTTGGAATAACAATCGTTGACACGCACATCAACTGTAAAGGTACAGACATCAGGTATGCAGTTGTGCAAGGTGCCGCCTCGGATAACGGTGGCCGTCATCTTCACCGGTCCCAACTGAGGGGAAACCTTCTCAAAACAGTAAGAACGAATCCATCCGATATCATCCATCGCCTTATAGAGTGCATTTTCGCCTTCATTGCGCGCCGCATGTCCGGCTTTTCCGTGAGCCGTACAATCGAGCACCATCAAACCGCGTTCGCTGGTGGCCGGCAGCAACGATGTTGGTTCGCCCACTACAGCCACATCGATTTTCGGCAGCAAAGGCAACACAGAAGCTATGCCGTTGCTCCCCGACACCTCTTCCTCGGCCGAAGCCAAAAAGATGAGATTGTAGGGCTGCCGTTTTTCACGCAGACGGCAGAAGACATGCAACAGGCTCACCAGACCGCCCCCGCAATCGTTCGAACCGAGGCCGTAAAGCCGGTTTCCCTCAACAACCGGCAGATAAGGGTCGCGCGTCCATCCATCGGCCGGACGTACCGTATCTATATGGGCGTTCAGCAACAAGGTGGGACGACGGCTGTCATAGCCCGGCGCAACAGCCCAGACATTATTGACCAACCGGCAGGGCGACAAGCCGGCCGAAAGCATCACATTTTCCAGGAAATCGGCAGCCTGTTTTTCTTCGCGGCTGTGCGAAGGAATGGCTATCAACGACTTCAACAATTCTACTGTAGACAGCATCTTTTACAATATCTTTTCCATTCCGATTTTCTGAGGACGCAAGCCACATTTTTCATAAAACTTCATGGCAGCCTCATTGCAGCACCACACGTTGAGAGTAACATTGTAGCATCCACTACGGCGAGCCAAGGCCAGTACACCTTCATAGAGAGTTCTGCCTATATGGCGGCCACGCATTCTTTCATCGACACAAAGGTCGTCCACATAAAGCGTCTTGATGGCTGTCAGAATATTGTCATTCTCATATTGCCGGAAAACACAGAAAGCATACCCTTGCAATTCATCGTGTTCATCGACAGCCACCAGCACCGGAGTCTGCGGATCGGCAATGACAGACGACAACTGCGCGTCAGTATATTTTTTCCGGCCTGCCCTGAACAAATCGGGACGGCCGACATGATGAACCGCCTCGACCTGCATCAGCAATTCATTGATACGGGGCATGTCTTTATTTTGTGCAAATCGTATCTTCATTTTTATTTGCTATAGTAGTTGGATAGATGCAAAATTACGATTTATCCATAACAAAGCTGCCGTAAAATGCAAAAACAAGGCGTGACGTTCGCCCCAAAATGATTTTTATTGTAATATTGCAGTTCAAAATGACAAATACATGAGACAAAAGATTTTTCTTATAATCTGTCTGCTGGCTTTTGCGCTGCAGACACAAGCTGCACGCAACTACACAAAAAAAATTGCAGCTACGGATTCCGGCATATCCTATACGGGACGCGTATTGTCCGACAACGACGGAAGCATGGCCTTTGACTGGAGCGGCACCTACCTGCAGACCGATTTTACGGGAGGCGGCATTGCCGTGGAAATATCGGACACGCAAAACGACTATTTCAATGTCTTCATCGATGACAAATTCACAAAAAAGATACAAGTCAACTCACAAAAGCCGGTTCGCATCGTATTGGCAGAAAATCTCAGCAAAGGCTTTCACCGTCTGCGCCTGCAAAAATGCACGGAAAGCAACCAGGGACGCACCACCATCCATGGTTTCTACATCGCAGACCAGGGAAAGACGGCTCCTGTAAAACGCAAACAGCGCCTCATCGAAGTGATTGGCGATTCCTATACCTGCGGCTATGGCACGGAAGCCGGCAAGGAAGAAAATTTCAAGGCCGAAACAGAAAACTGCGACCAAGCCTACGGATGCATCATCGCACGGTATTTCAACGCCGACTACGTGTTGGTGGCTCATTCGGGCATGGGCATGTCGCGCAACTACGGGGACAAGGAAATGGTATCAAAAAACAATATGGTGGAACGCTATCTGCGCGTTTTCGACGAAAGTCCCGCTCCTGCTTATGACTTCAAGGCTTATAGCCCCGACCTTGTCACCATCAATCTTGGTACCAACGACTATTCAACAGGAAAAGGACCGTCTCCCTCTACATACGCCGACAACTATTTGAAAATGATCGGACAGATAAGAGAACATTACGGTGATGTTCCCATTCTGTGCATCACGCCACACTCGGCACAAGCCCCTTTGCTGAAATCAATTGACGAAGTAAGATCACGTGTCAAAAACATGGACAAGGTCTACATGGCTTCTGCCATGCCCGATATCGTAGACTATGATCACGATATGGGAGCCAATTGGCACCCCAACTACCAGGGACAACGCAAGATAGCCATGACGCTGATTCCGCGCATCTCGCAAATCATGGGGTGGCCGTTGGAAGACAAGATTGTCCGGTAAGCCACCCACAAGCTCATCTATGGCCAAGGATAGAACCGTATATGTCTGCGACGAATGCGGACAGGAATCACCGAAATGGATAGGAAAATGTCCATCGTGCGGTGCATGGAACAGTTTCAAGCAGTTGCACATCGCAGCCGGAAGCAGCACCGAAAAAGCCACGCCTTTCTCTCAACAGCCCAACGGCTACAAATTGCTCCGTGATATTCAGGCCACAGAGGTTCCACGTATCAATACAGGCGACAACGAACTGGACAGAGTTTTGGGCGGCGGCATCGTTCCGGGTAGTCTGATTCTGCTGGGAGGAGAACCCGGCATCGGAAAATCAACACTCGTTCTGCAAACCGCCATGCAGTTGGGCAAACGCGTACTTTACGTGAGCGGAGAAGAAAGCGAACACCAACTGAAACTGCGGGCAGACCGACTGGCCGAAGGTTCGAAACAGGGACAGCAGGGACAGCTGTTCGTATTGTGCGAAACCTCGCTGGAAAAGATTTACGAACAAACAGAAAATGCCGCTCCCGACCTCGTTGTAATTGACTCTATCCAGACCATCGGAACAGCCGAAGCGGAATCGCTCCCGGGAAGCGTGGCACAAATAAGGGCATGTGCCGTTTCATTGCTACGCTTTTCCAAAGATTCGGGCATTCCCATCATACTGATCGGCCACATCACCAAAGACGGCACGCTGGCCGGTCCGAAAGTGCTTGAACACATTGTCGACACGGTGCTGCAATTCGAAGGCGACAGGCAGAACCTTTACCGCATATTACGATCGCTGAAAAACCGTTTTGGCAACACATCGGAAATAGGCATCTACGAAATGCAGGGCAACGGGCTGCGACCGGTGAACAACCCGTCGGAAATGCTCCTTTCAAAAGACAACGAAGGACTGAGCGGAATAGCCGTTGCAGCGGCCATCGAAGGTGTGCGGCCTTTTCTCATAGAAACCCAGGCTCTTGTAAGTTCGGCAGCCTATGGCACACCGCAACGATCGGCCACAGGATTCGATACACGACGGCTCAACATGCTGCTGGCAGTACTGGAAAAACGCGTAGGTTTCAAGCTGGCACAAAAAGACGTATTTCTGAACATCGCCGGAGGCTTGCGCGTCACCGATCCGGCAATAGATCTTTCGGTAATAGTTGCCATTCTGTCCAGTAACTTCGATACAGCCGTTTCTACATCGACATGCATGGCCGGTGAAGTGGGGCTCAGCGGAGAAATACGGGCTGTCAACCGCATAGCACAGCGGGTAAGCGAAGCCGAAAGAATCGGGTTCAGCCACATTCTCGTCCCGGAAGCCGGCATCAAGAACCTGCCACCGGGACAAAAGCACATCGAAGTCGTGCCGGTACGCAAAGTCGAAGATGCCCTCAGGCACTTGTTCAAATAAACCGATTCACAAAACCATGGTCAAAAAAATATCTTTTACGGTTTCACCGCCAACTGCGGCCGACAGCCTTCAGCTGAAAACAAAAGTCGCAAACGAACTGGGCATTTCCCCTATGCAACTGCAAGCGATACGCATCGTACATCGCAGCATCGATGCACGGCAACGCGATATCAAAATCAACCTGACCATCGACGCATATATCGGTGAGGAACCTCCGGCCACAGAGTTTCAGAAAACAGAATACCCCGATGTTTCAGGACGACCGACTGTCATCGTTGTCGGTGCCGGCCCCGGCGGCCTGTTTGCCGCCTTGCGCCTTATCGAAAACCGGCTGCGCCCCATCGTTTTGGAGCGCGGAAAAGACGTTCACGAACGCCGCAAAGACATAGCCCTTATCTCCAAGGAACATCGGGTGAACAGCGAAAGCAACTATGCCTTCGGTGAAGGCGGAGCCGGAGCCTACTCGGACGGCAAGCTCTATACACGTAGCACGAAAAGAGGCAACGTGGACAAAATCCTGAATGTTTTTTGCCAACATGGCGCGAACACAGATATTCTGACAGACGCCCACCCGCATATAGGGACAGACCGCCTGCCCTCCATCATCGAAAACATCAGAAACACCATCATCGGCCACGGTGGCGAAGTTCACTTCGAAACCCGGGCAGACGGTCTGCTGACCGACAGCCGGAATGAAGTCTGCGGCGTTACAGCCGGTAACCGGACATTTCAAGGCCCGGTCATCTTAGCCACAGGACATTCGGCACGCGACATCTACAGCATGCTCTACAACTCAGGCTACCGGCTCGAAGCAAAAGGTTTGGCCATGGGCGTACGTCTGGAGCATCCATCGATGCTCATCGACCAAATCATGTATCACAACCGGAACGGACGCGGACGCTACCTGCCTGCCGCCGAATACCGCATGACAGCCCAATCGCAAGGCCGCGGCGTCTACAGCTTCTGCATGTGCCCGGGCGGGTTCGTGATACCGGCAGCCTCAGGAACCGAACAAATCGTGGTAAACGGCATGAGCCCCTCCGGGCGCAATTCGCGCTGGAGCAACTCGGGCATGGTAGTAGAAATACGTCCCGAAGACCTTACAGACACATCGATGCAAGAAATCATGCAACAGGCCTACGCCGATGAAGCATTTGCAGAAAGCCACGGAGGAAGCATACGGAAAGAACATCCCCTCGGCATGATGTATCTGCAAGAAGCCCTCGAACGCCTGTGCTGGCTACAAGGTAACCGGCGGCAAACAGCACCGGCACAAAGAATGAGCGACTTCGTAAACCGACGGCTCAGCGACAACCTGCCAGAAAGTTCCTACACTCCGGGGCTGACCGCCTCACCACTCCATTTCTGGTTGCCGGATTTCATCTCCTCACGCTTAAAAGAAGGTTTTATGACTTTCGGACGCAGATATCACGGTTTTCTGACACGCGAAGCTACCATGATTGCCGTAGAAACCCGTACATCTTCACCCGTACGTATCTTACGCGACAAAGACACCTTGCGGCATATCGCAGCTGCCGGACTCTATCCATGCGGAGAAGGAGCAGGATATGCCGGCGGCATTGTCTCGGCAGCCATCGATGGTGAGCGTTGTGCTGATGCTGTTGCGGCACAGCTGGGCTTGCACTGCTGACGCCATAACACAAACCGGCAAAAACACCAAAAAGGAGTTGCTCACGCAACCCCTTTCCGGCGCTTCAAGATGGGCTTGAACCAACGACCCCCTGATTAACAGTCAGGTGCTCTAACCAACTGAGCTATTGAAGCTTCTAATATAAATGTCTAAACTCAAAAAACCGCGCTTCAAGATGGGCTTGAACCAACGACCCCCTGATTAACAGTCAGGTGCTCTAACCAACTGAGCTATTGAAGCAGCATCACCACCTTTTTTGTGTGGTTTGCAGTGCAAAAGTAGCGATAATTTTGAAAATAGCAATATCTTTGCGTAGAAATTTGAAGAAACAATGCAGAAAATAATCGGAATAGGCAACAGTTTGGTTGATGTACTGGCAAAAGTAAACAATGATGCCATTTTAGAAGAGATGAATTTACCTAAAGGTTCCATGCAGCTCATAGGCTCAGAAGAATTGGCTCTAATCAGTCGCAGAATGCGTAATCTGGAACATACACGAACCTCGGGCGGATCTGCAGCTAACACCATGAAAGCGTTGGCTCACATCGGTATTGATTCTGGATTCATCGGTAAAACGGCAGAAGACGAATTTGGTCTCTTCTTTGGATCCGAACTCAAACGCGCCGGAGTCAAGACCCAGCTCATTTGCAGGAAATCCGGGTCTACAGGTATAGCTTCAACCTTCATTTCACCCGATGGGCAACGTACATTCGCCACTTACCTCGGAGTCTCAGCCGAATTGAATGATACCGACATCACACCCGAACTGTTCGAAGGCTACGACATCCTGTACGTAGAAGGCTATTTGGTACAGAACCATCAAATGATTGAAAAAGCCATCCGCCTGGCCAAGGAAAAAGGCATGACTGTCTGCCTGGATTTAGCCAGCTACAATATCGTTGAAAACGAACGCAACTTCTTCAATCACCTGATTACTCAATATGTTGATATCGTCTTCGCTAACGAAGAAGAAGGGCGCGCATTCACAGGAAAAGCCCCTGAAGAAGCGGCTCTGGCGATAGGTGCTCTCTGCCATATCGCAATCGTCAAATGTGGAAGCCGTGGTGCCTGTGTCTGCTCCGGCAATGACCTCTTCACCGTTCCGGCTGAAAAAGTCAATGATGTTATCGACACTACAGGAGCCGGCGATTACTTCGCGGCCGGTTTTCTCCAAGCCTACACAAAGGGAAAAACTCTTTCCGAATGCATCCGCACCGGTAATATACTGGCCGGAGCCATTATCCGCGTCATCGGCACTACCCTGCAACCATCAGACTGGACACAAATATCCAAAACCATTGACTGCCTATAAAAGTTTCAATCAACACGCCATGAAATTCAAGCTTCTCACAATCTGCCTTTTGGCAGCATGTGTCCTGTCGGCCCAAAACAACGGCCACAACTTCGAAGTATCTAAAAACCTGGATATTTTCAACGCCATCTACAAAACGCTCGACCTTTATTATGTTGACACACTGAAAGCCGACAAACAAATAGGAGAAACGATCAACTACCTGCTCGACGGTCTAGATCCCTACACAGAATATTATCCCGAAAAAGACACACGCGATCTGGAGACGCTCACCACCGGCAAATATGCCGGCATCGGAGCATTGATACGTTACGATAAGAAAAAAGACAGGTGCATCATCAGTGAGCCCTATGAAGGCCAGCCGGCAGCCAAAGCCGGAGTCAGAGCAGGCGACATCATCCTAAGCATTGATGGAAAGACTGTCAGCACCAAAGGTTCACAAGCTATTAACAACTACACTTCCGATGTAAGCAACCGGTTACGCGGTGACCCAGGCACAAAGATAACCCTCGTTGTAAAACGCCCGGAAGAAGGCGAAAAGACCTTCAGCTTTATGCGTGCCGCCATACAGTTGCCGGCCGTCCCCTACTACGGCATGGTGGCCGATGATATAGGATACATCTACTTGAGCACCTTTACCAAGGATTGCTACCTAAATGTAGAACAAGCCCTCAATGAGCTCAAAAAGAAAGGAGCACGTTCGCTGATTCTCGATTTGCGCGGCAACGGTGGAGGATTGGCCATAGAAGCCGTACATATCGTCAACCTTTTCGTTCCAAAGGGTAAGCTCATACTGCAAATGAAAGGAAAGACACAATCGGCCAATTCGTCCTATACAACCATGCATGAACCCAATGACCTTCAAATACCACTGGTAGTATTGGTCAACGGGCAATCGGCCTCGTCATCGGAAATCACATGCGGTGCTCTGCAAGACTTAGACCGCGCCGTAGTAATGGGAGAACGGACCTTTGGAAAAGGACTGGTACAGCAACCGCGGCAACTTCCCTACGGAGGATTGCTCAAATTGACAACCAGCCATTACTACATACCCTCCGGACGCTGCATCCAGGCTTTGGACTATAGCCGGCGAGGCCAAAATGGTGAAGCCTACCGCACGCCCGATAGCCTGACACACATATTCCACACAGCCAACGGACGCAAAGTACGCGATGGAGGAGGCATCACGCCTGATGTCACAGTTAAAGGAGACAGCTTGCCCAACCTGCTATCATACCTACGCATGAGCGACCCTTTCTTCGACTTTGCCACCCACTACCACGCCACACATCCTACCATTGAGCCGGCAGCCACATTCAGTATTTCCGATGACGACTATAAAGCATTCAAGGACTCGCTGATGAAAAGCGATTTCACTTATGACCGGCAGACCTACAAAGCCCTGCAGGAACTGAAAAAGATAGCCAAATTCGAAGGCTATGACAAATCAGCTGCCACCGAAATACAGGCTCTTGAAAAGAAGCTTCAGCACAATCTGCCGGGCGACCTTGAAACATGGAAAAAACAAATCAAACAACTGCTCAACGCGGAAATCTGCGGACGATATTATTACCAACGCGGTACCCTTGAAAACAGTCTGCGCACAGACACTGTGCTGCACAAAGCCATCCACCTTCTGCACAAACCAGCAGACTACCGTAAAATACTGTCGGGGAAATAAGCTTAAAGCATCATGAGCATTATCGAATCCCTGAAAAATCTAACCCTTCCGATTTCAATGTTGACAGGAACTCTGCTATACCTGCTGTTTGCAGAAGTCTCCTGCCTCAATGTTGCCTCACAAGTGCTCAGCCCAATAGTGGCAGCCTTGTTGCCGGTAACCATGTTTACCGTCCTGTTCGTAACATTCTGCAAAGTCGATTTCCGAAAAATGCATCTCACACATTGGCACGGCAAAATCGCATTCTTTCAGATACTACTCACCGCCATAACGGCATTTATCATCCTGTACTTCAAGTTAAGAGGCAACTCTCTCATTTTGGCCGAAGCAGCATTAACCTGCATCATCGGCCCCTGCGCAGCGGCAGCACCGGTCATCACCGTCAAATTGGGCGGCAATTTGGAAGACATGACAACCTATACTTTCCTTTCCAACGCACTAACAGCCATTCTGATTCCGATAGTCTTTCCCCTTATAGACCAAAACATCGGATTTACATTCACGCAATTTCTGCTTATACTATATAAGGTAAGCATTATTCTGATAGTTCCTATGGCTCTGGCTTATCTCGTAAAGCACTACATGCATAGCATACACACAGTTATCTTGTCGGTCAAGGACCTCTCTTTCTACCTGTGGGCTTTATGCCTGGCCATCGTCACAGGAACAACCTTCCGCAATATTGCCCACGCACAAACAACTCTTGCTTTCATCATCGTCATTGCATTGACTGCGCTCCTGTTATGCATTCTGCAATTCTACATCGGGCGCAAATCCGGAAGCCGGATAGGAGCCACCGTAGAATGCGGTCAGGCACTGGGACAGAAGAATACGGCTTTTGCCATATGGATTGCCAGTGCATACCTGAACCCGCTATCTTCGGTGGGTCCGGGATGCTATATTATCTGGCAAAATACGGTAAACAGCATCCAACTGTGGAAGCAGCAGAAAAAACAAAAACAAATTACACCCACTAACCACTAAAAAACAAGATTATTTTTTGTCAGTTCCATTTAAAGTAGTAACTTTGCACACGCAAAACAAAAGCAATGAATGATTCGCTAGCTCAGCTGGTAGAGCACAACACTTTTAATGTTGGGGTCTTGGGTTCGAACCCCAAGCGAATCACAAAAAAAAGAATGCCAAAAGGCATTCTTTTTTCTTATAGATAAAGTTATTCTATGATGAAACTCGCATCACTATCGTCTGCAATAGCGCATCGCAGTTTCTTCAAAGTTGTTTACCTTATTGCAACTCTTTGATACGGTATTTTATGGTATTGTTTTCGGCATTGTCGGGATCGTATGTGGCAATTGCGGTTATGCGCAGTTTGCGTTGCTTTCCCTTACAGTCTGTAACTATGTCTTCTTTGTAGTCCTTGATGTGCACAACTTTACCTTTTACGCGCATCTCTTTTTCACCGGGAGCATATACCTTTTGCAAGAGCAGGGATGCACGAGAACTGCCCTTGTTCTTATCCTTGTTGATTTCAAGATTCCTATCAACGATGGAGAAATAGAAAAACACATCCTTGTATTTCATCTTCGGACATTTGCTCTTGTTTCCGCTATTACAATCTTTGCTCTCGCAGTGTTTCAGGTTGTAATTCAAACCGGCACTGCATTCAAACTTGCAATCTTTGTAAACCAATTTCTGACTTGGAAAGAACGTTCCACCGTCTGTAAATGAACGGCCACCATTGACTGTATCGCCAAAAAGAACTAACGGCGACAATAGAAAAAAATAGAATAGAAACCTTTTCATGATAGCCTATTTTATGGAGTTCCGGCTGTTAAAGTTGAATATTGCGAAACAGCTTCAAGAGTATCTCCTGTTCCATTCTCTTTTCTTTCTAACGTTAATGTTCCTGTAACGCCAATTTTACATTCTGTATTCCCAAGCATTATAGGGATTGTTGTTGTACCTGTTACTCCTCCTCCTGTGTTAAGTTGGTAACTACTTAGGGTTATTACGTCGTTGTTTCTGCCCGAATGATTGTCGCTGTCGTAATAACTAACAGTAAACGCCATCTGAACCTCTTTGAATCTCCAACTTTTAGGATTATAATCTAAAATGGCTGTGTAAGCTACAAATCCAGAGCACTCAATGGTGTAGTCATTAAGCTGAAAACTTACACTTTGATACATGTGGCTACCATTCACGGTTTCTGCTTTTTTATTTTCATCACCGCTTCCACAACCACAGCCGCTTCCACAGCCACTACCGCACCCACAGCCATTTCCATCATCTGGAATACAGCCGCATCCAAAGCCACCACCTGATCCTGTGGCTAAGTTGGCAACTCCATCTGGGAGTCTGTCAACAGCACCGTCACTTATGTGACGTAAAACATCTTTTTCTTTCATAGGAATTTTGTTTTAGTGACACATATTTATTCTTATTTTTGAGATATAAGTATTCCGTTATATAGCATATAAGCTATTTCTGACATAAGGCGTTCTCTTATTGCATCTTGGCGTGTGCCTCTGCTAAAGCAAGGAGTTATTTCTTTGAGTAATTGTAAAAAGGTTTTTGCTCCATCTTTGAGGAGCAAAAGAACATTGTAGCCCAAATCACTAATCGCTATTTCGAGACATTCTCTTTCAGACATTGAAGGTATCGCAACCACATCAAAATGCTTACTACTTTCGGTTTTAACCAACCTTTCCCGTAGAAGATTCAATGCTTGCAACTTCCATCGTGAAGGTATGGTAAACACATGTAAATAAGGATTCTTATCTATTGTAAAGCTATCTTGTTCGGATTTTGTAGCATTCAGGAATACTGGAAATTGTACGTTTTTTTGTGCCTGAGCAAACAGCTCTTCGGAAGAAATACCTTGCCACTCTTTTTCTGCTTTATACAGAAAATTCTCGTATTGTGCCAAACAGGTATATATGCCTGGACTTTCTTCGAAAGTTGCTTTCTTCCAAGTCATGCGTGGATGGCGATAGGGAAACAGTGAAATGATGCGTTTGTACCATTCAGGGTATTTCATGCAAAGTGTCTTTTCTAAGGCATTGCATATATTCTTATTCTTTTTGTGACCACCAAGAATATGGAAGAATTGCCTCTTGCTATAATTGTAAAGATCACAAAATTCTCTTGCCGTATACCCTTCATCCAACATAGTCCGTCCGAGAACGCTTTCGACATGACGATGATCTCTGTCTACCAATACGGCAAAAAAGACTTGTTCAAATATAAGGTTGCAATATACACCTGAATTTCGACATATAGGATTGTTTAGCTTATTCTTTTCTAAGAATTTGAAAGCTTCATCACAATAGCGATGGATAAAGTCCAGATCATACCCACCAAAAAAGCCCAAATTGAATGATGAAATTGATTCCTTACGTAATCCTTCTTCCAAGTAGTCTGGCAACTGAATATCTTGACAGGACAATAAGTTATCCATCATACCTTTATAATAGGCTGTTCCGTGCTCTCTGTTTTGCGCGATAAGTGCACCTTGCATAATCTTTTCCGATATAGGGTTAGGCAGATATACATCCCCATCTACATGTAGAAAAGGTTGTTTCTGCATATTATAGGTATTGACTTTCGCCAAAGCCCAATGTTGTGGTAAACATCTGAAATTGTCGTAAGCGATAACTACGTCTGTATAGGGCAACCCTATTTTATCTACTAAAATGCGAGCACCTTCCGAATCTGTATATAGTACAACTTCGTCATAGTGCTCCCGTAGGCTGAGACAACTCAAAGTCCATGACATGATGTTGTATTCTGGATGTTGCCATCCGAAATTGTGCTCTTGTAAAGGATTATTGCTACTCCAAAGTGTTTGTATGAGCCTCATGATTAGTCGGAATTTTACATTTTCAATGGAATGTTCTGCTGCAAAGATAATCATATTATTTTGTAGAACAATGATTTTGTGGAAAATTTAAATTCAACGCAAAAACTTTTCCATGTATAGAAAACAGCTTCAAATCCCACATTGGAGATCCAATAATACAGCCGTAAACAACAAATGGTCATCTACTCTCACAATCGCAAATCCGAAATACAGACGCATATCGATACTTTTTCTTGTTCATCCGACAAATGCGTAGTTTTTATCATGCATGGCCAATATTTTAAGTTCAAAGAACCTTTGGTCGCGATATCCATATGCCTGCCTTTCATTATCTTGATTTGTTCATAATCTCCCTTGATTCGCACAGGATTTGCCTTGATTCGCACAAAAACGCTGTTGATTCTGAAACAAATCAACAACGATTTTGAAAAATAATAGTGCAATCTGCAGGTTTAATCAAAATAAAACACGCTTTGCACTGTACTGTTTCCTTTTTATCAGTATCTTTGTGAACTGAATATGTCAAACGACTGTTGATATAAAAGGATTCTTGATGTTTCACTTAATATCCAAACATATGAGGAAATTAATCTTTACATTAGGCTTGGCTCTGCTCGGCATACTGATGCCAAGGGCAGGCCACGCGGACGACAACATCCCCAAAGCAGACATTCTGGATGTTGTATTCAACGAAGACGGCACGGCCTACGACGCCTCGCCGATGGACAACAAAGTAGAAGTCATTGGCAAAGAAATGATGACAACCTACTACAACGAGAACTACAAGCGTGTAGTACCCAGACTGTCCAACCCCTGGGGCGGCAACGGAGCAACCTACTACAAGGTGGACTACGAAAACAATCAGGCATTCAGGGATGCCCTTGCCAACGGACACACGCTTGAAATCGTTGTAATGGCCGACTACACCATCGGAAGTCTGCCCGACTCGGA
>CAKRYD010000005.1 GCA_934426255.1 uncultured Bacteroidaceae bacterium | reverse complement strand
ACCCAATCATCTGTCCCGGAGCCTCCGACCAATGGAGCGCGACCCTCAAGGGCAACGGAGAAGAGTTGGGAGCTTACCCTGACCTTTATAGTAATTATTGGGAATATACCTATAATGTGGCTGAAAACCCGAACGTGGCACTCTGCTTTGAAGGACAATTTCCTTATGCACGCTATTTCAGCTTCTCGCTATACAACGATGAAACGGGTTCGGCCATCGGTGGTATGAATGATGTTGAAATAAAGCCCGATGAAGGAAGTGAGAACCCCTTCTGCGTAACTTCAGACAAGAAAAACAAGTTTACGATCTACTTGGTTCCGCCTGCAATGACAGAAGAGCAGATCCAAAGACTTCCTTCAAAAAACATTTGCCGCATAGACTCCGGAGTGAACAAACTTGCTGTCTGCATCCGCCACTACTTGGGAAATGACGGCAAGGGTAACAGCGATGAATACGGAGGTGTTATTTTGCCCTTGATTCGCGCCATAAACATCAATACCCTTAAAGAGGTTGCAGTTCCACAGCGCATCACATCCAACGTCTATAAGGTGACCGGAAAAGTATTTACACAGGTATCCGACTACAAGCGGGAAGTACCGTTCTTCCTTGCTCCGAGTAGCCGGTATTATCCCAACAATTCCACGAGCTATCTTTATGCACGCACCCACTTGACCGAAGATTCTGTTTTGACATTCAGCTTTATACCTGTACCTATTCCACAACGGCCGGAAGATTACCCGACAGCTGCAGCACGCTATTGGTCCATCTGTTTAGGCTCGGCATCCAATACACGTTCTTATTATTCTGTTTTCGACAAAGCCGCAAATACCGCCGAAAACGAAAAGACGTCTTTCGCTGTCTGTCTGAAACAAAATCCAAGGCTGAAGGACATACAATCAACCATTGAAGACCTCAACAAGAAGGGAGGGCACTGGAATCTTTTTGTGTGGGACAAAGACAAGCTTGATGTCGATGGCAAACCCATCGGGAACGTTATAGTTATCATGTATCGCAACATCCTGGCAAATAAGAACTGGCCACACTCCATAGCGAGCATGCTCCCAACCGACTATAAGAATGAAACGGGAGAACCAATAGACCATGTTACCGATCCATCGAAGCAAATTGCCCATAAGGCTCTCGGCGATTACGGCCCTTACGGCATGAAATACGCAGTATCAGACTTTCTCAAAATAAATGAATAGCAGGCACACCCGACATCGGATTGTTACAATTCTATTAAAGCCACGCCGACGAAAGAAGAGATTCGCATACAATCCAACTTTTTATCGTAATATTGCAGAACAATATTTATGGACGAAGTCATCATCATCTTCCTGTTGATTCTGCTAAACGGCATCTTTTCGATGTCGGAAATTGCCATCATCTCAGCTCGTAAGGCAACGCTTGTCAATAAAGAGAAAAAAGGCAGCAAAACGGCACATATCGCCCTCAAGCTCGCCAACAACCCCGACCGTTTTCTCTCTACCGTTCAGATTGGAATCACACTTATTGGCATTCTGACGGGAGTTTATTCTGGAGCCACGCTCTCAGAAGATTTGGGCACATTACTCTCGTCAACAGGCATTCCAATAAATATTGCACACCCCATCGCCCAAGCCTTCATCGTTGCAACTGTGACATATCTTACAATCGTCTTCGGCGAATTAGTGCCCAAGCGCATCGGTATGGGCACTGCAGAACGGACATCCATGCTCATCTCACGCCCGATGATGTTGCTCAGCAAGATTGCCGCCCCAATCGTCTGGCTACTTTCCAAAAGCTCAGAAACGGCAATAAGGATGTTGGGCATCAAAAACGAAAGTTCGAAAGTAACGGAAGACGACATCAAAACCATTATACAAGAAGGCAAAGAAGATGGTGAAGTACAAGAAGTAGAACAAAACATCGTTGAGCGCGTCTTCTTGTTAGGCGACCTAAAAGTCAGCCAACTCATGACCCACCGTTCCGATGTTGTATCGCTCGACGTCAATATGACATTCGAAGAGGTAAAACAGATTATACGCAAGGACACCTACGAAGCCTATCCCGTCATCAATGGAAGCACCGATAAAGTACTAGGCGTGGCACTTCTCAAAGACTTGATTTTTATTAAAGACGAACCTACGTTCTCGCTCAAAGCTTCCACGCATCCCGCAACATTCATCTATGAGAATATGGATGTCTACAAAACCTTGGAACAAATGCGCAAGAAATGTATCTCACAAGCATTCATCTGTGATGAATTCGGCTGCTTTCAGGGAATCATCACGCTACGCGACATACTCGAAGGCCTGGTAGGTATCATACGGGAAAGCAGCGGAGATTCGGAAATCATCCAACGCGAAGATGGAAAGAGCTGGCTCATCGACGGACAATGCTCATTCCACGAATTCCTCACCTACTTCGACCGCGAAGGCCTTTTTGCAAAAGCACAAAAGTATAGCACCCTTGCAGGCATGATTATCGAACAAACGAAATGCATTCCACAACCGGGCGAATCTATCCTTTGGAACGGATTCCACTGTGAAATCGTAGACATGGACGGAGCAAGGATAGACAAAGTCCTGGTTTCCTTTAAACATAACTAACACTTACATAATGATACAACTTTCAGAATCTCTTTTCCTTGGCGGATTCATACTTTTCATCATTGCCATATTGGTGCTTGACATGCTGGTTATCGACAAAAAAGCCCACAAAGTCAGCATCCGGCAGGCAAGCACCTGGACAGCCGTATGGATAACTTTAGCCCTGGCCTTCTCTGTTTTTCTTTGGTTCAAGGGAGACATGGTACATGGCATTGAGACCTTTAATGACCTGCAAGCTGTTGCTTCGCGCTACGCGCCTCACTTAAAGCTCGATGCCGGCAACTTCGAAGAAAGCCTGCAACAATATCGCCACTACATGACCATATCCTACATTTCAGGATACCTGATTGAAAAGACGCTGTCAGTAGATAATCTGTTTGTCATGATGATGATCTTTACATCGTTTGGTGTAGGCAAAAACGAGTATCAGCATGTATTGAATTGGGGTATACTCGGTGCCATCATTCTACGCTTCATATTTATTTTTCTTGGAGCCGCCATCATCAGCCGCTTTGACTGGGTATTGCTTGTCTTTGGTGCCATACTTATTTATAGCGGTGTAAAGATGTTCTTGGAGCGCAATAAAAAAGAAGAAATGGATGTAGAGCGCAATCCGATAGTTCGCTTGCTGTCACGCACCAAGCGCATTCACCCTCAATTTGCCGGTGACAAATTTATCATACGCATCAATGGCCGATGGCTGTTCACACCTCTTTTCGTAACTGTGCTGGTCATAGAGTTCAGCGACCTTATTTTTGCATTCGACAGCATACCCGCAGTCTTTTCCGTGTCACTTGATCCGTATGTGGTATTCTTTTCCAATATCTTTGCTATTCTCGGCCTGCGCGCCATGTTCTTCTTGTTAGCCGCCATTGCCGACCGTTTTCGTTACCTCAAAACCGGTGTTTGCATCTTACTGCTCTTTATCGGAATGAAAATGCTTATACACGAATGGGTCGAAATCGATGCCGTACTCTCCCTGGCCATCATAATCGCCGTATTGATAGTCAGCATCGGTGCCTCTCTGCTGCACAAAAACGTATCGGAAAACTATTCCAAATAAGTATATCCGTAAAGCCCGGCACGGAAGTTACTAATGAATTCCTTGCCTTCATCAACCGATATCTTACCTTGCTTAATGGCCTTGGTCACCCATGACTCCAAGCGGCGCACCAAACGTTTCGGATCATACTGCACGTAATCCAATACATCGGCAATGGTCTCGCCGTCTATCACTTGGTCAATTGAATAAGTACCGTTTTCATTTACCGAAATATGTATGGCATTCGTATCACCGAAAAGATTGTGCATATTACCAAGTATCTCCTGATAGGCACCCACAAGGAAGACACCGATATAATAAGGCTCGCCTTTTTTGAGGGTATGCAACGGCAAATAGGTCGTTTGGCGGTCCTTGCAAACATAAGCCTCTATTTTTCCATCGCTGTCGCAAGTGATATCTTGCAGCGTAGCATTACGATCGGGCTTTTCATTCAGCCGCTGTATGGGCATGATAGGAAATAATTGGTCTACTCCCCACGAATCAGGTATGCTTTGAAACAAAGAAAAATTGCAATAATACTTATCTGCCAGCAGTTTGTCCAAACGACGCAACTCATCAGGTACATGCTTCAAACCATGAGCCAAAGAGTTTACCTCACGGGTAATGCTCCAATAAACACTTTCGATTTGAGCACGTGTCTTAAGATCAATCAAACCGTGGCTGAAAAGGTCAAGCCCTTCCTCGCGAATCTGTTCGGCATCATGCCAATCTTCCAACAAAGAGCGTGCTGAAAGATGGTCCCAAATATCGCTCAAATCTTTCACCAATTGGTGGTCATCATCCTGTGCCTCCCACGATTCGTCCATGGATGGCTGCGAAGTAGACTCAAAGGCCTCCAGAATCAAAACGGAATGATGGGCGGTCAGCGAGCGGCCGCCTTCGGTGATAATGTTCGGATGAGGTATTTTGTTCTTATTGGCTACATCTACAAACGTATATACACAGTCGTTCACATATTCCTGTATGGAATAGTTCACTGAAGATTCACTGTTGGACGAACGCGTGCCATCATAATCGACTCCCAGCCCGCCTCCGCAATCAACAAACTTCACATTAAATCCCATGCGGTGAAGCTGCACATAGAACTGGGCAGCCTCTCTAAGCGCTGTCTGAATGCGGCGAATCTTTGAAATCTGACTTCCTATATGAAAATGTATCAGCTTCAAACAATCCACGCAATCATGTTCGCGCAAGAACCGAAGGGCATCAAGCAGATTGCTTGAATCCAGGCCAAACTTGCTGGCATCGCCACCGCTCTCTTCCCATTTTCCGGCTCCCGATGCCGCCAGTTTGATGCGGATTCCTATATCGGGGCGCATATTCAAAGCTTTGGCTGTCATAAAAATGGTTTCAAGTTCTTCTATCTTTTCAACCACGATGAAGATTCGCTTTCCCATCTTTTGAGCCAACAGTGCCATCTGAATGTAATTGCGGTCCTTGTGACCATTGCATATCACCAAACTGTCCGAATCCATATTGGTGGCCAACACCGCATGAAGCTCGGGCTTTGAACCTGCCTCCAATCCCAAATTATAACGCTTGCCATGGCTGATGATTTCCTCAACCACAGGACGCATTTGGTTTACCTTGATAGGATATATGATGAAATGCTCACCTTTATAATGATATTCGTTAGCGGCCTTGTCGAAACATTGTGCCGTTTTTTCAATTCGATTGTCCAGAATATCAGGAAAACGAAGAAGCATGGGTGCCGTCGTATCGCGCTCGGCCAACTCATCCACCAGTTCTTTCAGGTCTATCTGGTTGTTGTCCTTTTGCGGTGACACAAATACGTGCCCTTGTTTGTTTATGCCAAAATAATTGATTCCCCAACCGCCAATATTATACAGTTCTTCAGAATCTTCAATTCTCCATTTTCCCATCTTCCTGTACTAATACGTCTGTAATATGATTAACTAAATGATTTATCTTATCGAAATTGTCCAATATGTCTACGTTAAACGTATATTGAGCCTTGCTATAATAAGGCATTCGCTGAACAAGCTGGCCATTAATGAATGAGCACAGTTCTTCACCGGTTTTGTCTTGAAGCAGCGGACGCTGCGTATGACTTAATTTGAGGTGATTGACTATCGTATCTGTTGAAGCCTCAAGAAATACCGTCGTGCCCACTGCATTCATATAATCCATATTATCGAAAAAGCAGGGAGTACCGCCTCCACATGCCAATACGATATTTTCGAATTCTGCCACTTCATGCAACATGCGGCTCTCAATTTTTCGGAAACCTTCTTCACCGCTTTCTGCAAAGATTTCTGGAATGCGCTTATGGTAACGGTGCTCTATATACCAATCCAAGTCATAAAAGGTACGCCCCAATCTTTTGGCCAGAGTCTTGCCTACAGTAGTTTTGCCGGCGCCCATATAGCCGACCAGGATAATGCTTTTCATTTTGACTTTTTCTTGGTGGAAGTTCTGCGCACCGATTTGCGCTTGGCCGCAGGCTGCTTGGCGATTATTTCGCGGCATTCCTCCAAGGTAAGTTCTTTAGCTCGCGCTGCAAACGCTGTGGGCAAATGATAATTCTTTCCTTTATAAGATATATACGGACCAAAACGACCGGTCCGTATTTCCATCTCGGGCTCTTCGTCAAACGTCTTTAAATGACTGGCTGCTTCAGCTTCACGCTTTTGCTTGATCAGCTCACAGGCCTCTTCTAATGTAATGGTCATCAGATCATACGTTTTGGGCACTGACACATATTTTTTGTTGCACAGCACATAAGGTCCGAAGCGGCCATTATTCACCGAAACCTTATAACCTTCAAACTCACCCAGCTCGCGCGGCAATTTAAACAGCTCCAAAGCCTCTTCGAGAGTAATCGATTCCAAGCTTTGGCCTTTCATCAATGGAGCGAACAACGGCTTTTCTTCGTCATTGACGCTACCCAATTGCGCCATCGACCCATAAGGTCCGAGCTTTACCGACACCGTCCTGCCCGTAACAGGATCTGTGCCCAGGATGCGCTCGCCTATGCGATGGTCGCTCTTTGCCTTGATGGCGTTCTCTACTTCGGGCACAAAATGGTCGTAAAACTTTTTCATCAGCAGCGTCCACTTCTTCTTCCCCTCTGCCACTTCGTCGAAATCCTTTTCCACCTTGGCCGTAAAATTATAGTCCAATATGTCCGGAAACTCCGCCAGCAGATACTCGTTCACCACCATCCCGACATCGGTTGGCAGCAACTTGTTTTTTTCGGCACCGGTTGTCACGACTTTTTCCGTTCTGTTGACAATGCCGTTTTGCAGCTCAAGCAGTATGCTGCGCCGCTCCCATCCATCCTTGTTGCCACGTTCCACATAACCGCGTTGCTGGATAGTCGTTATGATGGTCGCATAAGTCGATGGACGGCCAATGCCCAGTTCTTCCATCTTATGCACCAATGAAGCCTCATTATACCTCGGTGGTTTTTGCGTAAAGCGCTCTTCGGCCATTATTTTCAAATTGGCCAGTTTGTCACCCTCTGCCAGCGGTGGAAGGAGCACGGTTTTCTCTGAGCTCTCGCTGTCATCGTCCGAAGACTCCTTGTATACTTTCAAAAAGCCGTCAAACGTCATCACCTCTCCGATAGCTGCAAACGTTTCCTCTTTGCCGGAAATCCCGATGGTAACTACCGTCTTCTCAAACCGGGCATCAGCCATTTGAGAAGCCAGGGTGCGTTGGCGTATCAACCGATAAAGCTTCTGCTCCTGTTCCGTTCCGTCGATGGTCTCGCGCTCCATTTGAGTCGGCCGTATGGCTTCGTGAGCCTCTTGCGCGCCTTTTGCTTTTGTATGATATTGACGCGTCTTTGAATACTTCGCGCCCATTGTCTCCGTAATGAGGGCCTTGCTGCTACCTAAACACAAGGAAGAAAGATTCAGAGAGTCGGTACGCATATACGTAATGTATCCGGCCTCATACAATTGCTGAGCTATGCGCATGGTCAATGCAACAGGAAATCCCAGTTTCCTTACGGCTTCCTGCTGCAGCGTTGACGTCATAAACGGTGGTGCCGGTGAACGTTTTATGGGCTTTTCTGCCAAACCGGTAACCGTAAACGAAGCATCGCGACACCCTTTCAAGAAATCCACGGCCTCTTCTTCCGTATTGAAACGGCGGTTAAGTTCGGCCTTGACCTGTGACTTTTTCCCGTCGGTTCCTTCAACTTCAAACAAAGCCGAAACGGCAAAGCTGGAAGCTGTCTGAAAGGCTTTTATTTCGTTCTCACGATCGGCAATGAGGCGGACAGCCACACTTTGTACACGCCCGGCAGAAAGGGATGGCTTCACCTTATGCCATAGCACAGGGGAAAGCTTGAAACCTACTATACGGTCAAGCACACGACGTGCCTGCTGGGCATTCACCAAGTCCATATTGATATTTCTGGGATGCTCAATGGCTTCAAGAATCGCGTTTTTTGTTATTTCATGGAAAACAATCCGCTTTGTACTGTCGATATTCAGTCCCAACACTTCGGCCAAATGCCATGAAATAGCTTCTCCTTCACGGTCTTCATCGGATGCCAGCCACACATTAGACATTTTTTTTGATGCAGCTTGCAGCTCGGCAACCACTTTCTTTTTGTCCTCGGGAATCTCATATTCGGGTTGGAAAGTCTTTGTATCGATACTGAAGCTTTTCTGCTTCAAATCACGTATATGACCGTAACTTGACATCACCTTGAAATCTTTCCCCAAAAATTTTCCTATCGTTTTGGCTTTTGCAGGCGATTCGACAATTACAAGATTGTTTTGCATGCTGGTTTTTCTCCTTATTCTTGATTTGCGCGGCAAAAGTATGAAAAAATAATGAGGTTTGTCCTATTTATAAGGTAAAGTTTATTTTTTCGCAGCCTCACCGATATCGCTTCTAAAATAATTCCTAACTTTGAAGCTGGAAAATGCCGGAGTTCGGCAAGTCCTCACTCTTCAAATTCTGAAATCATGAAATATCCCGTCATCGCACTGCTTCTGCTTTGCCTCCTCTCATCGTGCGGAAAATCACCTACCAAACAATTAGTCATCAACGAAGTCTGCGGAAAAGAATTCCCCGACAACGAATGGGTGGAAATCTACAACCCGACCGATTCGGCGGTCAATCTGAAAGGTATCTACCTGATTAAAATCGACGAAAAAGGCATTGACCACATCCTATACCGCTTCCAGGACGGCACATTGGAACCCAAACAGGTCTACGTCATTTCTTCCATGCAAGACGAATTGCGGCGGCACATTTCAAGTCGGAAAGAGGTCGGCATCGAACTGGTGGCTCCCGACGACAAGACCATTGACGATTTCTATCGCGATGAAGAAGTCGGCGAACAGTCGCACCCGGCCAACGGCAGCTATGCACGCATTCCCAATGGCACGGGAAAATGGGTCATTGTCAGGCACGCGTCACGTGGAGAGCTGAATCCCGACAATTCCGAACAAGTCAGCAACGACAACTCCGACGACAGCCTTTTCGACACGGAAGAAGACGAGGAGTAATCACTCACGAAGGGAAGAAAGCATCCCGGCAACCGCCCTGCAAATGTTCTCTTTCGCCACATCGGGACGCATGGCCGTTGCATGCGGCATACCTTCGGGAGAAGCGGCACAGACACCGCGGAAGCCCATGCGCTCTACCTCTCCACGGTTTTTTATACACCCGGCAACCGCATAAACCGGAATGCCGCGCTTTCGGCCTTCTTCCAACAGGCCGGATGCCGTTTTTCCCATAGATGTCTGCACATCCAGACAACCTTCACCGGTCAAGACCAAATCCGCTTTTTCCAACGCAAGACGGAAACGCTTTGTCTGCAACAGCAGATGGATGCCGCTTTCCATCTCTGCATGAAACAGTCCGAACAAAGCTGCGCCCAATCCTCCTGCAGCCCCCGAGCCCGGCAACGAGCCAATATCCCTCTCACAATAATGGGAAAGCACCTCGTCATAATGCTTCAACCCATCATCCAGCTTCTCCACCTGCATCTCAGAAGCACCTTTTTGAGCTGCAAAAACCCATGCTGCGCCCTGTTTTCCATGCAAAGGCGAGGCCACATCGCAGGCCGCCACGAAACGGACACCGGCAAGCCTTTTCTGCATGCCTCTGTCTGGAAAAAGACAGGCCACCTTTTCCAAATCGCAGCCCCGCCCTTCTAAAACTCTGCCTTTGTCATCAACAAAGCGAAAGCCCAAGGCCGAAGCAAACCCCATTCCGCCATCGTTTGTGCTGCTGCCGCCCAATCCTATCACGACTGTCGTCGCACCGGTTTCCAATGCAACTCTTACCGTTTCACCTATTCCATAAGTGGTTGTAAGCATCGGGTTGCGCTCTTCCGGTGCAAGTTGGGTCAAGCCTGCGGTAAGGGCTGTTTCGACAAAGGCTGTCGACGTGCTGCGCTGCCAGCCGAAACAAGAGACAATGGGGCGCATCAGGGCATCGTGCACTTCAACGCTCAGCCTATCGGCTCGTTCACAGTCTGAAAAGGCACTCAGCATGCCCTCGCCGCCATCACTCACCGGCAACACCTCGACCAAGGCTTGAGGAAAAACTTTTGCCGCACCTTCCGCCATGGCCGTTCCTGCTTCTATCGAGGAAAGACATCCTTTATATGAGTCTGTAGCTATCAGAATATTCATTGTGCTGCAAAGTTATACTTTTCAATGGCAATTACAACAACAGCCAAAGCTGAAACAAACGTCCGAAAAGAATAATCATTCACGCCGCCCCGCAGCCCAAAGAATTAACCGAATGCAATTTTCGGTTGCAAAAACAGCCTTTTTATAGACAAAACCACACAAAAACGAGATTTTTCAATGCAAAAGTAAATAAAATCGATTCGCGGCCATTGACTTTGTTAATTTATCACTACATTTGCACAATAAAAGATTGAGAAATAAATATGCGCCCCGTCACGCATCACGAAATGCAGGTGAAGGCGCATCATGGCATAAATATAGAATACATCATTTATTAAGTTTCAACAAAAGAGAAATGAAGAGATTCATGTATGTTTTGGCCTGTCTGTTCATGATAATAGGCAGTGCCACGGCGCAAAACCGCAAGGTGACCGGTGTGGTTACCGATGCGGCTGAAGGCAAGCCTATGCCGGGCGTTCGCGTATTCGTGAACAAGACGAGCATAGGTACAGTGACTGATGCCAAAGGAGTATTCCAGCTCTCCGTGCCCTCGCACCACAAGATGCTGACGTTTGCTGCCATTGGCTATATTACGCAGGAACTTCCTGCCAGATCTACAATGGAAATCCGGATGCGGACCAACGAAAAACTGCTCGACCAGGCCATCGTCGTGGCTTATGGAACAGCCAAGAAATCCGCTTTCACCGGTTCGGCCGAAGAGGTAAAGAGCGAGGAAATCACCCAGCATGTCACCTCTAACGCTGTCAACGCCATTGCCGGCAAAGTGGCCGGTGTGCAGTTGAGCACCTCGACAGGTACTGCCAACAACGGTGGTGATGCAGGCCCCGGTAGTTCGCCATCTATCCGCATCCGCGGTGTCGGCTCAATGAAAGCCAGCTCCGACCCGCTTTACATTGTCGACGGAGCACCCACTGAGTTCGGTCTCGCCAACATTAACCCGCAGGACATCGAATCCATTTCCGTATTGAAAGATGCCGCCGCAAGTGCCATCTACGGTGCACGCGGTGCCAACGGTGTTGTCATCGTTACCACCAAGAAAGCCAAGAAAGGACAACCGGCCAAGGTTACCTTCGATGCCAAGTTCGGTTCCAACTCACGCCTTATTCCGCAATACGATGTGATTTCCGATCCGGGACAATATTATGAAACCCATTTCAAGGCCATGTACAACAGCCAGTACTATAATGGTGCAACAGCTGCCGAGGCCTATGCCTATGCCAACAAATACCTCTTTGACCAGAACAACGGAGGTTTGGGCTACAAGGTCTATACCGTGCCCGACGGCGAAAATCTGATCGGTACCAACTTCAAGTTGAATCCCAATGCCAAGCTCGGTTATTCGGACGGTGAATACACCTATCGTCCCGATGACTGGTACGACGAAACCTTCCGCAATTCCTTCCGCCAGGAATACAATGTATCAGTAAGCGGAAACGACGGCAAACTGAGCTACTACACCGGCCTCGGCTATTTGAACGACGGCGGTTACGTACACAACTCACGTTACCAACGTTATACCGGCCGCACCAATGTGGAATATCAGGCAAAAGACTGGTTGAAGGTCACTACCAACCTGAGTTTCACCCACACCGACAGCAAAAAGCCTTCCGGCAACAACACCAATTGGGGTAGTTCGGGCAACCTGTTCTACATCACGAACAACATGGCTCCCATCTATCCGCTTTATGTCCGCGATGCTGCCGGCAACATCATGCGCGAAAACGGCCGCCTCGTCTACGATGCCAACCAGACCAACTTCCAACGTCCGTCCATCGTAGGTAACGCCGTTCGCGACAACGCCTACGACAAGAAACAGCTCTATACCGATCTGTTCACGGGTCAATGGTCGGCTGTCATCACTCCGATCGAAGGACTGTCGTTGACAGCCAACTTCACGGCCAACGCTTACAATCAGCGCTACAACTATCTGTACAGCATCTTCGGAAGCTCCAGCAGTGCTTACGACGGCCAGGCCTACGTAGGCCACGACCGCACATTCACGGTGAACCAGCAATATCTGGCCAACTATACCCGCACCTTCTCAGATGTTCACAACCTGACGCTTTTGGCCGGTTACGAGCAATACAATCTGAAAGACCAGAGCTTGTATGGCATCAACGACCACCTTTACAATCCCAACATCGGAGAGCTCGACAACGCCAAGGGTGCCGACAAGAAACAGTTAAGCTCCTACACCAACAGCCTGGCCCGTGAGGGCTTCCTCGGCCGTGTGCAATACGACTACGACAGCAAGTATTTTGCCAGCGCCTCTATCCGCCGCGACGGTTCGTCCATCTTCGCTCCGGGTCATCGCTGGGGTACTTTCGGCTCGTTCGGTGCAGCCTGGCAAATCAACAAGGAATACTTCATGGAAGACTATACCTGGATTGACCTCTTGAAGCTGAAGGCAAGCTACGGTGTGCAAGGCAACGACGACCTGCTCGATGCCGACGGCTACAGCATGTACCAGCCTTACGCCGACATCTATGAAACTTCCTACAACAAGGAAAGCGGACAGTACCAAATTACCATGAAACAAAAAGGTAACGAAAACCTGACATGGGAAAGTAACAAGGAAATCAACCTCGGCGTTGAGTTCAGCCTTTTCAAAAACCGCTTGAACGGTTCATTAGAATACTACAACCGCAAGACCACCGACCTGCTCTACAACAAGACCCTGCCGGCCAGCTCCGGATTCACGGTGAGCACATATCCCGTCAATGTCGGTGCCATGGTTAACCGCGGTATAGAGTTCGCCCTCGATGGTGTTGTGTTGCAGACAAAAGACCTTGAATGGGACTTGAGCTTCAACATGACTCACAACCACAACGAAATCACAGAGCTCGACCCGACCGTGGCCAAAGACGGCATCAAGACCAGCTACTACATCCTGCGTGAAGGCGGTTCCTACTATGAGGCCTACATGATCAAGTATGCCGGTACCGACAAAACCAACGGTAAGGCACTCTACTATCAGGAGGTAACCGATGCCGCAGGCAACAAATCGATTGTCACCACCAGCGACATCACCAAAGCCACCCAGTTTGACCTCGGTAGCACCCTGGCCAAAGTTTACGGCGGTTTCGGAACGACCTTGAAAGGCTTCGGCTTCGACCTCAGCGCATCGTTCAGCTTCCAGCTCGGCGGTAAAATCTACGACGGACAATATCAATCTTTGATGCACAACGGTATCAGCGCAGGCAACGCCATGCACAAAGACCTGCTCAAGGCATGGAGTCCCGAAAACCCCAACAGCGACATTCCACGTTTGAGCACGGCATCGACCGATGACCCGGGTATAGGTTCGCAGACTCCTATGGATCGCTTCCTGACCAGCTCCAACTACCTGTCGTTAAACAACCTTACATTGGGCTACACCTTGCCGAAATCGCTGACAAGCGCCGTCAAGATGGACAACGTACGCGTGTATGTTGCAGGTGAAAACCTCTTCCTGTTGACCAAGCGCAAAGGTCTTGATCCCCGTTACGGTTATGGCATCGGCTCCATGACTTACGGTTCCGGAATGTCTTCAGGCTCCTACTCTACCATGCGTAGCATCACTGCCGGTATCACCGTAACATTCTAATACAACTCATCAAAAACAAAAGAAAACATGAAACTACATAGAATTTCCATTGCGATGTTGGTTGCGTTGCTGTTTACGGCATCGTGCAACGACATCGACAACCAAGAGCCACAGACCGGCGACCTTACTGCCGACCAGTCGGCAGAAGCCGTCGAGGATGTTCCTTCGCGTAGCAACGCAGCCTTTGCCGGATTGTTCAATCTGATGGGTAAACCGTGTGCCGTACGCCCGGCAAACGAGCGCCCCGATGACTTCGGCTTCATCATGACTGCCATTTCATTGGATTTGGAAGGTGCCGACATGGCCGGCAAGGATAATAACTACAACTGGCTATCCACAGCCAGCGAATACTCTTCGCGCAACGCCAACTATGCCAATCCGCTTATTCGCTACCAAATTGCCTATATGGTCATCGGTGCCGCCAACGAGATTCTGGCATCCATCCCCGCAGAGACGACCAGTGAGACCCTGATCAATCAAATGGCTCAGACACGCGCTGTGCGCGCCTACGCCTATCTGTTCCTGGCACCCTATTTCCAGGCACGTTACGTAGACGCCAAAGACAAGCCCTGCGTTCCTATTTTGGAAAGCAGCACTGACGTTACCAACAATCCGCGCGCCACAGTTGAGCAGGTTTACAACTACATTTTGGAAGACCTCAACTATGCCGTCGAACATTTGGAAGGCTACGTACGCTCCGACAAGAGCCGTGTTGACCAGAATGTAGCCTACGGTTTGCGTGCCCGCGCTTATCTCAACATGGGCAAATATGCCGAAGCGGCTGCCGATGCCGAAAAGGCCATGAAAGGCTATACGCCTGCATCGATGGCCGACGTTTCGAAACCGGCATTCTGCAACATGGCCACGGAAAGCAACTGGATTTGGGGTATCAACATCACAGCCGAAATGATTGTCGACCAGCCTTACGCCACCGCTCCGTCATGGATATCGGCATTCGCCGCTGAAAACTATGGTGCCGGAACCGACAACCTGCCCATGATCAACAAGCTGCTCTATGACCAAATCAGCAAGACCGACGTACGTCACAACTGGTGGTTGGACGAAAACCGCCACACTCCCAACTGGGCTGACATAGAATGGAACGGTGCCAAGGGCGACGCCATTGCCGACCTGACCATCAAGGATGTCAAGCAGAAATATTCGGCCTACAGCAATGTCAAGTTCGGTATGAAGAACGGAGGCGTTTCAAGCGTTAACGACTGTGACTGGCCCACCATGCGCGTGGAAGAAATGATTCTCGTCAATATCGAAGGACTGGCCAAGAGCGGACACGAAGCCGAGGCCAAGCAAAAACTGATTGATTTTGTCAAGACTTATCGCGACCCCGAATACACATTCCCCAATCCTTTGGCTCCCAACCGCAGTCTGGAGGATGAAATCTGGTTCCAACGCCGCGTAGAACTTTGGGGTGAAGGCTTCTTTGTCAGCGATGCACGTCGTCTGGACAAGCCCATTGTACGTTTCCACGACAACAACCCAAGCAACTTCTCTGCCGCATTCCAATTCAACATCAAGCCTAACGACGAATGGCTGAACCTGCGCTTCCCGAAAACGGAAACCAACAACAATTTGGCCATCGTTAACAACGAAGGCGGTTCACAGCCCGTAGCCGGACAAAACGGTGAATTGAGAGACGGAGTTACAAATGCCGACGGAAAGACCATAAAATAAGACAACCGATTAAAACCAAAAGACAATGAAACTGAATAAGATTATATTGTTTGCCTCATTGGCCTTGATGTCCATGTTTGCCACATCATGCAGCGATGACGACGATTATGCACCCGGCAAACCGGCAGGAAGCTACAACGTAAGCTTCCCCGAAGAGCAGAGCAGTGACATAACACTCACTCCGGAAGCAAAATCGTTCAAGGCCGTCATCAAGCGCGCCAACGGTTCAGGCGAACTGACAGTGCCCATCAACAAACTCGCGGCAACCGATGCAATTTTCAGCGTACCCGAAAGCGTCACTTTCGCCAACGGAGAAACCGAGAAGGAAATCACCATCGAATGCGCTGAATCAATGGAGATGTTCAAGAACTACAACTTATATCTCAACATTCCTGAAGAGTTTACCAATCCGTATAGCACAACCATTGAATCACCCAACATGCACTTTTCGGTCATCAAGGAAGACTACACGCTTTGGGGAACAGGAAAATGGGACAACTCGGAATGGAATGGTACAGATGACGAACCTGTCGTAATATTTGATGTCAACGTAGAATACTCCGAAATCAAGAAGCTCTACCGCATCAAGCAATTCAACGGCTATGGATCGGGCACCGGCACCATTTTCTTCAAATGGAACGGAGAGGCCTACACCTATTCCGATGAGGACAAAGACCCGGCTTTCTGCTTCACGGATGAAAACGGTAACATCAACAACAATCCGATTGATTTCGGCCAGCCGCATCCAACTTACGGCACTGTCTATGTTTCTTGGGTAAATGATGACCCGGACAGCCCGACCGAAGTCACCGCAGATGGCAAGATTTCGTTCTATTTCGAATACACCGTCAGCGCAGGTTCATTCGGAGCATGCCACGAAATTCTTCAACTCAAGAAGAACTAAACAGCAGATCGCATTTATAAGAGAAGAGCGTGCCACATTGTGGCACGCTCTTCTCTTATTCGGTATTAATCAGCACCACGTCAGTATTGGATAAGTCAGGAAGATAACAATATAATTTCGTAATTTTGCAGGCAAAACAACGTACCATGGCATCAACCAATATGGACTATGCACGAAGAGGACTTGACGAAAAACAAGTAGAGCAATCACGTCTACAGCATGGGCGCAACCTTTTGGCGCCTCCTCAGCGGCAATCTGCATGGCGACTTTACTTTGAAAAATTCAAAGACCCTATCATACGCATATTGCTGATAGCAGCCGCGTTGTCATTAATTATAGGTATTTACGAGCAGGCCTACATGGAGACAGTAGGTATTCTGATTGCCATATTCCTGGCAACCGGCATCGGGTTTTACTTTGAATACGATGCCCAGAGAAAGTTCGATGTACTCAACGCCCTTGAACAAGAAGAGCTGGTCACTGTCATACGAGGAGGAGAAGTGACGCAAGTTCCACGCAGTGAATTGGTCGTAGGCGATATCGTCATGCTATCGCAAGGCGACGAAGTACCCGCCGACGGCACATTACTTGAAGCCGTCAACATGGAAGTCAATGAATCATCACTTACTGGCGAACCGCTATGCAGCAAAACAGCTGACATACGGAATCTTGACAAAGATGCAACATATCCGTCGAACAAAGTACTGCGTTCATCCATGGTCGCCAACGGACACGGCATCATGAAAATCGATGCCGTCGGCATGAGCACTGAAATAGGGCATATATCGCGATGCGCAACCTCCATGACTGCCGCAAAGACCCCATTGAGCCAACAATTGGCACGACTGTCCAAGCTCATTAATAAATGCGTCATCATTATTTCCTCTTCGGTGTTTGTCGTCGGTGCAGGCCATGGCATCTACTCCTGCATTTCAGAAACCGGTATGGCCGGTAACACAGACTGGGCTCTGCTCATCAGTATTATATTGAAATGGTTCATGGTAGGTGTCACACTGATTGTAATGGCCGTACCCGAAGGACTCCCCATGGCCATCACCCTTAGTCTGGCCTTGAATATGCGCAGAATGCTAAAGACCAACAATCTGGTACGCAAGCTTCATGCCTGCGAGACGATGGGTGCCGTAAACGTCATCTGCACCGACAAGACGGGAACATTGACACAAAACCGAATGGAAGTGGCAGAAATGCATTACGACCACAGCAAGGAGAATTTGCTCACCGAAGACATCGCCCTCAACTCTACCGCCATGCTGAAAACTGACGGAGAAGGAGTCGGAAGTCCCACAGAATGTGCCTTATTGCGCCACATCAAAGCCGATTATACCGCACTCAGAGATAGCACAAAAATACTTGATCAGCTCCCGTTCTCGGCAGAACGCAAATATATGACAACCATCGCCATTTCCCCCACAACCGGAAAGCGCACATTCTACTTGAAAGGCGCTCCGGAAACGGTAATGTCTTTATGCAGCATAAAACCGGCAGAAACACGCGATGCCACAAACAAGTTGGAAAGATATCAATCGGCTGCCATGAGAACGCTGGCTTTTGCCTTTCGCGAGCTGTCCGAAGACGAGCCCGACGATTGCACCCAGATTGCAGCGCACGGAGATTTGCATTTTATTGGCATTTGCGCCATTGCGGATCCTATACGGCCGGAAGTACCGGCGGCCATTGAAAGCTGCCGCAACGCTGGTATACTCGTAAAAATCGTTACCGGAGACAATGCTGGAACAGCCATCGAAATTGCTCGAAGAATAGGGCTTTGGAGCGAGGGAGACAAACCTGAAGCCACTATCAACGGAAAAGACTTTTCCGCGCTAACTGATGAAGAAGCACTGAAGCGCATTGAAGGAATCAAGATTTTGAGCCGCGCACGCCCAACGGATAAACAAAGGTTTGTGGAAATCCTGCAAAAACGCGGACTTGTGGTCGCTGTGACAGGAGACGGGACCAATGATGTACCGGCCATGAGTAAAGCACAAGTAGGATTGTCTATGGGCAGTGGAACTGCCATGGCCAAAGAGGCCAGCGAAATAACACTCATCGATGACAGTTTTCGCAGCATTGTCACTGCTGTCATGTGGGGACGCAGCCTGTACAAGAACATCCAGCGTTTTTTAGCTTTCCAACTTACAATCAGCCTTACAGCACTGGTTATCACCATGGCTGGGGCCATCATGGAAACCGACATTCCGCTCACTGTCACGCAAATTCTATGGATTAACCTAATTGTAGACACCTTCGCATCATTGGCTCTATCAACCATTCCGCCATCACCAGCAGTAATGAATGACCGACCGCGCAAAAGCACGGACTTCATCATAACAACGTGGTTGAAGAGGAATGTGTTTGCAACAGCTTTTGCTTTCCTTGCCGTACTGTTCGGAATGCTTCTTTATTTCTGCCGATGGGGCAATAACAGCATCCCGACCGAAGACCTGACCATATTCTTCACCTTTTTCGTCCTGCTCCAATTTTGGAATCTCGTCAACGCGCGCGTTTTGGGAAGCTGCCAATCAGCTCTCAAAGGATTAACTCAATGCAAGGGACTACTTTTGGTATTGGCCCTCATATTGGCCGGCCAGATACTCATTGTCGAATTTGGAGGTAGTGTGTTCCGCACCGTTCCTATCAATTTGCCAACTTGGGCTACACTCATAGTCGCATCGTCATCTGTGCTTTGGATAGGAGAACTCATTAGATTTGTTCAACGGATAATCGTAACACGATAATGGCATTCAAAAACATATTGTTCGATTTGGGCGGTGTCATTTTGGAATTGACACCGGAAAAATGTATTGAGGCATTCAAACGTCTGGGATGCCCAACGGAAGTGTTCAAAGGTGAATTTTGGTTGGCCGACATCTTCGGAAAAATGGACCGCGGAACCGCCAACGAAGCAGCATTCTATAATGAAATAAGAAACCTTGGGCACATTCCACATGCTACCGATGCCGAGATTCTGAAAGCGTGGAACATGTTCATAGCCGGTGTAAAGCCTCGCACATTTGAAGCTCTGAAACGTCTGAAAGAACAATACCCCCTATACATGCTCTCAAACATCAACCTCATGCACTGGCGAAAATGCCAAGAAGAACTGATGCACTATCAAGGCGAAAATGCCTTCGATTGGTTTGCAAAAGTATTTGCATCCTTTCAAATGCATCTTCAAAAGCCGGAACGCGCCATCTATGAAGCAGTTGCCACGGAAACTCACATTATTCCTGAAGAGACCCTTTTCATAGATGACCGACAGGACAATCTTGACGGTGCCGCCATCGTGGGGTTCCAGACAATGAAGACTAAAGCCGGAGACTGGATAGACAAACTGAAAATTTTCAATTCCTGATGGCATGGTTGTTTTAGATAAAAGCACTGTGCATCTCCCTGCCAACGTGGCTACCATCGGATGCTTTGATGGTGTCCATCGCGGACACAGGAATTTGATTGAACAGGTTTGCAAGGAAGCGCAAAAAAGCAACATGAAATCATTACTCATCACTTTTTCCAATCATCCGCGCTCAATCTTACAACCCGGTTACCACCCTCAACTATTGTCATCGACAAGCGAAAAGCTGGCCTTGATGTCAAAAACAGGTGTAGACATGTGCATCCCATTGCTTTTTACAAAAGAAATGTCTCAAGTTTCGGCTTTTCAATTTATGAAAACCTTTCTGCAAGAACGCTTCAACGTGCATACTTTGCTCATTGGCTTCAACCACCATTTCGGGAAGCCCAACGGAGAAACAATAGAAGACTATCGCGATTATGGCCGCAAATTAGGAATCCAAGTTATCCAAGCTCAAGAATTTCTGCTCGAAGGCGAACCGATAAGCAGTTCGGTCATACGCAGGCTGTTGCTGGATGGAAACGTTACAAAAGCCGCAACATTGTTAGGCTATACTTACAAGATAAGCGGGCACGTCATCACCGGGCGCCAAATAGGCCGCCGGTTGGGATTTCCTACTGCTAACATCCGGCCTGACACCCCCATGAAACTGTTACCCAAAAATGGCGGATATGCAGTAAGAGTATCCTTGTCGGGAGAAATATATCCCGGCATGCTTTACATTGGCAATCGGCCTACCTTCAACAACCTGCCGGAAAGGTCCATCGAAGTAAATATTCTTCATTTCAATGGGAACATTTACGGACAAGACATCAGCATCGAGTTCTTGGATTTTCTTCGCGAAGAACAACGTTTCGATTCTGTCGAAGACCTTCGTCAGCAACTCAACAAAGACCGAGCACGCACGGAATCCATTGCCCAATCATACAACCCACCATCATGAAAAAGCCTCTTATTATAATCTGCCTCTTTCTTATTCTTCAAGGAATGTTCGGCATTATCAGCCAGCAACTCTTGACGTTTTTATCAAGGATCTACCAACTCACCGCCGGACAATCGGCAAGCCTGTCAGTATGGCTTTTGGGCCTTTCTTTATTCCTTGCTAACGCCTTGATGATTGTCATTGTTCCCGCCATTATGCGAGCCACAAAAAACGCGGTAATCACAGGTGGACAGATACATTTGAAAGCCAAGTCCATTGCGCTGGTACTCTCAACGCAAGTGCTCCTCATCTTTACGGTCAACGGTTTTTCCGAGCTTCTCAAAATACCAGATTTCATTGAGCCTGTTCTGCCCGACATGTTAAGAAATCCGCTCTGCTTAGTAACGATTGTAATAGTAGGACCTATTGCAGAAGAAGTTTGCTTCCGCCGAGGCATATTGAGCTCTTTGTATGCGAACGCATCGACAAAACGCCATGCCCTGCTGATTTCTTCCATTATTTTCGGACTTATCCATTTCAACCCGGCCCAAGTTATCGGAGCTTCCATTCTCGGACTGTTCTTCGGATGGCTTTACCTGCATACCCGCAGCCTTTTATATTCCATATTGTGCCACATTTTCAATAACGCTCTGAGCGTAACGCTCAGCATCACCATGGGTACCAATATGAAAATGTCCGACTTATTCATGAATGCGCCATTATTTTATTGCAGCCTATTCATTTCCCTATTACTAACAGTTCTTTCGTTTAAGCTGCTAAAATCACAAATAGGCCTTGCACTTCCAAAAACGGAATAAGTTCACTGCCAACAATTCATTTTTAGCCATATAGGTCTCTGCTTCCATAAAAAGCTATTATATTTGTAGCTTATAAAGCTCTATTAACCATAATAGCTCACATGGCATTATCAAGAATATTTTTTCTGGCTCTTTGTTTGTCATTGTTGCTTTCTGCGACAGGGCAAGCTCAGGTAATGACGTGGGATGAATTTCTCAATATATATGCAGAAAGCACAAACGGAGATACAGAACGTCTTGAAGAATTGCATGAAAGCCCGATAAATATCAACACTTGTACAAGCAACGACTTGCAACAAATTCCATTCATCAGCGCAGAAGAATCAGATTCCATACTCAGCTACATCCGCAAGAATGGCCCCATCTTGTCGGCCGGAGAGCTGTTCTCGGTCAACAAACTTTCTTATGACAACCGTAAGATACTACCTTTGTTTGTTCGTTTCGATCCTCCGCCGAAAAAGGAAAGATCCTTATGGCAGCAAATCGTAAACGGCAGTCAGGAGTTATCTGCAGTCACACACATACCATTCTACTTGAGAAGAGGATTCAAGCACGTAGTCAACAGAAAGACAGGCGCGACCAAGCCACCACGCTATGCCGGTCATCCTGTTGCCGGAGCTTTCAGATATCGGAACAATTATAGTAATCGTCTGCAAATAGGGTTCACGGCCAAAAACGATTACGGAGAGCCCTTTGCCCAATCCGGTAATGCCCTATTTGACTCCTATTCAGGATACATCGTCAGCAAGAATGATAACAAATTCTTGCAGTGCTGGGCATTAGGAGACTTCAAAACTCATATCGCCAAAGGGCTGACAGCTGGTATTGGCTTCATGAACAGCGGTACCGCCCTTCTCATTTCGCGCCACGACCACGGTCAGGGCTTTTTTGTCCATACAGGAACCGACGAATATGCTTTCCAACGAGGAGCAGCTGCCAAAATCGCTTACGGGGATTTAGAACTCATGGCTTTCACATCTATCCGCCACTTGGACGGACGTTTACAAGGAGACAGTCTGTTATCCATTAACACTTCGGGCTACCACCGCCTTCCCTTGGAATTGGAGCGTAAGAACAATGTCGTACAAACAGCAACAGGTGCGTCTGCTGATATACAATACCGCCAATTCCATCTTGGGATCTCGGGCGTATATACCCGCTACAATCATCCCTTCTTCACCGGAGCATTGCCCTACCAACAGAACAACATGAAAGGAAAAGATTTTGCCAATTATGGAGTTCACTATAAATACGACAGGAGAAAGCTCAACATTGGTGGGGAAACTGCACTAACCAACCGCCGGCAAATTGCCACACTACACGATATTCGTTGGCAACTGCCTGAAAATTTCAACATCTATGCACAACATCGTTACTACGGCCGCCGCTACCATGCGCCTTTGGCACACGCTTATGCCGGTAGTGGCAACTGTAAAGGCGAACACGGCTTAATGCTCGGCATCAGATGGATACCGTTTGGAAAGTGGACGGCACTGGGCTTTATAGACGGCTATCGCATGTTAGGTCCCACGTATAAGGCCTTAACTTCTGCCAACGGTTATACGACACAACTTCAGGCCACTTACAAATGCCGGCAGAATCTGCAGTTTTCTATCCGCTACCGCCTACGCTCACGCCAGGAAAACAGCAAAAAGCATCCCATTCTCCGCTATGCCATGAAACATTCATTGCGGCTGCAAACAGACTACAGCATAGGGACGCTCCGCTGTATAACATCTCTTGACGGTTGTCTGTACAAGCCATCGGTCGGCCGGATACAAAAAGGCGGTATGATAGCCGAGCGCATATCCTTCTCATTGGCAGGATTCAATATTGCTTCGTCCTTTGCCGCCTTCCATACACAAGGCTATGAATCGTCTTTATATTTCTACCAGCCTGCTCTGCTCTACGCACGCAGTTACTCCAATTTCTTTTATCACGGTCATGCGGCAACCTGCACCATTCAGCGCACCATTGGAAAGCACCTTGATATAGCCTGCAAGTTCACCTTGCTGCATTATACCGACCGCGAACAAATAGGAAGCGGCGACAACCTGATAGATAGCTCGGGGAAACACGACCTATCCCTACAATTAAGATGGTTATTTTGAGCAAAGCTTGGCACTTCATTTAAAATGATATACCTTTGCACACGGTTTTAAGATTCATAAAATGTCTACAGTTATCTACCCCTCACCCATTTTCGGTCCTATCCACAGCCGCCGATTAGGCATTTCACTGGGCGTTAACCTAATGCCTTCAGACGGAAAAGTCTGCACATTCGATTGCCTTTATTGTGAATGCGGATTTAATAAAGACCGAAGGCCTTCACACCCACGGCCTACGAGAAAAGAAGTTTTTGCAAGTCTTAAAGCTCAATTGCAACGAATGCTTGATGAAAACAAGTCGCTCGATGTCATCACATTTGCCGGAAATGGTGAGCCAACTGCTCACCCCGATTTCTACGACATTGTAAAGGATACGATAGACTTGCGCAACCATTACTTCCCGAAAGCAAAAGTCAGCGTCCTTAGCAATGCTACATTGATTGACCGGCCAAAGGTTTTTGAGGCGCTCAAAATGGTCGACAACAACATTTTGAAGCTTGACACCGTCAATCTTGATTATATCAAGACCATCAACCGCCCTTTGCTCCATTACTCTTTGGAAGAGATTATCAACAATATGGAACGGTTCAACGGACACGTCATCATACAAACCATGTTCATGAAAGCCTACATCAATGGTTTCCTCGTAGACAACACCAATGAAAAATATGTAGGCCCCTGGATCGAAGCCATCCGCAAGATCCGTCCTCAGCAGGTGATGGCTTATACTATTGACCGCGAGACTCCTGACAAATCATTGGAAAAGGTTACGCCAACAGAGCTCAACAACATCGTGCAGAGAGTTGAGAGTCTCGGTATCAAAGCTACGGCTTCTTACTAACACTTGAATTTTCATGACTAAGCCCATATCTGCCATGTGTAAACGTGGCTGTATTCTATTTTTCTTGTCTTTGCTGTGCATCAAGCCACTTCACGCATTTTCGTTTTCCCCAATAACACCCCGCGATTCAGCCCGGCAGGAATCACCGGTCTATCTGATAACAGGTGCACTCTTGCTGGGAGGAGGAATCGCAGGACATCTCAGCGACCACAACTATTCCAAACAGCAAACGTTCTATTTCCCTCACCACAGTTCAACGGCTGACAATATTATCCGTTGGGCTCCCACAGCCATACGCCTCGGATTCAGACTGGCAGGCGTGCAGGGGAAAAGCGATTGGCAACGTCTACTTGCCAGCCATATTGCCACCTACGGCCTTAATATAGGCATTACCGAAACTTTGAAACGTAGCATCCGGCAAACGCGTCCCGATGGCTATGACAGCCGTTCCACACCGTCAGGACATGCAGCTTTGGCTTTCATGTCGGCAGCCATACTGGATGAAGAATATGGACACATAAGCCCTTTGGTCACTCTCGGTGGCTATGCCGTCAGTACAGCTGTATCTTTTAACCGCACCTTAGGAAACCACCATTATCCCGGCGATGTATTGATGGGTGCCGGCATCGGTTTTCTTTCAGCCAAGGTGGCATATGCATTAAGCGACAAAATCCTGAAACGTGACAAGCTGGCCAACGATGATGCAAAACCTCTCTATTCCACACGCCCATCGCATATCGGTTTCTTCGGAGGCTACAAAATGGCCTTATCCCATCTGCATTCGTCAGATGGAGCATCCATCGGCCTGCACCCCGGCATAGAGGCTGGTCTGCAAGGAACATGGTTTCCCCTCCGCCATATCGGCTTTAGCGGACGTATTTCCGAGCATCATTCCGTTATCCGGAAAAATGCGCTACCCGTCAACGCCTGGCTGGATTGCCTTTCTACGCGCGGCGGTCTGAGTTTTTCCTATCCCCTTTCAACATCGGCCACCATCAATGCCCATGCTTTAGCCGGTTACACCATACAAACTGGCGGGCGCGATGAACTGCGTTCGCTCAGCACTTCCACCATAGAAGGAGCCACTTGGGAAACAGGCATAAGCGGCAACTTCCTTTTTCGTGAGCACTTGGATTTGAGCTTCCGCGTCGACTATCAGGCCATCTGCGGTTCACAAACATTACAGACTATTTCACCTTCAATCGGCTTGAGTTTCGTTTTCTGAAGCTAAACCCGAACCGGCATTCCGGCGCTTATAATTTTCTATCCCTTTCTTCAAAAACTGCACATATTCGTCAACGTCCTCCTTGTAAGCATACGAATGGTTAAGCGGATGCCCTTCATTGTCTACAGGAACATAAAAGGGTTGCGCCCCTGCTCCAAATTTGCTGCGTTCCAAATAGCTCCATTTGTCACCTACCGTCCGCAACACACGCTGTTTCCCTTGTTCTGTAATCGTCAGAGGATGCTTCAAAAGAGTTTTGTCATCCACATAAAGCGAAATGAGCACATAATCGTTTTTCAGGATATCCTTTACACGTGAATGGTTCCACACTGCCATTTCCATCTTGCGGCAATTCACACATCCATATCCGGTAAAATCAAGCAGCACAGGCTTTCCTTTTTCACGTGCATAGGCCATACCGGATTCATAATCCTTAAAATGAGGCTCCACAACGGACTTATCCAAATTGAAGTCTTGCGTATACATTGGCGGAGCAAAAGCACTGACAGCTTTCAGTGGTGCCCCCCAAAGTCCGGGCAACATATAGACAGAGAAAGCCAGAGAAAGGACACCGAAAAAGAAACGTATAACTCCGGTATGCGGCGTGGCATCATCACCACGGAAACGAATCTTTCCCAAAAGATAAAACCCTAACAAGGCAAAAATGACAATCCAAAGCGACAAGAAGACTTCACGATCCAACAAACGCCAACCATAAGCCATATCGGCCACCGACAGAAACTTAAATGCAAACGCCAGCTCAATAAAGCCCAAGGAGACTTTGATGACATTCATCCAGCCTCCGCTTTTGGGCATCCGTTTAAGCCATGCGGGGAAAAGAGCAAATGCAGCAAAGGGAAAAGCCAAGGCCAATGCAAAGCCCAACATACCTGCTGCCGGCGACAATATATCGCCACTGACAGAAATTCCTGCCAATAGAAAGCCGATGATGGGACCTGTGCAGCTGAATGACACCAACACCAAGGTAAAGGCCATCAAGAATATGCTCAACAATCCGGTTGTTGCTTCAGCCTTACGATTGACCTTATTATTCCATGAAGATGGAAGTGAAATTTCAAAACCGCCTAAAAAACTCGCTGCAAAAAAGAGCAGCAATACAAAGAAAAACAAATTGAATGCCGCATCGGTCGAAAGAGCATTCAGGGCATTGGCTCCCCGCCATAGCGTAAGCGCAAGGCCGAACCCCACATAAATCACGATTATAGACAATCCATATAGCAATGCTTCGCGTAAAGCCCTGCGACGATTGCCGGAACGATGCAAAAAGAAGCTGACTGTCATCGGAACAACCGGCCACACGCATGGCGTAAGCAGAGCTATCAATCCGCCCAACAAGCCCATTAGAAAAACAATGGCCAAACCACGGCTTTCCACACCGGATCCTTCAAGAGAACGCAGTTCGTCTATCGACGGCCGCCACCATACAGCCTTGTCTTTCTCGGAAGTTCTGGCTATTCTTACCGCATCGGAATCTTTCAGTTCCCCAGCCGCCACAGCCTCAGCCGCCTGAGGCTGTTTCTCGTTCTCCACAGCAGCAGAAGCAGGCCCGTCGGCTCCCGACAATGAAAACTCGGCCTGCATAGGCGGCATACAACTCTTATCATTGCAAGAGCCATATTCCAAATAGCCCTTTGCGGAAAATTCGGGTGACACAAGACGCAAGCGTTGGACAAATGAAACTTTGTTTTCAAAGTACTTCACTTTCATATTAAACACCGGATCCGTTTTTTCGATTTCATTTCCCACAGCACGCAGTTTCCCCAACGGTTCTACGCCCCGTTTTGTCTCAAAATGGATGGATGCCGGTGTCGGTCCGCCACTTTTGTTATCGGCCGAATACACATGCCATCCGGCTTCGATGATACCGGTAAAGTTAATCTCCACTTCCGATGGCGATACACGTTTTACAGACGTCGTGAACTTCACAGGTTCATCAAATTGCTCCATGGCGGATGCCATTTGCACCGCCATGGCAAGCAGGAGAATGCACAAAAAGTTTTTTATGGCCATGACATATCTACTTATATGAATGCAAAGATACGAACTTTGCCCGTTCAATCTTGTTTTTATCGCCTTATCGTCCAAAGTTAATGCGTCCCCTTTTGCATTTACTGCGTCTGCTTTTTCTTAAACGGGGTCAACGTCAAAATAAATACGAAGAGAGTTAAATGTGGGCTGATGCTGCAACGATGCAACAGACTGCTTCAATAACTGACGGACTTGACAAAGCGACAACGAACGCTCCAGTTTCAATGCAATCTTACGGATATAAAGCAATTGAAGACGTGCTATGACAGGCTTGTCAGGTCCTAACACTCTTTCGCCAAAACTTGTACGAAGCAAATGAGCCAATTGCTGCGCCGCATTTTCTACGACTTGATTGTCGCGATGTTTCAAATAAATATAAATCAAACGATATACAGGCGGATAATGAAAAGCTTCGCGCTCAGCCATCTGTTCTTCGTACATGGCACGATAATCATTATCAACCACTTGACGTATCACGGGATAATCGGCATGTTTTGTTTGCAGGATGACAAATCCTTGCTGCCCTCGTCGACCGGCGCGGCCGGCCACCTGTGAAAGCATTTGGAAAGAACGCTCAAAACAACGGAAATCAGGGCGTGTCAGCATTGTGTCAGCATCCAATACTCCCACGACATGCACATGATCGAAGTCCAGGCCTTTTGAAACCATCTGCGTTCCAATAAGGATATCTGTTCTACCTGCAGCAAAATCCCCGATGATGCGTTCGTAAGCCGCACGCGTACGTGCTGCATCGAAATCAAGCCGCGCCGTACGCGCTTCAGGAAATCGTTTAGTAACTTCCTCCTCAATCTTCTCAGTACCGAACCCTATAGAACGCAAGTCGTGGCCTCCGCAATTGGGGCAGGAATGAGGTTTCTCAAATGTGCGTCCACAATAATGGCACACCATACGATGGATATCCTGATGATATGTGAGCGTCACATCACAAAACTCGCATGTCGGTGTCCATCCGCAAGACGCACACTCGACAACAGGCACATAGCCACGCCTGTTTTGGAACAAAATCACCTGCTGACGCGCCTCCAAGGCCTTGCGAATCTCTTCTTCAAGTCTCGGAGAGAACGGCAGTTTCATCTGTTTCGTACGCAATAGCTCTTTGACATCGGCAACTTCAATCTTAGGCAAATGAATTTCACCGAATCGTGTACCCAATTCAACATAGCCATACTTCCCATTTGAGGCATTGCTGAAGCTCTCCAGACTTGGAGTTGCCGTGCCCAAAAGGACATTGCAATGGCAAAAAGCTGCAAGCATGACTGCCGTATCGCGTGCATTATATCGTGGGGCAGGATCCTCTTGCTTATAACTGGTCTCATGCTCCTCGTCTATTATAATAAGGCGCAGATTCTTTTGCGGCAGAAATATTGAAGAACGCGCTCCCAAAATAAGACTGTACGGATGGTCAGAAAGCTGCTTTTTCCAGATTTCCACTCGCTCATTGTCGGGAAATTTGGAATGATATACCCGCATTTTATCACCAAAAATGCGTCCCAAGCGCGAAGTGAGTTGGGTGGTGAGAGCGATCTCGGGAACCAAATACAAAACCTGCCCGCCCTTGTCTATAATGTCACGAATCAAACGGATATAAATCTCTGTCTTTCCACTTGATGTAACACCATGAAACAAACATACGCTCTGCTTTTGAAAAGACATCAGGATTTCTTGCAAAGCCTTCTGCTGCGCATCCGACAACGGCAGTTGTTCCACCACCGACGTGTGTTTCTTCCCCAAACGACCAACTTCGTATTCATACGTTTCCATGAAACCTTTGCCACGCATGGAAACCAAGACTGCCGATGTCACGTCTGATTTCTTGAGCAAGTCTGAGCGACTTACTTCGCGAATCAATTTATTATTGCACAACTTAAAAGCAGCAATGAGCCCCGACAGCTCGATATACGTGTTCAGAAGCTTCAAACGCTTAGGAGTACGCTCCAGTTGACTCGACAAGCGGCACAGGCTCTTTTCATCCATGTACTGTTTTGCCAGACGGACATGTGTTTCCTTACGTGGTTTGAAGCTACTGTCTATCGTTTCGCGAACATTAAGCACGCCCTTCCCAATAAGGTTCTTCACAAGCGGAAGCAAGCGTACATCTTTCAATAAACGTGACAGCTGAGATATGCTCTTTGCCTTGCCTGACTGTAACAACTCCAGCACCTGCAATTCTTTCGGCTTGAGTTGCGCCCAAGCATCAAAATCATCGCAAATCGACAATAGTGTTTCACTTTCTAGTCGCAGGCCAGTCGGAACAGCAGCCTTGTAAACCTCGCCTAAAGAACACATATAATAATCAGCCATCCACTCCCAGAGCTGTATTTGCAATTTTGTCAATACAGGCTGATGATCCAAAACATCCAAAACCTCTTTCAGAGCAAAATCGCCATCGGGCGTATCACGATGCAATCTTAAGACTATCGCTGAATAAAGTTTATTCCCAAAGGGGACAATGACCCGACAGCCCTTATCAATTTTCTCTTCTAAGGATTCAGGGACAATATAAGTGAACGTACCATCCACAGGCACGGGCAAAATGACATCGCAATACTGCATGCGTCGATTTTAAAATTATACCTTGTCCGAAGGATTGATAAGAGTATCAGGATTCTCGTCAGTAAACCATTTACTATACATTATATAATGCTTTGCTATTCCAATGTTCAGTTCTTCAGCTTGCACAGGATCTACTTTCTTAATAAATTTGGCAGGAACGCCGCCCCAAAGCTCGCCATCACCGACCACTGTATTTTTCAAGACCAAAGCACCGGCTGCAACAATAGCCCCACGGCCTATTACACAATCGTCAAGCAATGTGCTGCCCATTCCTATCAAAGCTCCACTTCTGATTTTTGCCCCATGAACAGTAACGTTATGACCTATAGTCACATCATCACCGATTTCTATAGCAGCCTTTTTATACAGTGTATGTAAGCATGAGCCGTCTTGAATATTCACACGATTGCCAATCTTGATATAGTTGACATCACCACGGATAATGGCATTAAACCATACGCTGCAATTATCGCCCATTGTCACTTCGCCTACTACCGTAGCGTTTTCCGACAAATAGCAATCATGCCCGAACCGAGGTGTTTTTCCTTGTATTGTTTTTATAAGAGCCATAATGGTTTAGTTTAAATAGGTAATGTGGCTTCACGTAGCCATTGCCTGTCAACTTCATCGTCAAGAAGCGGCATTAGCTTGTCGTGAACCATCTGATGATAATTGTTCAGCCAAGTCTCTTCTGTTAGAGTAAGCATTGACAAATCAATAGGAGTTGTATCTATTGGACATAACGTCAGCGTTTCAAATTGCAGGAACTTGCCAAACTCGGTTTCCTTGAAAGGTATGGCCAAAAGCATATTCTCTGTTCTCACGCCGAAACGTCCGGGAAGATATAGGCCGGGCTCATCCGTTATGGTCATCCCCGCTGTTATTGGAGCAGGCATATAATTTTTGCGTATCTGGTGAGGCCCTTCGTGAACATTCAGAAAAGAACCCACTCCATGCCCGGTCCCATGCCCGTAGTCGAAACCTTCTTGCCACATGCTGTAACGTGCACTCAAATCAAGCTGTGTGCCTGACGAGCCTGACGGAAACTTCAGACGGGCCAATGCTATGTGGCCTTTCAGAACTAAAGTATAGACATGACGCTCTTCTTCTGTCAGACAACCCAAAGCAATTGTACGGGTAATGTCTGTCGTTCCATCCTGATACTGTGCTCCACTGTCAAGCAAAAGCAGCCCCTTTGGTTGCAACTCACGATTGGTTTCCGATGTAGCCTCATAATGCACTATCGCGCCATGATCACCGTAACCGGCAATTGTATCAAAACTGATACCACGGAAAAGCGGTTGTTCTGCACGCAATGAAGTCAGTTTTCGGTCAACATCCATTTCTGTAACGCCACCGGCTTTGACCGCCGGCTTAAGCCATCGGAAAAAGCGTACCAGCGCTACTCCATCACGTAACATTGCCCGTCTGAACCCTGCCATTTCGGCATCATTTTTCACAGCTTTCAATGCCGCTACCGGTGAAGCCGCACGCATAATACGATTATTCATTGCCACAGTCTTCGCCAACCAAGCATTCGTTTCGGGTGTCACCAAAACAGTAGCATGCTCCAGTTCGCGCAAATCAGTTTCGATGTCGACATAAGAGCACAAACGGACTCCCTCGCTCAATAAATAATCGATGACGGGCACCGTTAGTTTGACCTTATCCATATAAAGGCGAACTTCTTCTTGAAGCACGAGACAGTAAGCCACAAATACAGGATTGCAATGCACATCGTTGCCACGCAAATTGACGAGCCATGCAACCTCGTCAAGAGCAGACACAAGCATAGCAGTTGTCCCCATCGATTGTAATTGTTCTCGTACACGTTTAACCTTAGAGGCAACTGATTCTCCAGAATAATCAAGAGACTGGACACTCACAGCATTCTGAGGCATTTGAGGGCGCTCTTGCCAAATCACATCAAACGGGTCGTTCATTGTTTTCAAACAAATGCCGTTTCGGGCAAGTGCATCACTCCATACCTCGACCGTAGCGACTGCATTCACACATCCATCAATCCCTACTACATCTCCTTGATACAATACAGAAGTTAGCCAATGTACTATATCAGGAGTGGTTGCAACGCCATCTTTCATCAGTCTGAAAGGTGTGCCCTCCAATTGTTCCTCAGCAGCTAAAAAATAACGTGAATCTGTCCACAATGCCGCATCATCCATAGTTACCACGGCTGTACCTGCCGAACCTGTAAAACCTGTCAACCATGCACGCGCTTCCCAATGCGAAGGCACATATTCACTCGAATGCGGATCCGTTGACGGAACTATAAAAGCCTGTATACCGTTGGCCTTCATCCATTCTCGCAGTCGGCCGACACGCTCAGTCACAGCGGTGCCAGATATTCTTGTCATGATAGTTCGGCTTGGTATAAAGCAGCCTTGGCTTCTTTATATTCCGTAATCATTTCATTAAACACATCAGCAACCGTCTGAACAGGTTTTCCTTGCAGCAGACCTGTAACCTGCCCTATTTCCAATTCTCCATTTGTCAAATCACCGTCGTAAATTCCCAAACGTGATTTTCCTTTTCCGATGATTTCAAGCAATTCGTCTTTTCCCGCGCCACGGGCTTCAGCTTCCTCTATCAAAGTGCGGAATCCACCTTTGGCTAGACGCGTAGGGGACAACTTTTTCAGCAACAACTTTGTATCGCCTTCTTGCAAATTTAAGCAGAAAGTTTTGAACTGTTCGTTTGCCGAGCTTTCGGCAGTTAAAGCAAAACGAGTGCCCATCTGAATGCCTTCAGCGCCCAGTGCCTGAACAGCCAGCCAAGCTGATCCCGTAGCAATGCCACCGGCTGCCAGCATCGGAAGCTTCGTTGCCTTACGTACCGCCGGTATCAGACAAAGCGTGCTCGTCTCTTCGCGTCCATTGTGCCCACCGGCCTCAAATCCTTCAGCAACAACGGCATCAACACCTGCATCCTCACATTTTTTTGCAAACAAAGATGATGAAACTACATGAACCACTTTTACACCATGTTCATGAAGCCAACCAGTCCATTTCTTTGGACTGCCGGCCGATGTAAATACTACAGGAACCTCTTCTTCAACGATTATGCTCATTAAGCGTTCTATTTCAGGGTACATCAAAGGAACATTCACTCCAAAAGGTTTCTTTGTTGCTGCCTTACACTTTTGAATATGTTCTTGGAGTACCTCCGGCGTCATGCTGCCGGAACCGAGTAACCCCAAGCCTCCTGCCTCAGATACAGCAGAAGCAAGACGCCATCCACTACACCACACCATACCACCGGCAACTATCGGATACTTAATGCCGAAAAGCCGTACGACTCTATTTTCAACCATATAAATCTATTTTTGGGAATTATCTTGCTACAAAGGTAATGAAAATAAACGGGCCACTTGCAAAAGCGACAGCATTTTGCTATCTTTCAAAAAGCAATCTAAACCTTGCAATATTCCACCTTTTGGCAATATTCAAGCAAGAAAACAATCAAAAATAAAGATTTTGCAGCTCAAAATCCAAAAGTTGTGTTACCTTTGCGTTTGAAATGGATTTAATAAGAATTCCATATTATTTCGTGATGTTTGGCACATCAACTTATACAACCGGCTACTTTACCCAGTTGTATAAGATGCTTCTTGATTCTTCTGTCACTACCGTCACTACAACAGGCACAACCCTTCGGGGTTGAGCAGTCAGTTGCGTTTCTACGTGAAACGCGCTTGCAAAAGCAAGCGAACACATAAAATCACACGATACTTTACAACTTACATTTTTGCACTTTCAGCCAAGTGCGTTTATACACCGGTCGCAAATGTGACCACCAATGAAATCAAGCATGAAACACATTATTATATTGGGTGACGGCATGGCCGATTGGCCGGCTCCCCAACTAGGCGGAAAAACACTCTTACAATACTCTGACACGCCCAACATGGACAGACTGGCACGCTTAGGATGTAACGGAAGCCTACAGACGGTTCCAGAAGGCTTCCATCCGGGCAGCGAAGTGGCCAACATGTCCATACTTGGCTATCGTCTTCCGGACATCTACGAAGGACGCGGCGTTCTTGAAGCCGCCAACATGGGCGTAGAACTCCAACCCGGAGATTTGGCCATGCGCTGCAACCTGGTCTGCATCGAAGGAGAACTTTTGAAGAACCACTCCGCTGGGCACATTTCGACCGAAGAAGCTGATGAGCTGATCCATTTTCTCAACCAAAAGCTTGGCAACGAGCAAATAAAGTTTTATACAGGAGTGCAATACCGGCATTTATTGGTTATCCGGAACGGGAATAAGCATTTGGATTGCACACCTCCCCATGATGTTCCACTCAAACCGTTCCGCCCCTTGATGGTTAAGCCTACCTTACCTGAAGCCGAGCCAACAGCCTCGCTGCTTAACCGGCTTATTTTCCAATCACAACAGCTTCTTGCCGACCACCCCGTTAACAAACGGCGCATCTCACAGGGAAAAGATCCTGCCAACAGCATTTGGCCATGGAGCCCTGGTTATCGTCCCAAGATGGAACCTCTTTCAAAGAGATTTCCAGCAATTCAAAGTGGAAGCGTCATTTCTGCCGTTGACCTTATCAATGGCATAGGCTATTATGCAGGACTGAAACGAATCCGTGTGGAAGGAGCAACAGGCCTCTACGACACCAACTACGAAAACAAAGTAAAGGCAGCACTCGATGCATTGAAGACCGATGATTTCGTCTACCTTCACATCGAAGCAAGCGATGAAGCCGGCCATGAAGGTGACTTCAAGCTCAAGCAGCTTACGATTGAAAATCTCGACAAACGCGCAGTAGGTCCCATAGCCAAGGCTACAGAAAATTGGGATGAGCCGGTGGCCATTGCCGTTTTGCCCGACCACCCTACGCCATGCAACTTGCGCACCCATACGGCCGATCCTGTTCCTTTCCTTATTTATTACCCCGGCATCCGACCCGACGCAGTTACCACATTCGATGAAACCGCCTGCAAAAACGGCTGCTATGGCCGGCTCAAAGACGACCAATTCATGAATCTCTTTATGAACATCAAATAACTTAGAACCCATGAAATATTACAGCACCAATCACCTTGCCCCACTCGCAACCTTGCGCGATGCCGTCATTAAAGGACTGGCACCCGACAAGGGACTCTACATGCCGCAGTCACTGCCGGTCATGCCACCTTCGTTTTTCGAACACATCCAAGACCTTTCACTTCCGGAGATTGCGGGCAAAGTCGCGACCGCATTATTCGGTGAAGACATTCCTGAAGAAGAATTGCTCCACATTGCAGCAGATGCGCTCAATTTTGAGATTCCCATTGTTCATGTAAACGGAAACATCTACTCCCTTGAACTTTTCCATGGCCCTACACTTGCCTTTAAAGATGTGGGTGCCCGTTTCATGGCACGCATGCTTGCTCACTTTGTACGGACATCGGCCAAAGACAACACCATCAATGTGCTTGCCGCAACTTCTGGAGACACCGGAAGCGCCGTTGCCAACGGCTTCCTCGGTGTCGAAGGAATCCACGTATATGTGCTTTATCCTTATGGAAAAGTCAGCCCGATACAGGAAATGCAGTTTACTACTTTAGGGCAAAACATCACAGCCATCGCCATAGACGGCACATTTGATGACTGCCAAGCTCTTGTCAAAAAAGCCTTCACCGACGACGCTTTAAATAAACGCATGAAGCTCACCTCGGCCAACTCCATCAATCTGGCCAGGCTTCTGCCACAAACGTTCTACTATTTCCATGCTTATGCACAAATGAAGCGAAACGGACTGGACAAAAAGCTGCGCATCAGTGTGCCAAGCGGCAATTTCGGAAATCTTGCAGCTGGTCTGATTGCTATGAAAATGGGACTTCCCATTCACAACTTCATCGCCGCCAACAACAGGAACGACGTTTTCTGCCGCTACCTGTCAACGGGCGAATACCATCCTTCGGCCACCATTACCACCATAGCCAATGCCATGGACGTAGGCGCGCCAAGCAACTTTGCACGCATCGTCGATCTTTTCAATGGGAGCCATGATGCCATACAGGCCATTGTTGCAGGAGAGGCATTCGACGACAACCAAATACGAGAGACCATCAACGATGTCTTTCACAACTATGACTACCTGCTCGACCCACATGGAGCATGTGCCTATGCCGCTCTTCACAAGCAATTGCGCCCCGACGAAAACGGGCTGTTTCTGGAAACCGCTCATCCTGCAAAGTTTAGCGAAACCATTGCTTCCGTCATAGGCCGCCGGCCTCAGTTGCCACAACGCTTGCAAGCATTTATGGACAGAAAGAAGCAAAGCATCTTCATGGACAATGACTTCGAAAGTTTCAAATGCTTTCTGCTAAACAAGGCATAGATCCGCACCTCCGTTCGAGTTGTGAACCATCTCCAGAAAGGGAAACACGCTTCATGGCACCTAACTCCTATCCGCAATGTCAGCACATCGACATCGCAGACAAGAGTTTTTGAAAACGCATAAATCGTAAAATACAAGAATCCGTCTCACCTATAGAGCCCTTTTATCGAGACAATTAAACATCCGTAAGGGATATTTGCAGTCTTGTACGGAATAATTGCAGAAAGATACGGGGAAATTACAGAATCAAGTCCTGGTCGATAAAAATCAAGACTTGATTTTGCGAAATAAACAAGTGCTCCTGCAATTTGTGACGAGGAAAACACGAATAATGTCAGACAGCCCTGCAACTTCAGCAATTATTTTATCCGTCCTATCGGTCGATGATTAACAAAATTGACATTTTGCATGAAGCTCATATCACGCAAAATGTCGGATGACCTAAAAAGATTCTCACTGGCCCCAATCATTGTCAAATCATTTAGCTAAATTCGCAAGTAAATAACACGACATTATAATGAAGGTAATATTTGGCGCACTTTTGCTTGCTCTTGCACTTGGCACGAGCGGCAATGTTTGTGCACAGAAGACAAAGGGCGGGGCATTCAACCTCACAGGTTATACGCTGAAGGACGGCGGAGTTTTGAAAAAAGGTGTTGAAGAAAGCTTCCAGGGATTTGCCATTCACAAGAGCTATATGGTGGGGCTGTATAACAGCGGATTTGCCTCGCTTTACAAGATTCACCCCGACGGCACGTTCGCGAGGCTCAGCACATTTCCGCTCGGAAGTAACTCAAAGTACAACCACGCCAACGTTGCCAACTTCGGAGTAGAGAAATACAAAAAAGGAGATGTGCTCCCACTGCTGTATGTCTCGCAAACCAAGACCGACAAGGAGAAAAACATAACCGATGCCTGCTTCGTGGAACGGATATTGCCTGAGGGCCGGGCGGAACTTGTGCAGACCATACTGCTCGACAACCACGACGAATACTACGGCTGGGCAGTGCAGTGGGCCATAGACAAGAAGCGCAAGCGTCTGATAGGTTTTGGCAATACAATAAACAACACTGACCCCAAGAACAATTTTCGCATAATGGTGTTCAAGCTTCCCAAGCTCAAAGAAGGTAAAACCGTGGTGCTGAAAAAGGAAGACATCTTGGAGAACTATCTCATACAGGACTTCGACAAGTCGTTTCCCCACGTGCAGATAGGCCAAGGAGGCGTTGTTGCCGGTAACTGCCTCGTGATGCCAACGGGTGTGGGCTCGCCACAATTCCCGAGCATGATATATTCGTGGGACTTGAAAAACCGCAGAATGGTCAGCGCGGTGAATATGCAGGCTGAAGTTCCTTTTGAGTTCGAAGACTGTGACTTTTTTCAGGACAGGATGTACATACAGTGCAACGAATGGCCACAGGGAAGAATAAAGATCATGGAGTGGAACTAAAAAAGAAAGATTCCGTATCTTTGCTATGAACCCCTGTTATAAAACATGAGAAATCAAAGAATAAGCAACTTTCGCAGTTGAAGAATCATATTATGAATTACGAGCAAGAGCTTCAGCAACGTGGCATCAAGCCTACAGCCATACGACTACTGGTATTCCAAGAAATGAGGAAGCTTCAATGCGCAGTTTCGTTGACCGACCTTGAAACGAAATTGGGTACGGTAGACAAATCCACTATTTTCCGCACATTGACTCTGTTTCTTGCCCATCACCTGGTACATTGTGTAGAAGACGGCAGCGGGCATGCCAAATATGCAATATGCAGCCACGAATGCCGCTGCGGCGGTGAAGATGATGACGGCTTTTCAGACCACCACACTCATTTCTTTTGCGAATCATGCCATAAAACATTTTGTCTGCGCGGCCTGCCTGTCCCAACGGTAAAAGTCCCGCAAGGTTTCCAACTGCATACAGCCAATTACGTACTAAAAGGACTCTGTCCGGATTGCTCGGCTAAACAACATCGTCATTAGTTTTACTACATTTCATGAAAAAAAGACTCTTCCAGGCAGCAGCTATTCTTTCGCTGTTTAATTTTTCCGCCTCCATTTTACAAGCACAATGTCCTACCGGTCTGATGACCGACTTGATTGAACATTCCGAACAAATTTTCATTGACGGATATGCATCATCAGCAGCACTCACAGACTTGAATGATATAAAAGGACGCTATCAAGCAGCTCTTATCCACAGTTCCCGCCCACGCTTCAGCTGGATTGTAGGTAGTAACCGCCCTCATACAAAGCAAACAGCCTACCATATTCTCGTTGCAACTTCACCGGACAAGCTCAAACCAGGAGCTGCCGACATTTGGGACAGCAAGAAGACAGAAAGCCGGCATTCAACATCTATTACGATGGATGGGAAAGAATTGTCTCCTTCAACCATCTATTATTGGAAGGTCAAGACATGGGACAATCATGGCTATGAAAGCCCATGGTCAGCAGCTAAAAGTTTCATGACTGCCGGAAAAACTGACGGAACAGCCTCACACTATCCCTTACAATTTACGGATGAACGCCCTATCAATACCTATAATCCTACTTCTCACATACGCTGTTTCGATTTCGGGCGCGATGCCATCGGGCAACTGCGGCTTACGGTCATGTCTGAACATACCGATACAATCATTGTCCGACTCGGCGAAGTACGTTCTGCAAATGGAAGAGTGGAACAGACCCCCGGTGGTTCTCGTCGCTACGCTGAATACAAATTGGCACTTATGCCCGGTTTGCACACCTATGATTTGAAACTGAAGCCGGATGCGCGTAATTCCGATCCGGCAACCGCCGCTCGCAACCGGCTATATCCCATTTTCCTACCCGACTACGCCGGAGTTGTATTTCCATTCAGATATGTGGAAGCTGAAGGTAGCCCTCAAACAGTCAACACCATTGAGCCAAACAGGCGAATGCTTCATTACTCATTCAATGATGCCGCTGCTCACTTCAACTCGTCAGACACGGTATTGAACAAAATATGGGAACTTTGCCGTTACAGCATGAAAGCCACTTCATTCTGCGGAATTTATGTAGACGGCGACAGAGAGCGTATTGCCTACGAAGCTGATGCCATTATCAACCAATTAAGCCATTATTGCGTTGACCGCGAATTTTCCATGGCCCGCCGCACGATTGAGCATCTTATCTTCCATCCTACCTGGCCAACCGAATGGTGCCTACAGACTTTGATTCTTGCATGGAACGACTACATGTACAGCGGAGACAAAAGGCTGCTTGAACGCTACTACAGCGACTTGAAAGCCAAAACACTTCTGGCCCTTCGCGAAAGCAACGGCCTGATTTCCACAAAAACAGGGAAAAACACCCCTGAATTGTGCAAAACCATCCATTATGACGGAAATGCACTTAAAGACATCGTGGATTGGCCACAAAGCGGGCACATAGGTAACGAAAAAGAGTATGGCGGCGAAGCTGATGGAGTAAAGATGGACACATTCAATGCCACCGTCAACGCTTTTCACTATCAGGCAGTAAAGCTCTTAGGGCAAATAGCACAAGTTATCGGCAAAGACTCCGATGCCCACCACTATGCCGATGAAGCCGGCTACATACGGAAACAATTCAACCGCTTGTTCTTTGACAAGAAAAACGGACGCTATCGCGACGGCCTGTCTACCGACCACTCGGCACTTCATTCCAATATGTTTCCATTGGCTTTCGGAATGGTTGACCCGCGCAACATGAAGACCGTAACAGACTACATCAAATCACGCCGAATGGCCTGTAGCGTATACGGTGCACAATTTTTGCTTGACGGACTTTATGAAGCCGGTGAAGCCGACTATGCCTACAGTCTGCTTGCATCGACCGCACAACGAAGTTGGTATAACATGTTGAGAGCCGGCTCCACCATTACAATGGAAGCTTGGGACAACATCTACAAACCCAACCAGGACTGGAATCACGCCTGGGGAGCAGCTCCGGGCAACCTGATTAGCCGCGGTTTGATGGGGATTACACCATTAAAGCCAGGATTTGAACGCATCCGTGTCAAGCCACAGCCGGGAAAGGTGAAGCAAGCCAGTCTCTTGTTACCCACAGTCAGAGGGAACATTCTAACAGAATTCAAACATTCACCCGAAGGAGACATGATTCTTACGATAGACATACCGGCCAATTGCACCGCGGAAGTTTGGTTCCCATGCAAGAACAGACAGGTTCTTGTCGATGGGACAAAGGCAAAAGGCAAAAAAGAAAATGGCTGGTTTATCATGGACGTCGGCTCGGGCAAGCACATCGTCCGCTAACCGTTACTTCTTTTGAAAAGCCCCTGGACAGGTAATGCGTTGCTCCACATCGCCATTGCTAAGCCGTATCCATGTTGTAAAATCTGCCGAGCCCTCGTTAAGTTCTATGACTCTGGCACCATTCACCGGCAAATTGTTGTAGACGGTTTTCCCTCCGCTATAACGTCCGTAAGCAAGAAGTATATTGTGCCACATCACAGCATAATCGTTGTCATGATCATGACCAACAAACATAGCACGAATATCACCCATCTCCTTTGCTGCTGCGAAAAAGCCGGTATTAAGTGCCGGTGAACAGTTTGGCTCTGTACGAGAGCCATACAACATGGCACTTCCACTACAAGCCGCTTCGGTGAATTCGGGCACAGGAATATGGAAGAAAGCCATTGACGGAAGCGGCTTTCCTCCGTTTTCGGATGTAAAACGGCGGCTTTGGCCGCGATACCACTCAATTTGATCAAAATGGATATAATCATAACCTTTTACACCGGGAACACGCGAATAGGAGTTCGAATCAATGATATACAGCACTTCCGCATTGCACCGGCCATTGCTTGACAGAATGGGCAAGGCATAATTGGAAACTCCAGTGATGCCTTCAGACGAAACGCTCATATTGTAAGGATATCCCATGGCCACCTTCATAAGTTCGGCTTTACTTACGCCTTGTTCGTCATCGTGGTTACCAAAAGTAATGGCAAAAGGAATTTTGAATTTAGAAACTATATTCAAAACCGTTTGCAGACTTTCCTTCCCGGGTTTCCCAAAAATAATATCCCCTGTGAGTATCACCAAATCAGGATGTTCCTTTTCAAGAACACTATTGATGCATGTTTCGGCAGGTTTTGAACGTTCGTCATTATAAATGTAATGCACATCCGTGAGTTGGACTATCTTGAATTTTCCATTCGCATTGAACTTCAGACTAACAGCTCCCTGTATAGCATTCACAACCATCAGCAAGAGTATCAGCGTAATTGTTTTTCTCATTTTATATTCATCCTAACAGTTAATATTCCACCTTATCGGATTTCTCATCCCAAATCTTAAAAGCTTGAAGAGCCTCATCGCGCAAAAAACTTTCAGAGGGTAGCCGACGCTGCATCAAAGGCCGGGATATTTCTTCATAAATCATGGAATCGTCAAAGCCTATACGTTTGGCATCAACCTTTGTATTTGCAAAATAAAGCCTATCCAAGTGTGCCCAATAGATAGCAGCAAGACACATCGGACAAGGCTCGCATGAAGAATAGATTTCGCAGCCCGAAAGATCGTATGTTTGTAATTTTCGGCAGGCATTGCGAATGGCACAGACTTCGGCATGTGCTGTAGGATCATTATTGGGAACCACCCGATTGGCTCCACACGCAATCACTTCATTGTCCTTTACTATAACGGCGCCAAAAGGACCGCCCCCTTCATAAACATTCTTTATCGACAGCCGTATGGCTTCGCGCATAAAGTTTTCTTTCTGATTCATATTGCTACCGTTCTTTATTAGTCATGTTACTGGCAAAGTTATGTTTTTTCACTAACTTTGGCTGTCAATTATCATTAAAGATTTCATTTAAAAAGACATGTTGAAGCAAACAACACTGGCTTTGCTGTTCTTCTTCATCAGCAGCCTCCCAAAAATTCTTGCCCATGCAACAGGCGGTCCCGTAGATTTTGTTAACCCGCTCGTAGGGTCTCTCTCCAGCTTTGAGCTTTCTACCGGCAACCTTTATCCTGCCGTCACCATGCCATGGGGCATGAACGGCTGGACACCACAAACAGGTAAAAACGGCGATGGGTGGATTTACTCCTACACCGGGCATAAGATACGCGGATTCAAACAAACGCACCAGCCGAGCCCGTGGATTAACGACTATGGCACGTTTTCAATTATGCCTACGTCCGGAAACCCTGCCTTTGATCAGGAAAAACGAGCCAGCTGGTTCAGCCATTTCGGAGAAGTGGCAACTCCATATTATTACAAGGTTTATTTAGCCGACTACGACATTTCTGCGGAAATTACGCCTACCATGAGGGCTGCTGTCTTCCGCATCACCTATCCCAAAGGGAAAGAAGCATACCTAACGGTAGATGCATTTGACCACAATTCATACGTGAAGATCTTGCCTGAAGAAAGAAAAATCATAGGCTATACCACCCGCAACAGCGGCGGCGTTCCCGATAATTTCAAGCTCTACTTCGTGCTCTTGTTCGACCATGATTTCACCTACAAGGCCACTGCCGATAAAGACAAGTTGACCGGCGAATCGAACGAAATCCGCAGCGAACATGCCGGAGGCATCGTAGGTTTCGGATCCAAAGGCGGTAAGATAACCGTAAAAACTGCTTCATCATTCATCAGTTGGGAGCAAGCTGAAATAAACCTGGCACGTGAAGTGGGCAATAAGACTTTCGATGATATAAAAACCGCCTGCGCCGACGAATGGAACAAACAACTTGGCCGCATTGAAGTGGACCGCAAAAATATTGACAATGTGAGAACGTTCTACTCCTGCTTGTATCGCACCTTGATATTTCCTCGCAGTTTTTATGAACTGGACGCACAAAACAAGCCTATACACTATAGTCCCTTTAAAGGAACTGTAGAACAAGGATACATGTTTACCGATTTCGGGGTATGGGATGTATTCCGCGCTTTGTTCCCGCTTGTCAACCTGGTCTATCCCGAGACTGGAAAGAAAATACAAGAAGGTTTTGTCAATATGTATAAAGAGAGTAATTTTCTACCCGAATGGGTCAGCCCAGGCCACCGTAACTGTATGGTTGGAAACAATTCCGCATCAGTAGTAGCCGATGCCTATCTCGCCGGATTGCGCGGGTATGATGCGGAAGCACTTTGGAAAGCAGTTGTACATGGAGCCAATGCCGTACATCCACATGTAAAATCAACAGGGCGCCTTGGTTTTGACCATTATAATTTACTGGGTTATGTACCGTGCGATGTCGGGATTAGGGAAAGTGCCGCACGCACACTTGAATACGCCTACGACGATTGGTGCATTTATCAACTGGGTAAAGCTTTAGGCAAAACTGAAAAAGAGTTGGCTTCTTTCAAGAAACATGCCATGAACTACCGCAATCTGTTCGATAAAGAAACACTTCTGATGCGCGGCCGCAAAAAAGACGGCACTTTCCAATCACCATACAACCCATTAAAATGGGGCGATGTCTTTACCGAAGGTAACGGATGGCACTACAGCTGGTCTGTTTTCCATGATCCTGCCGGATTGATCAGCCTAATGGGCGGAGAAAAAATGTTTAACCGCATGCTTGACTCCATCTTTGTACAGCCCCCTTTATACGACGAAAGCTACTATGGGCGCGTCATACATGAAATCCGCGAAATGCAAATAATGAACTTCGGGCAATACGCACACGGCAACCAGCCCGTTCAACACGTCATTTACCTTTACGATTGGTCAGGCCAACCTTACAAGACACAATACTGGGTACGCGAAATCATGAATCGGCTCTATCGCGCCACACCCGATGGTTACTGCGGCGACGAAGACAACGGACAAACATCGGCCTGGTATGTATTCTCCTCCATGGGCTTCTATCCCGTATGCCCTGGAAGCAATGAGTTTGCACTCGGCGCACCTTTTTTTGACCATATCGACCTGCACCTGCCAAACGGGAAGACAACCAGAATCACAGCCGAAGGGCAAAGCTCAGAATGCCGTTACGTAAACTGTCTGCAAGTAAATGGAGCCATTCATGACAAAAACTACCTGACACGCAAGGAACTGATGCAAGGAAGCAAGATAGACTTCAATATGAGCAACGCTCCCAACCTTCAGCGCGGCACCGGTAGCGCCGCTGCTCCATATTCTTTTTCAAACGACCATTGATTCCCTTCATATTTTCTGCGTCACTGACAGAAATTGCTCCCTTCGTTTTTGTTCTGGAAGGGAGCAATTTTTGTCTTTCTACAATTCTATGATGCGCCGGACTAACGCGTAATGATTTGGCAAACCTTGTCCTGAAAACGATGAGCGGCACTATTCGATCGTATCCCTTGATTCATGATACAAAAGCATATCACATGCTCGTTGGAAGCTGTGGCATAACCGGCCAATGTGCTCACGCCGCGCAATGTTCCGGTCTTGGCATGCACGTTCGAGTATGCATTGCCCGAGCACATCCGACGCTCCAAAGTCCCGTCGACACCTGCAATCGGCAATGCAGGAAAAAGATGGAGATAAATATTGTTGCGCTTCCAGGCATAACGCAGCAACTGAACAACAAGTTCAGGAGTCGTATAATTATATAATGACAGCCCCGAACCGTCTGCCACGTTGTAGTCGTCGGGATCAAGCCCTAACGAACGTATCAAGCCATTGACTTTATCGGCAGAGACACGAGCCGAAGGATAATGGGCTTTCTCCATCGCGCCCAATTGATAAAATAAGGCTTCAGCATAAAGATTATCGCTATTCTTGAGCAATTGCATCAATATCTGGTCGACGGTATGACTGCGTTCGGCCAGCAAAGCAACGCTATCCTGTGGCACTTGTTTTTCGGTATAATCCATTGGATGGGCAATGCCATTTTCGTCCAATTTTTCATAGAACTTAGCCATAAAAACATCTTTTCCGTTATAGAGCAAGGGCCGTAATGTCCTCTCATCGTCGTCCCAGCACCAACCTTCGCCCCATTTCAAGGTATCTTTAAGCGACATATCTGAAAAAATACGGCCGTCTATCTGCTTGACTCCGCGTTCAACCAACACTTCTATGAATGCGTTCATATCGTCATTGCCAAATCGCGGGTCGAAACCGCCTTTCAAATATAAATCACCACTAAGGATGCTGTCACTGACTGTACCGTTCATATAAAAACGGGTGACAAACTGAAAGGAGCCGCCCAAATTGGTCAAGGCTGTAACCGTGGTAAGCAGTTTCTGAACCGATGCGGGACGCATCAATTGACGCTGGCCCAAACCGTAAATGGCAGAATCGGCCGTCAAATCATAGACATAGAGTCCCAATTGTGAACGTTGGAACATATCATCGCTGACCAATTCATCAAGCGAGGCCTGCATTGTTTGAGGCCAGGGCATAACATCTGTCGAATCCATGCAGGCCGAATCAGCCGGGACATCCCGAAATTCAGCCGTATCGCATACATTTGCCGGTAAAATTGATGGAATGGCGACCGATGCATGCACCTGAAAGAAGCAGGCGGACACTATACAAAAAAAGACAGGCATTGCCAATGCAAAGCCCTCCACAGTTTTTCTCATTTATCAAATGATTTAATACGGCACGTGCCAAATAACGCACTTTGCCTATCTAATTGATGCAAAATTACAAATTTCTAAATCTTCCCACGTTGCGTAACTGCACCTTTTTGTATTTTTGTAGGTACAAAACTTGAAAAAATGATTCGTAAATTCGACTTTTTAGTTATCGGTTCCGGAGTTGCCGGAATGTCATATGCCTTGCAAATGGCAGAATCAGGGAAAGGAAAAGTTGCCTTGGTATGCAAGACCTCTATTGACGAAGCCAATACAGCAAAAGCTCAAGGCGGCGTGGCTTCGGTGACCAATTTGGAGAAAGACAATTTTGAGAAACATATTCATGACACCATGGTTGCCGGAGATTACATCAGCGATCCTGCAGCCGTAAAGCAAGTGGTTGAAAATGCTCCGGCCGGAATTGAACGTCTGGTAAGATGGGGCGTAAACTTTGATAAAAAGGAAGACGGGACATTCGATTTACACCGTGAAGGAGGCCATAGTGAATTCCGCATCCTACACCATGCCGATGATTCCGGATTTGAGATACAACGCGGGCTGATTGCTGCAGTTCGGAGGAACCCGAACATCACAGTTTTGGAAAACCACTTCGCTGTGGAAATCATCACCCAACACCATTTAGGAGTCAAGGTTACGCGACGCACACCCGACATTGAATGTTACGGAGCCTACATCTTAGATCCTGATACTGGGAAAGTAGATACTTTTCTGTCAAAAATAACCCTCCTTGCCACGGGAGGAATTGGAGCGATTTACGCTTCGACCACCAATCCCGATATTGCCACAGGTGATGGCATTGCCATGGCTTATCGCGCCAAAGCGACAGTAACGGACATGGAATTTGTTCAGTTTCATCCCACTGCACTCTATCATCCGGGAGAGACACATCCAGCATTTCTTATAACAGAAGCCATGCGCGGATACGGCGGCATTTTGCGATTGCCCAACGGTGAAGAGTTCATGCAGAAGTATGACAAAAGGCTCAGCCTTGCACCCCGCGATATAGTGGCACGGGCCATTGACAAAGAAATGAAGATTCACGGCCTGGATCATGTATGTTTGGACGTAACTCACAAAAATGCCGAAGAAACCAAGCACCACTTCCCGAACATATACCATAAATGCCTGAGCATAGGCATTGACATTACAAAAGAATATATACCCGTTTGCCCTTGCGCCCACTATCTATGTGGTGGCATCGCCGTAGATTTGAATGCAGAAAGCTCCATCCATCGTCTCTATGCCGTTGGCGAATGTTCGTGTACAGGATTGCACGGGGGGAACCGTCTGGCCAGCAACTCGCTGATTGAGGCTGTAGTATATGCCGATGCTGCCGCTCGCCACACGCAAGAAGTGGTTGACCAGTATTCGTTTAACGATGACGTACCCGAGTGGAACGACGAAGGAACGATGAGCAATGAAGAAAAAGTGCTGATAAAACAAGATATGAGGGAAGTGGGACAAACCATGTCCAATTATGTAGGGATTGTCCGCAGTAACTTACGTCTGCATCGCGCATGGACACGATTGGATTTACTCTATGAAGAAACTGAGGAGTTATTCAAACGTGTAAAGGCCACACGCGACATTTGCGAACTGCGCAATGCCATCAATGTGGGCTATCTTGTTACAAGGCAAGCCATTGAAAGAAAGGAAAGCCGCGGACTGCACTACACAACGGACTATCCGCGACATGCCTATGACTACAAATAGGATCACAGCTGCTTGGCAGTGCATTTGTGCACATGGCTACAAAGGCCTCTTATTGTCGGCAATTATGCTATGTTCATGTCACGCTCCTGAACACAGCTCGAATAGCCCGGCAACAACGGCTGAATTGTTTATAAGCTTACCACAAAAAATTCCTTACCGCATTCCCGCAATTACGCAGACAAAACGCGGGAGAATTATCGCTGTTGCCGACTACCGTTATTGCGGATTTGACATTGGTTTTGGACGAATTGACCTCCACGCACGTTTATCAGACGACAATGGAAAGACATGGGAGAAAGAGCAAGTCATAGCCAAAGGCAGTGGCATAAAAGGCAGCAACGACTGCGGCTTTGGCGATGCGACCTTAATTGCCGACAACAATAGCAATACTGTATTATTGCTTTGCGTCAGAGGGAACACGGTCTACACAGCTCCGACCACGACACGAAAGAATCCCAACCGCGTGGCTCGCATGTACAGTTACGATGGAGGCACGACATGGTCCCAACCGGAAGAAATCACAGAGAACATTTACTCTCTCTTTGATTCATGTTCGAAAGGAACTGTCGAATCTCTTTTCGTTGGAAGTGGGAAAATGCTTCAAAGCAGTCAGATAAAAACAGGAACCGCAAAACGCATTTATGCTGCCCTATGTGCACGGCCAAACGGCAACCGCGTTATATATTCGGACGATTTCGGAAAGACTTGGAACATTCTTGGAACTGCCGAAGATTTTCCTGCTCCGAAAGGTGATGAACCGAAATGTGCAGAATTGCCAAACGGAGACGTCCTGCTAAGCAGTAGAGCAGGAAACGGGCGCATTTTCAACATCTTCAAATATACCAAAGGAGACAAACAAAAAGGCTCATGGTGCAAATCCGCTTTCTCGTCGGCCAAAGAGAATGGTATCAATGCGGAAGGGAACAGCTGTAATGGCGGTATTCTGATTATTCCCGTAAAGCGATGTTCAGATGGCAAGAAAGTTCACCTGCTATTGCAGTCTGTTCCGTTTGGGAAAGGCCGAACAAATGTAGGAATCTACTACAAACCACTGATTAACGAGAGTGACTATGCTACACCGGAAGCCATTGCAGCCAATTGGGAAGGACGTTTCCAATGCTCGAACAAGGGTAGTGCTTATTCTGAACTGATTCTGCAAAAAAACAATACTATTGGATTCTTATTTGAAGAATCTACTCACCAAGCTGATTACACGATTGTTTATAAGCAATTGACTATAGAACAAATTACAGGCGGCCGCTACAGCCTACGCAAATAAATGAAATAACAAGAACGTCATTCTGCTGCAACAACTTTGTAACAGAAAGAATCGAACTTTGCATACGAAAAAAGTAGCTGAATATGTTTGATTTTATTGACGAAGATGACATTAACATCGAAGCAACAGACGATGGTTGCTTCATCGCGATTGACACTAAAAACGGAACGAACGCACAAGGGCTTAGCCCCGAAGAGGCAATTGAAGATTTAGAAGAAGCAGACGCATCACATTTTGATGAATGCTGCTTCGATGCATTCTGATTACTACGACAAGTAATTTTTAGAGCAAAAAAGTAACGGCTATGCAATCAAAAGAGAATGCATAGCCGTTACTTGGCTTTTAATTTATCTTCAGAAAGTTACGGTCTGGCCGGTTAAACGGCTTCTTTCGGCTTCGAAACAAACGCGGTGACTCTCCAAAGAGTCGTCTATCAATGTTGGCAGTTCTTTTAAACGACCCTGTACTGCATGAATAAAATCTTCTACAATCTTCAGGTCAGCGCCGGCATGAAAATGCTGACTAACCGTATCTGAAAAATCGAAAACTTCCTGATGATGGTCTTTGAAATGAGTTACAAAAACTTTCCTTTCATCACAGAAAATTTCTCCTTCTGTCATCTTTATATTCGTCGTACGGTAATCTCGCTGCGTAAATACATCCATAGATAACGTTACAAGAGCTTTGTCGGCCATTTGCATTGCAACAATCTGATTGTCTACCACATCATTGTCGCAATGAAAAACACAACGTCCATAAATGCCCTCACGTAATTCTTTACGAATAACATCTTCGATGGTACTTCCCTTAGGTACGTCAAAGTTTTTAATCCATTCACGACGACGCCAATAAAGATCAACAGCTGAGTAAGGGCACTTGCCTTCAACTGAACAATAAATACAACGGTCTGCTGAATTGTCTGGCGCATTTTCAGGACGGAACCAACGAAGTGAACCAAATGATGTCAGACGATGGCATTTTTGACCCAAAATCCATAATAAGAAATCTACGTCGTGGCAGCACTTGGCCAATATCATCGGATTGTTTTCCTTTTCTCTATTCATGATGCCACGCACATAACTGTGTGTATCACGATCCAATCCGACACCCTCTGTATGGTTGATTGATATAATCTTACCTAAATCACCGGAATCAATCAGTTCTTTAATTTTTAAGAAGCATGGATGATAACGCAATACGTGGCAAATGCTGACTATACGGCCAGCCTTTTTTGCCGCTTCAGCTATATCGACACACTGTTTATAGGTTTGCGCAATGGGTTTCTCAAGCAATAAATGATAGCCGAGCGCAAGAGCCATCATACTGGGACGATAGTGCTCACATTCAGGTGTGCAAATAATAATAGCATCAGCAGGAACTGGATTCTTGAAAAAGTCATCATAATTATTGAAACGATTTTCTTGCGGAATATGGAACAAATCACCCATAGCATTGCGCCTAATAGGATCAGGTTCCACTACAGCTTTCAATTCAACCTCTTCAGGATGCTCCAGCACGTAGTGCATATAGGTACGCATACGATTGCCGACTCCGATAGCAACTATCGAAGTCGGCTTTGATATGCTTTCTTTCTTTACAATCATCTATTTTTTCTTGGTCTTGGTTGACTTTTTAGCCTGAGTAGCTTTTTTACTCAAATCAAGAACACGAACATTGCGGAACTTAACACCGGAACCATGACCGCAGAAGCTGATATAACCTTCCTTATTGAACAGACCCGGATGGTTCTTATGGTCGAGCGTATAAGGGTTCTTCGTTCCGCCATCAGGAGCAACGTTGTGACCTTGGCATGCTTCGCGAATGTTGCCATCAAGAATAACCTTTCCGTCTACAGTAACTGTAATACGGTCACCAATGGCCTTGATTTCTTCCGTATGCCATTGCTTAATCGGACCGAAATCAACATGCTCAGGAGTTATTACGCCATAAACTGAACCATGGTTCTGATAAGGACGAAGTCCAGTGTAGCCAAATGGATAACCTTGGTATACCGGGTCATCATGGTCAAGAACCTGAATCTCCATTCCTTGATATGCAGCATCAACACCCGTCACATCTTTGCCTGTACGGATACCAATACCATTATTCACCGCTGGAACATCAAAATAGAACTCAAAACGGAAAATAAAGTCACTATAGTTTTTCTTCGTATACAAATTACCATTTCCACCATAGCGAGCGGTTACGTAGATATTACCATCCACAGGGACATAAGCGGCTGTATTACCATGCCATTTATCTAATGAACGTCCGTCAAAGAGTACTTCAAAACCTTGTTTTGCCTCTTCGGGAGAAAGCTTGAAAACAGGTGTAGCAGGAAGCTCATTAAGATAGACATTGCGAACATATACATTTTCGCCCTTGGTTCCCGCTGCAAGTTGGATAGCTCCATTTACAAAAGCAGCTTTGGTTTCAGGGACATTTTTTACAATAGCATTTTGAGCTACAGTTTGACCATTCACTTCTATAAAGAGGCGATCATTGAGCATCTTAACATAAATAAGATTCCAACCATCATTAGCGGCAACTTTCTTGTCACCATAAATATATGAAATGCCTGATTTCTGAAGCTTGACAATTGGCATAGAACGCAAGCTCAATACAGGAGAACCTGTTGCGTCCCACTCAAAGAACATCTCAAAATTTTCGTACGGCCCATCTTTCTTGAAACCATTGTCAGATTTATCCAATGCAACCTTGAAGCCGCCTGTTGCATCAATCTTGGATAATATTCCAGCTAAGTCGTCAACGGCATAGCCGGCATCAGCATCGCCTTTATCCTTTTCTGCTTGGAAAACAGCCTTGGCCTTTTCTATAATAGCCTTTATTTCTGTACCCTTTTGCAAATCTGCGACCTTAGATACTATTTCACGAACTGCAGAAGCTGCCGCTACGCTCGTTGCTTGGTTACTCAAATATTTAGCCGCCAACATCAAGGATGGAATAATTCTACTGCTGCCCAACGCTGTAACAAAAGAGCTCTGTACCTTTGTTGAAGGAGTCAAATCCAACGCACGGCTATAAAGCAGATATGCTTCCACTTCAGACTTACCAGCACTCTTTACCAAAGACAAATAACGTGCAAGAATGGCATCCTTAGAAGAAGGATTTTCTTTAGCCAATTTGTATAACACATCAATCATCTCGGGATTGTTTACTTGCAGCAATGCATTAAAAGCTGCATCCTTTGAGCTGCCGCCAGCATATTCTTGCTGCAATTTAGCTATTGACTGAGAGTTCCCGGCCTGAGCTAAAAGAGGATAATATAATGAGGCTTTTGACTTATTGCTCAAACGGCCAACTATCAAGTTGTACTGCTGATCAGCAGCTTGATCTTGAATGGCGCTCTTGGCCGCAGCTTGCAATTTTGCAGTTGCATCACCTGTAGAAGTTTCCAACATATTACAGATATCACCAAAATTGTTAGATTTAGCAACACCTTTAAGAGCTTCATACGCAGCATTCTTAATCGTAGCATCTGATGATTTAGTAAGTTCTATTACCTTATTATATGCTCCGTAGATACGGCGTTCAGAAGCTAATTTAAGTGCAGCAGCTTGCACATTGGCATCTGTTGAATTCAATGCAGACAATATGCCATTGGAAATATTCCCATTGAATGATAAAAACGCTTTGGTTGCAGCTTCTGCTTTCTTACCGCCTTTAGCAAGCATGCCAACTAAACCGCTGAGGGATTTTCCTCCACCAATCTTTGAAGCGGCCTGGATTGCGGCGATTGCCAATTCGTCATTATCAGAATTCATTGCATTAACGACCAAATCAGTTTGGCCAGCAATATGATTATTACCCAACCAACGTACGATATCAGTTTGTGCATCTGTCGGGAATGACTTGAATTTCGCAGCTACAGTATTAAAAATTCCATTACCTGCATATTGCTTTGCAAAAGATAATGCTGTATTCCGATACTGATTGTTACCATCTTTCAATGCTTTCAGAATGTTTTTAGTAACATTCTTACGATCGGATTTGAGTAACAGTTTCAAGCCTGCACAGCGAACAGCTTGTTTGTCATTCTTAAGAAGCTCTTTCGCAGACTTCAATACAGCCTGATTATCGTACAAATTGTCCAACAATTGCAGATAGGCATCAGTTGCGCTGGTAGGTTCTAATATGAATCCTTTTGCTTTTGCAGCTGACTGCAATGTCTTTATAGAAGTCGTAGAACCGCATACCGTCAAAGCATTGTAGACTGCAGACAAGGTCTTGTCGTCGCCACTCTTTGCCCACTCCAAAAGAATTGGTTCAACTCCCTTCAGCTTTTTGAAATAAGCCAAATAAGCCAATGAACTTTTAGGAGCTTTACCACTCTTAATCAGGCTTACAACTTCATTGTCAATGTTCGGTGTTGATGCAAGTGCACGCACTGCATAATCTTGCAAATATGAGTCACTCAAATATTTTTCAAAGACAGGAACTTCTGCGACTGTCGAAAGCTTTTGAAGTTGTGTCATCAAAAATGCTTTATTGGCATTATCGGTACATTTGTCCAAACCTGCAATAAGCCCTTTACGAATAGCATCACGCATACTCTCTTTACCAGCAGCCGACACATAATTAACGATGCCGTTTATAGCATATTCAAAAGTCGCATTCTTTGCTTTATCAGCCGGCTTCAGCATGCCTGCAAGCAATTGAATACCAGTTTGCCCTGTTGCAGCCATTTCACCGATAACCTCATTGTAAGCCTTTGAAGTCTGAGCCGGCAATTGAGCCAAGCCATCGGTAATAACGGTCTCAGGAGTACGCTGACGGCTATCTGTCTGAGCATATGCTGTTACTCCGAAGCATAATAAGAAGACCAGCAGTAATATGGAGTATTTTCCTTTTTTCATTTTTGTATCATGATTAATTGGTGAAACATTAAATCTGCCAAGGTCCACGCATAGGTTGATCTATCAGAGCATTAGCTGCGTCATCGCCAATAAACGTCTGCGTCTTGGGATTAAAATTCAAAACTTGGCGGCCCAAACGAAGAGCTATGGCACCGAGATTAACCAATGTACAACTGTGATGACCGTTCACTTCATTGAGAGCAAATTTCTGACGAGAACGAATGCACTCAATGAAATCAGTTCGCTGAGGTTCAGGATCGGGGAACTCAGCAAGCTTGTTCATTACATCCGGTATGGTACATTCAAAGCCCTTATACACTTTTCCTTTGGGGCCTTCAATATAAGGAGTGTGTCCTTTGCTTTCATAGCCTTCGCCTTCCAATACAATTTGGCAACCATCTTCATACGTATAGACAATTTTCCTCCAAATACCCACAGCATCGGGATGTTGCTGAGGAGCTTCGACTTCTACTTTAACAGGGAAATCGTCATCTTTGTTCAACAGATATTGGATAGGGTCAAGATAATGTTGTCCCATGTCTGTAAGACCTCCGCCATCATAGTCCCAATAACCACGGAAGGTTTGATGAACTCGGTGGACATTATAAGGCTTGTAGGGAGCCGGTCCCAGCCACATATCATAATCCAGTTCTTGAGGAACAGGTTCTGGAACAAGATTCTCTTTACCTACCCAAAAGAACTTCCAAGTGAAACCGGTTGTACCAGAAACCGTCACTTTAAGCGGCCAGCCCAACAGACCACTATCCACAAGCTTTTTCAAAGGCTGCACAGTAGTGCCCAATCCGTAGAATGTGTCTTTAAAGCGGAACCATGTATTTAAACGAAATATACGATTGTAACGCTGAACAGCTTCAATTACGCGCTTCCCTTCTCCAATAGTTCTCGTCATCGGCTTTTCACACCAAATATCTTTCCCGGCCTTAGCGGCTTCTACGGCCATCAAGGCATGCCAATGAGGCGGCGTTGCTATATGAACAACATCAACATTCGGATCTTTGATTAAATCCCGAAAATCGTGATAGGTCTTTACGTCTTCATTAAACCTTTGTTTTGCCATGTCGACGGCCTGTTTCAAATGCCTTTTGTCTACATCGCAGACTGCTACCAACTTACACGCTTTATCACTGGTGAAATGATAAGAGGATTTTCCAATTCCACCTACACCAATAATACCCTTTGTCAGTTGGTCACTAGGAGGAACATAACCATTTCCTCCTAACACATGGCGCGGAACAATTGAGAAGATTCCTGCAGCGCCCAACGTTTTTAAGAACGTTCTTCTATTCGTTTTCATATTTGGATGAATATAATTTGTGTTTTAACCCATTTATCGCTTCTACTTCAAGTCCTTCACATAGATATCTCTAAAGTAGGTAAGGCTTCCATGTGCCTGTAACTCCAACTGTTCAACAGGGAATATCGGCAGATTTCTATTCCAGTAGTTTTCAAGTACCACGTTGTTGACAACGGTAACACCGTTCAGCTTTACTGTCACCTTGTCACCAACCATTTTTATATAGAAACTATTCCACTCGCCCAATTTATTGTCTGCGACTTGCGATGGCTTGCTTTCATGCTTTTGATTGTTGTACAATCCACCGGAGCCAACCTGCGCACCGACATTGACACGAGCAATATCCCAAATCTGCACTTGAGGTGTACCTCTCAAGTAGATGCCTGCATCAGGTTCTTTGCCATTGGGGTCAAGTTTCCAGTCTACGTACATTTCGAAGTCCGCATAGGGTCTTATGGTGCATATGTTGTCAAAACCATTTCCCACATAAGTCATTAGGCCGTTTTCTACTTTCCAATCTTTGCGCATGGTTACATCAGCTTTCACCTGAGCCTTTGCCAATTCATCCGATGTCATGCTTGCTCGCTTAATAGGATTCTCCACCAGTCCTTTCCAACCACTTAAATCTTTTCCGTTGAAAATAGAAACAAAGCCGGCTTCATCCTTTGATGTTCCTTGCAGATACTCCAGAATTGCTTTCCGGCTACTTCCACCAAGTATATCCATGGATTGAATAAGCCATTGGCGTGTATTAATGCCGTTGTACTCCTTATGCTTAAGGGCTATTTCGACTACGGCTTGCGCTGCACTTTTTTCAAGTCCTTTGACGTTTAAGTATTTGGCGGCAGTAGTCATCCCTACAAAGGTTCCCGTTTGACCTATTTCCTGCAATATTTTTTTCTGTTCTCCAAGGTTCTGCGTTTTCTCCAGTTGGTTGCGCAATTGTATCAACCGTCCTTCAGGAGTATTGTTCTGATCTACTTTTTGAGCATGAAGGCACAAGTTTCCGCTCACTACTAACACTACGGACAGAAAGACCAAAAATCTGTTCTTCCAATTTGAAATCATTGATGATTTACCAGTAATCATTTTAAATATATTATTATGTTATTGAGTCTTCAGGCCGCGAAAGGCTTTCTTCAGTTTTAGTGTGTCTAAAATCAGCCGCTAAATTAGGACAATTTTCATCTATCTCCAAATTATACGAACTAAATTGTCCTAAAGGGCTATTATTTTTGCCCTTTTGCTCTTTCAATTGCAAAATACCACTTCCAGGAACAGGGTTCGTGCCTGAACATAATATACCGTTCCTGTGTCCAAGGCTTAGAACTTGTTACTGCCCGACAAAAATATCTTCTACGACATGACGCATGTAGCGGTCTTCAATAATATGGGCAGCCACGCGGCGATTGTCGCGTAAACGCTGCAAAACGCGCTTTGCAGCTTGCTGATGACTTTCTTTTTTGGAAAAGCCACGTCCTTTCCCCATTACATGGTCTTCCACTATGACTCTTGCTACAAACGGCGGCAACTTCTCAGCTGACGGTTCACCAAGAATTTCCGTTTTGAATTCTATATTTAAATGATATTTTTGTCCCCACTCAAGCAGACGGCTTTTAAAATTCTGTTCGTTTCGCTCTAATCTGTTTGTATCTAAATAGCCTCGTTCGATAAGACTGACAAAAAAACGCTGACAGCAACCATATCCACGATCCAAATAGGCCGCACCGACCAAAGCTTCGAAAGCATTGCCGCCTATATAGCAATTGTGCGACTCTACCGAGACGCAACTTTTCACCAACTGGTCAAGACCTATTTTCTTTGAAATCTGCCCTAATGTGCTACGGCGCACCATTTTGCTTCGCATGGTCGTGAGGAAACCTTCCTGCTCATTCCCATACTTTCTGAAAAGATAGTTGCTGACAACGGCTTCTATAATTGCATCACCCAAGAACTCCAAACGTTCATTGTTGACCATATGGCCATAGCTGTCTTTTTTCAGCATGCTTCTATGCAACAAGGCTTGTTTGTAGAGTTCCATATTGTGGGGTGAAAAAGTCAGGATTTTTTTCAAAGGCAAATAAAGTTCCTCTTTCCTTGACGGGAAGAGGAACTTTATAGCATTCTGAAATAAATTCATTGTTATATCAGCACAAAGAACTATTCAGCATATTTCTTGATTATCACACATGCGTTGTGACCACCGAAACCGAATGTGTTGCTCAATGCTGCACGTACAACGCGCTTTTGAGCTTTATTAAACGTAAAGTTCAAATTGTAATCGATTTGCGGATCCTTGTCATCGTCTGCGTGATTAATCGTTGGTGGTACAACATCTTCTTTTACGGCCATTAGGCTGAAAAAAGCCTCCATTGCACCGGCCGCACCGAGTAAGTGACCCGTCATTGACTTTGTTGAGCTGATGTTCAACTTGTAAGCATGCTGACCGAAAACTTTCTGTATAGCTTTTACTTCTGATATGTCACCGACCGGTGTCGACGTGCCATGGACATTGATGTAATCGATATCCTCGGGCTTCATGCCTGCATCGCGCAGAGCTTCTTCCATCACAAGTACGGCCCCCAAGCCATCGGGATGCGATGCTGTGATATGGTATGCATCGGCTGACATGCCACTTCCGGCTACTTCTCCATAGATTTTTGCGCCACGGGCTTTGGCATGTTCCAATTCTTCCAATATGAGACAAGCCGAACCTTCACCCATTACAAAGCCATCACGACTGCCGCTGAACGGACGCGATGCTCCTTCCGGATCGTCATTGCGTGTAGAAATGGCATGCATAGCATTGAAGCCACCTACGCCTGTCGGCCAAATTGCTGCTTCGGCACCACCGGCGACAATCATATCGGCCTTGCCTAAACGAATCAAATCTAACGACGTTGACAATGCATGAGTGCTCGAAGCACATGCTGAAACCGTTGCAAAGTTCGGCCCATGGAATCCATACATGATGGAGATGTGACCGGCTGCGATGTCGGCTATCATTTTCGGAATAAAGAAAGGGCTATACTTCGGCCCGTCTGCCGCATGAAGTGCGTTGGCTCCAACCTCTTCTTCAAAGCTGTGGATGCCTCCAATGCCTACTCCGTAAATTACACCTACACGGTTTTTGTCTATCGTTTCGAGATCCACGCCACAGTCTTTCACTGCCTCCATCGCACTTACGATGGCATATTGCGTGTAAAGATCCATCTTGTTGCAAGCCTTGCGATCGATATAGTCACGGCCATTGAAGTTTTTCACTTCACAGGCAAAATGTGTCTTGAACAAGCTGGAGTCGAAATGGGTAATAGGGCCGGCACCACTTTTCCCTGCTTTTACATTCTCCCAAGTCTCGGAAGCTGTATTGCCCAATGGGGAAAGCGCGCCAACGCCTGTTACTACTACTCTCTTTAATTCCATTTCTGACAAGAAACAGGGATTATTTCGTGTTGGCTTCGATGTATTCGATTGCCTGACCTACTGTGGAAATTTTCTCTGCTTGATCGTCAGGTATAGAGATGTGGAACTCTTTCTCGAATTCCATAATCAATTCTACTGTGTCCAAAGAATCTGCGCCCAAGTCGTTTGCGAAACTTGATTCATTCTTTACTTCACTTTCGTCTACGCCCAGCTTATCTACGATGATAGCTTTTACTTTAGATTCGATTTCTGACATAATTGTTAGTTTTATGATTGTATTTTTTCAATTAGGCTTGCAAAATTAGAACTAAATCTTTGTATGACCAAGAAATAACGCAAGAAAATACTGTTTTTTGCACATTGCAGACCTATTTTGTGCGTTTTAGTTGTCATTTGGTTCATCTATGACTAACATCGGTGCATTTTTATGTTTCCTGGCTGAATATATTTTCAGAAACAGAACGGTAGTCGGGCGCACGTCCTTATATGAAGAATCTGGAAATGGCACCACACAGTTTAAAGAATAAGGCTTCAAATCAAAATGCGAGTGTTGCAATTTTAAAAAGGGACGCAGCAAAATCCCTGCAATTGCCGCAAAACTTTCAAGAGTAAAATTCTTTGTCCTTGTTTTTTATGTAACTTTGCAGCCGAGAAATGGTTTTTGCCCGTTTGCCAACGGGTGAATGAAAAGGGAATCCGGTGCAAGTCCGGAACAGTACCCGCTGCTGTAAGTCTCATTTTGATCCATCGCAGCAATAAGTCACTGGATTTTATTCTGGGAAGACGCGATAGGATTGGGACAAGTCAGAAGACCTGCCAAATCTGTTTTGTTTTATGCCTGCGGGGTCACGGGCTTGATAAAACGTAAGGTATGGTCATACCACATCCTATCGTCTGCAATCAGAACTGCCTCCGCATGCGTCAATATCATCTTGATGTATAGAAGTAGAAGCCGTATTGCCGTTTTATTGTTGCTTATTCCTTTTATTGCCACTTCGGCACAAGAGCCCGTACTGTCTGATAGTACAGAGAAGCGATTGAAAGAAGTGGTAGTAACTGCCACACGCCGAAATGAAACCATCCCCTCCCAACGTTTACGCGGGAAGGAACTTCAACGCATGAATAGCTTAAACGTAGCCGATGCTCTGCGCTATTTTTCGGGTGTCCAGATAAAAGACTATGGTGGCATAGGCGGCATCAAGACCATTAATATACGAAGCATGGGCACCAACCATGTTGGCGTATTCTATGACGGCATACAGCTTTCGAATGCTCAAAACGGGCAAGTGGATCTTGGTATGTTTTCATTGGACAACATGCAGGAAATACAGCTCTACAACGGTCAAAAAAGCGAAATATTCCAACCTGCTAAGGACTTTGCATCGGCCGGTTCCGTATATCTATGGACACGAAAGCCCGTATTCGATGATGTGAAGGATTATCACTTCAAAGCCACACTGAAAAGCGGTTCATTCGACTTGGTCAATCCGTCATTGCTCATGGACTTCAAATTTTCCGAAAAAGTAAAGGCTTCATTCAGTGGGGAATGGGTAAGCAGCAGCGGAAAATACAAATTCCGCTACAAGCGGCGCGCGGTAAAAACCGGAGAAATAGTCTACGACACCACTGCTGTCAGACAAAACGGAGACATTCGGGCAACACGGCTTGAAGGCTCATTGTTCGGTGATTTGCAGCAAGGTTCGTGGATGTTCAAAGCCTATAATTATACATCCGAACGTGGGGTGCCCGGTGCCATTGTAAACAATGTCTGGCGACGGGGTGAACGCATCTGGGACAACAACTCTTTCGCCCAAGGACGCATCGTCAAGGATTTCGGCAAAAGATATCATGCACAGTTCACAGGGAAATATGCCTATTACCTTACTAAATATGTAAACAAGGACACCACAGTTGCACGAATAGACAATATTTATCGGCAGAAAGAGCTTTATCTTTCCACTTCACACCTCTACAACATTACTCGCACGTGGGACATCTCGGCTGCATACGATTTGCAATGGAATCAAATGGATGCCGACATGATCGGGTTTGTATACCCCACCCGTTGGACACATCTCGGTTCGTTGGCCACAGCCCTGCATGTCGGACCTTTGAAAGCACAGGGAAGCATGGCACTCAGTTACATACACGACATTACGCGGCTGGCCCAATCACCCGACGACAAAAAGGTATGGACACCGGCTCTGTTTCTCTCCTACCGCCCCTTCAAGCATTGCGGACTCGTCCTGCGCGGCTTCGCCAAAAGGAGCTTTCGCATGCCAACATTCAACGATCTCTACTACGCTGAAATGGGAAATGCACGGCTCAAGCCCGAAAGCACCACACAATACGACCTTGGCCTAAGCTATACAAGCAAACGCCGCAAGGGTTTCCTGACGGAATGGGGCATTCAGGTTGACGGCTACCGCAATTTTGTGCATGATAAAATAATTGCTTACCCGAAAGGAGCGCAGTTTCGCTGGACAATGCTCAACCTCGGGCGGGTAAGGATTAAAGGTGCCGATATTTCAGCCAACATGACAGTCAACCCCATTGACGAACTGTTCGTGCGTGGAAAAATTCAGTACACTTATCAGGAAGCTATCGATGTCACCCAAAAATCCGACACTTACTATCGCGATCAGATTCCTTACATTCCATGGCACAGCGGTTCTGCCATATTGCAAGCCGAATGGAAATCCTGGAATTTCAACTACAGTTTCATCTATACCGGCGAGCGATACAACCAACAAGAAAACATCATTTACAACCATACGCAGCCATGGTACACAAGTGATATCTCTTTGGTAAAATCCCTCAGCTGGAACAAATATACGGCCAAGATCACTCTTGAAATCAACAATGTGTTCAGCCAGGACTACGATGTGATACTCAACTATCCCATGCCGAAACGCAACTATCGGATAACATTCAGCTTCGAACTATGACAAAAAAAGTAGTTTTCGCACTTCTGATATCGCTTCTGGCTGCCGCATGCCGGGAAGATGAAGTCGTAGTTCCAACCCAATACGAAGTAATCCCTATCGGGATGAAAGATGGCCAAAGAATCATAGGCATGTATCTCGTCAACGAAGGCAACATGGGCTCCAACAAATGTACGCTCGATTATTTGGATTATGTCCACGGCTACTATGTCCGCAATCTCTATTCCGAACGCAACCCTAATATAATAAAGGAGCTGGGCGACGTAGGCAATGACATCCGCATTTATGGTTCCCGTCTCTATGTCGTAGTCAATTGCTCCAACAAGATTGAGGTGATGGATGCCCGCACCGGCAAACGCATAGGACAAGTCAACATTCCCAATTGCCGCTATATCCGTTTCCATCGCGGCTTTGCCTATGTATCCTCTTACGTAGGCCCTGTGCAGCTGAACAATCCAAACGCCGTAAAAGGTGCCGTCTACAAAATCGACACGCTCACGCTGAAAGCTACAGCCAAATGCACCGTGGGCTATCAGCCCGACGAACTGGAAATAGTCGGCGACTACATTTATGTGGCTAACTCGGGCGGATACATGGCTCCCAATTACGACAACACGGTTTCCGTTGTCGAGATTGACGGATTCAAACAGGTAGAAAAAATACCTGTAGCCATCAACCTGCACCATATAAAAGCCGACAATGAAGGAAAGCTTTGGGTTACTTCACGCGGCGACTACCAAGGAATCCCTTCCAAACTCTTTGTGCTGTCAAAAAAGAAAGGACGCAATGAAATGCAAGTTACCGACACCCTCGACATTCCTTGTTCCAATTTTTGCATCAGCGGCGATTCGCTTTACTATTATTCTACAGAATGGAACAACTACACCCAATCAAACACTGTGACGTACGGAATTGTCAACACAAAGACAAAAAAACAAGTCAGCGACAGTTTTATTACCGATGGCACAGAAAAGGATATCACCATACCATACGGCATTACTATTCACCCGGAAACACGCGAAATCTACGTAACAGATGCCAAAAACTACGTATCAAGCGGTGTCCTTCACTGCTATAGCCCCGACGGTGTGCGCAAATGGAGCGTGCGCACCGGTGACATTCCGGCCCACATGTGCTTCCTGAAAAGATAATCAAGAATCATGAACAAGTTTGTCAAGTTATTTCTTCTGTTTCTGTTGTCCGCCGTGCTTGGTTCAAGCTGTCGCAGCGGCATCGAGAATGTATCGTCAGGACTCAACAGCAACTACTACATAGAACGCATGCGCAAGCTGAAGCTGTCACCGGCCTACCAAGGCAACAGCTACAGGTGGACCCTACATTTGGCCAACGGACAAGACAGCCTGCTTTCAACAGAGAGAGAATATGTTTTCCTTGCCGAAAAAGAAGGCACCTACCATCTTACCTTTTCACTTGATGACGGCCAACGCGGCTATGAGCAACCGCTCACTGTGACCGTTCTTCACGAAGAAACGGAATACAGCCCCTACACGGCCAAAGTCTACGAATATCGACCGGCTCCGGGACAATTTGTCAACACCATGCCCGTATATGAAAAAGGCGACACGGAAGAGACCATGCGCCAAAAAGCAGAAGACGACCTTTCGAACGATGTAATGATTACGCTCGGTGCCTATGGAGGATATGTCACCTTCGGATTCGACCATACAGTAATCAATGTGCCCGGCAAAAAAGACTTCTATATCAAAGGGAACGCCTTCTACAGCGATGTGCCCGACTTTCTCGAAAGAAAAGGAGGCTCATCCGAGCCGGGCATCGTGATGGTGGCTTTCGACCGAAACTGCAACGGAAAAGCAGACGATGACGAATGGTATGAACTGGCCGGCAGCGAATACTATAAGCCATCAACTCTCAAAAACTATCAGATCACCTACAGCAGACCCGACAATCATACGCCCGTCGGCGACAAGACAGGCTTCCTCACCGATACCGCCTATGTGGCGTGGAGCGACAACCGCGAAGGCAAGGGATTCATCGCCAAAAACATCTACCACCCGCAAAACTATTATCCCGAATGGATGTCGGAAGACCAACTGACATTCCGTGGCTCCCTGCTTGCCGGCAACGGCATAGACGAAAGTGGCAGCGGCTCCTACTACGTGCTCTACTCCTACCCCTGGGGATATGCAGACAACCATCCCAACGAATATACCGACCTCTGTTCGTTCGACATTTCATGGGCGGTCAACAAGGACGGCACCCCCGTTCATTTGCCGGGCATCGACTTCATCCGCGTCTATACCGGAGTCAGACAGTCGTGCGGATGGCTGGGAGAAACATCCACCGAGGTGGCAAGAGCACGCGACCTCCATATCGAAATCAAATCCTCCATACCCGACGATCCTCTGGACGACAGTGCGACACAAAGCAATCATTAACCCAAATATTCATCACAAAAACATGTAAACATGAAGAAAATCTACTCTTTGTTGTCAGTGCTCCTATGCACGACATTAGCGTTTGCTCAAGAAAGCAACAACTATTCAAAAGGCGTCTTCATCGTCAATGAAGACTGGTACGGCCATCAGAATTCCACCGTCAACTTCCTTTCCGACGAAGGAGAATGGACCTACCGTGTGGTACAGAAAGAAAACCCTGGCAAAGAATTGGGATGCACCAATCAATACGGCCAGATCTACGGTGACCGCTTCTACTTCGTAGCCAAACAGGAAAAAGACCCGGGAGCCGATGTAACCGGCGGCCGTTTCACCGTATGCGATGCCAAAACCATGAAAATCATCTGCCAGCTTCCCTTCATTGCAGAAAAAGACGGCAAGAGCATTGCCGACGGACGCAGCTGCCTCGGAGTAGACGAAAACAAAGTCTACATCGGCACCACCAATGGCATCTACATCTTTAACACCCAGTCCCTGCAAGTGACCGGGAAAGTAGAAGGCATCAGTGACAATACGAGCCTCTATACCGGCCAGGTGGGGAGCATGGTCAGAGTAGACGACTATGTCTTTGCCGTGCATCAGTCGGAAGGCGTGCTGGTGATCGACCCTGCCACAGACAAAGTTGCGAAAATCATTGACTTCACCGCCATCACTGACAAGTTCAACGCCTACCTTGCCGACGATGCGAAAATCGACACCGGCAACAAAAACTCGCTGCCCTATCCGGGTTCGAGCATCGCCCTGTCTAAAGACGGCAACATTTGGGTTCCGGTAGCCGAAGGCAGCGGCGGATCGGGAGCGACTCTGCCGTTTCTCGTAAAAATCGACCCCCATTCATTGGAAACCCAAGTCGTTTACATCAACCCCGAAGACGGTCTGTATCCGCCCGCCAACTCCTGGTATGCCTGGACACCCGATGGGTTCTGTGCCTCCAACACCGAAAACGTCCTCTACTGGAACGGCGGCTCCAGCTCATGGTTCAGCAACACCCAGATATTCAAATACGACATCAACACCGGCCGAACAACCAAAATCATCGACCTCGAAACCGTCGACAACGAGGGATGGAAACTCTACGGCTGCTCCATGCGTCCCCACCCCGTCACCGGCAACCTCTACATGTCGCTCTATCATGACTATGGCGACAACACCTATATCACCCGCAAGACCGACAAGGACGGCAACAAGATTGCCGACTACAGCATGATTTCCAACTATTGGTTTCCCTCCATACCCGTATTTCCCGACAATGAAGCGCCCGTCATTGCCCAACCCATCGGCGACATCAGCCTTGAAATGGGCAAGACTGCCACGATAGATCTGAAAAACCTTGCAACGGATGCCGACAATGCCGATGCCGCCATCGTAAAGACAGTCAAAAACGTCAGTGATCAAAACGTCCTGGAAGCCCGGGTGCAAAACGGCAGCCTCACTATTGCATCAAAAAAAGAAGGCAAGGCCACCGTCACCCTTAAAGTCAATTCAAACGGCAAGCTGGCCGAAACCTCGTTTACCGTCAGTGTAACTCCCGCCACCGGCATACAGAGTGCCACCACAGACGAAGCCCAAGAAATCGCCCGCTTCGGTGCCGACGGCAAGCGCATCAGCGCTCCGCAAAAAGGCATCAACATCATCCGCATGAGCAACGGCACAGTCCGTAAAGTCCTCGTCAAGTAGCACGTTACATACTAAGCCGACTTTGAGTTGACCTTACTATCCTGACAGGGGAAGCATCACATCTGCTGAATGCCTCCCCTGTTTTTTTATACAAATAAGAATGCGTTCTTTCCCTATATGTCGCGATTTATTGGAGCTGCTCTATTTTCATTTACATGTGTTCCGTTGTATTTTAAAAACCAAGCCTTAGTTTTACAATTTTCTACCGTATCTTTAATATTTACAGCCCTATTTCTGCAAACAGTCTTAGAGAAACACAATCATACAATGCATTCTTGGCCTTAAGGGTAAGAATTAGCATATACAATTCTCTCCTTTTTAGTACTTTTGCACATCAAACAAAAGGAATAAGAACAAGACTCGTGTACTCTACTGCACCCGACCATTGTGATATGATAACTATGCTTACGCATTTTGCCCTCTCTATCGCATCCTCTGCCATTATTGCCACAGCTGCACTGGTACTTGCCTTTCTACGCATTCCGCACGGAGAGCAGTGGAGCAAACTTTCACGAGCACGATGGATTCTGTTTGCGACCTTTGCCCTGCTCTCCTTATCTGGCTGTTTCAAGAGCTCTGATAAGGACACGGAACTTCTTTCTCTTGTCACCCTGTGTGTAGCCTCCTTCCAGGCTCTGCTTTTCACTTATACTTCCTCAACACTCATTGCTCCTACAAGCTTCTCATTACGCAAATTCATCTTAATCCTTGCTGTCGTCATCCTATGCAGCTTGCTTTTGGTCTTTTCAAAACTATATTTTCCATTACTTTACCGTATATTGTGGCCAATTTCATTGCTGGCCTACACGGGACAATTGGTAGCTCACACTTGCATGTTTCATCTACTCGCACATCATGTACAGACCAATTTGGAAGAATACTATGACGAGGATGTTGGCGTACACCTCCATCCAGTTCGGCTTATGTTCTACAGTGCGCTGATCATAGGACTTATAGCACTAACAATCAGCGCGCTGCCTATGAATACTTTGGGCTATAACTTCTTCGTTGGATGTTACACCATATATTATCTCAGTGTGGCCATCACGATGGTAAACTATGTTACCGACGGGCCTTTCTTTGTGCAAGCTGCAGGTTATGAAGCCGAAGAACATACAAGAGCAGAACAGGCCGAATGCAACATCAAAACTTTCGTGCCTGCGCTGAAGATTGCTCTTGACCATTGGATAGAACAGAAACTTTATCTGAAAAACGACACCAGTACCGACCTCATAGCACACCAACTGGGTGTAACACGACAACAACTTGCGGCCTACATGCGCAGCGAGTATGGCATGACTTTCCGCTCCTGGAGAATGCGTCTACGCCTGCAGTATGCACAAAAACTCATTGTCACTGACGCTACGATAAAGTTGTCACAAGTGTACGAAAAGGCTGGATTCAATGATCGAAGCAATTTCCATAAAGAATTCTGTAAGTTTGCGGGCATGACTCCGCAAGCTTATAAAAACAACTATACTACACACAAGTAGTTTCCACTACACTTATGATGCAACTCTAATTTTGGGATGGCAAATCTGTTGTTTTTCGCATGATTTTTGTTGTTTTTGCGATGAAAACACAAAACACCACACGAAAAACAACAGCACACAACACACGAAAGAATAGTTTTGCAATCGTTACAACAATCAAATTCTTTCTTATGATGAAATTCAACACTTTCAAGCATCTCACCATTTGCTTTGCTGCAGCAGGCATACTATTTTCCTCCATAGCTGCATGGGCCGATGTTGGGCATCCTGTTTACAAGATTACATTTGCCGGACGCGGTGAAACTGCCACTGTTGACGGGGTCGTTGTAGAGAACCTCTCCAATGGTAAGAGCGCATCTCTTCAAGGACAGGACACCCTGCTGCTCAAATCCAAAGAGGACCTCACGGCCATTAATAGTGCCATCCACGAACAAAGCGGAGACCTGCGAATTACAGGCGGCAAACTGCAAGTAAGCTTAAAGCGACCTTCCGATGTACAGCTCGCCATCTATACGATAGATGGGCGTCTCGCATGGCAGACACGACTGCAAGTATCCTCATATTCTGCCTCGGTGACCCTTCCACCATTGGGCAAGGGCGTATATATTGTGAGAGCTACGGCACCGGGTTTGAAGCGCAGTATAAAATGGACTGGTAACACATCGGAATCTTTGATGGCTGATTTGAGTTGGCAGACCAGCCAATCCGCCGAGACATCCACCGTTGACGACTTTACCCGCTCTCCATTCATCACAGAAATTAGCAATAAGCCTAAGAGAGTAGAACTTGAATATGCCGTAGGCGATGTGCTCAGATTCACAGGCAGTTCGGGCCAAATGCGCACAATCACAATGAATACCCCACGATCTTCTCACCCCATCTACTTTGACTTCTTCCGCTGTGAGGACGCTGACGGATACAACTATACCATCGTACGCGTAGGCGACCAACTATGGATGGCTGAAGATCTGCATGCCAAAGACGGCCTCGACGGAGTGGAACGTGTGGCAAAGCTGGAAGATTGGAACGTGGCAAGCAGCGGCAGTCCCGCACGTATGTATGTGCATGGAGACGATGATGTATACTACACAAAGGCAGCAGCGCTGAAAGCGCTACCCGAAGGATGGACCTTGCCCTCACAAGGAGAAGTGGATTACCTGATAGGCAAACTGGGAGGCTATGCGAAGGCAGGCAAGGCAATGAAGAGCCGCGGTAGAGAGTGGCCCTCACAAGAAACCGGCACGGACGTCTACTCACTGGGGCTCACACCTCACGGTGACCTTTATAAGGGAACCATCAACGTTGCATCTCAAGCGCGCTATCTGTTGCGCAGCACCAAGAATCTGAAACCCACTAGCCTCGTGCTACAGGATGGACAGGATAATGTGAGCATAATGACACATTTGGACAACAGCGTAGGCTTCCATGTGCGTGGCATGAGAAGTGCTCCGTCGGCCTATACTCCCATGATGCAAAGATTCGATCTACTGCCCAAGAATATGCCAACCCGCGTAAAGGGCGAAAGCAATGGCCCCCTCGGCGACACCTACACCATGAAGGCTGGCATGCAGAGTGTTGCCTTCGATTTTAGCGGCGGACAGTATCGTTCAAGCGATATGGAAAAGCGTTCTGGTATTCTTTCTTGTCGTGACAAGAATGGCCGCGATCCTCAAAACTTCGACTTTCATCACAACGGATTTGCAGAACAGAATGATGGTAACACGCTGCGCAAGATGACTGCCATGACATCGCCAGGAGGACGTCAGTATATCGTAGAGGGGAAGTGGAGCCGCCCCATGCGCCTATGGACACAGCTCATCAATGGTAAATATAAGCGCACCGACTCGCCGGATGTGTTTGGCAACGGCACTATCACATTGGAATTCTATGGCGATTCCACACTAAACTACAACCAAGTAAAAAAAGTTACCCTGCCCAACACTTACTACTACGCCCCACTTGCCAAGAACCGCCTCAAGTATTTTCTCTACGATGACGAAAACCGCACAACAGAGTCGCGCATTGACTATGTGCAACGACACTTCCAGATACTCTCGGCAGATTTCAACGAAGATGGCGTTGATGACATCGTAGTGAGTGTGAACGGTGATGTCTATATCTATGACGGGGCAAAGCTGTTGAACGGCCAGGAAAAACAGTCGTTATTGGCACACCGCAGCTTCCGCACCAACAATCCCGATGCACCCGTACGCATCGCCTTGGGCGATATCAATAGCGACGGCGTACAGGACGTGCTCGTAATGCGTGCCACAGGCCGATGCTGGGTCAGCATCTATAGGAATGGCGACCTTGATGACGAAATGGCCTCAGTAGAAGTATCGGGAGATGCAGGAAAAACATGGTTCCTTGACATCAAGGTAGGACGCGTAACCAACAGCGTATATCCGGAAATCGTAACACTGATGCGAAACTTCAGTGGCACCACCATAGCCAAAAACGCCACGATGAACATCTATCGCTACAAACCGGGAGCCTCGGGCAATCTTGAAACAGTTCCTATGACCGGCAACAATGTAGGCAGTTTCCGCGGCTACGACGGCCACATCGGCAACAACAACATCACCCTCCCTTATTTGCGCGGTCAAGACAAGCCCTGCGACATCATCGTTGGTGCCGACCTTTGGACATGGGATGCAGAACAAGGCAAAGTCAAATTTGTGGAACAGGTATTGGGGTTTGTTGACGACACACATTGGTCCATTCTGGCCGATCACATCATTGCTGCCGACGTAAAGGGCACCGGACAGGACGGTCTCTACTACTTCGCCAGTTGGAACAGTTTCGATCGCAATGCCTCGCGATACAATCTCACCTGCATGTGCGATGCATGGTTCGAACCCAAAGACAACTTCGACAAAGAGCACAAATATACGGTTACCAGACAGACCTACTACGACGACAAATATTTCCACTACGGCAAAAATGGCACACGCTGGGAAAACAAGGGACAGCTCAACCAGGTAGAGCTCATGTGGTGGTTCGGAGGCGGTGATGCCGAATGGTGCAACTCAGCCGCACTCTGTGCAGTCAACGACCGCACTATGAGCAAGCAGCTGAAATTCAAATCAAGAACAGCAGCCTATTCCGAGCCACGCATCTATGCCATGTTAGCTGCACCACCCACCTACTCCTACGCCGAAAGCGAGCAAAAGCCCGACTATGATTTTGTCACATCATGGGGCTATTCGCGCAGCAGCACCACTACAACGACCCAATCAAGTAGCATATCCTCATCGGCCATTCTGGGGTTTGAATTGGAAATCAACGCACCCATCACCGGACAGAAAATTGCCGGCATGGACTTTACCACAAAAATACAACAGGAGTGCAGCTCATCGTCATCCTCAGGCAAAACCATCACCTACAGCCAGCAGTATGAAGCTCGCGATGACGACCGCGTAGTAATGCAGGTAACCCCTTATACCATATATACCTATGAAATAGTTAAAGCAGACAACCCAGACGAATTGGGCGGCGACTTCATCATCGCCATGCCCGGACAAGCCAAAACCATAGGACTGGCAGCCAAAGAGTATCAGTATTTAATGGCCGACGCACCGGGCACACCCGACATCAGCCAGGTATTCAACCATCGCATTGGCGACCCCTATTCCTATCCTGCCTCCGGCAAAGACATTAAGTCTGTAGGCAACGTGATGTGGGGCAACGGCAGAGAAGACGATTGGGTAACCACAGGATCCGGAGGTTCTGTTATCCGCGAAATAGCCTTGGACGAAAGCACCTCAAAAACTGCCGGATTCACCTTTGGCGTAGAGAGCGAGCTGGTAGTCACCACAGGATGTGTCAAAGCCGGAGCCGGTTTCGGCTACAACAACACCAATGAAACAACACACACCGAGGGCAGCGGTTTTGCCGTTTCTGCCTGCGTGCCCGGTCTGGCATCCGGTGATCGCAACCCCAATCGTACCTTCTTTGACTGGAACCTCTGCTGGTACAAACACACTATCGACGGACAAACCTTTCCTGTAGTAAACTATATCGTGAGGCCCAAGAGTAGGGTTGCAAACAAAGCAGCAAGCAGTATGAAATAGACCTTATATTGACTATCTACCCCCAACAGGGGAGCATTCCACCCACACGAATGCTCCCCTTCATATTCCTGTATATACATCTTCATTGAAAAGCTGATGAAGCGACTTTGTTTTAACAATGTTTCGCGTTACCTTTGTCAATGTTTCGCGTTTATACAAACAAACAGACCAAAACAACACCTACAATGAAGAACAAAGCACAAATTGCATGTATGATGGCTGCGGCCATTCTGGCAACTACTGCCAGTGCAAAAAAGATTACTGTAAACGTAAACATTCCTGGAACGCTGTCGGAACAAATCACCGCAAACAAGTTCTCCACTATCAACGACCTTAAAATAAAGGGCACACTCAACGGCACAGACTGGAGGCTTCTGCGCAAACTTTTGGATACCGACGGCATAATGACGGCACAAAAGGGCAATACAGTTTTACGTCTTGACCTGAGCGAAACCAAACTAAAGAAAGATAACACGGCCTACTCTGCCGACGGCAAAACTATCAACGACGAAAATGCCATACCGCAGGAAGCCTTTGCCGGCTGTGCCGTTGACGAGATAATAATGCCTATATCTCTTACCCACATTGAAGCTAAGGCTTTCTACAACTCCAAAGTGAAACGTGTGGTATTGGCCGAAAACACATCTATTGACAAACAGGCCTTCGACAAATGCCGACAACTGGAAGAAGTAGTATTTCCCCGACATGCAAAAAACATTAAGCAGTGTTTCACCAACTGCCCCAAGCTGAAAACGCTCAAGATGCACAACGTAAGATATATCGCCGGTTCAGGAACAGTAAAGGGTTGCCCAAATTTAAGAGAAATCGTCATTGACGGCACCATAGGACACATTGACGGTTGGGACACCTTTACGGAATGTGCGAGTCTTGAGCGTGTGGTGTTCGGGGGCAACATAATATCTTCGGGAGGAGGCACACACTGGCTTAGCAACTGCCCGCAACTCAAGGAAATTATCTTTGAAAAAGGTGTGCTGAGCACAGCATTTGCCGAGACACCCGGCTGTCCGCTGTTCAAAGGCTACACGGTAAACGGTGTCATATTCAACAGCGCAAACACACAAGTACTGCCACAGACAGACATCACAGACACGAGCCAACGAGCCAAAAGCAAAAGGCTTTTCAGAGAAATGGCCGATTATCTCAAAAGCCGGAACTATTCGGATGCAAACGCATACACGCTTTTGCTCATGGGTAGCCTGGCCCATCAGCTGGATATCACGGATTGCGATTACGACAAATACAAGTCTATCATATTCGGCGATCTGCAAAAGAGTATCGACAACGGAGAAGGCTCCATGGACTTAGAAAGCAGCATTTTTGACTGGCTTAAAAACGACACCTCTTTCGTTAGGCTTGCCAAAGAGACAAAAGAATATGGCGGCTACATAGGGTTGCTGCGGAAATATTCACGCTATTCGCGCGACAGCCAGACACCCACCCGGTTTACCTACGAGCTTGACACTCCTTTGCTAAAACAAATACGCGATTCACTCAAACTCGACAGCATTGCAGGCAACGGAGACGAAATCAGCAAAATCAAGAACGTGATGTATTGGCTGCACAATGCCATACGACACGATGGAGGCAGTTCATGGCCCGACTGCAAATATAATGCCCTGGAGCTGTATCGGCTGGCAAAGAAAGAAAAGCGCCCGTACAACTGCCGTTTTCTCGGCATGATGCTTGCCGACTGCTATCTGGCACTCGGCATGCCGGCACGTTTTATCACTTGCTCCTCAAAAAAAGCAGATGACCCCGACTGTCACGTAATGGCTATTGTGTGGAGTCGCACGCTGAACAAATGGGTATGGATGGATCCAAGTTTTGCGGCATATGTTACAGATGAAAACGGCACGTTGCTCAATCATCGCGAAGTGAGGGAAAGGCTCATCAAGGGATTACCGCTCAACTTGAACGAAGATGCCAACTGGAACAACGAAACCAAGCTGACAAAAGAAGAATATCTTGAAAGCTACATGGCCAAAAACCTTTTCTACCTTAGCTGCCATGCAGACAACCGGCCGGAAGTTGAAAGCGACGGCAAGCAGTCGGACTACATTACACTTCAGCCCTTGGGCAGCGAATGTCACGGCGGAGGTATCAAGACCACTGACGCCGACTTTTTCTGGCAGGCACCCGATGTAGCACGATAATGCGCCCTTACTATAAGGAAACGGGGTCTGATGTGGCAAAAGCCTTGCATCAGACCCCGTTTCATAGAATATGGAGTGAAACCTATTCGGTCACTTTACCAAGCGCTTCAACCTGGCCTGCCGACAACGGCCCGGTCCAGAACCTGATGGCTGAAATATCTATAGGACTCATCTCGCCGTCATTGTCGCAGAAAAGAAATGCACCCTGCTCTGCAATCGTGTATCTGTCGAATGCCGATGAGGCGGCGGTGGCAAGCGTACCATCGACATAGATGGCCGGGACATTGTCTTTCACTACCACGACAATGCGATGCCATTGGGACGTTTCTATCTTGTTGACATATGGTATATGGCCTCCAAGACCTATATCTCCGGATGGCTGGATAAAGATTTCTCCGTCTTCCGAATTTTCCAGATTGGTTTGTATCAGTGAACACCATTCTTCTGTGTTCCTGCGAATGTCCATCATCAGAGTGTAGCTTGAGAGGGCACGGCCTTCGTTGGGTTCCATCAAGAAGGCCGCATTCTTGCCGAGCGTTACGGCCTTGCTGCCGGCATTCGGGCCTTCAATCGGCGTTATGTCGAGGCTGGCAGCACTTTCGAGTCTCTCGGTAGAGCCATTGTCGCTTACACTGTAGGGCAACAAGACGGCTGTACCCGTCCGGGCTTTCAACAAGTCTGATTCGTCGCTGAAATCCCATGCTGCCGTGGGTGTGGGAACACCACCTGCATAGTGGCTCTGCACCACTTTTATTACTACTGGCTCGCAGGCTGCGGCGGCATCGGCAGATGTAATGGTGATGGTACCTTCGCGTACGCCTTCCTCTTGCATCTCGTCGGCACGAAACTGGTAGATGTGTTCGCCTGCTGCCGGTGAAACGCTGACAGGACGGATCCATTCGGAAGTTTCAAATTGGGGCACTACGGAGCTTTTGACGGTAATGGTAAAGCTGTTTGTGCCGTCTTCAAGCTCCACTTTCTCGTTGTCGGTAAAGATGTAGGGATAGTCTACACTGCCCAACTTGGCTATCTGAGCACTTGTCAGCCCGTTGTCCCAGTAGCTGATGGCTGCAACGTCTATGTCGGTCTTCTCTCCGTCATTGTCGCAAAACAGAAGGCACCCCAACGGATCCAAAGCCCATCTTTCGTGAGCGCTTTCGGAGGCCGTTACCAGTTCGCCATTGATATAGGCAGAAGGAACGCCGTCGACAAGGTTCAGCACTATTCTGTACCAACGGTTGGCATATACCTTTCCATCATAGTGCCAGCCGTTGCCACCGCTGCCGATGGTTGAATAGGAACCGTTGATGAAGAAATCGGCATCATCATTATTGCTTAAATTGGTTTGGAGCAATCCGCACCATCCTATCTTTTCGGGCACACGGATATCATACATGATGGCATAATCGGTAATACGCTCTTCGCTTTCGGCATCAAAGAGAATGTTCAATGCACTGCCGGCCGGCACGCGGATAGCCTTGTTGTCGGCGGTGGGGCCTGCGATAGCTGTGATTCCGGCTTCGTCGTATGAATCTACCAATGATACGCTGTTGTCTCCGATTGTGGCGGCCTGCATGAATGCAGCCTCTGGATTTTCGCAGTCGAGAAGCGACGATGGATTGTTGAAATTCCATGTAGCCTTTGCCTGAGGTACATCGGCTCCCGAGTAGGTTTGCGTCACTGTGATGACATAGGGAGCAAGGCCGCAGGCGTCGGGTCCCTTGATGGTGACTTCGGCTGTGCGCGTGCCTACCTCTGTCATCGGGTCGACATGGAACACATACTTGCTGCTTCCGATAGACGGAACCGGGCGTTTGAGCTGTATCCACTCGGGAAGTTCAAATGTAGGCTCTACTGTGCTGGTGACTCTGATGCTAAACTCATCGCCTTCGCGCATATTGATTTCTCTCACATCGGCATAAAGCTTTCCGCTGGATGCTTCTTCGGCTTCCAGTTGCTTTATCTGCTCACTGCTGAGGGCGACATTCCAGAATCTCAGTCCGGCAACGTCGACATCACCCATTTCACCGTCGTTGTCGCAGAACAGGTATGCACCTTCTTCCGAAATGACATAGCGGTTTTCTGCCACGCCTGAGCCTTTAAGGAGTTCTTCTCCGTCGATATATGAACTGGGGACACCGTCTTTTACTGTAAAGACAAAGTGATACCAGGTGTTGGCAGACAAGTTTCCGGCATAGCCCCAATCGTTGGTTGCCAGTCCGATTGTGCCATCGCTCTTGATGAATATATCGCCATCGTTAGAATTGTCGGGCGTGCATTGCAGCAGACAAGTGTAGCTTTCCAGCCTGGGAAGCTTTATCTTATATGATAAGGTGTAGTTGTCCATCGACTTGTCTACAGAGAGTTTCAAGGCCGAATTCTTGGGAACGCGGATTACTTTTCCCTGTATGCCCGGGTCGTCGATATAGTATATGCCGGCTTCATCGATGGAGCCCTTCATGGAAAGTTCGCCTTTGTCGGAAACCGTACCGGGCACAAGTTCCACCTCGGTGCCGTTACTGTTGCCCAACGGATCGCTGCCCGTGAAGTTCCATTCACCGATGCTTGCAGGCACTTCCTGAGCGTCTCCGCCCGGTGTTGCATAGCCTCCCAGATTGCATATCTGCATATCGCTCAATGCCGAATCCCAGATTGAGAAGGCGGCTACATCGATATCGCTGTCTTCACCGTCATTGTCGCAGAATATAAAGAAGCCGTCATCCTGTATGGTCCATCTGCCATTGGCAGTTCCGGTGCCCTGCAATAATTTCTCGCCATCGATATAGGTGGAGGGCACGCCATTGTCTACTCTCAATACAATGCGATGCCATTCGTTCAAAGGCATCTGGCCTGCATATCCGAAGTCTGAGTGGAAAAGACCTACCCTGCGGTTACCGCGGTCGATGCAGAAATCCGCATCATCGTCGTTTTTCAGGTTGGTCTGCAGCAGCGTGTGCCAAGACAATGCATCGGCTATTCTGACATCATACATGATGGTGTAGGACGACAGAGCTTTGCCTGTTACCACTTTAAAGGAAGATGTCTTGGGCACAAGCAATGCACTGAGCTTGTCATCACCTGATTCTGTATAGGTGATGCCGGCATCGTCTATGGTGTTTTGCATGGTTATTGCGCCGGTATAGGTTACGTTGGCCGGCACAAGTTGGGCTGTTCCCTCTACACATTTCAGCGGGTCGGCCTTGTCTTTGAAGTCCCAACTGCCAAAGCGGGCAGGAGGCATATCGTCGGGATTGGTGCTTTTACCTATTATAATAGGACCGCTGACAATGGTTGCCGAGCTGTTTCCGTAGGCATCATAGGCTGTGACACTGACCGTATATTGCTTGCCTTCTTCCAAATCGCTGACCTCGGCCTCAACCTGTTCGGGAGTGGCGCTGTTCAGGAAATAGCCGGAGAATATCCAGGCTGTCTTGTCGGCATATCCCTTATCGTTGATGGCACGCACCAAATATCTGAACACGATGTCGTTGTTCTTGGCTTGCGGGAATGTGGCAATAAAGCCGGTAGGTGTATTGCGGAGCTCTATCTTGGCATCACTTGGGAACTCGGGAACCGGCAGACCGTCCCTCAGCTTCAGGTTGTTTACGTTGTTGTCGTATTTGTCTCTGGCATCGGCATATTCAAACTTCGTGCCGTCGAATGGGGCTTTCAGCACCCACGGGTCATTGGCTTCTATCTCTTCGTTGCGTTCAGTATCGTATCGCTGAACCAGCACATTGCCGCTCGGCTGGACGCTGACTATGAGCCCTTCTGTCACGTTTTCGTAGCCTTTGGGGTGTATGCCTTCATCCACTGCCGACTCTATTTCGGTATAGGTGGTGCTGCCGGTGTTGATGGCCGTAAAGAAATTTTGCTTGTCACTGTTAGGGTCTACTCCCTGATGAATGGAGCGGGGGTCGGCCAACGGGAAGTGGCTGTGACCCGAGAAAACCACGGCCTGAGGATATTTGTTCAGGATGGGGTTCAATGTCTTCATTGCCCATGTGGGGTAGTTTTCCGTGCCTTCGCCGGGCCAGCTGCTATAGCATGTATACTTGGGCGGTACGTGGGTGAACACGAAGATGGGCTTGCCCGGGCATTCCTTTGAGGCACGTTCCAGCCAGCGGGCCAAGGTGTCGCGAACGGCTTTAGGGTAGGATTTTTCACCATCATCCGGGTCATTGTCGTCACAGTTGGCACTGCCGCGGTCGCTTATGGTGATGAACGGATAGCCTTTTATCACCATGTATTGGTCGTAAGGATAGGGATTGCCGCCATTCATGGGCTTCAGTCCCTGCACATAGTTGGCTGAGCTGCTGTAATTGTCATGGTTACCTAGCATGAAAATCTTGCGCTCTATGGGGTTCGAATAGTTGGCAGGATTGTTGAAGACTTCTACAAGCTGCTGGTACTGCTCGGGCGTTCCGCTGTCGGCAAGGTCGCCCACCACGAAGATGGCATCCAGTTTCTTATACGATGAAAGATTCTTCAAGGCCCTCGGCACCTTGACCATCGGACCTTCGCCCATCGTATTGCCGAAATGCACGTCACTGATAACGGCGAATGTAGGATATTGCTCTGTCAGTTGGGTTACCTTGACACGTACAGGTTCTGCTCCGTTGCCGCCTACGGTGATATAACCGGTGCGCGAAGCTTCTGTCATGGCCGACAGTTTGAACTTGTACACATTGGTGCCGATGGCTGCGGCAGGTCCTGCCGGAGTTATCCATTCGGGGCAGGTGAATTCAGGGGCTATGCTGCTGGCCACTTCAAACGAAATTTCATCCGTATCGACGGCTGTCAGCTCCTGAGGCGTGGCATAGACAGCCGGAGTGCTGCCAAACTGACGCACCTTGATATCCTTTGAAAGACCGTCTTTCACTTGCAGCCTTACTACGGCCGTGCGCTCTCCCTTGTCGGGATTGGCTGTTACAGTTACTTTTATTTCTTTACCCGATGTGGCTACTGTGCACCATCCGGCATTGCTCACGGCAGATACTTTCAGGTTGGTGGTTGCAGTCACTGTCTTTTGTGCGGCGGTTGTGCCGAAGACTATTTCCTTAGCATCGGTGTCAAAGTGCGATGAGCCTTTCTGCGATACCGAAGTCAGGACATACTTTTGTGCATATACCGGACACACGATCATGGCCAGTATCAATATGAGATAATTATGCAGATGTTTCATTTCCTTACTTATTGATGGTGATTTTTGTAGACTGGCCGTTGCAGGTTACAATATATACGCCCTTCGGCAGCCTGGCATCTTTGGGCATCTGCATGCCTTGTGCAGAGGTGATTTTATAGTTGTCGGTGCCGTATACCACTATGCGTCCGTCGACAACGGCTATCTTTACGTTGGCACTAAGATCGGAAATACCTGTGCCTGTGGCTGTTTCCTTGAACACCCATGCGAATGCTGACGATGCCAATTTGTCGGTTTTCAGCTCTACAGGCGCACTTTCTGTGTCCTGAAGTCCCAGATAGCGAACCACATCATCGTCTTCCGTACCGTAAAGGGCATATTGTCCCAGCCCCAGATAGGTATAGTCGAAACCGGGATTCTTGGCTACCCAACCCAATATGGTGGCGTTGAAGCTGCCCACGACGTTTGATGCCGTCAGGATGTGCAAGCCGCTTTTGCGGTTGACTATCTTTATACGTCCGGTGGCATCATCCTTAACCAGCTTCCATTGCTGAGCGGCATCGTCACTGCTGAAGCTGCTCACTGCAATCGGAAAGTCAGCGTTTTCTGACGAACAATCTGTAAGGGCCATAGCCTCTAATCCCTCTTTGGCCGACAGGATGCCATACCATGTTTCATGGCCTTTGGTTGAATACTTCAAAGGCGAATCGTTGTAGGCGGTAAACGTCAGAAGCCCGTTTGTCAGGCTTTCTTCGCTGGTCACACCCACAAACTGTCCCTTCAGTTCGTCTTTGGTGCCAAGACCTACGTAGCACTGTTCGTCGGTGGCCGAGTTCAGCCGCAGGGATATGCCCCCTTCGTGGAGCACAAACATAAACTTTGCCCTGTTGTCTGTGACACTCACGACATTGACACGCAACGTTGAGCTGAACTTGAAGTTCATGAAACGGCCGGTGGCCTTGTTGATGATGTAGCAAAGGCCTTCATCATCAATTTCAAAACGCCATAACTGGCTGGCGGCGGCATCGGCATCGTTGAGCTGCTTTTCACGGGCATATACCTGGTCGTCTTCGACCGTACATACCAAAGAGCTTCCGGATGTACCTCCCGCACTTTCGATGTAATACCATACAGGTTGCCCTTCACTGCTTCCCGACGGCAACATCTGAGCTTTCGTCTCTAACAGCAAAGTCAGAGAGCAAAAAAGTACAATGAATCTTATCATGTAATGATGTTTGAATAATAAAGGGCTTGTCTTTTCTCTATCTGATGAAGCAACCACCGGGAAGCCCTTTTACCCGATGGCGCTACTTATTTCCCAAAGCAAATATACAACTTTCAGCTTAATGCCGGAAGCAAACATTGGCCTCATTATGTCTATTTTACGAAAAAACACGCTGTATCCCGTTATTTTTGCATTTAACAGGCCGACAAATGCAGCAGAAACGGCACTTCTTGCGTAACTTTGCGTCTGAATAAGGCCGATAAAAATGAAAGAAAAGGATATTCTCCGGCACAAAGCCGTACATAGGAATGGGCTTCTGGCACTGAGCCCGCTGGCCGTAATGGCACTTCTCTTCATTGCACTGAGCTTTCTGATGCATGGTTTCCACAAGGTGCCGCTGCTCGTAGTGTTTATCCTCACCTCGGTATATGGACTGGTCACTCTGCGCGGCATGAGCTTTGAAGACCGCCTGTCGGTGTTTTCCGAAGGTGCAGGCAACAAGAACCTGCTTCTCATGATATGGATTTTCGTCCTTGCAGGTGCCTTTGCCGCGGCTGCAAAGGCAATGGGGGCAGTCGACGCCACCGTGGCCCTGACCCTCGGACTTGTACCGTCAGGCATGCTGCTCTCGGGACTCTTTGTGGCTTCCTGCTTCATTTCGCTGTCGATAGGAACTTCGGTGGGCACCGTTGTAGCCCTGACACCCATAGCAAGCGGACTGGCATTGCAGACCGGAATGGAGCTTCCCCTGACCGTGGCTGCCGTGGTAGGAGGCAGCTTCTTCGGCGACAACCTGTCGTTTATATCCGACACCACAGTAGTGGCCACCAGGACACAGGGCTGCCGCATGAGCGACAAATTCCGTGTGAACATACGCATAGCACTGCCTGCTGCCGGCATCACCTTCCTGCTCTATGCCGTGCTGGGAAGCGATAACAGCATGCCGGCACCCATCGACAACGTGGCATGGTGGAAAATCATTCCATATCTGGCAGTCCTTGTCACTGCCATCATGGGGCTCAATGTGCTGTGGAGCCTATCACTGGGCATCGTGCTCTGCGGCATCGTAGGGCTGTGCGACGGCTCCTACACCGTCGAGGGCTTCCTCAATGCCATATGCACCGGAATAGGAGGCATGAGCGAACTCATCCTCGTTTCCATGATGGCCGGAGGATTGCTGGCAGTGATACGCAAGGGAGGTGGCATTACATGGATCATACATACCCTCACACACGGCGTACGTTCGGCACGGGGAGCCGAAGGTTGCATCGCGGCCCTGGTGTGTCTCACCAACCTATGTACGGCCAACAACACCGTGGCCATACTCTCCGTAGGCTCCATTTCCAACGACATATCACGCAAGTTTGGAGTTGACCCACGCAAGACGGCCAGCATCCTCGACACGTTTTCGTGCTGCATACAAGGCATCATTCCTTATGGAGCACAGCTGCTCATGGCCGGTGGACTGGCTGCCATTCCCTCCACAGCCATAATACCCTACCTGTTCTATCCGCTGCTGCTGGCTCTCTGTGCACTGGCGGCCATCGTCTTACGCTACCCAAGACTGACCACCAAGCCTTAACACAGGAAAGACTCATCCCCGGCCTGCCACATGGCAAAGCCGGGCATCTCAGCATACAATGCAGCACATCGAAGTGTGTTTCCTCTACATGAAACACCTTGTTTCCCCTACATGAAACAGGTTGTTTCCTATACAGAGCACTATGTGTTTCACCTACATGAAACAAGTTATTTCCTATACAGACCACAATGTGTTTCATGTACATATAACAGCGTGTTTCACCTACATGGAACACTTTGTTTCCAGCCACAAAACAAACAGAACCTATACACACCACCGCCTTCACCCCGCATTTTCGGCCCTTCCGGCCGGCAGGGTTCACTATTCACCGCCGCATCGGCAGTGTGGCAACGTTTCCGCAGCGCAAAAACAGAAGCGAGAGTAACAAACTGCCAAAAACAACATAAGCGAAACTCAAAAAACGTTAGAAAAACACCGTTCTCGTGACAAAACGGCTTAATTATGCTTATTTAACACACAAATACTTCAGAAAATATTACAGTTCTATTACAATAGTCTATCTTTGCAAGACGCACCAGGCCACATTAAAGGCCACGACACTAAAAGACAGACAACAATTTATATACACAATAAGCGTATGATAAAAAAATTCTATCACTTGATGACGCTGCTCATATGCAGCGTCTTATGGATCCAAGCAAGCGGTGAAACGAATTGGACATTCGACCGCAACATGGGGCTTGTCATCCATGCCGATGACAATGATCCGGAACTCTGCCAGTTCTCCAGCGACTTCAAGGCAGGAACGAACGGCTCGAGTGCCGAAGGAAGCTATGCTGCCCTCATCGATGGAGACGGCTCAACGTTTTTCACCTCAGCATGGGACGGAACTCCTCCCGCACCGGATGACCATCCGCACTGGCTGCAGGTAGACCTGCAAAGCCAGCCGCAGCAGCGCATCATCTTCACCATGGGCAGACGTGCCGACAGCTACGGCCACACCAACCGCCCCACAGAAATGGTGCTGTATGCCTCCAATGACAACGAGCAGTGGACCAAGATTGACACAATCAAAAACATGCCCACGGCAGAAGCCATCTACGACTACACATCCGAGATGATTGACCTCGGAGAGCCCTATCGTTATCTTCGCTTCGCCGTAACAAAGACCAACGGAGGTGGTTCGACCGGCAATTATCCCTACTTTGCCATTGGCGAATTCCAGGTATATCAGGCCATCGAGAGCAACTCTCCCCTCATCTCACTGGAAAAGAACTATACACTGATTAAAGATGCAAGTGCAAGCTTGGTAGCAGGAACCGACCCCGGATGTGTAGATGCCCAGAAACTGGAGGCCCTTGTCTATGCACTCGACAAAGCCGACCTTGACATCACAGAAAGAAACGAAAGCTCGGCAGCAGCCGATGAACAGGCCATGCTCGATGCCTACGACGCTGTCATCGCATCGACCGTTGACTTCAAGAATGGCGGATACTACTACATCATCAGCAAAAATGCAGCCTTTGCCACCAGCCAGCCCGATGTGCAGAAAGCACTCTATGCCGACCTGGACAGCCGCCTCTACTGGGGCAACCTCGACGAAAAGAAAGGAAAGTTCGCCTTTATCATCAACAAGCTCGAAGACGGTAACTTCACCATACAGAACGCCGGTACATCCGAATACCTCAGGTGTGTGACAGACGAAAACGGGAACTTCACAGATGCCACCGACGTACAGGTGAGCTTCTCGAAAGAACCCGATGCAGAATACGAACAGGTGCTCAAACCCCTGGGCTACGCACAGTACAACATCTACAACACTAAAAACACACGCGCATACGAGACTCAGGGACATTCCAACGGCACAGGTATAGGAGGCAAGATATGCACCTGGAACACAGGAGCCAATGCTACGGCAGCCTGGTACTTCAAGGAAATCACAGATGAAGAACTCATCAAGTCATTCTCCGAGTTGGGACCCAAGCAACTGCTCGCCGACAAGATGAAGAGAGCCATTGACAACACAGCCTCTTCGCGTCAGAAAGCCGATGACTACACGGCTCTCATCACTTCGGCCGACCAGATAGCCAGCAACTCACAAGCCAGCGAAGGCAATCTGGCCAACCTCATCGACGGCAATACCGGCACCATCTTCCACTCACTTTGGGACGGAGCCATGGGCAACATTGCCACCACGACAGGTATAGGATGGCACAACCTCCAGATAACACTTGGCAAGGAAATCAGCAAGATGAAGTTCCGCTTCAACGGCCGAGACAACACAGACGGCTGGCACGACAACCCCACCCACATCACCCTCTACGGCACCAACGACGAAACCCTCGGTGCAAGCACTGCAGCAGCAGACTCGCTGCAATGGACCGAAATTGTCGACATGACCAAGAGCGAGTATGGATTCCCCGGCAACGACAATGCCGTATCCTACAGTTCACCCGTCATTGACCTCAAAGGCAGCTACAAATACCTGCGCTTCGTGGTGAAACATGTATCTACCATGGACGGCGGAAACCGCGCCACAGGATTTGCAGTTCCTTCCATCACCGGTGTAACCTTCAACCTCAGTGAGTTCCAGGTTTACGATGGCACACCTGCCGAATCGTCGGAATACTACAAGGTGGCCGGCATGAAAGAGGCCTGCGACACCTACGACAAGCTCGTGGCCGAAGCACAGGAGAAGATAGCCAACCTGACAGTGACGGAAGCTGACATTGAAGCCATCAATGCAGCTGCCAAGGCCATCGACGACCTCTATGTTGACCGTGATGCGCTCGATACCAAACTGGCCGAACTGACCACCAAGGCAAGAAGCATCTACGATACCGCAACAGGCTCACGCATCACACTCATCACAGATGCAGCCCAGATTAGCAGCAACAGCAACGCTGCCGATGGTACCATTGCAGCCCTCATCGACGGTGACAAGAACACCATATTCCACTCGTTCTGGAGCACAGACATGCAGAAAGCCGACATCACTGCCGACGAATGGATTGCTTCCATGGATGCAGTGGAAAGCCTTGACCACACAGGTACAGGCTATCACAACCTGCAGGTGAAACTCAACGAACCCGTCAAGAGCTTCTACTTCCAATACTACGGACGTAACAGCGACTGGCACGACAACCCCAACGACATTCAGATCTTTGCCACCAACGACGACGAGCTCGGTGCCAGCACCGACAATGCCGACCAAGACTCATGGACGGCCATCACCGAACTGAACGAAGGCTTCCCCGAAGATGTAGTGGTTCAGGAAACTCCGTATACCTCACCCACCATCGACCTCGGTGACTCCTACAAATACATCCGTTTCGTTGTCAAGAACACCACCCACGCAGGCAAGGTTGAAACTCGCACATTCAACAATCCCGACGTTACCGGTATCACTTTCAACCTTAGCGAGTTCCAAATGTACTCGGGTCTCGACAAGGATCGTATACAGTATGACTACATCCCCGGCATGAAAGAGGCTTGCGATGCTATGAAAGCCATCCTCGACATAGCCGAGAAGATGGGCAAACATGAAATGACCACCACCGAGTTCAACGACAAGTTTGAAGCAGCCATCGCTGCCGTGGAAGCTCTCTATGCCGACACCACGGAACTGGTTGCACTGACCAAGAGCTATCGTGAAGACTTTATCGCCAAGTCTGTGGTCAGCGAAGACAACTACGGCTTGGGCTACGTTGACAGCGAAGAAGCCATCGATGCTTTCGCCAATGCAGTTACCGAGGCCAAGAACAGTGTAAGCCTCGTCAGCCCCACCAAGGAGCAGATCAACAATGCCATCGCCAAGATGAAAGAGGCCTTCAAGACCTTTATGAGCCATGTAGGTCAGCTCGAACCCAACAAGTGGTACAACATCTTCGGTGGTTCGCTCTACGACTATACACAAGGACAGCCTATATTCCTCAACAGTACATCAACGGGTGACCAGCTGCATATAGGTACATACCAGCTTGAGACAGCCGATCCCACTTCAGATCCCTATGCTATCTGGCGTCTCGTTCCCATTGAAGGACAAGAGCCCACAGGCAACGCCATCGGATGCTATGCCATCCAGAACATGGGTACGGGACAGTACTTCGGTGCTTACCGCGGACAGGGTGCAAGCCTCTCGCCGCTGATGTCACACGAAAAGACTCCTTACAACATCTACTATTATGGTAATGGTAAATTCAAGATGCAGCAGGTAGGCGTTGAAGATCCTTTCGACTGCCTCAAGACCGACCGCACCAACTTCGTAGTTCTCAACTATCCGGCTGACGGTAAAGAACAGCAGTCGTTCATCTTCAAACCGGTTGAAAGCGACGTTGTAGCCATCACCTACTACCTTGACAACAGCCTCAACACCATGGTACTGCCTTGGGCCGTTGACGGACTCGCAGAATTCAACGACGGTATCAGCGGAGCCACCGTCAAGACCTATGCCGTGAAGAGCCTCACAGCTACTGAGGAAGGCAGCCGTCTCGAACTGAAGGAGAAGTCTTCTTTCGAAGCTGGTGAACCGTTCATCATTATGGTCAATGACTACACACAATGTGACAATGATACCAAGCAGCCGATCTACTTCCCTCTGCCAACTAATGTTACCGACACATCTGCCGTTGTTGCCAACGGACTCATCGGTACATTGCAGGGCATGACCGTGGCAGCTCCGGGTATGGGTATCTTCAACTACGATGCCGAAACCACAAGCTGGAAGCTCGCTGCAAGCACAGCTAACCTTTTCATCAACGGACGTTATGGATATATCGACCCGAAGAAGGTGGTTAACGAAGAAGGCGATGCCGATCTCATAATTGAAACTGCCGATCAGGTAACAGCCGTTAAGCCGTTCATCGTGACCAAGGCTACCGATAAGGTAAATGTCTACAGCATCGACGGCAAGCTCCTCAAGCGCAACGTCAAAGCAACAGACGCACAAAAGGGTCTGAAGAAAGGCATCTACATCATCGGCAAAAAGAAAATAAGCATCAAGTAAGTATTTTCTCATAGCGTTACTGAGGTGCGGACCATGCAAAGGGTTCGCACCTCTTTTATATATCCACATTCCGGAACCTGTAGGAAAGCACTTGCTGTACAAAGCCATCAAATTTCATCTGCAGTCCTTGCGACAAAGCCATTTTTTACCTATTTTTGTGCCACAAAGAAGATAATAGATGAATTTAAAAGGAAAAACCTCCGGTATTCTCAAGCCATTGCTGATTATCTTGTTGATAACAGCCATCTCAAGCTGCTCAAAAAGTGAAGAGCATATTGTGCCGACCTACTTACTTAAGATTGTTGAGGTTTCAGATCAATTGGCAAAAAACGACAACGCCCTTTATCAATTGAATCAACTGAAAATCACTCAGTATGACGAGAACAAGCAATATATGCAAACTGACGAATCCGAAGCATTGCAACGCTTTCAAAAAGTGAAATCACTCATTGAATCATACAACTGGACGCCTTTCAATCTGGAATCGGGTAGCAGCTTTACGTTGCAGTTGGTCACTTACGAAGGCGAAGTTATATCATCAACTCCTATTATTCTAAAACGATAAAAGCATGAAAACATACCACATCATGAAATATCAATGGCTTATAATTGCCCTTGCGGCAATCTTGCTGACTGGCTGCTCAGACAATGATGAAGATACCAACAACACCGGAAACTATAAACTATTGGTGAGCAACTCGTCAAGTTCTTACCTGCAAAACGATGAGTTAGAAGAGGCGACCTCAAGAATATTAGAAATATTTTCACCGGCATCAACGGGGTTTGAATGCACCCTCGAAGAAGCCGATAAGCGTTGGAACAATGCCTGTGACTCGGTATTGAAGACCAACTGGCTTGAAAAAGATGTTGCAATAGGCGACACTACATGGGTAGAAATAGCCCTCGTCAAAGAAACAGGTTCCAATGAAAGTAACACAATCGTCAACCGCCGGAAGATAGAATTCCCCATCTTCCTGTTCAGCTTCAAGACAGACAACGCTTCACCCAACTATGCGCTGAATATAAAAGTACAAATGGAAGTTGCAGCTATCCTAAAGCAGTTTTACAGTAACGAAAATGAAACCTTCTCATCCAAACTGACAGACGCAAGAGAAAAACTGGAAGAAGCAAGCGATTCTATCTTATCCTACAATTGGAAACGAAATGATTTGGCCCTTCAAAAAGGCACATCTTTCACTTTGAAATTGGTAGGCGGAACCAGTTCGTTGGCACAACCTTGGCCAAGCTATGCGTCAAAAGAAATTACACTGCCACACTATTGAGAATATGACGGAAATCAAAAACAGCTGGAAAGAAAAAGGCTACGTTAACGAGCCTATACCTGCAGGCACAGACTTGAAAGCCGAAATAAGGCGCATGTGCAAAGAAAAGAATGCCGTAATCATGGCACATTACTACACAGACAAGCCTTTACAAGAAGTAGCAGACTTCATTGGCGACAGCCTGGCCTTGGCACGTAAAGCTGCAAAAACGAATGCCGATATCATCGTGATGTGCGGTGTTCATTTCATGGGAGAGACCAACAAGGTGCTATGTCCGGACAAAAAAGTTTTGATTCCCGACTTAAACGCATCGTGCTCCCTGGCAGAAAGTTGCCCTGCCAAAGAATTCGCAGCTTTCATAAAAGCCCATCCTGGCTACAAAGTTGTTTCCTATGTCAATACATCGGCAGAAGTGAAAGCATTGACCGACATTGTAGTAACCTCATCAAATGCCAAACAAATCGTAGAAAGTTTCCCAAAAGATGAAAAAATCATCTTCGGACCGGATCGTAACTTAGGCGAATATATCAACCAGATTACAGGAAGGAACATGTTGCTGTGGAACGGAGCTTGCGATGTGCATGAACGCTTCTCAGTAGGGAAAATCATAGAGCTGAAAAAGCAATATCCTGATGCAAAAGTACTGGCCCACCCAGAATGCAAAGGAGCAGTGCTGAAACTGGCCGACATTGTAGGTTCGACAGCAGCACTACTGAAATATACCGTTGAAAGCGATGAGCAGACATTCATCGTTGCAACAGAGAGTGGGATACTGTTTGAAATGCAGCGCAAAAGCCCGGAAAAGAAATTTATACCCGTGCCACCCGACGATGGAGAAACTCCGGGAAAAACATGCATGTGCAACGAATGCGCCTATATGCGCATGAATACAATGGAAAAGCTTTACAACTGCCTGAAATATGAATGGCCGGAAGTACACGTTGATACCAAAATCATCAAAGAAGCCGTCAAGCCTATTGACCGCATGATTGAATTATCTGAGAGATTAGGCATCTGACAATCCATAAGACAAGATACAGCAAAGGCAGAAATTGGCAAAGAACTCTATTTCTTTAGAATCACCAAAGGCGAAAGTGCAACTTTCAACGCTGTCGAAGTCTGTCCTAATTGTCGCTTGATGTTTCCGGATTTTATTTCTTCTGCACTTACATATTTGATATTCTTGGCGAGATAAGGCATTAACTCGCGACCGATGTTATAGCCATCATCGACAAGCTTTAGTGGAATGCTAATGCTTTCATAGCCGGAGCGTTTTGCGCCCTTCGTTGCGACATCATCTCCGGGACGCGGCACATTAGCCTCCAACTGCTTATATGTTTTCTTGTCACACTGAAGCTGATATAGATACCAATGGCCTTTCGGAGAAGCAATGGCCGAATCTGAGGCAAGAGATTGAAGGCGACTTTCTTCATCATACTTAACAACCAAGACATAGTTGTTCTGCAACGCCGCTTGAAAGTCCTCGGCTTGTGGCTCCTTAGAGCGCTCCTTAGGCATCCTTTCAAGCAAAATGTGGGTGTCCATTTCACCAAGCGTATAATTCAGCAAGTAACTAACTATCTGCTTTCCTACGCTTGTCATATTGAGATATTGCAATATCTCTCGTTCGCCAGTATATCGACTCAGGTGCACAGAGGTGATAGGATTTACGGCAAAACGAGAATGGACATAATCCAAACGATTTCCGGTGTCTTTGATAACAGACATACCAATCACACCGTCTTCGGAAGATGGTGTCACTGCCCGCGCAAACCACAAAGAAAACATACAAACCGTTATAAGCAACAACCTTTTCATACACTATCAATTATTGTACTGCAAAAATAAAGGAAAAGGCGGACTTGACGGTTTTTTCATACCACAAAAATAAAAACAGGCCTATTACACATAACAGTTTGAACAGGAAGAAACCTTTTCGCCTCCAAAAAGCATGAATGTTGATGCACTTAGAGAAATTAAACAACAAAAAGACAACTAAAGCAGAGAAAAATACCTATATTTGCATGCTTATTGTTCGCAAGAGCTGAATTTTGAAAAATCAATAATTAAATAGAAATGCAAAACAAGGGATTTGTAAAAGTATTTGCTGTACTACTTACGCTCGTATGCATCTACTACCTGTCGTTTTCTTTCGTGACGCGTCACTATGAGAACAAGGCTGCCAAAATGGAGGCTAAAGCCGGAATGCTCTACTTAGACTCGATGAAAAACGAACGGGTATGGCTGGGAGCGTACACATTGAAACAGTGTCAAGAGATGCAGATTGGTTTGGGTCTGGATCTAAAAGGAGGTATGAATGTTATTCTGGAAGTTTCTGTTCCGGAAGTTGTAAAGGCATTAGCCGACCATTCACAAGATGCCAACTTTGTAAAAGCAGTAAATGAAGCAGCATCAGAAGCTTCAAAAAGCCAAACAGACTTTATATCACTATTCGTAAAAAGTTACCAGCAAAAAGCCGGCAAAGACAAGCTCTGCACCATTTTTGCAACCCAACAGCTGAAAGGCAAGGTAACAACCCGCAGCAAGGATTCAGAAGTTGAAAAAGTACTGCGCAGCGAAGTAAAATCTGCAGTAGACAACTCATACACAGTTATTCGTACACGTATTGACCAGTTCGGCGTAGCTCAGCCCAACATTCAGATGCTTGAAGGACAAATGGGACGCATCATGGTAGAAATGCCAGGTATCAAAGAACCGGAACGCGTACGTAAGTTGCTGCAAGGTAGTGCAAACCTGGAATTCTGGGAGACCTACGATGCACCGGTTATCGTTCCGCAACTGGCATCATTAGATTCCAAGTTAGCAGCAAACAACACGAGCAGCAATGCTGCAGCAGACTCAACAGCTACCACTGCCGACAGCACAAAAGCCAAAGAAGCTACAAGCAACAAAAAATCGGAGCTATTGTCACAACTAAGCAACAAAAAAGGCAATGCTGCTTCGGATAAGGAAATGGAGCAAGCTCGCAAGCAACACCCCCTGCTATCTGTTCTTCAATTGGTTCCGGCTCAATCTGGCGGTTGCATGGTAGGATATGCCTTATCACGTGACACAGCAGCTGTCAACCAATTAATTCACTCGGAAATTGCAAAGAGCACTCTTCCTGAAGACTTGAAACTGTTATGGGGCGTAAAACCTTCGTCAATGTCGCAAAAAGCAGAAATCTACGAGCTTTATGCCATCCGCATGTCAGGCCGCAATGGTAAAGCTCCTTTGGAAGGAAATGTCATCACAACAGCCAAAGCCGATTTCGATGAATATGGACGGCCGTCTGTAAGCATGTCTATGAACACCGATGGTGCGCGCACGTGGGCACAACTCACAAAAAAGAACCAAGGCCACGCCATCGCCATTGTCTTGGATGACTTGGTATACAGCGCGCCCAACGTAATGAATGCCATTACAGGCGGAACATCATCCATCACAGGTAACTTCACGACAGAAGACACCAAAGACTTGGCCAACGTGCTCAATTCAGGAAAGATGCCGGCACCCACCCACATCGTACAAGAAGAAATCGTAGGTCCTTCTTTAGGACAGGAGTCCATTGACCAAGGCATTCTTTCTTTTGTCATCGCGTTCATTCTTCTGATGATTTACATGTGTGGAATCTATGGCTTGATTCCGGGAATGGTGGCCAATTGCGCTCTGATTCTGAATTTCTTCTTTACATTGGGCGTACTTACCTCTTTCCAGGCAGCCTTAACCATGTCAGGCATCGCCGGTATGGTATTGTCGCTCGGTATGGCGGTCGATGCCAATGTGCTTATTTATGAACGCGCCAAAGAAGAACTGGCCAGTGGCAAGCAGCTTAAAACAGCCATAGCAGATGGTTACGGAAATGCCTTCAGTGCTATTATTGACTCTAACGTAACATCTATTATAACAGGTATCATCCTATTCTACTTCGGAACAGGTCCCATCCGAGGATTTGCGACAACATTGATTATCGGTCTGTTGGCATCATTATTCACTGCCGTTTGCCTCACACGTTTGGTATATGAGCACTTCTTGAACAAAGACAAATGGACTAACCTGACATTCGTCACCGGATTGTCGAAGAACCTCATGAAAAATCCGCATTTCCACTTCATGAGTGCTTACAAATATTCTTTCGTTATATTTGCCATTGCACTATTGGTAAGCTTTGCCAGCTTCGGCATCCGTGGTTTAAGTCAAGGCATCGACTTCTCTGGTGGTCGTAATTTTGTGGTACAATTCGAACAACAAGTAGAGCCCGAAACCGTCACAAAATTATTACAACCGGAAGTTGGCGATGCAACCGTATCATGTATAGCATTGGGTACTGACCACAAGACCATTCGTGTGACGACCAACTATCGCATCAATGAAGAAAATCCCGAAATAGATGCACAGATTGAAGAGTTCCTCTACAAGGCACTGAAAAAGGGAAAACTCTTAGCCGATTACGTAACTTTAAATAGATTCATCGACCGAGACAACCGTGCCGGCGGCTCTATCATCAGTTCACAAAAAGTAGGTCCGTCGATTGCAAAAGATGTTACTCATGGTGCCATCATCAGCGTTATCTTCGCTTTGGCTGCCATCTTTGTCTACATTCTGATACGTTTCCGCAATGTAGCTTTCTCTATCGGAAGCACCATCGCTTTGACTTGCGATGCTATATTGATTATAGGTACTTATTCACTGTTATGGGGAATCGTTCCGTTCTCGCTCGAAATAGACCAGACCTTTATCGGAGCCATTCTGACTTGTATCGGATACTCCATCAACGACAAGGTGGTTATATTCGACCGTGTTCGTGAATTCCTCCACTTATACCCGAAACGCGACCGCCAATTGCTCTTCAACCAATCATTGAACACGACATTGGCTCGTACCATCAATACAAGTTCTACAACATTGCTCGTTTTGCTTTGCATCTTCATCTTAGGTGGAGACAGCATCCGCAGCTTTGCCTTTGCCATGATTCTCGGCGTTATTTACGGAACATTGTCTTCATTGTTCCTCGCAGCGCCATTAGCTTATCTGACAATGGGCTATAGAATGAAAGACAAAGACGACGCAACTGCACAAGCAGGAACGATGGCCTCAGAAGCAAAATAAATCAAGACTTATCTATATAAGAGCAGCGTACATCTATTGTACGCTGCTCTTGCTTTTATCCTAAAAGTTCGAGACATATCACAGCTTTTATAAGACCTATTGCCAGAGTATTGCAACAAAAGTAGTAATTTTGCCAAAGCAAGCTCTATTTACGACAAAACTAAGACATAAAAAACAATATGAAGCGCCAAGCACAAATACATCAAATTGAAAATCCGGAAAAAGTTTGGGATTTTGTAGTAATAGGTGGTGGAGCCACCGGTTTAGGATGCGCAGTAGATGCCGCAACCCGAGGATATAGCGTTGCCCTTTTTGAAAAGGATGATTTTGCCAAATGTACATCCAGCAGAAGCACAAAATTGGTACACGGTGGAGTACGCTATCTTCAAAAAGGCGATGTGAAATTAGTGCTCGAAGCTCTGCGCGAAAGGGGACGCATGAAAGCTAACGCACCACATCTGGTAAAGGATCAGGCTTTCGTCATATCAAACTATACGTGGTGGGACAATGTCCTTTATTTTTGCGGGCTTGTATTCTATGATATCCTTTCATTCGGATTCGGATATGGCCGCTCACGCTTTATTAGTAAAGGAACTGTAGCCCGTTACCTGCCCGTATCGGTAAAAAAAGGATTGAAAGGTGGCATTGTCTATCATGACGGACAATTCGATGATTCTCGAATGGCCATCAATCTGGCTGAGACTTGCATTGAAAATGGCGGCTGCGCCATCAATCACATCTCTGTAACCTCCATTTTGCACAATCAAAACGGAAAAGCATGCGGAGTAACAGTCACTGACAACGAAAGTGGCAAGACTTATACCGTTAAAGCCAAGAATGTTATCAATGCCGCCGGCATCTTCGTAGACAGCATCATGCAAATGGACGAACCCGGAATGCCTTCTATGGTCAGACCAAGCCAAGGCGTACATCTGGTATTAGATATGAAATTTCTGCAAAGCGATTATGCTCTAATGGTACCCAAGACCTCAGACGGACGCGTTCTGTTTGCCGTTCCATGGCATAACCGCGTGGTTGTGGGAACAACAGACATTCTCCGCGAACATCCCGAAAGCGAACCGAAAGCCTTGGACGAAGAAATTCAATTCATTCTCAATACTGCCGGTCTGTATATGGATCCTGCACCCACCCGCAAAGATATCGTATCCGTCTTTGCCGGCCAACGCCCACTTGCTGCACCTAAGAAAGAAGGGAAAAGCACAAAAGAAATTTCGCGTAGTCATAAGATTATCGTTTCAGACAACAACTTGGTTACCATTACAGGTGGGAAATGGACATCCTATCGCCTAATGGCTGAAGACACCATCAACAAAGCCATCGAATTGAGTGGCATTGAGCCACGCAAATGCGTAACCAAATCTTTCCGCATCCATGGCTACCGCCCACACCCAGACCTGACTAACCATCTGTATATATATGGTAGTGATGAACCGGCTATCTTGCAATTGCAGAAAGAGAATCCTTCATTCGCAGAAAAATTGTCTTCCAAATTCGACTACACCGTAGCCGAAGTGGTATGGGCCGTACGCGAAGAAATGGCACGCACCGTTGATGATGTACTGGCACGCAGAGTACGCATGCTCTACATCGATTCAAAGGAAGCAGTCAATGTTGCGCCCAAAGTAGCCGCAATTATTGCAAAAGAATTGGGCTATGACAAAACTTGGGAAGAGCAGCAAATTAAAGATTTCTCGAAAATAGCGTCCAATTACATCGTCAATCCATAATTAACACCACCCACTCATGTCATTCCTAAGCCCCCCTCCCTTCAAGGAAGAAATGTCTTTCGAAAAAGTCTCCAAGAGTTATCCTTTGCTCCGTTGGCAAGTTTTCTTGGGCGCATTTATCGGCTATGCGGGTTTTTACATCGTTCGCAAGAACTTTTCCATGGCCATACCGATGCTCGAACCTTTCGGATTCGAAAAAGGTGAATTAGGGATTGTTCTTTCTATGAATGCCGTAGCATACGGATTCTCCAAATTCATCATGGCCAGCATATCCGACCGCAGCAACGCACGTCGTTTTTTGCCGTTAGGTCTGATTCTGGCGGCTCTTTCCATGATGTTCATGATAGTCCCCATCCAATACATTGGTGCAGAGCATAAAGAATGGGCCATCATACTAATGGCGGCACTCAACTTCCTCGTTGGATGGTTCAACGGAATGGGGTGGCCTCCATGTGGACGCGTCATGACCCACTGGTTTTCACAAAAAGAACGTGGAACCTGGATGTCAGTTTGGAACTGTGCCCACAATGTAGGCGGTGCTTTAGTCGGCCCCATGGCAGTCTATGGTGCTATTTGGTTTGGTTCATGGTTCTATGGAGCTGACGAACAGCGATATTTCCTAATCGGCACATACTTATTCCCTTCGTGTGTCGCCATCCTGATTGCCGTCATAGCTTACTGCCTCATTCGCGACACGCCCCAATCATGCGGCCTGCCTTCTATCGAAAAATGGCGCAACGACTATACGGGATCATACAGTACAAAGTCCGAAGAAGTCTTATCTTCCAAAGAAATATTCAAAACCGTACTTACCAATAAATATCTTTGGTACATAGCGATGTCCAACGCTTTCGTCTACATGGTACGCTACGGCTGTCTGGATTGGGCTCCCACCATTCTGACAGAGCGCGGCATCAACATAAAGGATGCCGGATGGGCTTACTTCGCTTATGAAATGGCAGCCATTCCGGGCACGCTGGTTTGCGGATGGCTAAGCGACCACATATTCAAAGGAAAACGTGCCCTGCCTACCATCATATTTATGGGCATTGTAGCCATTTTCATCGCCATCTATTGGCAATGCCTCGATGATATCAACATTGTATTGATTTGTTTGATAGCTATCGGCTTCTTCATCTATGGCCCGGTGATGCTGATTGGCGTACAGGCACTCGATCTCGCACCAAAAAATGCAGCAGGTACAGCAGCCGGGCTCACCGGATTCATGGGATACGTTTTAGGAACGGCACTTTTGGCCAATATAGTTATAGGCTATGTAGCCCAACATGCCGGTTGGAATTGGACGTTCCTTTTACTTATAGTTAGTTGCATCATCTCCATTCTCTTCATGCTGCTTACATACAAGGCAGAAAAAAACGACTAAACCACTATGGATAGAATTAAGCTCGCGCTCGAAAATGCGATCTATACAAAGGCCATCAGCATAGGACAAGGGATTTTAGGCGAAACTGCCCGAATCTTCAAAGAACAACTCCCCGGAAAACGCGCCATCATCATCGCAGATAAAACGACCTATGATGTTGCCGGAGCAACCATTGCTGATATTTTGCATAATGCTCACATCGAACAAGACACCCCTTATATTTTCGATGAACCGGAAATGCACGCCGAATGGAAATACATCGATCGGCTGGATGCCCTTTTGAAGACAACCGATGCCATACCTATCGCTGTTGGTTCGGGCACCATCAACGACATCACCAAACTGAGCTCCTACCATACCAACCGGCCCTACATGATTGTTGCAACAGCCGCATCAATGGACGGATATGTGGCATTCGGTGCATCCATCACGAAAGATGGAGCCAAAACAACTTTTCCATGCACATCACCGCAGGCCGTCATTGCCGACATCAACATCGTAGCAACAGCTCCCAAAGAGATGACAGCAAGCGGCTATGCAGATTTATTTGCCAAAGTGCCTGCCGGTGCCGATTGGATTTTGGCCGATGCTTTAGGCATTGAGCCCATCGACCCGGTTGCGTTTTCCATCGTACAGGACGGGCTTCACGATGCCTTGTCCGACCCTGCCGGTGCACGTGACGGCAATCCGAAAGCTCTTCGCGGACTCATTGAAGGCCTCATGTTAGGCGGATTCGCCATGCAAGCTTATCCCAAATCAAGCCGTCCCGCCAGTGGCGCTGACCACCAATTCAGCCATTTGCTCAACATGGAGCATTTCGTCATGCACAACGGACAGGCTCCATCCCACGGTTTTCAGGTCAGCATCGGCACACTTCTCTCGTTGTCGTTCTACGAATCATTGCTAAAAGCAGACATCAATAGCATCGACATCGAAAAATGTGTACAGGCATGGCCCGACCTTGCGACACAGGAGCAACAAGCCTTGAAAATGTTTGAAGGAACAGACTTTCCCACCCTCGGAGCCACCGAAATCAAGGCTAAATACATCTCAGCCGATGCTCTTCGCAAACAGCTCCAATTGTTCAAAGACAAATGGGACGAAACCCGCCCTCGCCTGGAGCGTCAACTCGTACCGGTAGCCGAAGCTGTAAAACGGCTCCGAACTGTAGGAGCTCCCACAGCGCCCGAAGACATCGATTTGCCACGCACACGGCTACGCAACAGCATTATACCCGCACTATCCATACGCCGCCGTTTTACCATCCTCGATCTCGGCTTAAGAACATGCCTGCTTGACCGCTGGACAAACCATCTGTTTGGAAAAGGCGGACTGTGGGAAATCAACTAAAAAACAAACATCAATATACCATGACAGCATCCAAATTATTCAAATATTGGCAATGGCGCACCATCATCACAACAATGGTAGGCTATGCCTTGTTCTACTTTGTAAGGAAGAACTTTTCGTTTGCCATTCCCGGACTTAGCGCGGAATACGGCATCACAAAGACCAGTTTCGGTATCATCATGACCGTCGTAACCATTGTCTACGGCATCTCACGCTTTCTCAACGGATTGGTAGCCGATCGCATCAATGCACGCTATCACATGGCCATCGGCTTGTTCCTCTGTGCCATGGCCAACTACGCCTTCGGATTCGGTGCCGACCTAAGCACCCTTCTAACCGGCGAAACAAGTGGGGCGCAATTCACTAACACTATGGTTCTGATATTCGGAATCATTCTTATACTCAACAACTTTCTGCAAGGAAGCGGATTTCCACCCTGTGCCCGTCTGCTCACTCATTGGATTCCCCAACAGGAACTGGCCACAAAAATGTCGGTGTGGAACACTTCCCACTCCATCGGTGCAAGCATCGTCGCCATTCTTTGTGGCTACATCATGGGAACATTGGGAACTAACATGAGTGCCAATCCTGAAATCGTAGCCTCTATTGCCGGTCATCTGAACATCGACATGGCCGACTCCGAACGAATGCAAAGCGTACTTGAGTCGGCTGCACATATTGGCGCCTGGCGTTGGTGTTTCTGGATTCCGGCCACCATTGCTTTGGCAGGTTCCGTCGGTATCTTCCTTTTCTTGCGCGATACCCCATCGTCGGTAGGACTTCCCGAACTGCATACCATCAATAAAACGGGAAAAGGTTCATCGGCCGAATACAAGCAATTCATCCGCAAGCATGTATTTCGCAATAAATGGATTTGGATTCTCGGCATCGCCAACTTTTTCGTCTACATTGTTCGTTTTGCCGTTCTTGATTGGGGGCCCACCTTCCTGAAAGAAGCTCGCGGCATGTCCCTGTCCAATGCCGGATGGACTGTCGCCATCTTTGAGATCTTCGGCATCATAGGAATGCTCGTCAGTGGATATGCCACCGACAAATGGCTCAAAGGGAAAGCCCACCGCACTTGCGTCTACTGCATGCTGGGCGTTGTCATCTTCATGACAATCTTCCTGCTGCTGCCCAACGGAACAAGCATGGGACTGATGATTGTTGTCCTCGCCATGGCCGGATTCTTCATCTATGGTCCCCAGGCTCTTATCGGCATCGCGGCAGCCAACCAGGCAACTAACCGCGCAGCTGCAACAGCCAACGGACTGACCGGCCTTTTCGGCTACGCCAGCGGCTTGGTCTCTGGTGTCGGCGTAGGTCTCTTTGTCGACATCATGAATCGTATAAATCCTGCCAAAAGCTGGGACTACGTATTTATCGGCATGATTGCCATCGCTGTTATCGGCATGATTGTTTTCTTGCTGATGTGGAATGCCAAAGCCGACGGATACGATGAAGTAGAACACAACAAAGCAGGCAACTGAACATGGAACTGACTCTTCAACAAAAGCTGGCTCGCATCAAGCATGTAGCCCTTGATATGGATGGAACCATCTATATGGGAAATTCCCTTTTTCCTTTCACCATACCCTTCCTCGACAAACTGAAAGGCATGGGCATCTCCTATTCTTTCCTGACCAACAACCCGTCCAAATCGTTAGACGACTATCTTCTGAAACTGGCCGGAATGGGCATACATGCCACAGAAGAGGAAATGTATACCACGACCGTGGCTACCATTGACTATCTGAAAGCCAACCTCCCCACGGCCAAACGGCTGTTCCTGCTCGGAACGCCCAGCATGATTTCACAATTCGAAAAAGCCGGCTATATCTCCACCACCGACAGTGCCGATGACATTCCCGATGCCGTCATTGCCGCATTCGACATGACATTGACCTATTCCCGCCTGTGCCGCGCAGCATGGTGGATTTCACAAGGCCTACCCTACATTGCCACCAATCCCGACCGTGTCTGTCCCACCAACGAAAAGACCATCCTCGTTGATTGCGGATCCATCTGTCAATGTCTGGAACATGCCACAGGCCGCCGTCCCGACATCACATTGGGCAAGCCCGACCCCAACATGCTCATTGGCATACTGCGGCAAAAACATCTCCAACCCGAACAAATCGCCATGGTGGGCGACCGCATCTATACCGATATCAAAATGGCACAAAATGCCCACGCATTCGGTGTGCTCGTGCTCTCGGGTGAAACCACCGCAGAAGTAGCCGCAGCAGCCCCCGAGCCACCCGACCTAACCGTTGCCAATATAGAAGAACTGGGCAACCTGCTGGAACAGTCACACAAATAAAATCGTTGACAATCTGATGGACATCAATGCGCAGCATGCGCATTATTGTCCATCAATATTAATCGCTTGTTGAAATATCCCCACATCACGGGATGCTGGCGGCCTTGCACGGCTTCAACCACCTTTTTATATACATAGGCATACATCTCCCATGCCGTTATCCGTCCGTTTTTGTCGGCATCGGCCGCACCCTTGAAAGCCTCAGCCAGATATTTTGTAAAATAGCCGTTGTCGTATAGCGGTGTCTCATACGAACTTTCATTTCCACGCGAAGAAAGAAACAGCATAATCTGCGATTTTTTGATTCGTGCCTCACCCAGAGAGTCTTTCTTCACCACTGCAGGTTGCCTCAGTCCTCCCGAATGGCAGGCATCAGCCATCACGAACTTGCCATACGCCTTGCTTTTTGCCAATACCTTACGCACATCCTCATAGCTCAGGCAGCACTTTTCGCCGCCCATATTAAAGTCGTAGGGGCAAAAACCGCCCGTATATCCATGTCCGCTGAAATAGAGCATCACCATGTCTCGCCGCCCTGCTTTGGCAAACAGCCTTTCCATTGTATGCCTGATGCTGTCACCCGTGGCGGCCTCGTTCTTGAGCACAACCACCTCGCTGTTTCTTTGCAGCATAATTTGCGTAATCGTGTCTACATCATTCACGGGCATTCGCAGTCTTGGAATACTTTCGTTGGCATATTGCGACACTCCGACGGCCAGCAGATAAATCTTGCTTTTTTGTGCCCGGCAGCCAATTGTCGCCAGGCACAAAATCAGCGCAAGAATCGTTCTACAAGAACCCATTGACATCCGCATTGTTCTCAAAATCGGGAATTGACGAGTCATTGCTTCCCAACAAATCGTCAACCGCATCATTGGCTTTGTCAATAAATTCGTCCAACAAGTCAGGATCTTCCGTCACGTCACTTTCCTCCACTGTATTTTCCTCAGGCACTTTGCACGAAACGTCAATCAGGTCCTTGACATCTTCGCCCAATTCTTCCTCGGGCGTCAGAGGTTCGTCATTATCTGTAATCGTCCATTTCACCTCCGCTTCCGCCTGTGTATTAACGGCATCGGTCTCTACTCCATTTGTCTCCTGCACTGCCGCAGCTTCGGGCGTTTCGTCGGCTTCTACAGCCTCAACAGCTTCCATTGCCTCGCTTTCGTCTGCCAAATCTGCTGAATCTGCCTCTGCGAGGGCAAGATCTTCGTCCGTCGTTTCCGTTTCATCCGTCTTGATGTCTACCACTTCTGCCTCAGGCAGCACTTCGTCACCAAGCACCTCCAGATCTTCCATCACTTCTTCGGTTTCCGTTTCAAGGTTTTCGTCCACATCGGTTTCAGTTTTTTCAATTTCAACGTCGGCTTCATTGACCGCCATTTCGTTGTCAAGGTCATTCTCCTCTGGCTCGGCAGCTTCTGTTTTCGATGTTTCTTCGCGATAAGCCGTATTGACTTCCGCTGTTGCCGTTCCTTTTGACATGCCTAAATCCACATCATCCAAAATCGTTGCTCCTGCAACTGTGGCCCCGCCTGCTATCGCAGCGCCGGCAGCCAATTTTTCTTTCTTACTCATCAGTCTTTTTGTTTCTATTGGTTATCTTTTCGTTTAATACATTCCTGATATTTGCCGTCGGCAGATACAGGTAGGCTTTCACCTGCATCGGTTTGTACGACACAGCAGCCTTTGTCAGGCCTGTCAGCCTGAACAGATGCACATAGCCGGCCGCCGTGTTGCACAGATACAGCCAGCACTCATAGGCATCGTCGTTGGCTTCGGCCAATCCGAAATAGGGCCTGCATCCCTGCCTGTTTGCCAGTTGCATCAGCTGGCCTATGCTGCACCGCACCGATTCCTTTCTGAAATCGTCGCGCACCACATCCATCTGCAAAACCCTTCCCTTATAGGTCGAGTCTTCCGACAAGAACATGTTGGCAACACTTTCCATCGGATAGTGGCGGTCATACAAGAGCCGCGCCTTTCCTTCTGCCGTCTTGCGGTAATAGGTATCTCCGTTGATGCTCTTCTGCAAGTAGTGGTCTGCCTTGCGCACATAAAACATTCCGTCAGCCGAAAGTTCCATGTCGTCCATAGCAGCATTGGCACGGACATCCGCCTTGCCGGTTTTCACACCCGGCCGGCACTCCTCTTTGCCAAGGTCGCGCACAAAGTTAGCCGTCAGTTCCTTCCTGCTGCTGTTGGCCATCATATCATACTTCAATGGAAACCTCAGACGCAGCTTTTTTGCTGCGCCCAAGGTCCAAGTCACCTCATACACCTTGTCTTCGTGGTTGTCGATGATTACGGGGGTTTTCTCTGTCACCTTTTCCCAATCCGACCATTTGCCTTCGACACATTTCAAATCTTTATTGGCAAACGGGTTTTTCGACACACCGAACACCCTGTCCAACAAGGCATACTCCAGGTAATTGTAGACGGGCGACGGCTGCAAAGCCTTCATGCGCCGGTCAAACAGGGGCATTCCGATATAGTCCACCTGTCGTTCCCTGTTGATGTTCAGGCCTACGCGCCTACCCTTTACTTTCAGCGTCGTATAACCCGTCCTCAACGTGTCGGCCACGCCGCCTATGCGCAGCTTCTCTACCGCCGCCCTCATATAGTCCGAATGAAACGTCACCTTTTGGCCATGACACCACGGGGCAATGCCCACAGCACCATGCACAACAACAGGCAACCCGACATTTTCTTTCTATCCATTGTTCCGACAGTTTTTCAATGAACCGTTATTTTACGTTTACCCACTACATAGATGCCGGGCACCAGGCGTTTTGTCACCCTTTGGCCGGCTCTCAAATGCAGCGGCTCCATCAGACGGCCGTCCACGGCATAGATGCCCGTCAGGCAATCCTTGTCGGCCACGATGTTCAGACCGCTTTCATCGGTCCACACGCGCAATCCGTCGTCGCTGCCCTTGAGCATGCGCCCAATGGCGTTGATGCCATCGTATGCGCCTATCGCCACATAGCGTTTGGCCTGTGCCTGTGCGGTCAGTCCCGTCAGGTAGCATTCAAACGGCTCTACCGCGCGCCCGCCTTTCACGAACACACTGCCCGGCAGGTAGGTTTCCCTCCAGGTTTCGTTGTTCAGGGCATACACCGTGTCGGCCTGCGCCACCCGTTCATAGACGGGGCGCATGGCAAAGCCCATGCCGGCCGCGAGCCGGGGCACGGCCTGCACTTCCACATTCTCGGCACTGAAAGTCACGTTGCCCGTGATGCAGAATTCCTCCTCATAATCATCGCCGTTGGGCATTGCTATGATATAAGGCTCGTTGGCTTTCACTTCCGTGCGTGCCTGCCAACCGTCGGCCCCGAGCCCGGCCAGCCAGAACAGGCCGTAGCGCGTGCCAAAGTCGCCGTCGCCTTCCATGCCTTTCCCTTCCTGGAAGGGAAAGAGCTCCAGCCGGTGTCCTTGCAGGTTAGAGCCTTCGATGCGCTCCACGTCAAACGGCAATGCCAGCGTTTCCCATCCGGCAGCCGTGCCTATCCGCGTTTCCTTGCCAAAGGAGCGTGTATAACTTGCCTTCTTGGCCCTGAACGCCATGTGGGTGCGCAGTCCGCGCCCGGCGTTGAGCACAAGGTTTTCGGCCGTTGAGCCTGCCACCACATTGTCTGTTCTGTAAACTTCCGTACCTTCGGGCACATAGATCAGCACCGGCTCTTCACTGCCGAATGTCTCCCGGTCAATGGGCAGCATAGTGTTCCACACCACCTCCAGCAGGTGGGGGCATCCCTTCAGTATGCCCTCGCCCATGCGCTCCGTAGTGGGGCACAGGTAGACCTCTTCCAGGGTAGCAATGCCGCCGAATGCGCCGTCGGGCAGCACGTTCCACACACCGCCGGCCATCGTGCGCGAACGGCTAATGTCCAACACGCGCAGATGTTTCAGCCCTCTGATGCGCTCCATCTCCTGCTCGTCGAGCAGATAGTCGTTGAGCACCAGCCTTTCTACCGCGTCGTCATAAACGGGGCGCCTCAGCTCAAACACCGCATCGGCCGTTACGTCGGCTGCCGGCATCACCTCGGGCAGACCCGCCCATTCCTTAAACTCATAATAGGGCTTCGAGGGAGCGTTCACGGCCTTGGCGGCCTCGGCGGCCGATGTGCCGTAGGCACACATCACGCTGTCCATGCGCTCGCCTTCCACCGCAAACACTATTTTGTAGGCATTGGTCGAAAATTCCGCCCTCACCTCAATGTCGTGAGCCGGCATCGCGTCGGGCACTCCCGTCCAGCCCGTAAAGGCATAGCCTTCTTTCACGGGCCTTTCCCTGCTGTTCACTATTTCTCTCACCGGTGCGCCATAGGCACACACAGCGCTGTCGGTGCGCACACCGTCAACCACGAAATAGATTTTATAGCTGTTGGTCAGGTATCGTCCATATACCTTTACGTCGTGAGCCGGCATCACATCGGGCACATCCGTCCAGCCGCTGAAGATGCTCCCCTCTTTGGCGGGCACGTCGGGCGGCGTTATCGCCGTGCCATAGTCCACACTGTCTTTTCGGTAGACTGCATCGTCCAATACATAAACCAGCTCGTAGCGGTTCACCTTGAACCGGGCCGTCACCGTCACATCGGCTGCCGGCATCACCTCGGGCACGCCCGTCCAGCCGCTGAAGGTGTGACCTTCTTTCACAGGTATGGGCATGGCGGCAACCATTTGCGCCGGTGACGCACCGTAGGCACACACCGCACTGTCGGTGCGCACACCGTCAACCACAAAATAGATCTTATATACGTTGGCCGTCCTGCTGCCCGTTACCGTCACATCGCGCGCCGGCATCACTTCGGGCATGCCCGTCCAGCCGCTGAATGTCGACCCCGGTTCGGCAGGCAACACATAGGGCACTATGGGCGTACCGCTCAGCAGCGTCTCCGTATACACTGTCACGCCATCAAGCACATAGTTCAGCTTGAAGCCGTGCGCCACGTACCGCTGCGTCTGTGAACGGCTCAGCATTTCATAGGCAGTCATCGCCATCACCACCACACTGTCGCGCCCGGTCACGGCAAACGGTTCTGTATAGACTTTGCTGTTCGTTGTCGGCAACGTGCCGTCCAGCGTATAGTAGACAGCCGCGCCTTCCACTTCGCTACCGATGCTCACCTTGCCGTCGGCATAGGTGATTTGCGGCCGCGGCAACGGCACCGACAGACACAGCAGGGAAACATCGCCGGCTCCGTTTCCATCGAGCCCGTCACACATCAGGTAATAAGTGCCCTCCTTGGCTACTTCTATCATCGCGCCGGCCTTGACCGATGCTCCGTCGAGTACTTTTACGCGCCTGAAACCGGAATTCATCACCGTGATGCGCACCGATGTATCGGCCTTGACAACCATGCTGCCTGCAGACAAGTCGATCCGCCGCACAAAGATGCTGTCGGTCTCATTGCCGCTCACGACACATATCTTGTTCGGCAGCATGGCCGGGGCATTCACAAGTCTTGTCGGCTTAGCGTCCACTTCGCAGGTATCCGTGGCCCATTCGTTGCTGCCCATGCGGTAGGCAAAACAAAATGCCGCTTTCTTTTTGGCAGCTATCAGCAGGCGCTGCTCACGCCACACATCGCCGCCTTCCACATAACCCTCGTGTGCATAAAGCCCCACCGTCATGCCGTCGTCCAGCTTTTTGCCCGGCAGGGTCAGCGAGTCGGGCAAGTCTGTCGTCAGGTTCTTCAATACGAAGTTCTGCGTCGGTTCAACCTCCACCGTGTCCATGCGCGCGCCCTTCATGCCATAGGCATAGGCTGTGATGCGGTCTTCGTTCTCCATCATCGGCTTGTAGAAGTAACGTCTGAAAGCCGACACGGTTTCCTTGCCTGCCTTGACGGCAAACGTAATGGTATGCAGTCCGCACCGCAGGTTGTCCGTGGCGAGCGTCAGGTCTACGGTTCCATCGGTCATCGTACCGCTCACGCGATGGGTATCGTCGTCATCAAACCAATATTCATACGAACATTCTCCCGACACTCCCGAATGATAAAAGTAGCGCGAGAAACCCGATACCGTCTCGTCGCCCGCCTTTGCCGCAAAGTTCAGCCGGTGAATGCCCGGCTGCAGAGCCGATGCGTCTATCTCTAAATCTATCACGCCTCCATCGGCTGCCGCACCGCTCACGCGGCCGGCATAATCCTCGTCTATCCAATATTCATACGAACATTCTCCCGACACACCTGAATGATAAAAGTAGCGCGAGAAACCCGATACCGTCTCCTCGCCCGCCTTTGCCGCAAAGTTCAGCCGGTGAATGCCCGGCTGCAGAGCCGATGCGTCTATCTCTAAATCTATCAC